>JAQIJH010000004.1:0-125718 GCA_036946345.1 Gordonia paraffinivorans | reverse complement strand
GGGGAGTGCGTAGCGGTCGAACGCCCACGTGAGCAGTCGGGGTCTCAGAGGGCTCAGGAACGACGGGAGCGACGACGTCATCCTGCGGGTCCGATCGAACTCGCCCAGGATCGCCCGATGGCGGCTGAGCGTGACGGGCGCGACGGTGTACCCGTCGTAGCGGCGCAGGTCGTCGCCGCGCCGCGCCGCGACGATGTTGTGCGCGCACACCGGCGCCTGCTTGCGGAGCGCACCGCCGGACGGGTCGGTCCCCAGGTCCGCGCAGTCGCCCAGGGACCAGATGCGTGCGAACCGCCTGTGTGCGAACGTCTCCGGGTCGACGTCGACGAGTCCGGCGTGGTCACCCGCCAGCCCCGCCGCCTCGATGTACGGTCCTGCGCGGTAGGGCGGCACCAGGTGCAACAGGTCGTAGTCGACCGTGTCCTCGGTGCCGTCGGCGGCGCGGACCCGGACATTCCCGTCGTCGGGGTCCACCCCGACGACGGTGGCGTTCGTCCGGACCCGGACGCCCCGGTCCCGCAGGGCGTCGAGGATCGTGCGGTCGAGGTCGTCGACACCGATCAGCGTCGGACGGTCCACCAGCACCGTCGCCCAGACCCCGGAGCCCGCGGCATCCCAGTGGTCCAGCGCGAGGAACAGCGGCTTGAGCGTGGTGGCCGAGCAACTGACCGGCGGACGGGGCAGCGTGAACACCGCATGCCCGCCCCGGCCGGCCAGGTCTCGGATCCCGGCCCACGTCCGCGTCGCCGCGTCGAGGTAGTTGCTCACCACCGCCGGATGCGTGAGCGCCTCCGTGACCCCGGGGAGCGCGTCGTCGTCGGGGACGAGACCCGTCGTGACCACCAGGTCCCGGCAGGCGAGACGGGTGCCGTCGGCGCACCGGACGAGATGGTCACCGTCGGGATCTGGGGCGGGCGTGACGGATTCGACGGTGGACCGCACCCACCGACATCCCTGTGGTGTCACCGACGCCTGCGACCGCTGCGCGGCCGGCAATCGGGCCTCGCCTCCCCCCACGTAGTTCAGCAGGGGGCGGTAGGTGTGGGTCGTCGACGGCTCCACGATCGCGATGCGGTGGACGCCACGGCGTCGCAGATGGGCGCCGAGCGCGACACCGGCGTTGCCGCCGCCCAGCACGACGACGTCGACGTGCTCCGGGGAGTTCGCCTCAGGCACTCGGGCACTCAGGCATTCGGGGACGCGCGCAACGCGTCGAGCACCTCGACGAGCTGCTTCTCGGTGTCGTTCCCGAGCTTCTCGAAGAGGACCTTGACCACGGGCGAGGCCAGCTTCGCCGCGCCGGACAGTTCGACGTCGTTGCGGTAGGTGATGGTGCTCCCCGGCGCGCCGTCCTCGGTGGTGTCGGCGACGGTGATCGTCTCGGTCGAGGTGGCGGTCTCGTTGCGACCGACCAGCACGATCCGGCTGTCGGTCAGCTCGGTGAGCGTGTAGGTCAACTCGGTGCTCACTCCGGCGATCTTCGACTCGTTGTGCCAGGACGAGCCGACCCGGACGGGGCCGTCGTCCTCGCGCGTGCAGCGCTCCGTGCCCGGATCCCACTGCTCGGCGTGGGAGAAGTCGGCGAGGTACTCCACGACGGCGTCGCGGGGTGCGCTGGTGGAGAAGGTGCGTTCGACTGTCGGCATGGCGGACTCCGGCTCTGTGTCGACGGATCAGTGCGTCGGACGCCGGGGGCTGTAGCGCCGTCCCCTCCACGTCTACCACCGCACGGCCCGCTTTCACCGTCGTCGCCGGTCAGAGCGGGATCCCGCGCTCCAACAGGTCGAGGACGTCCATCACGGCCTGGACCGCGAGATCGGGTTCGGGGTCGGCCTCCGGATCGATCACCTGGTTGATCGCGCCGGTCACGGCGCCGAGGAAGACGCGCACCCCGAAGTCGTCGAGCGGGCGCCCCAGGTACTCGGCGAGGACTTTCGTGCCCTCCCCGATACGCCGTTCGAACAGATCCTGCTGTGCCGCGATGAGCGCGGGGTCGGACCGGATCAGTCGCACCCGGTCGCGGTTGCCTGCCCAGTCGTCACCCGCCGACCACTCGAACAGGTTGCGGACCTCCCACCGCACGAGATCGAAGGCGGACATCCCCGGCGGCGCGCCCACGAACATGGGCGGACGGTCCTCGAGGAGGTCGTCGGTGATGATGACGTCCTCCTTCGACGGGAAGTACCGGAAGAACGTCGTCGCCGAGACCTCGGCCTCGGCGGCGATCTGCTCGACCGTCGTCGCCGCGAACCCCTGCTCGAGGCAGAGGCGCAGGGCCGCGGCGCGGATGGCCGCCCGGGTCCGACGCTTGTGGCGCTCCCGCAGCCCGACGGGACGGTCGCCGGCGGTGCCGGTGCCGTCCTCGTCGGGAGGGGTGCTCACGGACACTACGACCCCTGGGTGACCGGCTGCGCCGGACGGCTGTCCGTCGCTGCCGGGACGCCGCGGTCGACGACCTTGGTGCCCTCGATGTCGAAGTCGATGACGAATCGGTCCAGCCACTTCGGCAACGACCACGCACGGTCGCCGAGGAGGGCGATGAGCGCGGGCACCACCATCATGCGGATCACGAACGCGTCGAACAGCACCGCGGCGGCCAGCGTGAACCCGATCATCTTCGAGGTGGTGTCCGGCGCGAGCATGAACGCGGCGAACACGCTGATCATGATGATCGCGGCCGACGTCACCACGCGCGAGCCGTGTCGGTAGCCGGCGATGATGGCCTCCTTCGTCGACAGGCCGTGCACGAATTCCTCACGCATGCGAGTCACCAAGAACACTTGATAGTCCATCGCGAGGCCGAACACCACGCCGATGCCGAAGATCGGGAGGAACGACAGGATCTCGCGCGGGTTGCTCACCAGGCCGAGCCAGCCCTCCTGGAAGATCGCGACGGTGAGACCGAACGTGGCGGCGACGGAGAACAGGAAGCCGACGGTGGCGATCAGCGGCACCCACAGCGACCGGAACACACCGATCATCACCAGGAACGCCAGGCCCACCACGACGATCAGGTAGGGGATCAGGGCCGAGTTCAGCTTCGCCGACAGGTCGGAGGTGATCGCCGTCTGACCGCCGACGTGCAGTTCGGCGCCCGAACGCTCGACCGTCGGGGTGAAGTCGCGGATGTTCTCCATCAGGGTGTGGGTGGCCTCGGCGGCGGGTGCGCTGGTCGGCGTCACCGTGATCAGTGCGGTGTCACCGGCCTGGTTGGGGATCGCCCGCAACGTCGCGGGGTTCGCGACGTCGCTCAGGCCCTTGATGTGGTCGACCGTCTGCTCCGCGATCTGGGCGATCGGCTTCCCGTCGGTCGAGTGGACGACCGCGAGGAGCGGTCCGTTGATGCCCTGGCCGAATCCCTTGGCCAGCAGCGCCTGTGCCGGCGCCTCGTCGTCGTTGCTCAGCGACAGGCCGAGTTCCATCTTCGTGGCCGGGATGGCCGCGATGGCGAGCACCGCGAGGCCGACGATGACGAACGGCAGCGGACGCTTCACGACCATGCGGCCGAAGCGCACACCCATCGTGTCGACGTCGGCGGCGGGCTCGGCGTGCTTGATCCACGGGATGCGCGGGGTGAACGCGAACCGTCGCACCGCACCCAGCAGCGCCGGGATCAGCGTCAGGGCACCGAGGACTGCCACACCGACGGCGATCGCTGCGCCCGAACCCATCTGGGTGATCAGCGGGATGCCGATGACCGTGAGCGCGACGACGGCGATGGCCACGGTGAGCCCGGCGAACACGACAGCCGAGCCCGCGGTACCGACCGCACGACCGACCGCGTCGGCGGGATCACCGCCCTTGCGCAACTCGGTCCGGTAGCGGGACACGATGAACAGCGCGTAGTCGATGGAGACCGCGATGCCGAGCATCGTGACGATGGCCGTGGCGGTCTGGTTGATGGACAGGAACTCCGCGCCCAAGGTCACCAGCATGATCGTCAGTCCGACGCCGACGAGGCCGGTGATCAGCGGGATGAACGACGCCACGAGTGCGCCGAACGCCACGATCATGACCACGAACGCGACGGCGAAACCGATCGCCTCGGCCTTGCCCGGCGGCTCCTGGGCCTGCATGAGCGAACCGGTCGCCTCGACGTCGAGGCCGTTGCGGCGGTTCTCCGACAGAATCGACGTCAGCTTGTCCTTGTCGCTGACCTTCAGGTCCGTCACCTCGATGCCCTGACGCACCTGGATCAGCCCGACCCGACCGTTGTCGCCGAGGACCTGCCGGGCGACGGCGGGATCGGCCTGCGCGGCGGCGACCGGGTTCACGATCGCCTGCGCGTCCGTCAGCTCCGGCAGGCCCTTGAGGTCGGCGACGAGCGCGTCGATCTGCGCGGTGTGGTTCGCCAGCCCGTCCGGTGCGCTGACCAGGACGCTCGTGGACGCCTGCATCTGCTGCTTCTGGACCTCGGGGAAGTACTGCTCCACCTGCGAGGTGGCCGTTCCCGAATCGGTGCCGGGGAGGCTGAAGTCCTTCGCGAACGTCGGCTTGAGGACGCCGACGAGCGTTGCCATGACGACGAGGGCCAACACCCACGCCGCGATGACCGACCACCGGTGGCGGTAGCAGAACCGTCCCACCCGGAACAGGAGTGATGCCATGACGAGGCCTTTCGGGGCTGAGTCGGTATGCGCCGTCAACTGACGCTCGGTCACTAGTGTTAGTGACTACCACTTTTCCGTCAAGCGGCGTCGGGTCGGCTGTGAGCGACGACACCGGCGGGCCGTTTCGTAGACGACACCGCCGCCCGCGACCGGTGTGGTCGGGGGCGGCGGTGGGTGTGTGACTCTGCCGGGTCAGCCGTTGGGGCGTCGCCAGGGGTCGTCGGGGCGGGTCTCGGACTCGCCGGGCCCGTCGGCATCGTGTCCGGCGTCCGGGCCGTCCGGCGACGACCACCCGACCCGCGGCCCGTCGTCGGAGACACGCGGGAACTGCTGGGTCTCGTCGTCGTCCGAGGGACCGGTCCCTGCCGCGCCACCGGCTGCTCCGCCCGCCCCCCGCTTCTGCAGGTCCGGCCGGGCCTCGGTCGGGGCGTCGGCATCACTGAAACCGTCGTGCTCGCGGCGATCGAACCGACGGGTCTCGTCGTCCTCGTCCGGGGTGGCGACGGGGTAGTACGGGTCGTCGCCGGCGACCACCGCGGCCGGGGTGCGCGGCCCGCGGAGCAGCAGGACGATGCCCGCGATCAGGGCGAGCGCGCCGACGATGCCGAACGCGATGGGCAGCCAGCGGCCGTACAGCTTGATCGGCGACGACAGGTCCTTCGCGGCCGACGCCCGGGACTGCTGCGTGTTCTGGTCGTAGGCGAAGGTGACGTCGAGGTTGGTCAACTTGTAGTTGCGCAACGCCTCCGGGGCATCGCCGCTGACGCCGGAGATCTTGTAGTACTCCTGGATCCGCTCGCGGTCGTTGACGATCGTGCCGCTGTCGGGCTCGACGTACAGGTCCCGCGTGGTCTCGCGGTACAGGTCGGCCGGCAGCTTCTGGCGGTTGTCGATGCCGGGGAAGCCGCCGTACCACGATGCCGCCTGCGACAGCTGCGTCCCGGCGGGGGTGGAGTCGTTGGCATCGCGCAGCTGCGCGAGGTTGGCCGCCGGGACCGTCTGACGGAAATGCAGCACCTTGACGCCGGCGATCTCCGTCGAGTCGACGTAGGAGAGGGGGTTGGTGGTCCGCGACGCGAGGTCGAAGTAGATGTAGCGCTTCCCCGACGAGGTGTCGAAGGGGAACTTGTACTGCAGGCCGCGACGATCCGGGACGGAGATCGACTTGGTCGACGCGTCCAGCTGGACCTCCGAGCTGCCCCCGCCGCCGAGCGCGGCCGCGCCACTGGTGCGGTTGGTGGTCACGCGGTCGACGGTCGCCGACAACAGGGCGCCGAGGCATCCCCCGCCGCTGGTGGAATCGGCACTGGGCGTGACCGTCTCGCCGGAGATCTGCACCTGGTTGATGCGCGTCGACGTACCGGCCTGGAACGTGACGCGGTCGGCGCCGGCCGGCTTCACGACGACGACGCGCTGCTGCTGCGTCAGCGCCGCCGGCGACACCTCGGGCCGGGATGCGGTGAGAGAGCAGCGGTTCAGGATCTGCGCGGGCAGCGCGGAGTTGTTCGTGACACCGTCACTCCGCTGCGCCGTCGACACCGTCGTGTAGTCGGTGTCCATCGGGGTCTTCTGCAGCTGCCCCACGAGGTAGAACGGCATGGCGATCGCCGCCACCACGAGCAGTGCGCCCAGGAAGATGAGTACGGGACCCAGCAGGTCCCGGGCCGACATCCGGCCTGTCGCCATGGCACGCGCTCCTTCGAGTCGGGGACACCCCTGGCAGGCACGATGCTCCACCCTGCGAGCGAGACTAACAGTCGGCCTGTCCGGATCCGTGGTCCTGCGCGCGGTGCCGGGACCGCTCACGGCGCGGGTAGCGTCGTCGCCGATGCACGCCCCGACCTCCTCCTTCCGACCTCCGCGGTTCATCCCGGCGCTCGAGGGGATGCGTGCGCTCGCCGCCCTCGGAGTCCTCACGACGCACGTGGCGTTCCAGACACGACCGGTGGACGGCTCGGTGATGGGTGCGATCTGGGGCCGCCTCGACCTCGCGGTCGCCCTGTTCTTCGCGCTCTCGGGGTTCCTGCTGTGGCGACCGCACGCCGCCGCGGCCCGAGGCGGTCGGCGGGCGCCGGGTATACGCCGGTACCTCCGTCATCGCGCCGTCCGCATCCTCCCGGCGTATGTGGTCGTGGTCGTCGTGGTGCTCGCACTCGTGCCGGCCGCCCGCGGCGCGAGCGTCGTGACGTGGCTGGCGAACCTCACGCTGCTGCAGGTGTACGTCCCGTATGCGCTGGTGTCCGGACTGACACAGATGTGGAGCCTCGCCGTCGAGGTCAGCTTCTACGTCGCGCTGCCGCTCATCGCCTGGCTCCTCGTGCGACTACGCGGATCCCGCGCCCGGTGGCGGGTGCCGGTGATGCTCGCGGTCGCCGTCCTGGCGCTCGGGTGGGCCTTCGTGGCCCACCGGCTCCCCCTCGCCGACGGGGTCTCGGGGACGCTGTGGCTGCCGGGCTACCTGCCGTGGTTCCTGGCGGGCACGATCCTGGCCGAGGTCGCCGTGTCCGGCACGGACGGGCGACTCCGCCGACTGTCGATGCGCCGGATCCCCATGGCGGTACTCGCCGTGGTGGTCTACGCCGTCGCCTGCACCCCCGTGGCCGGGCCGTCGGGGCTCGGTGCGGTCACCGCCGCCGAGTTCGCCGTCAAGACCGCACTCGGCGCGGTGCTGGGATGGGCGCTGCTCGCGCCGCTCGTGCTCGCGCCCGGCCACCACCGGTTCCTGGCGTCGGCGACGATGCAGACGCTCGGCCGATGGTCCTACGCGATCTTCATCTGGCATCTCGCCGTGCTCGCGGTCGTGTTCCCGCTGGTCGGCTTCGCGCTCTTCGGCGGCACCATGTGGTCGGTGTGGCTGGTGACGGTCGTGGTCACCGTCGGCGTGTCCGCGGCGAGCTACGGACTCGTCGAGGAACCGGCGCGCCGCGCGGTGCGCGAACGGGAACGACGCCGCCGGGAGATCGGTCCGGACACCACCACGGTCGCCAGTGCGGCGACCGCGACGAGCGCGGGAAGCGTGACCCACCAGTCGAACCCGGTGTAGGGATCACCCGACGCCCACGGTCCCCACGACAGTCCGGCGACGCCGATACCGAACGTCCCGGCGACGACGAGCGGTACGGCCCGCGGTCGTCGACGGCGCAAGGCCAGGACCGCCGGCGCCGTGACGGCGCCGACGACGACACCGACCCACCCACCGAACACGACGAGGGCCGCCGTGCCACCGATCGCCGCGAGCACCGGCGCGCGCGGGGCGTCGATCGGTGCGCCCACGTCGCGACGCCGCCGATCGGGCCACAGCGCGGCGACGAACAGCGCCGCGACGGCCAGCAGTCCGATCAGCAGGGCGAGGCGGTAGGGCCTGTCGAGGGGGTAGTCCAGTCGCAGGGTCCCCGACGTCCCGGCCGGCACGACCCAGCCCTGCTGCCACCCGTTGACGACGATCGGTGACAGGGCCCGGCCGTCGAGCGTCGCGTGCCAACCGGGGTTGGTCGACTCCGGCACCACGAACACGCGCTCCGACGACGACGGGTCGATGTCGGCGACGCGGGAGTCCGGGCCCCACGTCCGCGGTGTCACCGGACGCACCGTGTCGGTCGGCGGGGTGAGGTCCCCGGCCGCGGTCAGGGCCACCGAGTCGACCGTGAACGCCTCCGACGGCGCGACCGACACCGACGTCCGGCCCGCGGACATGGGTACCGGGGCGGAGGTGCACGGCGTCGCGGCGATCGCATCCCCGGACAAGAGCCGCCGGGCGGTGGTGCTCAGCGACAACGGGATCCGACGCTCGCCGATCGACATCTCGAGTCCGTCGGAGCAGCCGACGGTGATGACGCGATCCGCGGACGCGGTCGGCATCGGGGCCCCGTCGAGGCGGATCTCGGCGATACCGGGCGGCGCGGGGTCGGCGAACCCGAGGCTGTTGACGTCGACGAGGTCGTCGAATGCGACGACGGACACGGTGATGGTCCCGGTGACGGCCGGATCGAGGTCGACGTGACCGTCGGCGGGCAGCGTCCTGATCTGGCGGCCGGTGCCCAGATCCACCCCGATCCGCGTCGGCCGCGCCGGGTAGCGGCCCTGCGGCACGACCACCGTCAGGCCGGTCACCCGGCGTGGCGACGGCAGCGTGATGCGGACCGAGGCGTCGGCGGCACCGGGTTTCGTCGAGTCGGCCGAGGCGATCCAGGTGGTCCCGGGGTCCCCGTCGACGACGGCGTCGGCAGAGCCCCGCGGGTCGGTCACCGACGACGCGCCGGTCGCCGAGGCGTGGCCCGGGTCCCGCAGCAGGTCGTCGAGCGCGGTGCCGGCCGACGACCGCAGCCACACCCGGGGTGTCACCGCGGTCGGTGTCGGCACCGACAGCACACGCTCGAAGATCCCCGGCTCCTCCGGTGCGAGGCCGAGACCCGCCGAGCAGCGCGTGATGTCGGGCCCCGACGCGCATGCCGTCCGGGACCCGTCCTGACCCAGCGACCAGCCCGTGACGGGTTGTCCAGCAGGCAATTCGGGCATCACGGTGCGGTGGGTGATCGACAGGTCGCGACCGGTCCCGGTGTCCTTCAGGCGCATCTCGGCGATGGCGAACTGGCTGCCGGCGCGACCGGTCGCGGTGGAGATGGCCCGCACCTGCACCCACCGTGTCGGGCCGCTGGGCGCGGCCACCGTCACCGGCTGCCCGGGTGTGATCCCCTGCGCCACCGCGGTTCCCGCCTCGGTCGAGATCAGCAGACCGGTCACGGCGGGGCCCAGGGACCGGCCCGGTGTGACGGTGACCGCCAGGTCCGACCGGGGTCGGGTGAAGTCGACCTGGAGCCACTGCCCGACGGCGGCGTCGAGATCGCGGCTGATCCAGGACGTGTTGGGGTCGCCGTCGAACGCCGCCGACGGCGAGTTCGCCGGTGACGTCTGCCCGAGCTGGGTCGCGTCGGAGGCCGAGCCCGACGCGGTCACCGACACCTGGCCGGGCTGTCCGTCGAGCAGCCACTGCCCGGTGACGGGTGCGGCGCCGTCGACGGGGTAGTCGGGGACGGAGTTCTGCGTCGACCGTCGGTCGTCGGGTGCGCGGACCGACGAGCTGTGGTCGTCCACGCGGCCGTAGTCGGTCTCGCGGGAGACCGGCGTGTCGGTGACGACGGACGGTGAGTCCGGCAGGCCCGCGCGGCGCGCGTCGGCCTCGAGCAGTGCGGGCCCCATCGGGGGTCCGGCGCCGCGGGCGGCCTGGTCCTGTAGTCGCTCCATCGCCTCGGGCCCGCCGATCACCCGGGGCATCGCAGCCGCGTCGACCAGACCCGGCCCGGTCCCGTCGAACCCCTGACCCGCGCCGGCCGGTGACACGGACCAGATCTCGATCGCGGTCATCGGCGGCGCGAGGCCGTCGTCGCCGACGACACCGCGGATCGGGCGGGGTCCGATCCGCGGCCCGAACGACGCCACCTCGCGCAGGCCCGGCGAGCCGGCGAGGGTCTGGCGCGCGACGATGGGCCGCGCGGAGCGGGACGTCGTCGGCGCGAGGTCCGACCGCAGCACGACGTAGTCGATGCCCTGCTGGGCGAGCGTGGCGGCGAGTCCGGGCGACGGGCGGCCCGACGCGATCTGCCGTTGCACGGAATCCATCGCGCGGATCGCGCCGGGAGGCACGAGCGGGATCGCGTCGCGGACCGCCCACGGCGTCGTCGCCAGCGGCTGCAACGGTTCGTCGCGGGTGAAACCCCATGTCTGATAGGCGAACGGCGCACCCGGGACGACGAGAGCGCGCCGTGGTGACGACGACGGCCCGGCGTGCTGCTGGAGCCACTGCGCGGCGGCCGGCCAGTACCCGGGGATCGACGAGAACGATCCCTGCGGGGCCAACGATCCCGTCCATGCCGTGGAACCGGCGCCGACGAGGACGAGGAGGAACACGATGGTCGCCGACGCCGTGCGCGACCGCTCGGGATGGACGAACGAGCGCAGTGCGACACGACGATCGACCGTGCCGGGCAACGGTATCCGCGCCAGCAGATGCGCGATGCCGAGCACCAGCGGCAGGCGGATCATCGGGTCGAGCTTGTGGACGTTGCGCAGGGGGGCGCCCGCCCCGTCGAGGAACGACCGCACGGGTTCGGCCACGGGAGAACCGATCTGGCCCTCGAACCCGGCGCACAACAGGACGAGACCGACGGCCCCGACGGTGACGAGGCGGCCCCGCGCGGGCATGGACCGCATCACCAGACCGGCCAGTCCCGCGGCGGCGACGGCCCCGGTGACGAGCACCGCGGTCGGCGACGACACCAGCACGGCGCCGGCGACCCGGTCCGGGGAGACGAACGGTGTCCAGGAACTGGTGCCGCGCAGCACCTCCACGAGCGACGTCCACCGCGTCGTCACACGCGAGGACTCGATGAAGTCGAGGAACGGAGGACTGACCCGCGACAGGATCAGCAGCGGCACCGCCCACCAGGCGCAGGCGAGCACGGCACCGACGGCCCACCATCCGGTGAACACCCGCCACCGTCGGGAGCCCGGCCCGCGCAGCCGGACGTGACAGGCCCACCACACGATCGCCGCCCCGCAGGCCGCGGCCGTCGCGACGGCGTTCACCGCCCCCATGAGCGCGACGGCACAGGCGGATCCGAGCGCGAGCCGACGCATCGAGTGCGGGGGTACCGCATGGTTCAGCGCGAGCACGACCGGCACGAGCACCCACGGCGCGAGCATCATCGGGAGCGTCTCCGACGAGATCGACCCGAGCGTGGTGAGGACGCGCGGGCTGATCGCGAAGGCGATCCCGGCGACGACACGCGAGCCCGGTGACCCGATCCGCAGCGCCTCGGCGAGACGGACGACGCCCACGACGCCGACGGTGAGCAGCACCGCCCACCACAGACGCTGGGTGACCCACGCGGGCAGGCCGACCAGGTCGCCGACGAGGAAGAACGCGCCGTGCGGGAAGAGGTAGCCGTAGGCCTGGTTCTGCACCTGGCCCATCGGGGCCTCACTCGACCAGAGATGCAATGCGCGCCCGAGGAATCCGGCCGGATCGATCGCGAGGTCGAGCTTGGTGTCGGCCGCGACGCGGCCGGGCGACTGCAGGAGGCTCAGGACGAGCGAGAGGCCCGCGACGACGAGTACGCCACGTCGGGAGAGACGGGAGGAGGCGGACGGTGCCGCCGGTGCGTCGCCGAGACGATCGGCCACCGAGGTGGCAGAAGTCAGTTCCGCACTCCGTTCGAGGTCACGCTCGGGTCAGTTCCGGACGCCGGCGTTGTCGCGGGTGCCGTAGTCGACCGAGCCCTTCACGAACCCGTTGTCGGCGTTGAAGCTGTTGACCGATGTGGACGGCGTGTCGTCGGAGGCGAGGAACCCGCCGAGGAAGACGACCGCGATGGCCACGATGACGCCCATGATGCCCGCCACGGCTCCGGCGATGAGGCGGTTGTCGGTCATGGGGTCAAGCTACCACCCGCCCCTGCCCGCACCGGGTCTCGTCGGTCGGCGCAACTCGCCGGAACCACCAGCACAGGCCGGCTGCAGTGACGCAGCACCGCCTCGGCCACGGAGCTGTGCAGCAGTGCCCGCAGACCCGACGCGCCGCGGGTGCCGGTGACCAGCACGGCGGCGCCGAGATCGTCGGCTGCCTCCACCAGTGCGCCCCACACGGTGGTCGACACCTCGGCGAGGTGGCCGTCGGCGTCGAGTCCGCCCGCGCGGGCCCGAGCCACTCCGGCGTCGACGATCCGCCGGGCCTCCTCGCGCAGCAGGTCGTCCACCTCGGTGTCGACGCCCGCGGCGAACATGGGCTGCATCCCGGCGGCGCTCGACAGGCGGGCCGACTGGTGGGTACCCGTCTCTCAGGCGGTGACGACGACGGCGCGGCGCCCGGCGAGGAAGCGGGCGGCGTGGTCGATCGCTCGGTCGGCGTTCTCGGACCCGTCGTAGGCGATCATGATCAGGTCGGTCGTGTCCTCGGTGCTCATCGCGGAACTCCTCTCGACGGCCCCCGGCGCCCAGAATAGTCCGATATGCCCTGCTCGGGGCCGGTTGTCGGGTCCCGTGCGAGACTGCTCCGCATGTCCTGGGACCGACGCCGTCAGCTGCGGACCGCCGCCCTGTGCCTCGTCGCGATCGCGGCGACCGCCTGTTCGACCACGCAGCCCGCGGGGGTGGAGAGCACCTCCGCGGCATCGGCGGTCGCGCCGTCGTCGTCCTCGTCCTCGGTCGCGGCCTCCCCGGTCGCGTCGGCCCGGTGCGCGTCGACGATCGCCCGGATGAGCCTGCGCGACAGGCTGGCGTCGCTGCTTGTCGTCGGCGTCACCGGCCCGTCGGACGCTCTGCGGGTCGTCCGGGACCAGCACGTCGGCGGCATCTTCCTGCAGAGCAGCACCGACGCGTCGATCTACGCGGACGGCCGTCTGCGCTCGATCGCGCGGTCGGGACCGCGGCCGGTGCTGGTCACCATCGACCAGGAGGGCGGTCGGGTCTCGCGACTGGCCGACCTCGGCATCGACAGCCCGTCGGCGCGTGACCTGGCGCGGACGTCGACGCCGACGGAGGTGCGTGCGATCGCCCGCCGCACGGGTGAGGGGATGAGGCGGCTCGGCATCACCGTCGACCTCGCCCCGGACGCCGACGTCAGCGACCAGCCCGACGACACCGTCATCGGCGACCGGTCCTTCTCGGACGACCCGGCGACGGTCGCGACGTACGCCGCCGCGTTCGCGAACGGTCTCCGGGACGCCGGAGTCATGCCTGTGTTCAAGCACTTCCCGGGCCACGGGCACGGATCGGGCGACTCACACACGGGGACGGTGCGGACGCCGCCGCTGTCGCAGCTGCGCACCGACGACCTCGTGCCCTATCGGTCCCTGCTGCCCGGACCCGCGGGTCCCCCCGCGACCGGTGTCATGGTGGGCCATCTCATCGTTCCCGGTCTGACCGGTGACGAACTCCCGGCGAGCATCTCGCCCGCGGCGATGCGCATGCTGCGGACGGGTGCCGGGTACGGCGGTCGCCCCTTCGACGGACCGATCTTCACCGACGACCTCAGCGGCATGGCGGCGATCTCTGCGCGCTACGGGATCGTCGAAGCGGTGACCAGAGCGATCGAGGCCGGAGCGGACCTCGCGTTGTGGCTGACGACGTCGGCGGTGCCGTCGGTCCTCGACGGACTGACGACGGCGGTGCGCAGCGGACGCATCACGGCCGCGCGTGTAGACGACTCCGTTGGGCGCGTGCTGCGCACCACGGGCGCGTGCTGAGTACCGCGTGGACCCGATGGTCCGCGCGGGCACTACGCGTCCAGCCCCCCGGCTGCCCGACGAACGGAATACCCCACGTAAAAACCGTTCGTCAGTCGCGTAGTGCCCGCGGCTCCGCGGACGCCAGGTCGGCCGGCAGAGGCCAGTCGACATGGATTCCCGCTCCGTCGGGATCCCCCCCCGGGTCCCGAAGGCGCGAGATGACGAGGAGCGTGATCGTGCAGATGGACGCCATCACCGCGATCGACACGATGATCAACGCCCACAACACGGCCTCACCCATCGGACTCCCCCATCCGATCGAGGGCGCAGCGCCCCCCGAGACAGGCGACCCCCTGCGCTGCTACCCTCGTCCTCATGCCACGTTACGTTACAGTCTGTAATGTTTGATGGTCAATACCGGCCGGCCTAGAGATTCGTCGATCGACGACGCCATCCTCGACGAGGCGGCGCGGATGATCGTCGAGAACGGGTACGGCGCCACCACCATCGACGCGGTCGCACGGGCCGCGGGCACGACGCGGCCGGCCGTCTACCGCCGGTACGCATCGCTGGCGCAGATCGTCTCCGCCGCCATGAGCGCCCGGCTCGTGTTCGACCCGGTCGTCGACTCGGGGGACCTGCCGACCGATCTCCGACGCATCCAGCAGGCCCAGGTCGCCTTCTTCACCGATCCCTCGTCGTCAAGGCCCTCCCCGGACTGATCGAGGAGAGCTCCCGCAACGACGCGCTGCGCTCCCGACTCCTCGACGACGTGATGGCACCGCGTCGCGCCGCGGTCGCCACCGCCGTCGACCAGGCCGCCGCCCGCGGTGACATCGAGGTCGGTCAGAACGTCGAGCAGGTCGCCGACCTGCTGATCGGTCCGCTCATGCTGCGCACGCTGCTGCCGGCGCTGGGCCCCGTCGACGAGGGCATCGTCGCGACGACGGTCGCCGCCGCTCTCCACGCGGTCCATCACCGTGGGGGGCTCCCGCGCGATGCCGGTGTCGGCTCGGCGGACTGATCCGCGCCGTTCTCGCGCCGCTAACTTACTGCCTGGTAAGTTGTAGGTCGGTCCGGTCTCGTCCGGGCCGCGAGCGGGTGAGAGGCGGTGGACCATGCCGGGAGGGACGAAGCGGCTCCCCCGCGCCGTCCGTGAACAGCAGATGCTCGACGCGGCGGTCAAGGTGTTCGCGGAGAAGGGTTTCCGGGAGACGTCGATGGACGCGATCGCGGCCGCGGCGGACATCAGCAAGCCGATGCTGTACCTCTATCACGGTCCAAGGACGAACTCTTCGCCGCGTGCCTCAAACCGCGAGGGCGCCCGCTTCATCGATGCGATGACCATCGGGTTCGACCCGCGTCTGCGCCAACGGGACCAGGCTCGCACCGTCATCTTCGAGTTCCTGCGGTTCGTCGACGCCAACCGCGACTCCTGGCGCGTGCTCTACCGCGTGGCGACCGGGCAGGCCGCGTTCGCGGGTCTCATCGCGGCGAGCCGTGCGCGGCTGATCGAGATGATCGCCGACCTGTTGCGCCGCGGCACCACCGTCGAGCGCGCCACCGACCGCGAGTTCGAGCTGATGGCCGTCGCGTTGGTGGGTGCGGGCGAGGCCGTCGCCGACCGCATCTCCGAAGGCGACATCGACCTCGACACCGCCGCCGACATCATGGTGCAGATGGGATGGCACGGCCTGGCCGGCGGCAAACGCATCGACGAGCACGCCTTCGACTGACGGGCCCGATCAGAGGTCCGGAAGTCCGAGGTCCATGTTGGGCTTGATGAGCCCGCCGTCGATCTCGAGGATCTTGCCCGTCGAGTAGGCGCCGGCATCCGACGCGAGGTACACGGCGGCGGCGGCGATCTCGGCCGGGTCACCGATGCGCTGCAGTGGGGTGGCTCCCTCGAGGGCGGACCGCATGGTGTCGTCGCCGGTCACGATCTCCAGCGCCGACGTGGCGATCGAACCCGGGGCGATGCCGTTGACGCGGATCCGCGGGGCCAGGTCCTCCGCGGCCAGCCGGGTGTAATGCGCGAGAGCGGCTTTCGCCGTCCCGTAGGCCGCGTACCCGCGTCCGGGCAGTCGGCCCATCGTCGAGGTGATGTTGAGGATGGATCCGCCGGTGTCGTTCCGCAGCATCAGTGGCACGGCTGCGCATGTCAGAGCGTGGGCGGTCGCGACGTTGAAGCGGAACGCCTTCTCCAACGACGCCGCCGACGTCTCGAGCAGGGCCCGGGGGAACGTCCCGCCCACGTTGTTCACGACGATGTCGAGGCGACCGAACTCCGCCTCCGCGGTCGCGGCCAGTCCCGCGGTCACCTCCGGATCGCTGAGGTCGGCGGGCACGGTCATCGCGCGTCGACCCGTGGCCCGGATCTGGTCGGCCACCGCGTCGAGCTGGTCGGCCGTGCGCGAGGAGATGACGACGTCGGCACCCGCCTCGGCGAAGGCGACCGCGATGGCCGCCCCGAGGCCCCGTCCCGCGCCCGTGACGACCGCGGTCCGGCCGTCGAGCCGGAACCGGTCGAGAATAGAACGTGTTCTCGTTTCGCTCATGCGCGTCAGCGTAGCGAGGCGTGGTCCCGTGGGGGAGTGGGCCACCAGATCCGTTCGCCGACGAGCGTGAACAGCGCGGGGACCACCACGGTCCGGACGAGGAACGTGTCGAGCAGGATGCCCAGCCCGACGATGATGCCCAGCTGTGTCAGCGTGATGAGCGGCAGGACACCGAGGACGGCGAACACCGCCGCGAGGACGACACCGGCGCTGGTGATGACGCCGCCCGTCGCCGACACGGCGCGGGTCATCGCCTCCGGGACCCGATGTCGCGCGCTCTCCTCCCGCGCCCGGGTGACCAGGAAGATCGTGTAGTCGACGCCGAGCGCGACGAGGAAGAGGAACGCGAACAGCACGGCGTTGTCGTCGAGCGCGGGGAACCCGAACACGTGCACACCGACGAACGTCCCGAGGCCGATCGCCGCGACCGTCGACAGCACGGTCGCGAGGACCAGCAGGATGGGCGCCGGAAACGACCGGAGCAGCAGGTACAGCACGACGAGCACGACGGCGAGGATCAGCGGGATGACGAGGAGGCGGTCGTCGGCGGCCGCGTCCCGGGTGTCGAGGGCACGGGCGTCGCTCCCGCCCACGAGCGCGTCGGCACCCGGGGTGGCGGCGAGGCGCTCGCGCATGGCGCCGATCGAATCGAATGCGCCGTCGGAGGCGGGCGCGGAGGTGAGCACGACGCTCCACCGGCTGAGGCCGTCGGATGACGTACCGGTCTGCGCGACCGACTGGACCCCGGGTGTGGACCGCAGCGCGGACTCGACCGGTCCCGCCGCGGCGGACCTCGCCACAACGGTCGTCGGATCCGACTGTCCCGCGGGGAAATGCTGGTCGAGCACGTCGAAGCCGGTCACCGAGTCCGCGGTCACGCGGAACTGCTGGGTCTGGCTCAGCCCGATCGAGGTGCCGAGGACGCCGAGGGCGCACACCACCAGCACGACGACCGCCGCCGCCAACGATCGCGTCGGATGGGCCACCACCGCGGACGCGAGGCGATGCCATGCGCCGGTCGCGTGCAGATCGGCGTCGTCGGTGGACAGCGACTTGTCGATGCGGGGGATGAACGGCCAGAACAGCTTCCGTCCGAACAGGCCGAGGGCCGGCGGCAGCACGAACAGCGCGAACACCATCGCCAGCAGCAGGCCCGACGCGGCCGCGGCTCCCAGGCTGCGGGTGCTCGGCAGGGCGGCGAACAGCAGGGTGAGCAGCGCGAGCACCACGGTGACGTTGCTGGCGACCACCGCGGGTCCGGCGCGACGGACCGCGTGGCGCAACGCCGCGCGGTGGTCGGTCCGGCGGCGGAGCTCCTCCCGGTACCGGGAGATGATCAACAGCGCGTAGTTGGTGCCCGCGCCGAACACCAGGACGCTGGTGATGCCCGACGTCGAGCCGTCGAACGCCAGCCCCGTCGCCTCGGCTACCGCGCCGCCCACCGTCGACGCGACGCGATCGGCGACGGCCACGACGATCAACGGGACCAGCCACAGCACGGGGGAGCGGTACGTCGCGATCAGGAGCAGTGCCACGACGAGCGCCGTCACGGCCAGCAGCGTGACGTTCGCGCCGGAGAAGGAGTTCGCGATGTCGGCCGCGAACGCCGGCCCGCCGGTGACATGCGCGGTCAGGGCTGCAGGCAGGCTGTCGTCGGCCGCGGTGCGCAGCGCGTCCACCGTGTCCCGCAGGGTGAACCCGCTGATCTCCGACGACACCGGCACGGTCGCGATCGCGGCCTCGCCGTCGGGGGAGACGACGAGGCGCGGTCCCGACGCGTCGGCCTGCGTCGCGCGGTCGGTGCCCAGCATCCGCTCTCGTGCCCGCTCGACGGCGGCCCGATCGGCATCGGTGAGAGGGGCGCCGTCGATCCGCTCCACGACGAGGATCGCCGAGGTGACCGTCGCGTCGGGGAAACGTGACAGGGAGTCGTCGATGCGGGCCGACTGCGCCGAGGCGGGCAGCGAGTTCGGCGAGTCGTCGGACGAGGAGCCGCTTCCCAGCCCCGTCATCACGGCGATGCCGAGGAGGAGGACAGCGAGACCGACGATCCAGGAGCGTCGTCCGGTGACGAGTGCGGCGAGACGATCCCATGCGACGGCCATGCTCCAGACTCTCTCAGAATCTGAATCATTCAGCAACTGAGAGATTGCTCGGTTCGACGTAGGCTCTCGGCATGGACAGGGCGGAGCTGGAGTCGGCGATGGCGGCCGACATGCGTGCGCTGTCGGCGGCATCGGAGCAGATCGGACGCGTCTTCGCCACCCGACATGACCTGTCCGCGAACGATTTCCAGGCCCTGCTGCGGATCATGGTCGCCGACGTCGACGGGGATCCGCTGACCGTCGGCAAGCTCGGTGCGTCACTCGGGATGTCGTCGGCCGCGATGACGTATCTCGTCGAGCGGATGATCGCGTCGGGCCACATCCGCCGCGAACCCCATCCGACCGATCGCCGCCGCGTGATCCTCCGCTACGACGACCACGGCATGGAGGTCGCCCGGGAATTCTTCGGCCCGCTCGGCGCCGTGACCCGCGCGGCGCTCGCCGACGTCGGCGACGACGACCTCGCCACCGCCCACCGCGTGTTCGCCGTCCTCATCGACGCCATCCGCCGCTACGGGACGGAACTCGCCGAGGGGTGAGCCTCAGGCCGGCGCGCCGTACCAACCGTCGAGCCGCTTGCCGAGGCCGCCCGCGGTGATCTTCAGGGAGATGCGCTGGGGTGGCGGGAAGCCTGCCGCCGCGTCGGTGGCGAGCCGGACCAGCTCACGGGCGTCGGCCACCTGGTCCGGGGTCGCCCCGGGACCGCACAGGGCGGGATAGGCGACGCAATCGCGACCCACGACGTCCGCGCACAGCCGACGGTGGCTCGCGCTCGCACCCTCGTCGGCGCGGAGCGCGTCCTTCCACCACCCCTGCGCCGACATCTGAGTCGCCGATCGACGGTAGAGGACTCCCGGACGGGCCAGTCGACGGAGACGCGCGCCCTCGACGGCGAGGCGCATGTAGAGGTCCCAGTCCTCCGACGGGACCGCCTGGTACCCACCCACCGACCGCATCGCGGAAGTCGTCGCCGCGATGCCGGAGTGGATGAAGGGGCAGTTGAGGAGCAACTCCCATCGCACCGAGTCGGGGTCGGCGGAGAGCATCGGGACGGGTTCGAGAGCCCACCGCGACGGGCCGTAGAACCAGCCGCTGACCGCGACGAGGTCGGCGTCACCTGCCGCCAGAGTGCGCATCTGCCGACCGATGCGGCCGGGCAGGGAGATGTCGTCGGCGTCGACGCGCGCGACGAATGCGGTGTCGACCTCGTCGAGGAGCGCGTTGGACGCGGCTGCGACCCCGAGTGCGGTGCCGGTGTTGCGGATCAGCCGGATCCGCCGGTCGGAGGCCGCCATCGCGGACACGACCGTCGCTGTCTCGTCGGTGCTGGCGTCGTCGAGGACCAGGATGCGTCCGTCGGAGGGGAGGGAACGGGCCGTGCTCCGGACGGCGGTGGCGACGGTGCCCGCCGCGTCGTGCGCGGGGATCGTCACGGTCAGCGTGGCGTCCATCAGCACCCGACCCTAGGAGCTGAGGTCACGGCCCGCAGTACAACTGTGGCCGGCCACCCCAGCGGGGAGACCGGCCACAGGATGCGTGTGCGTCAGCGGCGACGGGCGACCACGATCGCGATCACCGCGATGACGGCGGCGACGATCGCGCCGATCACCGCGGGGTTCTGCGCGGCCTTCTGGACGTCGCGGCTGTCGATGTCCTCGACGGAGCTGCGGATCTGGGAGACCGTCTGCTGGGCCTCCTTCTTCGCGCCCTCGGCGACCTCCTTGGCCTGCTCCTTCGCGTCGGAGACGGCGCCCTTCGTGGTGTCGGCGACCTCCTTGGCCTGGTCGGCGACGGAGCTCGCGGCCTCCTTGGCCTTGTCGGCGACGTCCTCGGCGGCGTCGGCGGCCTTGTCGGCAGCCTGCTTGGTCTCCGCCTTGGCCTTGTCGGCCGACCCCTCGGCCTTCAGCTGGTCGTCGTCGGTCGCCTCGCCTGCGGCCTTCTTGGCCGAACCGCCGGCCTCCTGGGCCTTGTCCTTGGCGGTGTCCGCGACGTCCTTGGCGGAGTCGGCGGCGTCCTGGGCCTTGTCCTTGGCGGTGTCCGCGGCGTCCGAGACGGCGTCCTTCGCCTTGTCGACCAGGTTCTCGGCCTTGTCGGCTGCGTCTGCCATGGCGTTCTCCTCTCGCCTGGAGGCGAGTCGATCTCACCTCTCCATCGTCTGTGTAGTCGGGACGAACGAGGTGAATGCACGGTTCCACGACAGTGACGCGGATCACTGTCGCCGAGAACGAGTCCGGCCGCCCTGCTCGCGCTGGTCGCGGAGCAGGACGGCCGGTGACTCGGTCGTCGCGGAGGTCAGGCGCCGCGCAGCGTGCCCGTCAGGTGCGGGTAGCCCTTGGTGCGGTTGAGCACCGAGACATCCCAGCCGCCGTCCACGGCGTCCACGTACGCGTTCACCGTCGCGGGCAGCAGGATCGGCTTCCCGAACTTGGCCACGTACGTGACGTCGTCGGGAAGGTGCGGCTCGACGTTCGCCAGTGCAGCCGCGGCGGTCCACATGCCGTGCGCGATGGCCCGCGGGAACCCGAACGCCTTCGCCGTCAGGTTCGCCATGTGGATCGGGTTGCGGTCGCCGCTGGCCGCCGCGTACGAGCGGATCCGACCGAGGTCGACGCGCAATGCCGCGTCGGGTGCGGGCGGGCGGTGGTCGCGCGGCGGCGTGGACTTCGGACCGCCCGACAGGCTCGTCTTCTGCTGCTTGAGCAGGGTTGCGGTCTGCTCGGTGACCACCTCGTTGCCCACGCGGATCTCGCTGACGATGTCGACGAGGATCCCCTTGCGGTGCTCGCGCAGGTTCTCCGCGTGCGTCGCCACCGACAGCGGCTCACCCAGCTCGATCGGCCGGATGCGGTGGATGCGGTTCTCGAGGTGCACCGAGCCGACGGCGCCGAACGGGAACGCCCGCGCGACCATCGTCTGCATCATCAGCGGGAACTGCGCCACGAACGGGAACGTCAGCGGCAGGTACCGCCCGTACCGCATGCCGGTCGCGAGACAGTACTGGTGCAACTGCTCGGGGTCGGTGCGCAGGTTCGACACCGTGTACGTGGTGTCGGGCAGTTGCGCCTCGGCCGAGACCGAACCCGCCTTGCCGATGCCGGGGAGCATCCCGATGACGGCACTGCGGTAGACGTCGGTGGTCGCGGGCAGGGACGTGAGGGCGACGGTTGCCACGTCAGGCCCCCAGCATGGCCTGGCCGCAGACGCGCACGACGTTGCCGGTGACCGCGGAGGACGCGGGGTTGGCGAAGTACGCGACGGTCTCGGCGACGTCCACGGTCTGACCGCCCTGCTGCAGTGTGCTGAGCAGGCGGCCGCCCTCGCGGGTGGCCAGCGGGATGGCCGCGGTCATCTGGGTCTCGATGAAGCCGGGCGCCACCGCGTTGATGGTGATGCCCTTCTCGCCGAGGATCGGCGCGTAGGTGTCGACGAGGCCGATGACGCCGGCCTTCGAGGCGCCGTAGTTGGTCTGGCCACGGTTGCCTGCGATGCCGGCGATCGACGAGACGTCGATGACGGCGCCACCCGAGTTGAGCGCGTCGGCGGCGACGAGATCCTCGACGAGCTTCTGCGGCGCGATCAGGTTGACCGCGATGACCGAGTTCCAGCGTCCGGCGTCCATGTTCGCGAGCAGCTTGTCGCGGGTGATCCCGGCGTTGTTGACGATGATGTCGAGGCCGCCGTGGCGCTCCTTGACGTGCTCGGCGAGCTTCGTGCCGGCGTCGGGGGCGGTCACGTCGATGGGGAACGCGGTGCCGTTGACCTTGTTGGCCGTCGCGGACAACGCCTCACCGGCGGCCGGGATGTCGGCCACGATGACGTGCGCGCCGTCGCGGGCGAGGACCTCGGCGATGGTCGCACCGATGCCGCGGGCCGCGCCGGTCACGACGGCGACCTTGCCTTCGAGCGGCTTGTCCCAGTTCGCGGGGGCGGTGGCGTCACCGGTGCCGACGCGGATGACCTGGGCGTCGACGAACGCGGACTTCGCCGAGAGGACGAAGCGGACCGTCGATTCCAGGCCCTTGAGGCCGGTCGGGGCGTCGGGCGCGACGTAGACCAGCTGGGCGGTGGCGCCGCGCTGGGCCTCCTTGGCCAGCGATCGGGTGAAGCCCTCGAGCGCGCGCTGCGCGACATGCTCCGACGGGTCCTTGACCAGCTCCGGCGTCGTGCCGATGACCAGGAAGCGGGCGCAGGGCGCCACCGACCGCATGATCGGGTTGAAGAACTCGAACAGCTGCTCCAGCTCGGCCGGGGTCGTGATCCCGGTGGCGTCGAACACGATGCCGCCGAGCTTGTCCGCGCCGCGGCCCGAGGTGTTGTTGTGGATCAGCTCGTAGTCGTCGGTCGAGAGGATCTCGCGCAGCGGCTCCACCAGACGGCCCTGACCGCCGAGCAGCACGGGCCCGGGCAGCGGCGGCTCGGACGGCTTGTAGCGGCGGAGGGTCGGCGGGACGGGCAGGCCGGCCTGCTTGGCGATGAACGATCCGGGCAGCGAGTGGACGAACTGCGAGTACAGGCCTGCGTTGGCTGACACGGGAGTTGCTCCTTTACCGGGTGTGACCCGCACCGGTGTGATCGCGCGTGGCACCGCGTGCGAGGCGTTCGAGGTTCGACAAGTAACTTACTCGCGAGTAAGAATACTCCAAAGGTCCGAACGACTCCCGGGGAGATCCGCTGTGGCAACCACATCCAACGCCCGCTCCACGACCAGCGCGTCCAAGGCGCGATCCAGTTCGTCGAAGTCCGCCGCGAAGGGGTCGGGCGCCAAGTCGCTGCGTCCGGTCGCCATCGTCGGCGGCAACCGGATCCCGTTCGCGCGCCAGGACAAGTCCTACGCGACGGCCAGCAACCAGGACATGTTCACCGCCGCGCTCGACGGCCTCGTCAGCCGCTTCAGCCTGCAGGACGAGCGCCTCGGCCTCGTCGCCGGCGGTGCGGTGCTGAAGCACTCCCGCGACTTCAACCTCATCCGTGAGTCGGTGCTCGGCTCGGCGCTGTCGCCGTACACCCCGGCCATCGACATCCAGCACGCCTGTGGCACCGGCCTGTCGGCCGTGTCGCTCGTCGCCGACGGCATCGCCACCGGCAAGTTCGAGGCCGGCATCGGCGGTGGCGTCGACACCACCTCCGACGCGCCGATCGGTGTCTCCGAGCCGCTGCGTCGCGCGCTGCTGGAGGTGAACCGGGCCAAGAGCACCGCCGACCGTGTCCGCGGCGTCCTCGCGCTCCTGCCGAAGCTCGGCATCGACATCCCGAAGAACGGCGAGCCCCGCACCGGCATGTCCATGGGTGAGCACGCCGCGATCACCGCCAAGGAGTTCGGCATCGCGCGGGCCGACCAGGACGCGCTCGCCGCCGCCAGCCACCAGAACATGGCCAAGGCCTACGACGAGGGGTTCTTCGACGACCTCATCACGCCGTTCCTCGGCCTCACCCGCGACGAGAACCTGCGCGCGGACAGCTCCGTCGAGAAGCTCGCCAAGCTCAAGCCGGTCTTCGGCGTCGGCCTCGGTGACGCGACCATGACCGCCGGCAACTCGACCCCGCTGACCGACGGTGCCTCGGCCGTCCTGCTCGCCAGCGACGAGTGGGCCGCCGAGAAGAAGCTGCCGGTCCTCGCGCACCTCGTCGACGTCGAGACCGCAGCGGTCGACTACGTCAACGGCCCCGACGGCCTGCTCATGGCCCCGACCTACGCCATCCCCCGTCTGCTCGAGCGCAACGGCCTGACGCTGCAGGACTTCGACTTCTACGAGATCCACGAGGCGTTCGCGTCGGTCGTGCTGTGCACGCTGGCCGCCTTCGAGTCGGAGGACTACTGCAAGGGCCGCCTCGGCCTCGACGCACCGCTGGGCTCCATCGACCGCAGCAAGCTCAACGTGAAGGGCTCGTCGCTCGCGGCGGGTCACCCCTTCGCCGCGACCGGCGGCCGCATCGTCGCCCAGACCGCCAAGCTCCTCCACGAGAACGGCGGCGGGCGCGCACTGGTGTCGATCTGCGCCGCCGGCGGCCAGGGCGTCACCGCGATCATCGAGGGCTGACCCCTCGGCCGACCCCGGTCGGTGCAGCTCACGGCGTCGCCGAGAAATTCTCGTACTGCTGTGTAACGCGCCGACGGGGGTCGGCGATATCCCGTATGGCTCCGGCCGAACTGCCAGACCCCCGACCCGGCAGTTCGGCCGGAGTTCTTTGTCGTGCGGGGAGCCCGGGGTCGACCGGCCAGCAGTGGTTAGGCTAGCCTTACCGCCATGGGAACCGTGTTCGGCGCCGTTGTCGCCGTGACCGATCTGTCCCCGCGCATGCGTCGCATCGTCTTCGACGTGCCGAAGATCGACGAGCTGGCCCTGCCCGACCGCGGAGACGACGCCGTCGGGATCTATCTGCCCGACCAGCCCCACACCGCGCCCCGGGCGATGGAGTGCCGTGACGGCGTCTGGGCCTACCACGACCCGGCCACGATGCCGGTCGGTCGCAACTACACCGTCCGCCACCGCGGCCCGGGTCCCCGGCAGATCACCGTCGACTTCGTCCTGCACGACCGCGGCCCCGCGACGACGTTCGCCCGCGACGCCCGCATCGGTGACCAGGTGGTCCTCGCTCACGCGCGCAGCTGGTACGCGCCCGGCCCCGGCACCGACTGGCAACTGCTGGTCGCCGATCTCGCCGGATTGCCCGCGCTGGCACGCATCGTCGAGGAACTCGCCCCCGGCGTCCCCGCCACGGCGATCGTGGAGGTCCTGCATCCGTCGGATCTCGACTGCCTGCCCGCACGCGACGACGTCGAGGTCGTCCCCGTCGTCGGGTCCGGGAACGGTCGCAGCCGC
The DNA here is from genome assembly GCA_036946345.1 of Gordonia paraffinivorans. Taxonomy (GTDB): domain Bacteria; phylum Actinomycetota; class Actinomycetes; order Mycobacteriales; family Mycobacteriaceae; genus Williamsia_A; species Williamsia_A paraffinivorans_A. The sequence continues at coordinate 100,403 of JAQIJH010000004.1, read as the reverse complement.
AGCACGCTCCCGGACCGTGTGCGTGCGTTCGTCCATCCGCCGGGCACGGGTCACTGCTGGTTCGCCGGCGAGTGCGGTGCCACGCGTGAGGTCCGCAAATTCCTCCGCGCCGACCACGGCTTCACCGCGGCGCAGTTCGACATCGTCGGCTACTGGCGACTCGACTCCGAGGAGTGGGACCGCCGGTTCGCCGACGTCGCCGACGAGTTGGTGGCGGTCTACACGCAGGCGCTGGCCGACGGCAAGGGCGACAAGCTCGCGTCGGAGGAGTTCGACCTCGCGCTCGAACGCGCGGGACTGTAGCGCCGACGTGGCCGTGTCCGCACCGCAGCCGACGCTGACGACGCCTCCCGTCCGGCCCACCGACACCGGGACCCGTTCCCGCCGTCGACGCGCACTGGGTGCTGTCGTGCTGGCGGTGGCCCTCGTCGCGGTGGTCATCGCGAGTCTCGCGATCGGTACGCAGCACGTGGGCATCGCGACCGTGTGGCGCGCGGTGATGGGGGACGCCGGCGGCGACGGCTGGGTCGTGCGCGACCTCCGCATCCCCCGGACCCTGCTCGGTCTCGTGGTCGGCGTCGCGCTCGGGCTGTGCGGTGCGGTGATCCAGGGACTGACCCGGAACCCGTTGGCCGACACCCAGATCCTGGGCGTGAACTCCGGCGCGGGGCTGTTCGTCGTCTGCGCGGTCGCGTTCGGCGGCGTGCGGTCGGTGACCGGTTACATCTGGTTCGCGTTCGCCGGCGCCCTCGTGGCGATGGTCGTGGTGCACCTGGTCGGCATGTCGGGCCGATCCGCGGCGACACCGGTACGACTGCTGCTCGCCGGCGTCGCGATCGGCGCGGTGCTGGACGGCGTCGGGTACGTCGTCCGACTGCGGAATCCTCGCGCCTTCGACTCGATGCGGTTCTGGGACGCCGGTGCACTCGACGGACGGGGCCTCGAGGTCGTCGCGACGGTCACGCCGTTCGTCGTCGTCGGTGTCGCGCTGTGTGTCTGGGTCGCCCGCTCGCTGAACGCCGTCGCCCTCGGTGACGATCTCGCCGCCGCGATGGGGCAGAACGTCGTCCGCACACGCCTGATCGGTCTGGTCGCGGTCACCTTGCTCGCCGGGTCGGCGGTCGCCGCCGCCGGGCCCATCGGTTTCGTCGGCCTCATGGTCCCGCACGCCGTGCGGTGGTTCACCGGTCCGGACTGGCGCTGGATCTGCGCCTACAGCGCGCTGGGGGCGCCAGTGTTGTTGCTCGCCGCCGACGTCGTCGGTCGCGTCGTGATCGCACCGGCGGAGCTGCCCGCCGGGATCGTGACGGCGTTCCTCGGTGCGCCCGTTCTCATCTGGCTCATCCGTCGCGTCGGGACGGCAGGACGATGACCGTCCTGGACCGTGCGCGGTCGACCCGGACCACCGCGTCGGCCACCGACAGCGCAGGGCCGCGCACGATCGTGATCCGGCGCGGCGACCGGTTGTCGATGCGTGTGCGCGCCCGGACGATCGTCGTCGTCGCTGTTCTCGTCGTGATCGCGGCCGCCGCGGCGGTGGTCGCCCTCGGGGTGGGCGAGTACCGCGTCGACCCCGCGACGGTGCTGTCCGTGCTCACCGGACGCGACACCGGTTTCGACTCGGTCGTCGTCCTCGAATGGCGCATGCCGCGGATCCTGCTCGCGCTCGTCCTCGGCGCGGTGCTGGGGATGTCAGGCGCGATCTTCCAGGCGCTCACCCGGAACCCCCTGGGCAGCCCCGACATCATCGGTTTCGGGATCGGCGCCTACACCGGTGCCCTCGTCGCGATCGCGGTGTTCGGTGGCGGCTACTACCTGATGGCGGGCGGCGCGATCGTCGGTGGGATGGTCGCGGCGGTCGCCGTCTACGCCCTCGCCTATCGGTCCGGGGTCGCGGGGTTCCGGCTCATCGTCGTGGGCATCGCGGTGAGCGCGGTGCTGAACTCGGTCAACCAGTGGATCGTGATCGAGATCGACCTGAAGCAGGCGATCACCGCGTCGGTGTGGTCGCAGGGCACCCTCTCCGGGGTCGAGTGGAAGCAGCTCGTCCCCGTGGCCGTGTGCAGCGCGGTCGCGATCGCGGCGGTGTGCGCGCTCGGGCCGCAGCTGGCGGTCCTCCAGATGGGTGACGACGCGGCGGGCGCGCTCGGTGTGCGGGTCGAACGGGTGCGACTTGCCTACCTCGTCGTCGGTGTCGTGCTCGTCGCGGTGGCCACCGCCGCCGCGGGGCCCATCTCGTTCGTCGCCCTCGCGGCCCCACAGCTGGCACGCCGACTGTCGGGGGGCGGCCGGCGTCGGGCTCGTCGGGTCGGCGGCCATGGGGGCGGTGCTGCTGTTGGTCAGCGACCTCGTCGCACAGACCGTTCTCGCGCCCACGCAGCTGCCCGTCGGTGCCGTCACGGTGTGTGTCGGTGGGCTCTACCTGGTGTGGCTGCTGATCACGCAGGTACGGAGAGGACGCGGATGAACGACAGTGCGCCGACACTGGGCGCCCGGGATCTCGTGCTCGGCTACGGGGGGAGGACGATCGTCGACGGACTACGCGTCGACATCGCGCCCGGCGCGGTGACCGCCGTCGTCGGTCCGAACGCGTGCGGTAAATCGACACTGCTGCGCGGTCTCTCGCGACTGCTCGCCCCGACGCGGGGCCAGGTCGTCCTCGACGGCCATGACATCTCCACGCTCCGGACCAAGGAGGTCGCGCGCAGACTGGGCCTCCTCCCGCAGACGTCGATCGCGCCCGAGGGCATCACGGTCGCCGACCTGGTGGCGCGGGGCCGATTCCCGCACCAGCGGGTGCTTCGCCAGTTCTCGCGCGACGACGAGCGCGCGGTGGCCGAGGCCATGACCGCGACGGGTGTCGACGAACTGGCCGGTCGGCCGGTCGACGAGTTGTCGGGCGGTCAGCGACAACGGGTCTGGGTCGCGATGGTGCTGGCGCAGCAGACGCCGGTCATCCTGCTCGACGAGCCGACGACCTTCCTCGACATCGCCCACCAGATCGAGCTCCTCGACCTCTTCCGACGGTTGAACAGGGCGCAGGGGTCCACCATCGTCGCGGTCCTCCACGACCTCAACCACGCCTGCCGTTTCGCCGACGTCGTCATCGCGATGAAGGACGGTGCGATCGTCGCGCAGGGCGCCCCGGCCGACGTCATCACCGCGGAGCTCGTCGAGGAGGTCTACGGGTTGCCGTGCCGCATCATCGACGACCCCGAGAGTCACACGCCGCTGGTGATCCCGCGCGTCTCGCGGTGATCCCCCCAATCCGCTGTCGGATCTCGCGGTCGTCGTCGCCTGCGGGTCGTACGGTGCGTCCATGGATCCCGAGATCGTCCGCGGGTGGCTCGACGCCGAGCGCGCGGAGGCGACGACACTCCTCGCGTCCATGCGCGCGCGGCTGAGCGCGGTCGTCGACGCCGCGGTCGAGGAGCACGCCGACGACGAACACGACCCGGAGGGGTCAACCCTCGCGTTCGAGCGCGGGCAGCTCGTCTCCCAGATCGAGCGGTCGTCGGAGCGGATCGATGAGGTCGACGCGGCCATCGCCCGTCTCGACGACGGGACCTACGGACGGTGTCTGCGCTGTGGGCGTGACATCTCCGAGGTGCGACTCGAAGCGCTGCCCGCGACCGGCGTGTGCATCACCTGTGCCGGTCGACGCCACCGATCGCGGTGGTGACGTACGCGCCCGATGTCACACTTCCGGTGACCTGTCTCGTCCTCCTCGTGTAGGTGGAACGCTCAGAGCGAGGTGAGGGACGAGATGCGAATCGCAGTTGCCGGTGGGACCGGGTTGATCGGCCGGATGGTGTGCGACGCGGTCGCGGCCGGTGGGGACGAGGCGGTCGTGCTCGCGCGGTCGGTCGGAGTCGACGTCGTGACCGGTGACGGCCTCGACGGCGCGCTGGCCGGCGTCGACGCGGTGATCGACGTGACGAACGTGACGACGCTGAGGCGGTCGGAGTCGCTGGCGTTCTTCGAGGCGGCCACGACGAATCTGCTGGCGGCCGAGCAGCGTGCGGGCGTGCGTCATCACGTGCTCCTGTCGATCGTGGGCGTCGATCGCGTGGACTGGGGCTATTACGCGGGCAAGGTGCGGCAGGAGGAGCTGTGCGCGGCGTCGCCGGTGCCGACGACCGTGCTGCGCGCGACGCAGTTCCACGAGTTCGCCGACCAGATGCTCGCCCGCGGGGGACCGGTCGCCGTGGTGCCGAAGATGCTGAGCCGGCCCGTCGCCGCACGGGAGGTCGCGGCCGAGTTGGTGCGGCTGGCGCGCGGCGAGGCGCAGGGTCTGGTGCCGGAGATGGCCGGCCCGGAGGAGCTCGAGATGCCTGGCATGGTGCGGCGACTGCTCCGTGCCCGCGGTCGTCGGACACCGGTCCTCGGTCTTCGTCTGCCCGGTGGTGCCGGGAAGGGGATGGCGACCGGCGGCCTGCTGCCCCGGCACGACGGGCCCCGCGGACGTCAGACGTTCGACGAGTGGCTCGCGGAGGCGCGGTGACGAGCAGACAGGACGAGATGGCCGCCGTCTACGACGCGGTGCGGCCACGCCTGGTCCGGATCGCCTACGCCATCCTGGGCAGTCATGCCGAGGCCGAGGATGTCGTGGCCGACTGCTGGTTGCGGTTGGTGGCCGCCGACGAGCAGGCCGCGATCGTCGATGTCGAGGCGTGGTCGACGGTCGTGGTGTCACGGGCTTCCCTGGACGCGCTCCGGTCCGCCCGGCGCCGCCGGGAGCAGTACGTCGGACCGTGGCTGCCCGAACCGGTCGTCGATCGTGCGGACCCCGCCGCGGCCGACCCCGCGGACCGGGTGACCCTCGACGAGCAGATCAGTTACGCGCTGCTCGTCGTGCTGGAGACGCTGAGTCCGGCTGAACGCGCGGTGTGGGTGCTGCACGACCTCTTCGGCATGCCGTTCCCCGAGGTGGCCGAGACGGTGGGTCGGACCCCGGCGGCGGTGCGACAGCTCGCCTCCCGCGCGCGGGCCCATGTCGCCGCGGGCGCGCCCCGCGTCAGCGTGACACCCGCCCAGCATGATTCGGCTGTGCGCGGGTTCCTCTCGGCGGCGCTCGAGGGGGACATGGACGCCTGCCTCTCCGCGCTCGACCCCGATGTGGTGCTCACCAGTGACGGCGGCGGCCAGGTCAGTGCCGCCCGCCGGCCGATCGTCGGCGCGGACAAGGTGGCCCGGTTCCTGTTCGGAATCCTCGCGACTCGGGTGGCCGCGGACGAACTCACACCGATCTCGGTGAACGGGCGGCTCGCGGTGGCCGCGGTCCGCGACGGGAGGGTGGACAGCGTCATCACGCTGACGCTCGACGGGGACCGCATCACCCGTGTCGACGTCGTCCGCGCGCCGGACAAACTGCCTGCGGCCTGACCCGCCGTCACTCCGTCAACGCGGGCTCCGCGGCCGGGGCCGTGTCGGCGCCGACCTTGTTCACGCGGATGAGGGCCACCGACGCGACGAGGGCCAGCGCGACGACCACGATCGCCGCCTGGAACGCGTGTTGCTGTCCGGCGACGAAGATCTCGGCCTGTCCGGCCGCTGTTCGCGCGGCGGGGCCGAGGTCGGCGCCGCGGGATTCCGCTGCGTGCGCGAACACGGTCCCGAAGACGGCGAGACCGATCGCACCGCCGACCTGTTGGCCGGTGTTGAGCAGCGCGGAGGCCAGGCCGGTCTCGTGCGGGGCGACACCGTTGACCGCGGTCATGGTCAGCGGCACGAAGCTGCACCCCATGCCCAGACCGAGCAGCAGCAGGCAGCCGAGGAACGGCCAGTAGCTGCTGTCGACTCCGAGCTGGGTGAACGCCACCATCGCCACGAGGGCCAGGATCGGGCCGACCGTCAGGAACGGTCGGACACCGATGCGGGGGATGAGCCGCCGGACCACCACGATGGACATGAACATGATCGTCATCGGCATGGGCAGGAACCCGACCCCGGTCTCGAACGGCGTCCACCCGTGCACGTTCTGCAGATACTGCGCCATGAAGTAGAACGTCGTGAACAACGCCGCTGCGAGGAACAGCATGATCAGGTACGACCCCGTGCGGTTGCGGTCGGCGAAGATGTGGAACGGCATCAGGGGGTGGCTCGTGCGGTGCTCGACGACGACGAATGTCGCCAGCAGCGCCGCGGCGATCACCAGGGTCACGACGGTGGTCGTCGAACCCCAGCCGTCGTCGGCGGCCTTGGTCAGGCCGTAGACGAGGATCGACATGCCCGCGGTGACCGAGATGGCCCCGGGCAGATCGAGTTTCGTCCCCGATCCCTGCGACTCGGCGAGCACTCGCGGCGCCAGGGCGAGCACGAGCAGGCCGATCGGTGCGTTGATGAACAGTGCCCACCGCCAGCTGGCGTAGTCGGTCAACACCCCGCCGAGCAGCAGACCCAGAGCACCGCCGGATGCGGCCATGGCCGCGAACACCCCGAACGCCCGTGCGCGAGCCTTCGCCTCGGTGAACGTGGTGGCGAGCAGCGCGAGCGCCGTGGGCGCGGCGATGGCGCCGCCGGCGCCTTGGGCCGCGCGAGCGATGATCAGCATGGCCTCGCCGGTGGCGAACCCACCCACGAGCGACGCAGCCGCGAACAGCGCGACGCCGATCATGAACATCTTCCGGCGGCCGTAGAGATCACCGATGCGGCCGCCGAAGAGGAGCAGTCCGCCGAAGGCGAGCGAGTAGGCGGTGACGACCCAGGTGAGGTTCGCCGCCGAGAAATCGAGGTCGGTCCGGATGCTCGGCAACGCGACATTGACCACGGTGGCGTCGAGCACCACCATCAGCTGCGCGACGCAGATGACGGCGAGGGCGATCCCGCCGTTCCGGCTCGGTGAGGTGTGTGTCGGCTCAGTCATCGGTGTCTTCCTGACGAAGGGTCGTGGGGCGCGCGGGAAGCCCGAGCACGGGTCGTAGGACGGTGGTCACGATCTGTTGGGCGTACGCGCGACCGGCGGGTCGTCCGGTCGTGAGTGCGCGGTGCAGCATCAGCGACGGAAGCAGGCTCGCCGCCATGGCCACGTCGATGTGGGGATCGAGTTCGCCGCGGCGTCGGGCGCGTTCGAGGATCTCGGTCAGGCGCGCGATGCGGGGCTCGGTGAACCGGGTTCGGAATGCCTCGAGCAGATCGGGCTCGCGCGACAGCGCGGAGCACACGCTGGCCATCACCTGCAGGAGTCGCTGCGACTGCGGACTGCAGGACACTGCGGCCATCTGCTCGATGTCGTCGTCGAGATTTCCCGTGTCGATGGTGCCGCCGACGGGCTTGAGCGTCGCCATCGCGTCGATGACGAGTTCGGCCTTGCCGGTCCACCGGCGATAGACGGTCGCCTTGCCGACGCCTGCCTCGGCGGCGACCCCTTCCATGGTCAGGCGGTCGTAGCCGGTACGGATGAGGAGCTCGATCGCCGCATCCGTGATCGCCGCATCGCGGCTGGGATCGCGAGGGCGGCCTCGCGGGAGATCCGTCGAGGTGGAGGTCGTGGGCGGCACAGCAGAACAGTACCCGAAACGAGACGGACTCGTATCGTATGTGCCGCCCGCCCGACAGCGCGGTTAGCGTGGAGGGCGTGCCGTACCTGGGTCTGATCACCGTCCTCGTGATGATCGTCGCGCTGGTCGACATCGTCGGGAGCGACGAGTCGTCCATCCGCGGCCTGCCGAGGTCGGGATGGATCCTGCTGGTCGTCGCGGTCCCGCTCGTCGGGTCGGTGGTGTGGGTCGTCGCCGGCCGACCGCGCGCGGCGTTCTCGGGACGGATCGGTGACGACGAACCCGGTGTGAAGCCGACCGTTCCTGACGCGGAGTCCGAGGCCGAGTTCCGTCGTCAGGTGCGTGAACGCGCCGAGGAGCAACGCCGCCGCGCCGAGACCGACCGTCGCGACCAGGAGTCCTGAGCCGACCCCGCAGACGCGGTGTCGTCGATTCGACGACATCGTGCACCAACAGTCGTACGCATGAACAATGACCGGGTTACCCTGTGCGTCGCATTCGTCCGACTGGAGGGAACCCGGTGCCTTATCTCGGTCTCATCGTCCTGGTGGTGATGATCGCCGCCCTGATCGACATCGTGAGCAGCGACGACGCGCTGGTGCGCGGACTGCCGCGCTGGGGCTGGCTGATCCTGGTGATCATCCTGCCGCTCGCCGGGTCTGTGGTGTGGTTCCTCGCTGGGCGCCCTGTCGCGGGTTTCTCGGGCCGCGTCGGCCGCGATCGCCCCGGCCAGGCGTCGGCGATGGGCTTCCCCGAATACGACCACCCCGGCCGATTCGTCCCGCAGGATCCGGAGGCCGACGCCGCCTTCCTCAAGCAGGTGCGTGAACGGGCCGAGGCCCAGCGCAAGCAGGGCGAGATCGAGCGGCGACGCCGCGAGGAACGCGAGCGGGGAGACTGACCCGTCGAATGGTGCGGTCGTGGCTCCTGGCCATCCCGTGGGGTGTGCTCGCGACAGGGTCGTCGGTGGTGGTGGCGGCCGCGTCGGTGGACTCGGTCGGTGCGACGGACCTGGGGTGCTCGAAGACCGGTACGCCCGGTCGCGAGGGCTTCTCCTGCGGTGACCCGGTCACCGATCTCGTCGGCTGGTGGCCGTTCGTGGTGATGGGTCTGCCGCTTGTCGGCCCGCCGGTCGTCGCGGCGACAGCGCGCCGCCCGTGGGTGTCGTGGGTCGCCGTCGGTGTGCTCGCCGGCGCCGGCGTCTGGGGTGTCGGGCATTGGACGGGAGTCTGGATCACTCTCACCTTCGGGTTACCGCTCGCGATCCTGGCTGCCGCGATCGCGGTCGCGCACACGCCGGCGGTGCGCCTGTCGCTCAGGGCGTCGCGGTGAGGTAGCCGCCCCCGTGGCCGAACCAGTCGAGCGCCTTGTGCTCCGTGCCGTCGTCGGTGCGGATCACGTCGAGGACGAGGCCGGGGGAGCCGCCGCGGTACGCGTCGGCGCCGGCGACGATCACCATCCCACCGTCCTCGCCGATGAACACCCGACCCGGGGTCCCGCCGTACACACTGCGGGAGACGTGCGCCTCGACGATGCGGAGACGACGACCGCGGAAGTAGGTGTAGGCGTTCGGGTACGGGTCCTGCAGCGCCCGCACCGACCGCTCGATCTCGGCAGCCGGCAGACGCCAGTCGACGAGACTGTCCTGCTCGGAACGCTTGTGGAAGAACGTTCTCTGCGCGAGGTCCTGGGGTGTGGGCGAGGCGGTGCCGGACTCGATCTGGTCGAGGGCGTCGAGGAGGACCTCGGGGATCAGGTCGATGGTCGCCCGCACGAGGCCCGGCCCTGTCGACGACCCCGTGATCGGCACCGCGCGCTGCGAGATGATCGCGCCGGTGTCCAGGTCGTCGTCCATCATGTGCGCCGTCAACCCGGTCTCCGACGCGCCGCTGATCAGAGCCCAGATGACCGGTGAGAAGCCGGTGAACCGCGGGAGCAGCGAATCGTGCAGGTTGAGTGTGCCGTGCGTGGGGAGCGTGAACAGCTCGGGCGGCAGCCAGGTGCGCCAGTTGTTCGCGACCATCACGTCCGGCGCGAGGTCGGCGACACGCGTGATCAGCGCCTCGTCGGGCCGCTTCGCGAGGTGGACGTCCACCCCCGCGCCGCGGGCCAGTTCCTCGACCGAATCGGCCCAGATCGACTCGTAGGCATGATCACTCGGCGGGTGGGTCACCACCAACACCACCTCGTGACGCGACGAGAGCAGCGCTTCGAGGGTCTTGTGCCCCCAGGTCTGGTAGCCGAGCATGACGACGCGCATGTGTCCCTCCGAGCCCGGGGGCCCGCGACCCGGTGTTTTGGTTAGGCTTACCTTTGATACCATCGCTGGCGTTCCAGGATCAACCGCGCCCGTTCCCGGCGCGGTCCGCCGCCAGAGAGGCAAAACCGATGTCGGGCAATCCTTTCGACGACGCAAACGGCACTTTCGTCGTCCTGATCAACGACGAGGGGCAGCATTCGCTGTGGCCCACGTTCGCGACGGTTCCCACCGGGTGGACCATCGTGTTCGGCGGTCCGGACGGCACGTCGCGCGACGACTGCCTCGAGTACGTCTCCACGTCCTGGACCGATCTGCGGCCGCGGTCGCTGGTCGCGCAGATGGCGGAGTGACCTCGGACGTCCCGACGGCCCCCACGTCGTCCGTCACGGGTGGGTGGGTGCTGCGCCGGACCGTCCGCCGCACCGCCCGGTGGCTGGTGCCCGGCTCCACACTCATCGCCGCGCACCAGATGTGCGAGGTCGCCGTACCGATCCTGATCGGCATCATCGTCGACCGAGCGGTCAGCACGGGCTCGTACGCCTCGATCGTCGCGTGGATCGCTGTCCTCGCCGGCGTGTTCGTCGTGCTCACCACCGTGTACCGCCTCGGCGCGCGTCTGCTGATGACCGGTATCGCACAGGAATCCCATTGGCTGCGCGACGAGTTGAGCGCGCGAGCGCTGCACCCGGGTGGACTCCCGTCCACCACGGCAACAGGCGCGCAGTACAGCGCCGGTGAGTTGCTCTCCATCTCGACGACCGACGCCGACAACACGTCCTACGTGATCGACTACGTCCCCCGTGTCACCGGCGCGGTGGTCGCGACCGTCGCGTGCGGCGTCGTGCTGCTCACCATTGACATCCCGCTCGGCGTCATGGTCCTGGTGGGCATCCCCCTGGTGGTCGCGGGACTCCAGCTGACCGCCCCGATGATCGCGCGCAGGGTGGAGGTCCAGCAGGAGACCGTCGGCGCGACATCGGGTCTGGCGACGGACCTCGTCAGCGGACTGCGGCCGCTGCAGGGTCTCGGCGCGACCGGCGCCGCGTCGGCGCGGTATCGGCGCTCGTCGCGCACCGCGCTCGCCGCGGCTCTGCGCGCCGCGCGGATCCAGAGCGTGCACATGGGTCTGTCGGCCGCCGCGGGTGCGCTCGCCGCGATGGCTGTGGCCGTCGTCGCGGTGTTCGTCGCGGTCGCCGGCGACGCGACGATCGGTGAACTGATCACGGTGATCGGTCTGGCGCAGTTCCTCATCGAGCCGTTCTCGCTGCTCGCGATCGTCCCGAGTTGGGTCGCCGAGGCCCGGGCGAGCGCGAACCGTGTCGCCCAGGTGCTGGCCGTCGAGCCGCGCACGACAACCGCTGTGTCGACGGACGACGCGCCGCGGCGCGGAGGGCTGACCGTCCGCGTCGACGACCCCGACCGGGGCATCGACATCCGTATCGACGCGAGACCCGGTGAGCTGCTCGGCGTCCTCGCGCCGTCGGCGCGGGATGCCGTCGCTCTGGTCGACGCGCTGTCCACAAACGGCCCCGGATGCGCGGTGGAGGTCGGCGGGGTGCCGACCGCGTCGATGCCGGTGGGGGAGCGCAGCCGCCGACTCGTGGTCGCGCCGCACGACGCGCACGTGTTCACCGGCACCCTCGGCTCGAACATCGACTGGTCCGCCGGCGACGACGGCCCGGCTCTCGACGCGGTCCTGGCGGCGTCCGCGACCGACGACGTCGTCGCGATCCACCCCGGGGGACTCGCCCATCCCGTGGCCGAGCGTGGCGCGAGCCTGTCGGGTGGACAGCGGCAGCGGGTCGCGCTCGCCCGTGCCCTTCTCGCCGCACCCGATGTCCTCGTGCTGCACGATCCGACGACTGCCGTCGACGCGGTCACCGAACACGCCATCGCGCAGGGGATCCGGGCGATCCGGTCCGACGGCCACGCCACGACGGTCGTGATCGCGAGTTCACCCGCCCTCCTGGCCGCCGCCGACCGTGTCGTCCTCGTGGCCGACGGCAGCGTGGCCGCGTCCGCGACCCACGCCGAGCTCACCGCCACGGACGCCCGCTATCGAGAGGCGGTGGCCCGGTGACCGTCCCGGACGTGACCCCTGTCCTGCCCGTAGCCCACTGGCGCAGGACCCTCGAGTGGTTCAGCGGCGACGTGCGTCGCCGCCCCGGGCTCGTCGTCGCCACCGTCCTCACCGGCCTGCTGGCGGCCGGGCTGTCCGTGATCCCGGTCTATGTCCTCGGTGTCCTCGTCGACCGCGTCCGCGACGGGGCGACGGCCGGCGAGGTGGTCGGTCCCGCCGTGCTCATCGCGGTGACCGCACTGCTCGGCGGGCTGGGGACCGGCGTCTCGGGCTACCTGGTCCAGCGGCTCGGTGAGCAGACCCTGGCCGACCTCCGCGAGACCGTCCTCGACCGCGCGTTGCGGCTGCCGATCGGCGTCGTCGACGCGGCCGGTCGTGGGGACCTGCTGTCGCGGGTCGGCGCGGACGTCGGCGCGGTGACCCGGGCCGTGTCCCAGGTGCTGCCGACGATGATCAACGCGTTCTTCCTCGGCGTTCTCACCCTGGTCTCGATGACGGGTCTCGACTGGCGCCTCGGGCTCGCCGGCGCCCTCAGCGTCCCGGCGTACGTCCTCGCGCTGCGGTGGTACCTGCCCCGATCGGCGCCGATGTACCGCGACGAGCGGATGGCGGTCGCCACCCGCGCGCAGTCGATGGTCGAGTCGCTGCAGGGTCTGCCCACCATCGCGGCATACGAGCGCCACGACCACCACCGCCGACTGATCCACACGTCGTCCGCGCGCGCCCGCGACATCTCCATCGGCGTGTTCCGGCAGTTCACCCGGTTCGTGGGTCGCGTGAACCGGGCCGAGTTCATCGGACTCGCCGCCATCCTGGTCGTCGGCTTCGCGCTGGTCCGCGACGACGCGGTGACAGTCGGTGCCGTGACCGCCGCAGCGTTGCTCTTCCACCGCCTGTTCAACCCCATCGGGGCTTTGATGTTCGACTTCGACGAGATCCAGGCGGCCGCGGCCAGCCTGTCGCGTCTCGTCGGGGTGTGCGACATCCCCGACGCGTCGCCGTCGTCGGTGGCCGAACCGTCCGACGCCCGCGTCGTCGTGGACGCGGTCGGACACGCCTACGTCCACGATCGAGCTGTGCTGCATGACATCTCGCTGACCATGGAGCCGGGGACGAGGACCGCGCTCGTCGGATCGACCGGCGCCGGCAAGACGACGCTCGCGGCCATCGTCGCCGGCACCCTGCGTCCGGAGTCCGGGACGGTACGGATCGGGGGTGCGGCACCCGCCGACCTGCCTCCCGACACCGCGGGGCGTCACGTCGTGACGGTCACGCAGGAGGTCCACGTCTTCGCCGGTCCGCTCGTCGACGACCTGCTCCTCGCCGCACCCGACGCCGACCGTGAGGCGGTGTGGCGGGCACTGGACGTCGTCGGTGCCCGGGAATGGGTCGCCGCGCTCCCCGAGGGGATCGACACCCGTGTCGGGGAGGGCGGCCTCGCGCTCACCGCCGCTCAGAGCCAACACATCGCCCTGGCCCGTGTCGTCCTCGCGGACCCGTCCGTGGTGGTCCTCGACGAGGCGACCGCCGAGGCGGGTAGCGCCAGCGCCCGCGATCTCGAGGACGCCGCGCTGGCTGCGACAGAGGGCCGGACGACCCTGGTGGTCGCCCACCGCCTCACCCAGGCCGCCCGCGCCGACACGATCGTGGTGATGGAGGAAGGTCGGATCGTCGAGTCGGGGCCCCACGCGGAACTCGCCGCCCGTGAGGGCGGCCGCTACGCGCGCCTGTGGTCGGCGTGGACCGACGACGGGGTGCGAGCATCGCGGTAAGGCTAGGCTACCCTTAGCCAATGCGTATCGCGGATGTGCTGGCCCGGCTCGACGAGTGGAACGACCGGTCGGAGCCGGCGACGCGATCGACGGTCCCGGATCTCGTCCGAGCGCAGATCGCCGCCTCCCCCGATGCGGTGGCACTGGTGAGCGACGACCACAGCCTGACCTACGCGGAACTGGGTGACCGGGTCGAGGACCTGGCGGCACACCTGCGTGCGGCGGGGGTGGGCGCGGAGGACGTCGTCGCGATCGGCATGCGCCGCAGTGCCGAGATGGTCGTCGCCGTGCTCGCCGCGATGGTCGCCGGCGGCGCGTTCGTCCCCGTCGACGCGAGCTGGCCGCAGCACCGTCGCGCGCGTACCGCGTCCGATGCCCGGATCGTCCACGCCCTGGTGGCCCCCGACGACACCGCCGACTGGGACGTGCCCACAACCGCGATCGATCTGTCCGACTGGGGGATTCCCGAGCGGGCCACAGTCTCGCCCGCCGTCGCCGACGGTGCTCGTCTGGCCTACATCGTCTTCACGTCGGGATCGACGGGCACCCCTAAGGGCGCGATGATCCGCCACGAGGCGATCTGCGAACGGTTGCGGTGGCAACGCGACGAGATCCTGCACTTCGGGCCCGATGACGCCTCGCTGTTCAAGGCGCCGTTGGCCTTCGACATCGCCATCAACGAGATGCTGCTGCCACTCGTCTCGGGCGGTCGGGTGGTCGTGGCACGTCCCGACGGCGAGCGCGACCCCGAGTACCTGCTCGCCACGATCGCGCGACACGACGTCACCTTCGTCTACCTCGTGTCCTCGATGCTCGACGCGCTCCTCGAACTCGACGGATCCGCCGGCGGGTCGTCGTCGCTGCGCGGACTACGCCATGTCTGGTGTGGCGGGGAGGTCCTCACCCCGGACCTGTTCCGGCGCTTCCGTACCCACCTCGGCACGACGCTCTACCACGGCTACGGGCCGGCGGAGGCGACCATCGGTGTCTCGCATGTGGTCTATCGCGACGTCGCCGAGCGGATCGCGACGTCGATCGGGTCACCGAACCCGCACACCCAGCTCTACGTCCTCGACGAGGACCTGCGCCCGGTCGGACCCGGGGTCGGTGGCGAGCTGTACGCCGCCGGGTTCCTGCTGGGTCGTGGATACGTGGGGGCCCCGGGTCTCACGGCATCCCGCTTCGTCGCGAACCCGTTCGACGACAACGGGTCCCGCATGTACCGCACCGGCGATCTCGCGCGGTGGACCGAGGACGGCGCGCTGGAGTTCCTCGGACGGGCGGACAACCAGGTCAAGATCCGCGGGCGGCGGATCGAGCTCGAGGAGATCGAGTCGGTCCTGGCCGACCACCCGCAGGTGCGGTCCGCGGCGGTGGTCGTGCGCGACTCCGTCCTCGTCGCATTCGTCACGACGACCGACACCGCGGCCGACAGTCTCGAGGGCTGGGCGCACGACCGCCTGCCGGACTACATGGTCCCCGGTGAGGTCCATCGTCTCGACACGCTGCCCACGACGACCAACGGCAAGGTCGACCGCGCCGCGCTCACCACCCGCGCGCAGGAGTCCGCCCGCGTCCGGACCGCTCCGGTGGTCGCGCCGTCGACGGCGCGGGAATCCCTGCTGTGCAGCGTGTTCGCCGAGGTGTTGGGTCAGCCGGAGGTCGGCGTCGACGACGACTTCTTCGCCGCGGGGGGCGACAGCATCGTCGCGATCCGTGTCGTCGGCCGACTCCGGGCGCGCGGATTCGCGCTGCGGCCCCGGGAGATGTTCGCCCACCGCACACCGCGGGCGTTGGCGCCCATGCTCGTCGAGCTCGACGTCACGAGCGATCGGCCCGCCGTGCCGCAGCACGGTCCGGTGGGCCCGACCCCGATCACGGCCTGGCTCGACGAGACCGGCGGTGGCGCCGACGTCCTGTCCGGGTTCGCGCAGGGCGTCGTGCTCACCGCGCCGGACGACCTCACCGACGACGAACTGCGTCTCGTCGTGGCGGCCGTCGTCGATCGCCACGGGATGCTGCGGGCGGCGACCGAGGGGCCCGCCACCGGGCTGGAGGTGCCGGGCGCCACACCGACGCCGGAGGTCGTCGTGCCGCCGACCTCCGGTGACCGCACCGACGACGTCCGCGCGGCATGGCAGGTCGCCCGGACCAGGCTCGACCCCGCCTCAGGCCGCATGCTCGTCGTCGTCTGGCTCCGCGAGCACCGACTGGTCGTGGTCGTGGCGCACCACGTCGTGGTCGACGGCGTCGCACTGCGGGTGATCGCCGAGGATCTCGCCGCCGCGCACGCATCGCTGCGCACACACGGTGCCCCCGTCGTGGAGGACGTGCCGGTCTCCTTCCGGGACTGGGCGGAGCGCCTGCGGACCGCCGCGCACGACGGGGTGTTCACCACGGAGACCAGGCACTGGGAGGCGGTCGTCCGCGGGATGGAGGCGCCGCTCGGCGACCGCCCGCTCGACCCTGCCCTCGACACGGTCGCCACCGAGCGGCGCCTCGTGGTCGAACTCGACGCCGCCGACAGCGACCGGTTGTTGTCGGCCGTCCCGGAGGCGATCCACGGGCGCGCGGACGATGCGCTGATCGCCGCGCTGGCCCTGGCTCTCGTGCGGTGGAGGTCCGACCGCGAGATCGACGGGGGCGACGAGGTCCTGCTCGAGCTCGAGGGGCATGGCCGCGAGGCCGATGCCGTCGACCCGGACGGCCTGTCCGGGCCGGCCGACCTCTCGCGGACCGTCGGATGGTTCACCACCCTGTACCCGGCGCGGATCCGCGTCGACGACGCCGACGACCTGGGGTCGACGGTCCGCTCGGTGAAGGAGCAGCTGCGCCGGACGCCCTCGCACGGACTCGGATACGGCGTGCTGCGACACCTCGCGGGCGCCGACATCGACTGCGCCCCGCAGGTGCTGTTCAACTACCTGGGTCGCTTCCCGCTCGACCCCGCACACCCGGCGCCGTGGTCCATCACATCCGTCGACGGGCGTGCGGTGTGGGAGGACCGGGCGGCCACCATGCCTCTTCCGCGTCTGATCGAGATCAACGCGGAAGCCGTCGACACCGCTGACGGACCACGACTGCGTGCCGTGATCAGTTGGCCCGCAGATGCTGTCGACGCGACGGCCGTCGAGCGGCTGGCGGAGTCGTGGACGCAGACGCTGCGGGCGATCGCGGCCGATCCCGCGGTGGCAGGGCACACGCCCTGCGACTTCCCGCTCGTCGCGCTGACCGACGACGACATCCGTGACGTCGAGGCGCGGTTCCCGACGGTGCAGACGGTGCTGCCGTTGACCCCTGTCCAGCAGGGCATCTGGTTCCGGTCGATGTACGAGGACGGGCAGGATCCCTACGTCGTGCAGCAGATCGTCGACGTCCGTGGTGATCTCGACCGCGACCGGTTCTCGGCGGCCGTCGATGCCGTCGTGCGTCGGCACCAGGCGTTGTCGACAGCGGTCGTCGCGATCTCCGACGGGACACCGGTGGCGGTCATCGCACCGGTCGCGTCGACGCCTGTCCGGTGGATCGACGGCGACGACGGGGATGTCGACGCCGTCGCGGCCGACGAGCGGGCCCGCGGGTTCGTCCTCGACGAGGCGCCGCTCATGCGGTTCGTGATGGTCGACCACGGTCCGGGCAGCCGCACGACCGCCCGCCACACGATGGTGCAGACGGTCCACCACATCGTCGCCGACGGGTGGTCGGTCCCGATCGTGCTGGACGACATCGCCGCGGCCTACCGCGACGGGACGATCGGTGTCTCCCCGGCCCGGATCGACCGCCACCTCGCCTGGCTCGGGCGTCGGGACGCCCCCGCCGACCGGGCGGCCTGGGCGCGGTACCTCGACGGACTGGACGCACCGACCCGCGTCGCATCTGTCGACGGGCGCGGCGGCGTGTCCCGTCCGTCCGGTGAGCGGCACGGCCGTCGGACCGTCCGGTTCGACGGCGACGTCGCCGGCACGGCCCGCACGATCGGTGTCACGCCGAGTGCCGTCGTCACGGCCGCCTGGGCGGTCGCCCTCGGGCGGATCACCGGGACCACCGATGTCACCTTCGCGTCGGCGGTGTCCGGGCGTGGCGGCGACCTCGCCGGTGTCGACGACATCGTCGGCATGCTGGTGAGCACCGTGATCACCCGCGTCCGGGTCGATCCCGCGACGACGCTCGCCGAGACCGTCCGCGGTCATGCGACCGCCGAGCTCGCCGTCATCGACCACCAGCACATCCCCCTGACCGACGTCGGCGAGATCATCGGCGCCCCGGGCGATGTGGTCGACGTGCTCCTGGTGATCGAGAACCTCGGCCCGCACACCGCGGGTGACGCCGACGCCCGCGACATCGGCTTCGGGGAGGTGCGGGTGGTCGAGGCGCCGCACTACCCGCTCACCGTCATGGTCTCGGTGCACGCCGACATCGGTGTCACCGTGACCAACGACCGCTCCGTGGTGTCCGACGCGCTGGCGGACCACGCCGCCGCGGCGATGGTCGCGGGTCTGGCGCGTGTCGTGAACGCTCCGGAGACCACCGTCGCCGCGGCCCACTCCCTGACGGCCGCCCGCCCTCGTGCGGTCGTCACGGTCGACGCACCCCTGCTGCCGCGCGCCCTGGCCGACGCCGCGGCCGCGCACCGCGACGCGATCGCGGTGACACACGGGAACCGTCGGTGCACGTACGGGGAGCTCGCCGACCGGACGCGGTCCCTCGCGTCCGCCCTGCGTGCCGCGGGGGTCGGTCGCGGGTCCGTGGTCGCGGTGATGCTGCCGCGCACGCCCGACGCGGTCGCCGCGATCTGCGCGGCCGTCACCGTCGGTGCAGCGGTGATGCCGGTCGACGTCACCTACCCGCAGGAGCGCATCCGGCTCATGATCGACACCGTCGAGCCGCGGGCGATCCTGACGGACGGCGTCGTCTCGGTGCCGGACTCCACGTCCACCGTCCTCGACGTGACGTCCGTGAACCCGTCCGAGCATGACAAGCCGTCCGAGCATGTGGAGCCGCCGACCGCGCTGTCGCGGGACGACGCCGCGCTCGTCGTCTTCACGTCCGGCTCGACCGGGACACCGCGTGCCGTGGTGCTCCCGCACGGCGCCCTCGCCGACCGACTCGACTGGGGTCGTCGCCGATGGTCCGCGACCACCTGGCTGGCGAAGAGTTCGTGGGCGTTCATCGACGGCGCCACCGAACTGCTCACGCCGCTCACCGCCGGTGCCACCGTCGTCCTCGCCGACGACACCGAGCGACGCGACGGTGCCGCGCTCGCACGCCTCACGGACGAGCAGGACGTCGAGCAGATCGTCGCGGTCGGGTCGTTGGCCCGGGCGGTCGCAGGAGAGTTCGGTGACCGCCTCTCGTCCGTCCGGCGGTGGGTGCTGAGTGGTGAGGCGTTGGACCCGTCGACCGTCGCGGCTGTTCGTTCCGGCACCCCGGGCGCGGGGATCGTCAACTCGTACGGCTCGTCCGAGATCGCGGGTGACGTCCTGGTCGCCGACGTCCAGGACGCCGAGGACATCACGCTGGGTGTGCCGGTGCCAGGCAGCGAGGTGGTCGTCCTCGATCACCTGCTGTCCGAGTCGCCCCATGGCGTCATCGGCGACATCGTCGTCGCCGGTGGGCAACTCGCGCGCGGCTACCACGGGGATCCGGCCGCCACGGCGACCCGCTTCGTCGCCGATCCCCGACCGGGCGCGGTGCCCGGCGCGCGGGTCTACCGCACGGGCGACCGCGGGTGGACCGACGACGCGGGACGCGTCGTGTTCACCGGTCGCGACGACGACCAGATCTCGATCCGGGGGTTCCGCGTGGAACCCCGTGAGGTCGAGGCGGCGCTGTGCCGGGTCGACGGGGTCCTCGACGCGGTCGTGCTCGCGACACCGGCACTGGAGGCGGTGGTCGTGGGGGACACGGCACTGGACCCGACGGCGGTGCGTGCCGACGCCGCGCTGTCCTTGCCGTCGCATGCCGTGCCCGCGACCGTGGCCGTCGTCGACTCGATTCCCCTGCTGCCGAACGGGAAACGTGACCGTACGGCACTCCTGTCACTGCTGGACGCCGCCCGCGCCGCGCGGACGGACGACGCGGTTGTCGCACCGGTCGATGCCGCGGAACGTGATGTCGCGGAGGTCGTCGCCGACGTTCTCGGCCTGCCGGCGGTCTCGACCACCGCCGAGTTCCTGGAGCTCGGCGGCGACAGCATCGTCGCCGTCCGCGTGATCGGGCGCCTCACGCGACGGGGATGGACGGTCACCGGTGAGGACGTCTTCCGCGGACGCACCGTCGGCGGAATCGCCGCCCGCCTCACCAGGTCGGACCGGCAGACCGAGGGCGAGGTGGCGCCGTTCGCGACCGTGACCCTCTCGGAGACCGACCGCGACCGGATCGCGGCAACCGTCGATGCCGACGTGCAGGACATGTGGTCGCTGACGCCGCTGCAGCGCGGCGTCTACACCGAGTGCGCCGCGGCCGGCCCGCAGGACACGACCTACCTGACACAGAACGTCTTCACCCTCGACCGCCGCGTCGACGTCGCCGCCCTGCGCGCCGCACTCACCGGGATGGTGGCGGCGCTCCCGCAGCTGCGGGTGTCCTTCCACACCTCCGGCTCCGACGACCCCGCCGCGACGCCGGTCGTGGCCGTGGTCTCCGACGTCGTCGAGGTCGAGGTGGCCGAGCACGACCTCACCGACCTCGACGCGGACTCCGCGCAGGCGTCACTCCGCAGGCTGGTCGATGAGGACCGTTCCCGGCCGTTCGCGCTGGATGTGCCGCCCCTCATCCGGGCCGCGGTCGTCGCGCTGCCCGACGGCACCGACCGCCTGGTGCTGACCTATCACTTCCTGCTGTTCGACGGGTGGTCCCGTGAGCTCGTCCTGCGAGAGCTGTTCTCGCGGTACGACTCACACCGCGGCCGTGAGACGCCTCCGCCTCCCCGGGCGGCGTCCTTCCCCGACCACCTGCGGTGGCTGCAGCGGAACGACGACGACAGTGCCCGCGCGGCCTGGCGAACACTCCTCTCGTCGGTCGCCGAGCCGACCCTCGCGGCACACGACACCGGAGCCGACGGCGCGCCACGGCAACTGTTCGAGGCGGTCGATCCCGAGGTGTCCGCCGCGGTCTCGTCCACCGCCCGCCGGCTCGGCGTCACCGAGAACGCCGTCCTGACAGCCGCTCTGGCGGCGGTGACCGGACTGCATGCCGGGACGACCGACGTCGTCATCGGGGTCACGGTGGCCGGGCGGCCGGGCGACATCACCGACGTCGAGCACACGATCGGCCCCTTCCTCACCACCGTCCCGGCGCGCCTCGACGTGCGGCCCGGCCGCACCGTCGCGCAGGTCATCACCGACGCCGCCGACCAGCGCGTCGCCATGATGGCCCACGACCACATCGGCCTCGCCGAGATCACCCACGCCGCCACGGGTGACGCCGGTGCGACACTGTTCGACTCGTTGTTCGTGCTGCAGAACTTCCTGGCAGACGACACCTTCACCGATCTGGAGTCGCGTCACGGCATCGTCGACGTCGAGTACCGCGACACCACGGCGTTCCCGGTCACGTGGGTGCTGACGCCCGGCGCGCGGATCGGTCTCAAGCTCGAGTACCGGCCGGGATCGGTCTCCGACCGCACGGCCGCAGACATGCTGCGCGGGCTCCACCGCGCGCTGCGTCAGATGACCTCCGACAGTGCACAGCCGATGGGTGCGCTGCGACTGCACGACGACGCCACACAACCGCCGTGGCATGCGATCGAGCCGGTCACGGTCGCCGAGATGCTGTCGGCCCGTGCTGCTCTGGTCCCCGACGTCACCGCCCTCGTCGCCGGGGACCAGCGGATCGACTACCGCGACCTCGACGCGAGGGTCAGCCGGATGGCACGGATGCTGCTCGCCCACGGAGCCGGGCCCGAGGTGGTCGTCGCACTCGACCTCCCGCGGACCGTCGACATGGTGGTGACGCTCTTCGCGGTCCTGCGGACAGGCGCGGCCTACCTCCCCCTCGACCGCGATCACCCCGTCGCGCGTCTGCACGCGATCGTCCGTGACGCCGCGCCGACGATGCTCGTGACCGATTCGGCAGAGCGGCCGATCGCCGTGGCGGCATCCGAATCCTACTGTCATATCGTCGATCTCGGGGACGACCGGGTCACGACGGCCCTCGGCGCACTCGACGACGCCCCGGTCCGGGGCTCCGAGCTCGGATCGTTCGCGTCCGGGCGCGCCCGCCTCGACCACCCCGCCTATCTCATCTACACGTCGGGGTCCACGGGCACACCCAAGGGAGTGGTGACGCCCTACGTCGGGCTGACCAACATGTACGCCAACCACGACGCGGCGATCTTCGCGCCGACCGTCGAGCGCTCCGGCCGTGACGTCCTGGCGGTGGCGCACACGGTGTCGTTCTCGTTCGACATGTCGTGGGAGGAGTTGTTCTGGCTGGTGGCCGGCCACACCGTCCACATCTGTGACGAGGAGCTGCGGCGCGACGCCCCCGGACTCGTCGCGTACTGCGCCGAGAACACCGTCGACGTCATCAACGTGACGCCCACCTATGCCCACCACCTCATCGAGGAGGGGCTGTTGACCGGGGAGCACGTGCCCGCGCTCGTGCTGCTGGGCGGCGAGGCGGTCACCGACACCGTCTGGGACGCGTTGCGGGACACCCCCGGAGTCGTCGGATACAACCTCTACGGCCCGACCGAGTACACCATCAACACGCTCGGCGCAGGAACCGACGAGAGCGACACCCCGACGGTCGGCCGCCCGATCCACAACACCGCCGCGCGCGTGCTCGACAGGGGTCTGCGACCGGTTCCCGACGGCGTCGTCGGCGAGCTCTACATCGCCGGCGTCGGACTGGCCCGCGGCTACCACGGGCGTCCCGATCTCACCGCCGCTGCCATGGTGGCGGACCCCGACGGGTCCGGAGGCCGCATGTACCGCACCGGCGACCTCGTCCGGCGCCGCCCGGACGGCGTCCTCGACTACCTCGGCCGCGCCGACGACCAGATCAAGATCCGCGGGTACCGGGTGGAGCTCGGTGAGATCGAATCGGTGATCGCGTCGCTCGACGGGGTGCGCCGCTGCGCTGTCGTCGCGCGTGCCGACGCGGACGTCCCCGGCCGGAAGACGGTCGTCGCCTACGTCATCCCTTCCGCACCGGCTGACACGCGTGACGACGGCCAGACGGTCACCGCGGTGCGGGATGCGGTTGCGGCGACGCTGCCGTCGTACATGGTCCCCGCGCGCTACGGGATCGTCGACGACCTCCCGCTCACCGTGAACGGCAAACTCGACGTCGCGGCACTGCCGGAACCCGTCGCCCCGGTCCGGGGAGAGCTGCGCGCACCGCGCACCGAGGCCGAGCACGTCGTCGCCGAGGTGGTCGCGCAGGTGCTCGGCATCGACGCAGTCGGTCTCGACGACGACTTCTTCGCCCTCGGGGGCGACAGCATCTCGTCGATCACGGTCGCCAGTCGGGCCGCCGCCCGCGGTGTGCGAGTCACACCGCGAGACGTCTTCCGGCGCCGCACCGTCCTCGCCATCGCCGCCGCGTCGGTCTCCGACGCACCCGCCACTGCGGTGGACGACCCCGGCACAGGGGCGATCCCGGCGACGCCGATGCTTGCCGAGACCGTCCGTGCGCGCACGGTTCTCGACTCGTTCCACCAGTCGATGGTGCTGCGCACCCCGGCCGGGATGACCCGCGACGACCTCGTCGCGGTGCTCGGCGCCCTGCGCGACCGCCACCCCATGCTCCGCGCGCGCGTCGTCGGGGACGACGACTGGGGTCTCGTCGTCGACGAGATCCGTGAGTCGGAACCCCCGGTCGGTGTGCGCACGGTCGACGAGGACTTCGGCGGCGGGCGGCTCGACGGCGTGATCGCGGAGCGTGCGGCGGCACTCGACTGCCGCGGCGGCCGCATGCTGACCGCCGCGTGGTACCCCTCGACAGCCGCCACGCCCGGGCAGCTCCTGCTGGTCGTCCACCACGTCGTCGTCGACGGGGTCTCGTGGCGGATCATCGTCGAGCATCTCGCCCGGGCCTGGCAGTCGTTGCGCGACAGCGGTACCGCCACCCTGGAGGTGTCCGGTACGTCCTTTCGTCGGTGGGCATCGCTCCTCACCGACGCCCTGACGCCCGACGTGCTCGCCGGGCAGGTCACCGGCTGGCAGCAGGTGCTGACGCCGGCGGCCCCACTCGGTGATCGGGCGCTCGACCCCGTCCGGGACACGATCGCGACCACCCGCACGGTGCGGGTCGGCCTCGACTCCACCGACACCACAGAGCTCGTCGGTCGTGTGACGGCCGCCGTCCGCGGAACCGTCGACGACCTGCTCCTGGCCGGTCTGTCCCTCGCGGTGCGGTCATGGCGTGCGCAGCGCGGCGACTCCCCGGACGGGCGACTGCTCGTCAACGTGGAGGGGCACGGACGTCGCCCGGAGGTGCTGGGAGACAACGGCGTCGCTGTCGATCTCGCCGAGACGATCGGATGGTTCACCGCGATCCACCCGGTCGCCGTCGACGCGGGAGACGTCGACTGGCGGGCCGTCACCGAGTCCGGTGTCGCCCTGGACGGCGCGGTCAAGGCGGTGAAGGAGCAGATCCGATCCGTCCCCGGAACCGAGTGGGGTCATGGCGGTCTGGGGTACGGCATGCTGCGGCACGTCCATCGCGATCCCGCGGTCCAGGGTCCGTCGCCGGAGATCCTGATGAACTATCTCGGACGGCTCGACGGGTCGGCCGGTCCCGACACCGACTGGGCGCCCGTCGAGGGGATCGGAGCGCTCCGCGAAGGTGTCGACGACAGCAATCCCGCAGCGGCATTGGAGATCACGGCCCAGATCGGGGCGGACGGTCGTCTCGTCGTCGACCTGATGTGGCCCACCGGCATCTTCGACGACGGCGGGCACGACACGATCGCCGACCTGGCGGACCGGTGGATGACGTCGCTGCGCGCGTTCGTCGGGGCGCCGATCGGTGGTGCCACGCCGTCGGACTTCCCGCTCGTGTCTCTCACGGCAGACGACCTGTCCGCCATGGCGGCCGACGGCGGCGATCCGGTGACCGTCCTGCCGATGCTCCCGCTGCAGGCGGGGATGTACGCCCACTCCGTGCTGCTGGCCGACGGGGAGACGCTCACCGCGCCAGGTGACCCGTATGTGGTGCAGCAGTCCGCACGGCTCGTCGGCACCATCGACGTCCCGCGCCTGCGTCGGGCCCTGACCGCGGTGGTCGCGCGCCACGACGCGCTGCGCACCCGGTTCGTGGCCACCGACGGTGGCGCGGTCGTGCAGGTGGTGGACACGGCGGGTGCGGTCGAGCTCGACCACCACGACCTGCGTGGGGTCGTCGACGTCGACGCGGGCGGCGTCGTCGCCGATGAGCTCCGGCAGCCGCTCGACCTCGCCACCCGACCGCCGGTGCGCTTCGCACTGGTGTCCCTCGGCGACACCGAGCACCGTCTCGTCCAGACGATGCACCATGCATTGGCGGACGGGTGGTCGTACCCGCTCGTCTTCGCGGACCTGCTCGAGGCCTACCGCACCGATGCGTCGTTGCCTCGCCCCGGCGTCGGGTGGGCCGATCATGTCGAGGCCGTCGTCGCGGGCGATCCGGACGCCGCCCGGGACACGTGGCGGACGGTTCTCACCGACGTTCTCGGAACCCAGCCCGAGCCGACGCGTGCGGCCCCGGCGCTCCCGCGCCCCACGGATGGGCTTTCCGGCTTCCGCTCGGTCTCCGAGACGGCCCCGTCGGAGCGGCTCACGGCCGCGGTGCGCGGCCGCGGCGTCACCCTCGGCGCGGTGATCCATGCCGCGTGGGCCGTCGTGCTCGGCCGCCTCACCGGGCAGGACACCGTGGTGTTCGGATCGACCGTGTCCGGTCGGGCGGGGGCGACCCTTGATGTGACCGGTGTCGTCGGCCTGCTGATCAACACCAACCCGCTCCCGGTCGCGGTCCCGTCGTCGACTCGGCTGGGGGATGTGGTCCGCGCCGTCGGTGACACCCAGACCGAGGTGATGGACTCCCAGCAGCTCGGACTGGCCGACATCGGCCGGATCGTCGGCAGGACAGAGTTCTTCGATTCGATGGTGGTCGTCGAGAATTTCCCGGACGTGGATCCCACCGACGACGGGACGGGCTCGCTGACGGTCACCGGGTTCACCGGTGTCGACACACCGCACTACCCGGTGTCGCTGGTCGTCTTCCCCGGTGAGTCGACGGTCTACGAGATCAAGTACGACGCCGCCGTCGTGTCCGAGGGGACGGCGCGGTCGCTCGCCGCCGCGGTGCGCACCGTCGTGGACGAGTGGATCGCGGAGCCGGACACACGACTCGCCGACGTCGCGCTCGTCCGCGACGACGCACCGTCGGCCCCCGGCCGGGTGTCGCGCATCCCGTCGACGGTGATCGATGGCTTCCTGTCGGCGGTCGAGGCCGTCCCCGACGCCGTCGCACTCACCGACGGCGCGCAGTCGTTGACGTACCGCGAGCTGGACCGACGCAGCGCGGCAGTGGCGTCCGCGCTGCGCGGGATGGGTGCTCGGCCCGGGGGACGCGTCGCCGTCGCGATGCCGCGCGGCGTCGAGCTCGTGGTCGCCGTCCTCGGCGTGGCACGCAGCGGTGCCGCGGCGGTACCGCTCGACATCGATGCGCCGGCCGACCGGCTGCGTTTCATCGTCGCCGACTCCGCGCCGGATGTGCTGGTGGCCACCGAGGCCACCCGGACGACCGTCCCGATCCCGCCGGGCGTGGCGGTGCACGTCGTCGGGTCGGAGGTGTCGGACGACGGTGTCGGCCACGAGCCGGTACGCCGAGAGCCGGTGCGCCCCGACCCCGCCTGGCCCGCCTACCTCGTCTACACCTCGGGCTCGACCGGCCGACCCAAGGCGGTCGAGATGGCTCATGCCTCGGTGACGGCGATGTTCGCCTCCGCGGCCGAACACGTCGACCTGCACGACCAGGTGTGGACGCTGTTCCACAGCATCGCGTTCGACTTCTCCGTGTGGGAGGTGTGGGGTGCACTCGCCCATCGCGGCCGGCTCGTGGTGGTCGACGGTGACGCGCGCCGCGACCCGGAGCGGCTCGCCGCCCTCATCCGCGAGCACGGCGTCACCCTGCTCAGTCAGACGCCGTCGGCCTTCCACGCGCTCAGCGCATCCGTGGACGTGGCGTCCCTCCCGGTGCGCACCGTGGTCTTCGGGGGTGAGGCCCTCGACGCACGACGCCTCCCGGACGCACCCGGGATCCGGATGATCAACATGTACGGCATCACCGAGACGTGCGTGCACGTCACTGCGCACCGCGTCGACGACGACGCCCCCGGTGTGATCGGCCGACCGCTCGCCGGTCTCGATGTCGCGCTGCTGGATCGCTTCCTGCGTCCCGTGCCGGCCGGCGTGATCGGTGAGATGTACGTCGCCGGGGACCAACTGGCGATCGGGTACTCGGACCGCCCCGACCTGACCGCCGCGCGCTTCGTCGCGACCGCCGCGGGGGAGCGGATGTACCGCAGCGGCGACCTCGCCTACCGCGACGACGCCGGTGACCTGGTGTACGTGGGTCGCTCCGACCAGCAGGTCTCGGTGCGGGGACACCGCGTCGAGCTGGGCGAGGTCGACCACGCGCTGCACGCCGTCGACGGCGTCGTGGCCGCCGCGGCGGCGGTGGGCCCCGACGCGACCGGCCGGGAGATCCTCGTGGCCGCCGTCGCCACGGACCGTCCGGTGACCGACGACGACATCCGCGACGCCGCCGGGCGTCTCGTCCCCGCGTACATGGTCCCGGTGCGGTTCGCCCGCGTGGCGTCGATCCCGCTGACCGGCAACGGGAAGGTCGACCGCGCAGCCGTCTTGGCCGCGGTGCTGGAGACCGACGGGCGGGTCCCTGCTCCGGTGACGAGCGCCGCACCGCGTCGGTCGGACGATCCGGTGGCGGCTCTGGTCGACGTCGTGTCCGAGGTGCTGGGACGGACCGACGTGGGGCCCGACGACGACTTCTTCGCCCTCGGTGGCGACAGCATCGTGGCGATCTCCCTCGTGAACCGCGCGAAGGCCGTCGGCGTGTCGATCAGCCCGAAGGACGTGTTCCGTCTGCGTACCGCCCGTGCACTCGCAGGCACGGCCGACGGACCGGGACGCGAGACGAGCGGTGCGACAACCGGTTCGGTGACCGGCGCGACGGAGTCGTCGGACCCGGGGGAGGTGCTTCTCACCCCGATCGTCCACCGGCTGTCCGAGCTCGGCGGCGACATCCGCCGGTTTTGTCAGGCGGAGGTGGTGCAGACACCGGCCGGTGCGGATCCCGATCGTGTCCGGGCGGCCGTGGCCGGTCTCGTGCGTCGCCACGACGCGCTGCGTCAGCGTCTGCACCGCGCCGGCGCATTCCTGTGGTCGCTCGAGGTGGTGTCGCCCCGGGACGAGGACGAGACCCTGGCGGCGCTGCCGTGGAGGGTGGAGTCCATCCGGGGCGCCACCGGCGAGGAACGGCATGCGGCGTTGTGGCAGGCGTCGGACACCGCCGCCGATGGCCTGGACCCCGATGCCGGCGTCCTGATCTCTGCGGTGTTCCTCGACGCCGGTGACGCACCGGGACGCCTCGTTCTCGCCGTGCACCACCTCGCGGTCGACACCGTGACCTGGCGGATCCTGCTCGACGACCTCGTCGACGCCTGGGCGGGTGTGACACCCCCGCCGACGACGACGTCACTGCGTCGCTACGCGGCGGCGCTCACCGAGCAGTCGGCGAGCCCCACGCGGCTCGCCGAGTTCGACCACTGGGCCGCGCAGGTCGAGCCGGGCGCCGACCTCGTCTCCGGTGCCACGACGGTCGGGCTGACGCTCGGCGACACCGTCGAGCACGAGCTGGTCCTCGACGCGGACACGACCGAGCGTCTCCTCACCACCGCACCCGCGGCGTTGGAGGTGGACGTCACGGAGCTGCTGGTGGCGTCGGTGGGCCTGGCCGCGGCACGGACCCGCGGTCCCGGCGACCTGTCGATCGATCTCGAACGCCACGGGCGTGACCTCGACGGGGTGGACCTCAGCCGGATGGCCGGGTGGTGCACGTCGATAGCCCCCGTGCGTCTGCCTGGTGCGGCCCTGACCGCCGGTGTCGGGTCGTCTGCGTCGGAGATCGCCCGGGCCGTCCAGCACATCGCGCAGGCGCTGCGCGCGATCCCCGGCGACGGACTGGGACACGGGCTGCTGCGGTACTGCAACCCGCGCACCGCCGGTGTGCTCGCCCGCGGTGCGGCGCCACAGGTGGTGGTGAACTACCTCGGTCGCGGTCACGCGGGGATCGATCGCGACTGGACGCCGACCGGCGATTCGCTGCGCGCGGACCCGGATCCGTCGCTCGGCACGCCGTACCTGCTCGAGGTGAACGCCTGGTGCAGTCCCCATGCGGACGGCACCCGGCTGCACATCGCGATCCGAGTGCCGCGTCCCGGCATCGTCCGCGGCGGGTGGGACGACGACGTCGTGGTCGGCTTCGACGACGCCCTGACCGGGGTGGTCGACGAGATCGTGGGTGCCGCAGCCGAACACCGTCACACCCAGGCGGACCTGCCGGGCTCGGATCTCGACGCGCTCACGCACACCTACGGCGACGATCTCCTCGACGTGTGGGACCTGTCGCCCCTGCAACAGGGTCTGTGGTTCCAGGCGACGGCCACCGCCGGGGATGTCTACGTCGCCGCGAACGCGTTCGACCTCGACCGGCGACTCGACGCGTCGGCGCTCGGCGCGGCCATGGCTGACGTGATGGACGTCCACCGGGCGATGCGTGTCGGTGTCGTGACTGCTCCGTCCGCCGACCGCCCGGTGGCGGTGGTCGTGGACCGCGCCGTGCCGGTGACCGAGGTCGACCTGACCGACGTCCCGCACGACGCTCTCGACGAGCGGCTCCGGATCCTGGGCGACGTCGACCGCACGACGCCGTTCGACCTCACGCGCCCGCCCCTCATCCGGATGACCCTCGTCCATCTGCCCGAGGGGCGCGACCGTCTGTTGTTGACCTACCACCTCGTGCTGTGGGACGGATGGTCGCGAGAGCTGGTGCTGACAGCGCTGTTCGACGCCTACACCCGACGCACCGGTGGGTCCGCCCCCGGGATCACGCGGCCCACCGCCTCCGTTCCCGACCACCTGCGGTGGCTGGCGGGGCAGGACGGCGCGGCGTCGGAAGCGGTGTGGCGGGATCTGTTCGCCGATCTCGCGGAACCGTCGCTGCTGTATCCCGAGGCGGCCGGCACCGACCCGGCCCTCGCGCGACGCGTCGACATCGAGCTCACCGAAGACGAGACCACCGCGCTGACCCGCGGTGCCCGGCAGGCCGGCGTCACCCTCCACGCCCTGGTCAGCACGGCGTTGGCCGTGGTACTGGGCCGCCGCCTCTGCCGCGACGACGTGGTCGTCGGCACGACGGTCGCGGGGCGGCCGACCGACATCGACGGCATCGACGAAGTGGTGGGCGTCTTCCTCAACACCGTGCCGCTGCGGGTACGACTCGCACCCGGTGCCACTGCGGCCGAGGTGATGCGGGCGGTCACCGACGACCGGGTGACCACCATGGACCACGAGTATCTCGGCCTCGGTGACATCCAGCGTGCGGTCGGCCGAGGGCCGTTGTTCGACAGCCTCTACGTCCTGCAGAACTTCCTCGACGACGACACCTTCACCGATCTGGAGGCGCGACAGGGGATCACGGCGGTCGACGCGGTCGACGCGACGCACTACCCGCTCACCTGGGTCGTCATGCCGGGTGCCCGCCTGTGGTGCAAGCTCGAGTACCGCCCCGACATCGTCGACGCCGACGACGCGCGTGCCCTTCTCGCGGACCTGCACGCCACCCTGCTGGCGATCGCGGCCGCACCCCACCGCCCGCTCGCCGCGTCCGCCGGTGCAGCGGTCGTCCCGTCGGCGATCACCGGCGATCGGGTCGACATCGGAGTCGACACCATCGTCGATCTGCTGTTCGCGCAGGCCCGTCGGACACCGGACCGTCCGGCGATCACCTGCGCCGGCGACACGATCACCTACGCCGAGTTGGCGACGCGCGTCGAGGGCGCCGCCGATCGGCTCGCGGCGGCCGGGGCGGCGCCCGAGCGGATCGTCGGCCTGGCGTTGCCGCGGTCGACGGAGATGGTCGTCGCGCTGTTCGCGGTCCTCGCGACGGGTGCGGCGTACCTCCCGCTCGACCTCGCCGTCCCCGACGACCGCATCACCGACATCGTCGACGACGCCGAGCCGACGCTGGTCGTCGTCGACGACACCTCCCGGGACCGGATCGCGGCCACGGGCGTGCCTCTCGTGACCCTCGGGTCCGACGTGCCCGATGTGGCCGACGGCGTGTCCATCCGGCCGTTGCGGTCGCTCGACCATCCGGCGTACGTGATCTACACGTCCGGGTCGACCGGACGGCCCAAGGGCGTGGTGACGCCCTACCGCGGTCTCACGAACATGCTGATCAACCACCGGCGGGCCATCTTCGACCCGGTGGTGGACCGCCTGCGCTCCCTGCACGGCCCGGACGCGACACTGACGGTGGCCCACACCGTCTCGTTCGCCTTCGACATGAGCTGGGAGGAACTGCTCTGGCTCGTCGAGGGGCACCACGTCCATGTCTGCGACGAGGACTTGCGCCGCGACGCGACCGAACTCGTCCGCTACTGCAGCGACCACGCGGTCGACGTGGTGAACGTGACACCCACCTACGCAACACATCTCGTCGACGAGGGTCTGCTGCGCGGACCGCACGTCCCGCGCCTGGTGCTGCTCGGGGGCGAGGCCGTGGGCGACCACCTGTGGGAGGAGTTGCGCGCGACACCGGACCTGCTGGCCTACAACCTGTACGGGCCCACCGAGTACACGATCAACACGCTCGGGATCGGGACGGACGACACCGACGACGCAGCGGTCGGCCTGCCGATCACCAACACCGAGTGCCTCGTCCTCGATTCCTGGCTACGACCGGTGCCCCGCGGGGTCGCGGGCGAGTTGTACATCCGGGGCGTCGGACTCGCGCGCGGCTACCACCGCCGTCCCGACCTCACGGCAGCGTCGTTCGTCGCCGATGTCGACGGATCGGGTGGCCGGCTGTATCGCACCGGTGATCTCGTGCGACAACGCGCCGACGGTGTCCTCGACTACCTCGGCCGCACCGACGACCAGGTGAAGATCCGCGGGCACCGCGTCGAACCGGCGGAGGTCACGGCGGCACTCCTCGACCTGCCCGACGTACGCGGGGGCGTGGTCGTCGCGGTGGACTCCGCCGACAGCGATGCTCCGGGCGCGGGCAAACACCTCGCCGCGTTCGTGATGCCGGTCGGTCCATCCGGTGACGACTTCCTCGCGGCGGTGCGCTCGTCTCTCGTCGACCGCCTCCCCGGGTATCTCGTGCCGTCGGTCTACGCCGTGGTCGACGCGCTGCCGCTGACCGTCAACGGCAAGCTCGACCTCCGCGCCCTGCCGGAACCCCGACCCGTGTCGGCGTCGTCGCGGGCGGCGGCGTCGGAGACCGAGCGCGCGATGTGTGAGGTGTTCGCGACGGCGCTCGGGTCGGGCGACACCGGCATCGACGAGCAGGTCGGTCCCGAGGACGACTTCTTCGCACTCGGTGGTCATTCGCTGCTCGCGACCCGTCTGCTCGGGCTCGTCGCCGACCGCTTCGGTGTGCGTCTGCGGCTCCGTGAGCTGTTCGACGCTCCGACGCCGGAACGGCTGTCGCGCAGGGTCGTCGAGGCCGACGCTGATGTGTCGGGCGGTTCCACCGCCGGTTCGGCTGCGCTCGCCCCTCGACCGGGTACCGAGGAGCACCCGCTGTCACCGGCGCAACGCCAGCTGTGGTCGACGTGGCGACTCGACCCGTCGGACACCGCCTACCTCTATCCCATCGCCCTGCGGCTTGATCGCCGGCTCGACCCCGACGCCCTGCGTCATGCCGTGCTCGCGGTGATGACGCGCCATGCGCCGCTGCGCAGCGTCGTGGCGGACCGCGACGGGACCGTCGTGGTGGTCCCGCTCGACCCCGGCGAGGCGGCGGCGCGCGTCGAGATCCGGACGGTCGCAGCCGACGACGTGGCGTCCGTGGTCGACGCGGAGCTCGCCCGTCCCTTCGACCTGACCCGCGACGTCCCGCTGCGGGTCACCCAGATCGACTGCGGCAGCGGGTCGGTGCTCCTGCTGACCTTGCACCACATCGTCGCTGACGAGTGGTCGGACGCAGTGCTGCTGGGCGATCTCGACCGCGCCTACCGTGGCGAGGAACTCGCACCGCTGGACCTGACCTACGGCGACTGGGCGGACTGGGCCACCCGTCACCTCGAGGAGTCCGTCGGCGCCGGCAACCGCGCCGACACCCAGATCGGCTGGTGGCGAGACCATCTCGCGGGCGTGCCCGACGAGGTCACCATCGCGCCGGACCTGGTCCGGCCGGCGTCGGGCACGCGGACCGCGGCGACGGTTCGCGCCGGCCTCACGCCGTCCGTGGCCGACGGTCTGCGGTCACTGGCGACGGTGCGCTCCGCGACCACGGGCATGGCCCTGCACGCCGTCGTCGCAGTCGTGCTGCGGGGCTTCGGCGCCGGCGACGACATCGTCGTCGGCACACCTCGGTCCGGCCGCACCGACGACCGCCTGACCGACGTCGTCGGCTACTTCGCGTCCACTCTCGTCACGCGTGTCGACCTGGGCGACCGGCCCCGCGTCGGTGATCTCCTCGACCGGGTACGCGACATCGACCTCGCCGCGCACGAGCACGCCGACGTCCCCTTCGCCGAGGTCGTGGCGGCGGTGAACCCCGGTCGCGTGGCGGGCCGTACGCCGCTGTTCTCGGTGATGCTGGGGTACTTCCGGTCCGACCGCGGGGCCGCCGACGACACGCTGTTCGGGGCCGCGGTCTCCGACGTCGACGCCGGGCCGCGTACGGCCAAGGTCGACGTGAACGTCACCTGCGTGGACCACGGTCCCGGCGGCGGCATCGACGTCCTGGTCGAGTACGACGCCGACCGCTACTCGTCGTCGCTGATGCAATCGGTCGCCGAGGCGATCACCCGTGTCGCCACCACGATGCGCGAGGCCCCGGACGCGTCGATCGTGACGCTCGAGATCGTCGACGCGCCCGTGGTGCGCGCCCCCCACGAGGAGGTCTCCCGGTCCTGGGTGGAGGACATGGAATCGGTCACCGCCACACGCCCCGACGCCGTCGCGGTGACGGTCGGTGACGACGCCGTCACCTACGGCGAGTTGTCCGCGCGGGTCGCGGTCCTCGCGGACCGTCTCGTCGAGCTGGGCGTCGTCCCCGGTGACCTCGTGGCCGTCGCGATGCGGCGCGGCGTCGATCTCGTCGCGACCATCGCAGCGGTGACCAGGGTGGGCGCGGCCTATCTCCCCCTCGACACGGCCGTCCCCGCAGAGCGCCTCCGGTACATCGTCGACGACGCGCAACCGGCCATCGTGCTTGCCGACGCGGCCGTCGAGTGGTCGTCGGCGCCGGTCCGGCTGCTGGAGGAGCCGAACTGGACCGCGCTCCCATCCCGTCGCGGCGGGGGCCTCGTCGGCGCGGCGTATGTCATCTACACGTCGGGATCGACCGGTCGCCCCAAGGGCGTGGTGATCTCCCACCGCGCACTCGACGCGTTCCGCCAGGGGGTGGCGCGTCGGTTCCCGATCGTCGTCGAGGACCGCGTCCTCGCCACCACGACGATCTCGTTCGACATCGCGGTGCTGGAGATCCTGGTGCCCCTGTCGATCGGGGCGACGATCGTGATGGCACGGCGGGACGAGGTCGTCGACCCCGAGCTGCTCGCCGGCGTCATCCGCCGGGGCCGGGTAACCGTCGCGCAGGCCACGCCGTCGCTGTGGTCGACGATCACCCGCTTCCGAGATCGGGACGGCTGCGGCGTCGACCTCGCGGGGGTCCGTGTCGCGGTCGGTGGCGAGGCACTGCCCGCCGACCTGGCTTCCGATCTCGCAGGTCGTGCCGCGCGGGTGATGAACATGTACGGGCCCACCGAGGCCACCGTGTGGGCGACCTCGTCGGACGTCCTCCCCGGGTCGGCCGACCCGTCGATCGGTCGCGCATGGCACACGGTGACCGCAGTCGTGCTCGACGACGACCTGCGACCCGTCCCCGACGGTGTCGTCGGCGAGCTCCACCTCGGAGGTCCGCATCTCGCCGACGGGTACCACGGGCGGCCGGACCTGACGGCCGCGCGATTCGTCGCCCACCCGCTCGCCGGACCCGGCGGTCGGCTGTATCGGACCGGTGACATGGTGCGCCGCCGGCCGGACGGGTCCCTCGACTACCGCGGTCGTTCGGACCACCAGGTGAAGATCCGCGGCCATCGGGTCGAACCGGACGAGGTCGCCGCGGCGCTACGCCGACTCGACGGTGTCGACGACGCTGTCGTCGTCGCGCGCTCGGTGGACGGCGCGGTGTCGCTCGACGCCTATGTGGTCGATACCGAACTCGACACCGCGGCTGTCCGAGGCGATCTGGGTGAGGTGCTCCCGTCGTACATGGTCCCGTCGACGATCACCGTTCTCGACGCGCTCCCGCTCACCCCGAACGGCAAGACCGATCGTGCGGCGCTGCCGGAACCCCGGCCGATGTCGGTGACGGTCGCGGCGGGCGGACTGTCGAAGACGCAGCACGAGGTGGCGCAGATGTTCGCCGACGTGCTGGGCGTGACGCCCACCGAGGCGACGGACGACTTCTTTGCCCTCGGCGGCCATTCGTTGCTGCTCGTCCGTCTGCACGAGCGGGTGAGGGACGTCCTCGGGGTCGACGTCCCGGTCCGGGCGCTCCTCGCTGCACCCACCGTCGCCGACATCGCGCACGCCGTCGACGCGGTGCGCCGGGGGCGGACCGCCGCCTCGGTCGACGCCCTGGCGCCGGTGGTGCAGTGGAACACGGGCGGGACGGCGTCGACCGTCGTGTGCCTGCCGCCGGCGAGCGGGATGTGCTGGGAGTACGCAGCGTTGGCGCGGTCGCTCGCCGGGACTCCGGTCGTCGGACTGCAGTCGAGGAGCCTCACCGACCCGACCGCGCTGGGTGCCGAGTTCGCCGACGTGGTGTCCGAGACGGTCGACCGTCTCGACGAATGCGTCGGCGACGGCCCGGTCGTCGTGGTGGGCTGGTCCTTCGGTGGTGTCCTCGCCCCGGCCGTGGCCGCCGAATGCGTACGGCGCGGCCGCGTCGTGGAACGGGTCGTCATGCTCGACGCCCACAACCCCACCTCGCCGGTCCCCACCACCGTCGCCGACGGCCCGCTGGCGACCCTGCTCGGCGAGCTGGGTGTGACTGTGCCGCTGCAGGACACCGACCTGACGATGGACGACGCGGTTCGGTTGCTCGCCGAGCACGACGACATGATGCGGTCGCTGGGCGCGGACGCGGTCGCGGCGGTGATCCGCACCTACCTCGACAGCGACCGGCTGATCGCGCAGGCCCAGGTGCCGCCCGTCGACGTGCCCGTGGACTTCCTCGAGGCCGGCGTGGTGGAGGAGGGCTTCGCCGCACACAGCGCGGACGGATGGCGGGATCTACTCCCCCGGATGCGAGTCACGACGGTGCCCGAGGGACATTCGCGGATGCTGTCGGGGGCGGCGCTCGACCGGCTGGTCGCACTGCTACGGGGGTGAGACACGCCGAAAGGCGGCCGATCCGCGGATCGGCCGCCTTTGTGCGGTGGGTGACGAGGTGACTCAGGCCATCGCGAGATCGGCCACGGGGCGGCCGGCGAGAGCGTTGGACAGCTGGGGCACGAGGACGTCGAGCGCGTACATCAACGCATTCGGACCGCTGTAGGCCAGAGCGCCCGACAGGGGTGAGTCGAATGTCGTGTACAGCGTGCGGTCCTCACGAACGACGGCGAGACGGCCGAAGGCGGGTGAGGCCAGCATCTGCTCCTTGGTCGCGCCGTTGACGAAGAGGACATCGCGGTCGAGGAGGGAGAGCTTCTCCTCGGACAGGTCACCGACGGTGTCCTGCGCGCGGAAACCCAAGGCGTCGAACAACGTCCGGCGCGGGTCGTTCGCGCCGATGAGGTAGTGGCCGCCGTTCTCCGGTCCGAAGTCCTCGACGAGGGTCTTGCCGGCGAACTCGGGGTGTGCGGCCTTCGCCGCGTCGATCTTGCCGCGGACCTGCGTCACCAGCGCCTGCGCCTGATCCCGCTTGCCCAGCGCGGTGCCGGTCAAGAGAAGCTGTGCGTCCCAGGGCGTCTCCTCGTCCTTGTACTGGCCCGGCTGGACGACCGTCGGGGCGATCTGCGACAGCCGATCGTAGGTCTTGCGGTCGACCGTGTCGTAGATGTCGAGGATGAGGTCGGGCTTGGCGGCCGCGATGGCCTCGAAGTCGGCGCTGTCCCCCTGCATGGACGCGACGCCCTTGCCGTCGGTGGCCGACTTGACCCACGGCATGGAGTTGTAGGAGTCGTACCAGGCGCGCGTGGTCACCGGCACGACACCCAGCGCCAGCACGAAGTCCTGGTCGTTGTATCCGACCGTGACAACCCTTTTCGGGTTCTCAGGCACCTTGGTGCTGCCGAACTTGTGGTCGACGGTGACGGTCGGTCCCGATGCGGAGCGCTCGGAGTCCGATCCACAGGCGGCCACGAGGCCGATCCCGAGAGTCGCGACCGCGGCCAGGACGCCGAGCCGGAGCAGGCGGGGTGATCGGGGTCGGCGAGAGGCCGACCGGGGAGAGGACATGGGGTGTGACATGCGGGTTAGGGTACCATTACCTAATTCGCCGTCCATAGGTTAGCCTGGGCTCAGTTCTGGACGTCCGCGTCCGCGGCGTCACGCGAATACGGAATGAGGGCTTCATGCGCCGAACCATGTTGGGCGGCAAAATACATCGGGCCACGGTCACGCAGGCCGACCTGCACTACGTCGGGTCGATCACGGTCGACACCGACCTGATGGTTGCCGCCGACATCGTCGACGGAGAGCAGGTACAGGTCGTCGACATCACCAACGGCGCTCGGCTCACCACCTACGTCATCCCCGGTCCGGCAGGGTCCGGGGTGATCGGCATCAACGGTGCCGCAGCGCATCTCGTCGAGCCGGGTGATCTGGTCATCATCATGTCGTTCCGCGACGTCGACGAGTCCGAGCTCGCCGACCACGAGGCCCGCGTCGTGCACGTCGACGCGGACAACGCCATCGTCGCGCTCGGCAGCGATCCGGCCGAGCCGGTCCCGGGCGCCACGGATCAGTGGCGGTCCGACGTCGACGAGGTCGAGATGGCCGGGCAGGCGGTGACACGATGACCCTCACCGAGAACGACTTGGACACGCACGCAGCCGCAGACGAGGCGGTGCTCGACGTCGTCGGCGTCGGGTTCGGACCGTCGAACCTGGGTCTGGCGATCGCGATCGAGGAGTACAACGCCGACCGTGACCCGTCGGCCCGCATCGACGCCGCGTTCGTCGAGTCGCAGGAGCGTTTCGGGTGGCACACCGGGATGCTCATCCCGGGGACGACGATGCAGATCTCGTTTCTCAAGGACCTCGCGACCCAGCGGAACGTGCGCAGCCGCTACAGCTTCCTCAACTATCTGACAGCGCGCGGACGACTCACCGAGTTCATCAACCACCAGACGTTCTTCCCCACTCGCCTGGAGTTCCACGACTATCTCGAGTGGGCCGCGCAGACCGTCGAGGTGCGCGTCGACTACGCAACCCGGGCGGTCGGTGTCCGCGAGGAGGGTGACCACCTCGTCGTCGAGACCGAGCACCGGGGGCGGCGCTCCATCCTGCGGGCCCGCTCGGTGGTCCTGGCCGGAGGTCTGCACGCCCAGCTCCCCGCCGGAGTCGTCGAGTCGCCGCGGCAGTTCCACAACCACCGTCTGCTCGATCGGCTCGCAGACCTGCCCGCGCCGACACACCAGCGCTTCGTCGTGGTGGGCGCCGGGCAGAGTGCTGCGGAGGTCGCCGACCACCTGCACAGCACCTATCCCGACGCCGAGGTGCACGGGGTCTTCGCGAAGTACGGCTACAGCCCGGCCGACGACAGCCCGTACGCGAACCGGGTGTTCGACCCGACCGCGGTCGACGACTTCTACGTCGCGGAGCCGGCGATCCGGCGTCAACTGCTCGACTACCACCGCGGGACCAACTACTCCTGCGTCGATCTGCCGCTCATCGAGGAGTTGTACACGAGGGAGTACGCGGAGCGGGTCGCCGGGCACCGTCGGCTCTTCTTCCGCGGTGCGTCCAGCGTCCGGGAGGCCGTCGAGTTCGGTGGGCCCGGCGCCGGCGGCGGTGCGGGTCTCGGTCGAGCACCATCCGACCCGCACCGTCGAGGAGTTGACGTGCGATGCCGTCGTCTACGCCACCGGCTTCACACCCATGCCGCTGGACATCCTCGGCGACCTGTCCGACGAGGTGCTCCGTGAGGCGCCCGGCTCGGATCAACCGTCGGTGTCGCGCGACTACCGTCTGCGGACCCGGCGTCCGCTGAGTGGACCCGTGTTCCTGCAGGG
Source organism: Gordonia paraffinivorans (assembly GCA_036946345.1). GTDB lineage: Bacteria > Actinomycetota > Actinomycetes > Mycobacteriales > Mycobacteriaceae > Williamsia_A > Williamsia_A paraffinivorans_A. The sequence goes on along the minus strand of JAQIJH010000004.1, from coordinate 61,301 downwards.
CGGCACCGAGCACACCCACGGGTTGACCTCGTCGCTCCTGAGCAACATCGCCATCCGCAGCGGAGAGATCGTCGAGTCGATCGCACGGGAGGTCGGCGTCCGCGCCTGAGCGGGCCGTGGGCCGACGTGCGTCGGAACCGCCCTCGCAGTCGGCCGCGGCCCGCTGGTCAGTCGACCGGGGCGCTGATCCCGTAGAGCCGCGCCCAGTTGTCGACGCTGGTGAGGGTGGGCATGGCGTCGCGGTAGGCGGCGGCCACGCCCGGCGCCTCGCGCCGGAACCGCAGGGTGATGCGGACCAGTCGCTCGCTGAGCTGTCGGGCGGTGTCGCGGTCGTAGCGACGCTCACGGCATCCGTGCTGCGAGGCGTCGGTGACGAAGACGTGGTCGAACTGGCCGACGTGCCACCACTGCGCGTCCTCGTAGGAGATGGCGACGGGTCCCCGGATGAGCCGACCGCGCGCATGGGCGACGGTGCGCTTGGCGAGGACCGCGTCCTCCCAGCCGGGCTTCGGGGGCGGGGCTGCGCGTCGGATCGGTACCGAGGGACCGATGGCCGACACGGGGACGACCTGGGTGTCGGTGTAGGCGCGACGCTCTGCGTTGATCTCGCGCAACGCCGCCGCGCCGCCGTCGTCCAGGACGGCCGGTCCCGACAGGAAGTCCTCGAGGGCGCGCAGCTGTGTGTGGGCGAGGCCGTACTGCAGGCTGACGATCGACCGGGCGATCGCCCGACCCATCTCCTTCGCGACGGACTCCGGGGCGAACCCGGGTTCCAGTGCGGCGGTGATCAATCCGTTCCGGGTGGCGAAGTAGTGCCCGAACCCGTCGACGTCCTTCCAGTAGAAGTCCGCGTGCCACACGCCGGCACCCGGCAGCGTGACCGTCGGGATGCCGGCGCGGGCGGCGCGCAGGCCGTATTCCACGTCGTCCCACTGGAAGAACACCGGAAGCGGCATGCCGATGCGGGTGATCACCTCGGCCGGGATGAGGCATGTCCACCAGCCGTTGTACTGCGCCTCCGCCCGACGGTCGGAGATCTTCTTGAGCATGTTCTTGTTCTGCTGCACGTACCTGTCGTCGGTGACTCCCCGACGCAGGCTCACCAGGTCGACCTTCTCGGCCGTCGCCAACAGGTGAGTCGGGTTGTGCAGGAACAACATCTGCGCGCCGACGATCGACGGACCAGACGTCAAGGCGGCGAACGCCGCCAGTCGCAGGACGGTCTCCGGCTCGCAGAGGATGTCGTCGTCCATGAGGATCACGTCGCCGTGCGGTGTCCGCTGTGCCGCTTCGAACATTCCACGGCTGAACCCGCCCGCGCCACCGAGATTCGCCTGACGGATGTAGTGCAGTGTGTCGCCCAGCTCCCCGCGGACGCGGTCGAACAACGGGTGTCCCTCCACCGGGGTGTCGCCCTGGTCGACCACCCAGATGGCGTCGACGACGGACAGCGCGTCGGGATCCGACGCGAGGGCGGCGACCGTCTCGGCGCAGTGCCGGACGCGGTTGTGGGTGCAGATGGCGATCGACACCGGGCGGGGGGCCTCGTCGGTCTCCACCGACCACTCGATGTCGGAGATCTGCGCGGTGCCGTCGATGGCCTGGAACGACAACCACAGCGCGCCGCCGTCGGCGAAGGCGGTCAGGGGCGCGGTCATCGAGACCGTGTCGTCGTCGACGACCTCGCTCGCGTCGACGATGCGCCGGTGGCTGCCGATGTCGGACGCCCACAACACGAGGCGTAGGTGGGCGGACGTCGCCACGGTGACGGTGACGGTCACCGAGGACGCCGACGTCCAGCGCTGCCAGTAGCTCGCAGGGAAACGTCCGAAGAAGGTGTTCATGTCCGCGTGGGCGCCGCGTTCGAGGTGCAGCTCGGAGCGGGTGCGGCTGGCGTTGCCCTTCTCCATCACGGCGTAGAGCGCCTCGTTCGCGACGGGGGAGGTGCCGGTGAACAGGCCCCGTGCGACGACCCGCCGGCCGTCGCGCGATCGGTCGTCCCGGTCCGTGCCCGCGGTGGTGGCCGTGTCAGCGGAAGTCACGGGGGGAAGGGTATCGCGCAGAGGTGCGGCGACTGGTGACGCGTGACCCGCCGCGCATGATGGGGTGATGGCCCTCCCCACCCACGGCAGGTTCGAGCACTCCGCGATCACCGATCGCCCCGATTTCGACTGGCCCGGGGGCGCCCGGCTCGCTGTCTACGTGGCCGTGAACTGCGAACACTTCGCCTACGACGACGGCTCGACGGACCTCGGGTTCACCCCCGGCATGGCCCAACCCGACTCGTACAACTTCGGGTGGCGCGAGTACGGCAATCGGGTCGGGGCGTTCCGCGTCGCCGAGACGCTCGAGCGGGTGGGGATCCGCCCGACCGCCCTGGTGAGCTCCGAGATCTACGACCACGCGCCGGCGGTCCCGGCCGCGTTCCGTGCGCTCGGGGCGGAGTTCGTGGCGCACGGTCGGACCAACTCGGCCACGCCGAACTCGCTGACCGGTGACGCCGAACGGGAGACCATCGATCTCGTCCACCGGGCCATCACCGACGCGGAGGGCACGGCCCCGCGGGGGTGGATGAGCCCGGGCGCCGCGCCCAGTCGGATCACAGAGGACCTGCTGGCCGAGCGCGGGTTCACCTACACCCTCGACTGGCCGATCGACGACCAGCCGGTCTGGCTCACGACGCGCGGCGGACCACTGCTCGCGGTGCCCTACCCCCACGAGGTCAACGACCTGCCGGTCTTCGTGCACCACCATCACACCGCGGAGACGTTCGCGCGCATGATCACCGACTCGTTCGACGAGCTCCGCGAGAACGCAGAACGTCAGCCGCTGGTGCTGTCGATCTCGCTGCACACGTTCCTCGCCGGCCAGCCGTACCGGCTGCGACAGGTTCGCGCCGCGCTGGAACACATGCGCGCCCACGCCGACGGCGTCTGGTTCACCACCCCCGGCGAGATCGCCGATCACTACGCGTCGATCGTGCCGTCGCCCTGAGCTGGGTTCAGGGGATGCCGATGTCCTGCACGCTCTCGGCAGCACTGCGTTCGCCGTCGCTCAGTGTGGACGGGTCGACCAACCGCGCCCGCTCCCATCGGTGGTGCACAGGGCACCGTTGGAACCGCGAGGTGCCCAGGCGCGCGGCCTTGAACGACACCATCGGGATCCAGATGGATGAGTAGAGCGCGCCCGAGTCGCATCGGACGATCTTGCGGTTCACTGGTCAGATCATTCGCCGTTCTCACGGTCCCGGCAAGGGACGATCGACGGGTTTCCCGACCACCTAGTCTGGCCCGGTGAGCAGCGCACCCCTGGACGACGCCCCGACGATCGGTGTCATCGGCGGCACCGGCTTCTACTCCTTCTTCGACGGCGAGGCGCGCGATGTCGTCGTCGACACCCCGTTCGGGGCGCCCAGTGCGCCGATCTCGGTCGGGACGGTCAACGGTGTCCGCGTGGCGTTCGTGCCGCGGCACGGACTCCACCACGAGTTCCCGCCGCACCGCGTCCCCTACCGGGCGACGATGTGGGCCCTGCGGTCCCTCGGCGTGCGACGCGTACTGGCTCCCTGCGCTGTCGGCAGCCTCACCCCCGAGATCGGTCCGGGCGCGGTCGTCATCCCGGACCAACTCGTCGACCGCACCTCGGGTCGGGAGCACACCGTCTTCGACACCAAAGCCGTCCACGTGAGCTTCGCCGACCCGTACTGCCCGGTGTTGCGCGGTCACGCGTCGGAGGCCGCACGATCGGCTCCGGCGACGCCGCCCGTCGTCGACGGAGGGACGATGGTCGTCGTCGAGGGTCCGCGCTTCTCCACCCGGGCCGAGAGCAGGTGGTATGCCGCGCAGGGGTGGACGCTGGTCAACATGACCGGCCACCCCGAGGCGGTACTCGCCCGGGAGCTCCAGATGTGTTACGCCGCAGTCGCTCTGGTGACCGACCTCGACGCCGGTGTGGCCGAGGGCGAGGGTGTCTCGGAGACCGAGGTGTATGCGGTCTTCGAACGCAGCCTGCAGATGCTCAAGGGGCTGCTGTCGGACGCCGTGGCCCTCGTCGACAACGATCCCGCCGCAGCCGGGTGTGACTGCGCCGCAGGTGGTCATGACATCGACGCGCTGATGGCCGGCACCCGCTGATGCGTATCCTGCTCACCGGCGCAGCCGGTTTCATCGGCACCGCCATCCGCCGACAGCTCACCGAGCGCGACCACGACGTGGTCTGTGTCGACGGGATGATCCCCGCCGCGCACGGTCCCGACGCGATCGCGCCGGACGGCGTCCGGGTGGAACAACTGCGCGACACTGACATCGACGTCCTGCTCGACGGCGTCGACGTCGTGTGCCACCAGGCCGCGCGTGTCGGTGCCGGCGTCGACGCGAACGATGCGCCGGACTACGCCGCCGACAACGATCTCGTCACCGCGCGCCTGCTCGCCGCGATGTACCGCCGCGGCGTCACCCGACTGGTGTTCGCGTCGTCGATGGTGGTCTACGGCGACGGCACCTACGTCGACGTCAGCGGGACCGTCGTCGACCCGCCGGAGCGGACCCGGGAGGCGTTGGAGGACGGTCGGTTCGAGCGCTACCTCGCCGACGGCGCGGTAGCGCGATGGACGCTCACGCCGGAGGAGGCAGCCCTCGCGCCGCGGAGCTACTACGCGGCGAGCAAGGCCGCCCAGGAGGGCTTCGCGAAGGCGTGGGTCCTGGAGACCGGTGGGTCGGTGACCGCGCTGCGCTATCACAACGTCTACGGGCCGCACATGCCCAAGGACACCCCGTACGCGGGCGTCGCTGCAATCTTCCGATCGCAGCTGGAGGCCGGGAACGCGCCGACGGTCTTCGAGGACGGCAGTCAGATGCGGGACTTCGTCCACGTCGACGACATCGCCCGCGCCAACGTCGCGGCGATCGAGAACACTCCGGACGGTTTCGTCCCGCTGAACGTCTGCTCCGGACAACCCATCTCGATCGGGGAGGTCGCCGCCGTGCTGAGCCGGACCGTCGGTGGCGACGAACCCGTGGGTGACCGGCCGCTTCCGTCCCGGCGACGTGCGGCACATCGTCGCCGACCCCGCCCGTGCCCGCGAGGTCCTCGGCTTCGAGGCGCAGATCCTGCCGTCCGAGGGTCTCGCCGAGTTCGCGACGGCGCCGCTGCGCGACTGATCCGTCCACAACCCGCACCGGCGGGGCCTGCCGTGCGCACATCGTCCGTGCCGACGATGAGCGGCGAGGGTTGTGGACGTGGCCCGACCTACCAGTGAGTCCGCACGATGCTGTTGATCAGCAGCGCCGTGAGGACCTGGGCGGCGAGCCAGAAACGGGCGTGTCGGGGTGGGAGCAGCGCGGTCGTGGTGAGGATCCAGGCGCCGAAGGGGAGCCAGATGCGTTCGGTCTCGGCTTTGCTCAGCCCGGAGAGGTCGGCGAAGACCATCGCCAGCAGTCCGGCGAGTCCGAGGATGACCACGGCCTCACGCCGACGGATCGCCCCGAGACGCAGCGTCCGTCCGAGGCCGACGACCGCCGCGGGTCCGACCGCGCACATCGACGCGGCGAAGTTGGCCCACACCCAGTACGAGTAGGGGCGTTTGCTCGCAATGCCCTGGTAGTAGCGCTCGTAGACCAGGTGGTAGCCGTCGAGCCACCAGAACCCGGCCGCGGCGAAAGCGGCCACGACAATCAGCGCCGCCGGGATCGCCCACAGCAACGGCTTCCACTTCCGGGCGACGACGAGCGTCGCGACGGCCACGACGCCCATCAGGGTCAGCCCGTAGTTGCAGAAGATCCCCCACGCGAGCAGCGCGCCGGCCCCGATGCCCGCCACCGCGCGGACGCGGGGTGCGTCGGTGGTCGCCGAGATCGCCAGCAGCGCGATGCCCCAGGCGACGACACCGAGGAAGTAGCCGTCGGCCGACACCCCGATCCACACCGCGGCGGGTGTCACCGCCGCGAACGGTGCGATGCGTCGGGCGGTGTCCTGCCCGGCCAGCCGGGCCACCGCAACGAGGATCGCCATCGCCGCGCTGGTCCCGACGACGATGCAGACGACGCCGGCGCGGGTACCCGTGCCGAGGCCCACGCGGTCGAGCAGGACGAAGCTGAGCAGTGCCCCGGCGGGGTGGCCGGACACGTGCGTGGGCCAGGAGTTCGGTTGGAAGTCCAGGATGCGGGAGTCGAACGTCTGCAGCATCCGACCGATGTCGGACACGCCGCGCGCGGTCGGCAGGTACTCGTCGGGGCGGTCGAGCTGCACCGAGATGCCGCGGGTCCATCCGTCGATGAGCGCCAGGCTCAGCGTCCACGCCATCGCGACGACCCACGTGGCGATGACGAGCGGGGCCCAGCGCATCGTCCGCGCCGCCCATGGTCCGACCACGATCACCAGCAGACCGATCGCGACGGCGACGGCGGTGCTGTAGTTCCCGTGCGGGTCGACGTCGCCGAACAGTGGGGGCGCGAGGACGAAGATGTTCAGCTTGAGTTCGGGCGATCCGTAGAACGGGACGAGGATCGCGGTGACCAACAGCGCTGCCGCGACGAGGATCGCGGCGGTGTCGCGGAACCATCGAGGGCGGTCCGGTGGGGACGCGGCGACCGGCACGTCCGAGATGTCCGACTGCTGGTCCGGCGCCGTCTGCGTCTCCGTCACGGCCACCACGGTAGGCACTCCGACCGGGCTCAGGTTGTCGACCCGCTCCGCCGTTGCGTCGCCCGTCATCCGGCTAGGGTTTCGCTCATGACGATCACGCCATGCTTGCGCGGGAGAGCACTCGGCGCCGCCCGTGGCTGACGACACCCCGCCGACCGGGGTCACCGTCGTGATCCCGTGTCGCGACGAGGCGCAGGCCCTCCCGGGGGTGCTCGCCCGGATCCCCGACGGTTTCGGCGCGCTCGTCGTCGACAACGGCAGCACCGACGGCACCGGGGAAGTCGCGCGCGCCCACGGTGCGATCGTGGTCGAGGAGACGGTGCCCGGATACGGCAGCGCGGTCGACGCGGGTGTGCGCGCGGCGTCCGGCGAGATCGTCTGCACGATCGACGGAGACGGGTCGATGGACCCGTCGGATCTGGTCGCGCTCGTCGACGAGGTCCGGCGCGGCGCCGACCTGGCCGTCGGACGTCGACGGCCGTCCCGCCCTGGGGTGTGGCCGCTGCACGCGCGGCTCGGCAGCGGACTGATCGCCCGCCGCATCCGACGGCTCCACGGCATCGACGTCCACGACATCGGACCGATGCGCGCGGCACGGCGCGACCGACTCCTGGAGCTGTCGGTGCAGAACATGCGGTTCGGCTACCCCGTCGAGCTCCTCGTTCGCGCCGGTCAGGCCGGGTGGCGGGTCGTCGAACACGATGTCGTCTACAACCCGCGCGCGGCGGGGGAGTCGAAGGTGTCCGGGTCGGTGATGGGGTCGGTGCGCGCGACCCGCGACTTCCTGGTGGCCCTGCGATGAGCGCGACCGGCGTGCTCGTGGTGGCCAAGGCTCCGGTGCCGGGGCTGGTGAAGACGCGTCTGATGACGCGGTTGTCCGCCGAGGACGCCGCTGCGCTCGCCTCGGCGGCACTGCTCGACACCCTCGACACGGCACTGTCGGTGCCCGGCGCATCGGTGGTCGTGTCGCTCGCGGGTGTGATCGACGACGCCGTCGGTGCGGACGATCTGCGGGACCGTCTGTCGCGAACCACCGTGATGGAGCAACACGGGGACACACTCGGTGACCGGCTCGACCGTGCCCATCGAGACGCCGTCGCGGCGATCGGCGACGACGCCGTGGTGATGCAGGTGGGGATGGACACCCCGCACGTGACCGCGGCTCTGCTGCAGGCGGGGATCGACGCGGTGATCGCGCACGGTGGAGCGGCGCTGGGGCCGGCGACCGACGGTGGCTGGTGGGGTCTCGCCCTGCGCGGCGCGCGGGGCTCGGACACGTTGCCGGGGGTCCCGATGTCTCGCGACGACACGGGCGCGCGCACGCAGGAGGCCCTGCGCGAGGCCGGCCTGACCGTGCACCGTCTGCCGGACCTCTCCGACGTCGACCATCCCGAGGACGTGCCCGCTGCGGCCGCCGTCTGCTCGCCGTCGAGTGCGTTCGCCCGCCTGGCAGCTCGACTCGTCCCGGCGGCGTCATGAGCGCCCCCGAAGGCGTCGGGGCCGACACCGACTACGACGACGAGCGCACCCACTTCGACGAGGCGTTCCTCGACGCCCTGCGTGGTCAGAACAGTTGGCTGCGGCTCGCGGACGGCACCCGCACCCGACTGCCGGTCACGCGGTGGATGGGCACCAGCGGTGAGACCGACGACGCCGCTTTCGACCGGCACGTGGCGACGCTGTGCAGCGGTCCCACCGTCGACCTCGGTTGCGGACCGGGTCGACTCGTCAGCGAACTCATCGAGCACGGTGTCTGCGCACTCGGCGTCGACCGCAGTGCCCACGCGGTCGACATGACCCGCCGTCGCGGCGGTATCGCGCTGCGTCGCAGCATCTTCGACGAACTGCCCGCCGAGGGGCAGTGGGACCACGCGTTGCTCATCGACGGCAACGTCGGTATCGGCGGCGACCCGTTCGCGACCGTCGCACGAGCCGCGAGACTGGTCGCACCGGGCGGGACGGTCGTCGTGGAGCTGGAAGCCGGCGTCCACGGTGTGTGGGCGGGATCGGTGCGGGTGGAGTCGCGAGCGGTCATCGGCCCGTGGTTCCCGTGGGCGCGCGCCGGTGTCGGCGCCGCACGTGAGCTGGCCGATCGGACAGGGCTGCGTCTGGGCACGGCACACGTCATCTCCGGCCGTCATCTGCTCGAACTGCACCGCCCCTGACGCGGTCCGTCGGCGCACATCACGGTCTACCGAACGATCACTCGGTGGGTTGTTAGGCTGCGACTCGTGGACATCACCGGAGCAAGTGCAATCGTCACGGGGGCCGCGTCGGGCATCGGCGCCGCCGTCGCCCGCCAGCTGGCCGCCAAGGGCGCCAAGGTCGTCGTCGCCGACCTGCAGGAGGACAAGGGGACCGAGCTCGCGACCGAGATCGGCGGCGCGTTCGTCAAGGTCGACGTCACCGACACCGCGCAGATCACCGCCGCGGTCGACAAGGCGCTCGAGCTGGGCCCGCTGCGGGTGCTGGTGAACTCCGCCGGCATCGGCTCGGCGCAGCGCACCATCGGACGCGACGGCTCCTACGACTCGGCGTTCAACCTGGACGTCTACAAGAAGGTCATCGCGATCAACCTGATCGGCACCTTCGACGCGATCCGTCTGGCCGCCACCGCGATGAGCCGCGGCGAGGAGACCGACACCGGCGAGAAGGGCGCGATCGTCAACATGGCGAGCGTCGCGGCGTTCGACGGTCAGATCGGGCAGGTCGCGTACTCGTCGTCGAAGGGCGGTGTCGTCGGCATGACCCTGCCGGTCGCACGTGACCTCGCCGCCGCGAAGATCCGCGTCAACACCGTCGCCCCGGGCCTGATCGACACCCCGATCTACGGCGAGGGCGAGGACGCCGAGAAGTTCAAGGCGCACCTCGGCCAGAGCGTGCTGTTCCCGAACCGTCTCGGACAGCCCGACGAGCTGGCCTCGATGGTCATCGAGCTCGTCACCAACTCGTACATGAACGCCGAGGTCGTCCGCGTCGACGGCGGCATCCGGATGCCGCCGAAATAGTCGGAAACCACCTCCCGCGACCCAACCCGCCTCCCGCGACCGTCCCCTCGGTAGCGGGAGGCGGTTCTGGTCGCGGGAGGCGGTTCTGGTCGCGGGGTGCTCGTCAGGACTGTTCGGGCTTGGTTCCCGGCAGGTACTGCTGCACCTTCTGCCGGACGCCCTGTCTGACGACGTCCCACGCGTCCTCGTCGCCCTTCACCAGCGCCGAACTCAGAGCGGTCGCCTGGTCGAGCGTCGCGTGTGGGGGAATCGGAGGGACGCTGGGATCGCAGCGGATGTCGAGCAGCGTCGGTCGGTCGGCGGCGAGCGCGCGATCCCACGCCGGCCCGATCTCCTCGGGATCGTCCACGGCGATGCCGGTGAGGCCGATGCCGCGGGCGAACGCGGCGTAGTCGATCTCCGGGAGTGTCTGCGATGCCGCGAACTTGGGTGAGCCGGTCATCGCGCGTTGTTCCCACGTCACCTGGTTGAGGTCGTTGTTGTGCAGCACGGCGGCGACGAGGCGTGGGTCGTCCCACTGCCTCCAGTAGTGGGCGACGGTGAGCATCTCGGCGAGGCCGTTCATCTGCATCGCACCGTCACCCTCGAACGCGATCGCCAGACGGTCGGGGTGGGCCCATTTCGCGCCGATCGCGTACGGCACCGCGCATCCCATCGTCGCCAGCGTTCCCGACAACGATCCGCGCATGTCGCCTCGCCACTCGATGTGGCGCGCATACCAGTTCACCGCGCTGCCCGAGTCGGTGCTCACCATCGCGTTCGACGGTGCGCGACGGGAGAACTCGTGCACGATCCGCATCGGGTTGATGGGATCAGCGCCGGTCATCGCCTGTCGCTGCGCCGTCGACCGCCACCGTGCCACGGACTTCTCGATCCCCACGCGGAACGACCGGTCGTCCTTCCTGCGCAGCAGCGGGATCAGATGTCGCAGAGTGGCCTTCGCATCGCCGACGACCGGAACCTCGATGGGGTACCGCATGCCGATCCGTCGACCCGAGGAGTCGATCTGTACCGCGCGAGCCTGCTCGAGCTGCGGGAGGAACTGGGTGTACGGGAAGCTGGTGCCCACCATCATCAGGGTGTCGCAGTCGCGCATGAGGTGGTGGCTGGCGGTGGTTCCCAGCAAGCCGACGGACCCGGTGACCCACGGCAGGTCGTCGGGCAGGATGTCGATGCCGAGCAGGGCCTTCGCGCATCCGGCGCCGAGCAGGTCGGCCACCTCGACGAGTTCGTCGGCGGCGCCACGCGCACCCTGACCTACGAGCATGGCCACCTTGGTGCCGGCGTTGAGGACCTCGGCTGCGGCGGTGAGGGCGTCGGGGTCGGGCGCCACGGTCGACGACGGCAACCCCAGGCTGGACGGGACCTCCTTGAAGGCGTGGCCCGGTGGTGAGTACGTCACCTCGAACACGTCCGAGGGGACGATGATCGCCGTCGGCGCCTGCGCGGTCCGGGCGATGCGGATCGCTCGGTCGAGCAGGTTCGGGAGCTGTTCGGGCACGGTGCACATCTGGACGAAGTCGCTGCACACGTCCTTGTACAGCGACAGCATGTCGATCTCCTGCTGGTAGTCGCCGCCGATCGCCGACCGCTCCGTCTGGCCCACGATCGCGACCACGGGGACATGATCGAGCTTCGCGTCGTACAGGCCGTTGAGCAGGTGGATGCCGCCTGGCCCACTGGTGGCGCAGCAGACGCCGACGTCACCGGAGAACTTCGCGTACCCGACGGCCTGGAAGGCGCTCATCTCCTCGTGGCGTGACTGTACGAACTGCGGGGCGTCGTCGGCCGCGGCCCACGCGGCGAGGAGGCCGTTGATGCCGTCGCCGGGATAGCCGAAGACCTGGCGCACATCCCACTGACGCAGGCGGGACAGGAGGACGTCGCCGACGGTCTGACTCATGCGCAGGGCGTACCCGGACCGTCGGAGGCTCACACCCACGACGGCGCTCGTACTCGGCGGCGAGGTCAGCTGGTCAGCCGACGGTGCGCGAGGACACCGTCAGATCGTGCGCCTCGGTGTCCGGCTCGTCGATGCCGAAGCTGATGACCCGGCGCGGGTGGATTCGGATCACCGGCGTCGTGCCGTCGATCGCCTCTGCCGTACCCCGGATCTCGACACATCGGACCCGCCACGGTGTCACCGAGGCGATGTCGTCCACGACGAACGCGACGCGGCCGTTGTCACGGATGTTGCGGAACTTCTGGCTCGTCTCCAGGTCGTACCCGACGATCACGATGGTGTCGTCGCCCTCGACGCGGAATCCCACGGGGCTCACCTGCAGCGTGCCCGAGGGTTGCACCGTCGCCATCCGACCGAGGCGTTGGGTGGACAGGTATGCGCGTTCGCTCGCCGTGAAGGTCATGCGCCCAGCCTCCGACGTCAAGTGCACTCGAGGTCAAGCGGGGGCGTGCAGGCGTCCACTCCCGCTACCGAAAACGCCTCCCGCGACCGGGATTCCGGTCGCGGGAGGCGTTTCTGGTCGCGGGAGACGGTAACCCGTCAGAAGGCGGCTTCGTCGAGCTCCATGGCGTCGTTGTCGATGTTCTCGAGAACGGTGCGGGTGGAGGTGAGGAGCGGCAGCATGTTCTTCGCGAAGAACGATGCGACGCCGACCTTGCCCTCGTAGAACGACTTGTCCGCCCCGCTGGCACCGGCGTCGAGCGCGGCGATCGCGATCTCGGCCTGACGCAGCAGCAGCCACCCGATCATGAGGTCGCCGACCGACATCAGGAAGCGCACCGAACCGAGGCCCACCTTGTAGAGCTCGGCGGAGTTCTCCTGCGCGCCCATCAGGTAACCGGTGAGCGTGGCCGCCATGCCCTGCACGTCGTCGAGGGCGGTCTTGAGCAGCGCGCGCTCGGTCTTGAGGCGGCCGTTGCCCGCCTCCGACTCGATGAACGAGCTGATCTGGCCGGCCACGTGGGCGAGCGCCTGACCTTTGTCGCGGATGATCTTCCGGAAGAAGAAGTCCTGCGCCTGGATGGCCGTGGTGCCCTCGTACAGGGTGTCGATCTTCGAGTCACGGATGTACTGCTCGATCGGGTAGTCCTGCAGGAAGCCGGAGCCACCGAGGGTCTGCAGCGACTCGGTCAGCGTGCCGTAGGCGCGCTCGGAGCCGACACCCTTGACGATCGGGAGCAGCAGGTCGTTGACCTTGAACGCCATCTCCTTGTCGGCGCCGGAGACGATCTGCGCAGAGGCCTCGTCCTGGTGCGACGCGGTGTAGAGGTAGATCGCGCGCAGACCCTCGGCGTATGCCTTCTGGGTCAGCAGCGCGCGACGCACGTCAGGGTGGTGGGTGATGGTGACGCGCGGTGCGGTCTTGTCCGTCATCTGCGTCATGTCGGCGCCCTGCACACGCTGCTTGGCGTAGTCGAGTGCGGTGAGGTAGCCGGCGGAGAGGGTGGCGATCGCCTTGGTGCCGACCATCATCCGGGCGTGCTCGATGACGTCGAACATCTGCGCGATGCCGTCGTGGACCTCGCCGACGAGCCAGCCCTTGGCCGGGATGCCGTGCTGTCCGAAGGTGACCTCACAGGTGGCCGAGACCTTCAGGCCCATCTTGTGCTCGACGTTGGTGACGAAGGCGCCGTTACGCTCGCCGAGCTCACCGGTCTCGTGGTCGAAGTGGAACTTCGGCACGAAGAACAGCGACAGGCCCTTGGTGCCGGGGCGCGCGCCCTCGGGGCGGGCCAGCACCAGGTGGAAGATGTTCTCGGTCATGTCCTGGTCGGCGGAGGTGATGAAGCGCTTCACGCCGTCGATGTGCCAGGTGCCGTCGTCCTGCTGGACCGCCTTGGTGCGGGCCGCGCCGACGTCCGAGCCGGCGTCGGGCTCGGTGAGGACCATGGTGGCGCCCCAGCCGCGCTCGGCGCAGATCTGGGCCCACTTCTTCTGCTCGTCGGTGCCGTTGTTCCAGAAGATCTCCGAGAACCCGGTGCCCGCGCCGTACATGAACAGCGCGGGGTTGGCGCCCAGGATCATCTCGCTGATGGCCCAGAACAAGGTGCGCGGGGCGGGCATGCCGCCCAGCTCCTCGACGATGCCGACCTTGTCCCAGCCGGCGTCCATGAACGCCTTGTAGGACTTCTTGAACGACTCAGGCAGGGTGACCGTGTGGTTCTCGGGGTCGAAGACGGGCGGGTTGCGATCGGAGTCGGCGAAGGACTCGGCGATCGGCCCCTCGGCGAGGGTCCGCACCTCCTTGAGCATGTCGATCGCGGTCTCGCGGTCCAGATCACCGAAGTCGCCGCTGGCCAGGACCTCGTCGAGCTTGAACAGCTCGAAGAGGTTGAACTCCAGGTCGCGCAGGTTGCTCTTGTAATGGCCCATGACTGGATTTCCTTTGTCGCCGAGGTGGGGTCGAGCGGAGGCGAGGCCCGCCGTCGGCCCGTGAACTTGGCCCGCCGGTAAGTTACTCACCAGTAATAATCCGAATATACCTGTCCACCGCGCATGCGAACAACCACGGATTCACCCGGTGTGACCTGCACCGCACATGCGGTCGGATGTGGTGCAGCCCGGGTGGCTCAGGGCAGCAGCGGGAGCAGTCGCCGCAGGTGGCCGCGGTCGGCGGGGGCCTGCGCGGTCCGCACCGCGCGCAACTGTGGAGCGCGTGCGCGGACGGCGTCGGCGAAACGATCGGTGAGGGTGACGTCGGCGGCCGGGCAGTGCGAGCACGCGCCGGCCAGGTCGACGGTGACGACGCCGTCGGTGACGTCCACGACCGTGAGTGCGCCCCCGTGGGATGCGACGAACGCACCGACGTCGCCGTCGAGGACCTCGCGCGCGGCGGCGCGCAGGACGTCGTCGCCGCTCGTCGGCGCAACGGCCGACCAGTCCGACGGGTTCTCCAGGTCCGCGCACAGTGCGGCGCGTATGCGGGCGCCCGCTGCACGCCATGCGTGGCCGGAGGCCAGGGTGACGCGCACCGCCGACGACTCCACGAACACGGACTGCACGACCCCGTCGCGCGCGAGCTCGGCCAAGGCGGGCGGCAGCACGGCGGGTGTCCCGACGACCGAGACCGACCCGGCCGGGATCACCCAGCGGACCGTCGCCGGATCGTCGGCGACGGGCTCGGGATGGACCGGGATCGGCGACACCGTCAGACCACCGCCGCAACGACGGTCCGTGCGAGGAACGCCATCCCCCAGGCGATCACGAAGAGGTAGCCGAAGGCGAGCGCAGGCCACTTCCACGACCCCGACTCGCGTCGCAGCACCGCGATCGTCGACATGCACTGCAGCGCATAGAGGAAGAACACGAGCAACGCGGTGATGGTGGGGGCGGTGAAGAGGGGCTGGCCCTCCCGCGGGCCGTCGGCGACCTTCAGCGACTGCAGCGCCTTCGCAGGATCGTCGGGGTCGGTCGCCGCGGCGACCTGACCGAGGGTCGCGACGAACGTCTCGCGCGCCGACAGCGACGCCAGCACGCCGACGTTGATCCGCCAGTCGAAGCCCAGTGGCTCGAACACCGGCTCGATGAACCGACCGACCGCGGCAGCGGCGCTGTGGTCGATGACGTACGCGGAGGTGGCGGTGTTGTCGGCGGGATCGATGCCCGCGGATCGGAACTCGGCGTCCGACCGCGTCGGCAGGTTGAGGAGCAGCCACAGAGCGACCGTGGTCAGGAAGATGATGACGAAGACCTTGCGCACGAAGCCCTTGCAGGCGTCGTAGACGCTCAGCAGCACCGACCGCACCGACGGCAACCGGTACGGCGGCATCTCCATGTAGAAGGGCAGCAGCGGTCCCGCGCCGCGGCGGAAGCGGCTGAACAGCCAGGCGCTCACCATCGCCGACACGGCACCGCCGAGGTACAGCGCGAACATGACCACGCCCTGGGCGCCGAACGGGCCGACCCTCGCGTCGCGGCTCACGAGCAGTCCGACCAGCAGGACGTAGACGGTCAGTCGCGCCGAGCACGTCATCAACGGCGCCGACATCATCGTCGCGATCCGGTCGCGCATCGACGGCAGCGTGCGGGTGGCCATGATCCCCGGGATCGCACACGCCAGCGACGACAGCAGCGCGACGAACGCGCGACCCTCGAGGCCGGCCGTCGACATGACCTTGTCCATCAGGAACGCCGCGCGCGCCATGTAGCCGACGCCCTCGAGCAGTGCGATGAGGATGAACAGCAGCGCGATCTGCGGCAGGAACACCAGCACCGACCCGACGCCACCGAGCACCGCGTCGGACAGGAAGCTCGACAACCACCCGACGGTCACGTGCTGCTGGACCTGGTCGCCCAGGAAGGTGAAGAACGCCTGCACCTGGTCCTGCAGCGGGGTCGCGACGGTGAAGATGATCTGGAAGAACGCGAACATCGTCACGAAGAAGACGAGGGTGCCCCACACGGGGTGCAGGAGGACCGCGTCGATCCGCCGCGTGCGGCGGTCCAGTTCGGGCATCCGGTACGACGCGCTCGTCAGCACCGACTCGATCCAACTGCCGACCTCGTCGACCGCGGTGGGCGGGTCGACGATCGGCGCCGGCCACGTCGAGGGATCGGCGAGGAGTTCGCGCAGCGGACCCAGCTGGGACCGCCGACCGCCGGTCACCGCGACGACGGGCACGCCGAGGGCACGGGAGAACGCGCCGATGTCGAGCCCGCCCTGACGTCGGATGAGCTCGTCGGTGAACGTGAGGACGACACAGGTCGGCAGTCCCGCGCCGATCACCTGGGCGAACATCGCCAGCGACCGCCGGAGGGTCGTCGCGTCGAGGGTGACGATCAGCGCGTCCGGCGTGTCGAACTCGGGGTGGTCGCGGTCGAGGACGTCGGCGACGATCTGCTCGTCGGGGCTGATCGCGTCGAGGCTGTAGGTGCCGGGCAGGTCCTCGAGCACCACGGAGTCGGCGTCGGCCCCCTCCACGCCGTCGAGCGCGACGCGGCCCTCGTAGCGGGCGACGGTCACGCCGGGATAGTTGCCCGTCTTCGCACGAAGACCCGTGAGCGCGTTGAAGAGTGTCGTTTTGCCCGAGTTGGGACTGCCGACCAGTGCGAGTCTCCGGGTGTCCGGCGGTGCGCCCGCTGTCGCGGGACCGCCGTGCGGGCCGCAGCTCACGTCTTCCTCGTGTGTCGCTTCCTCGTGGGGCCGATAGGTAAGGCACACCATACTCTTTGCGCCCGGGGTGGTGTCGTCGCCGACCGGTCACGCCGACTCCACCGGCCGTTCATCCGCACGCGACAGGGTGAGACCCGTTCCCGCGTCCCGTGTTCGGAGGTCGTCGATGTCCCCTCTGCGTTCCCGCCTCGTCCGATCCGCCTGCGTCCTGTCGGCCGCACTCGCCACGGTCGCCGGCGTCGGCGCCGCCGCGGCCGCGCCCGCCCTGCCGGGCCTGGGCAGCTCGATCGGCCCGGCGGGAACGACCTATGCGGTCATCGGCGACGTCCCCTACGGCGCGGCCCAGATCGCCGTGTTCCCGCGGTGGATCGACCAGATCAACGCCGATCCCGCCGTGTCGTTCACGTTCCACCTCGGGGACATCAAGAACGGGTCGTCGGTGTGCAGCGACACCTACTTCGCGCAGATCCGCACGCAGTTCGACCGCTTCCGTCGCCCGTTCATCTACACACCCGGCGACAACGAGTGGACCGACTGCCACCGACCCGACAACGGCGCCTACAACCCGGTGGAACGCCTCGCGAAGGTGCGGCAGGTGTTCTTCGACCGCCCGGGCCGCACGCTCGGGCGGCAGTCGCTCCCCGTGGCGTCGCAGGCCGGGGCGGGCATCCCCGAGAACGTGTCCCTGAGCCGCGACGGCGTCGCGATGGCCACGCTGCACGTCGTCGGCAGCAACGACGATCTGAAGCCCTGGACGGGCATCGGGAAGACCGCGGCCACCCCGGAGCAGGTCGCGGAGGAGAAGCAGCGGATCGGCGCGGCGATCGCGCTGGTGCGGTCGACGTTCGCGCAGGCGCGGCAGCGGAACCAGCGGGCGGTCGCCTTCTACACGCAGGCCGACATGTTCGACCCGACCTACGACGTCACCCAGGCCGACGACTCGGCGTTCACCCCGCTGGTCCGCGCGCTCGCCGAGGAGTCCCGCGCTTTCGGCAGGCCGGTGTACCTGTTCAACGGCGACAGCCACGTCTACAACGCGGACAACCCGCTGGCCGCAGGGTCGAAGTGGCTGTCCTTCTACGGGGTCGCCCAGGGCGCGGACAACCTGAAGCGGGTGACCGTCGACGGCTCGTCGAACAACAAGGACTACCTGCGGGTGACGATCGCGCGCCCGGGCTCACCGGAGGTGCTCACCTGGCAGCGGGTGCCCTACACCGTGCAGGCGGGGTGACCGGGGCGGTCAGGCGACCTTGATGCAGCGGGCCTGGTTGCGGCGCAGCGCGATCTCGTAGCCGGCGACGCGGACGACGACCGGCCCGCGCATCGGGGCGCGGCGGACGACGAGGACCTCGGCGCCGGGGACGAAACCCAGGTCGAAGTAGCGGCGGGCGGTGGCTGCGTCGGCCTCCTCGCACAGTCGGCCGACCACGGCGCGGGTTCCGGGACGGAGATCGGCGAGGCAGTCCTCCCCCTGCGTGGGCGGCGCGGTGCCGACGACACGGGATCCGAGTCGCTCGGTCATCACCGACATGGTCACCCTCCGACGTGCGTCCGGCAGGTCAGCCCTGCCTTGCCTACTGAGGGCAGCATAACCACAGCAGACGCAACCGCGCCACGTCCGATTTGCGAGGTCAGAGGGCTTCGCGGAGGTACGCCAGGTCGTCGGCCATCCCCTCGCCGGGGGTCTCGAGGATCACCGGGGCACCCGCGGTCCGGACCACCTCGACGAGCAGGTCGTTGTCGATCTGCCCGTCGGCGAGGTTGGCGTGCCGGTCGCGGGCCGAGTCGAATTCGTCGCGGGAGTTGTTCAGGTGCACGAGGTCGATGCGGCCGGTGATGTCCTTGACCCGTTCGACGATCCCGACCAGGTCCTCGCCACCGGCCCACGCGTGGCACGTGTCGAGGCAGAACCCGGCGTCGTCGAAGTCACCGACCTGCTCCCACAGGCGCTCGATCGCGTCGAGGTGCCGGGCCATCGCGTTGTCGCCACCGGCGGTGTTCTCGATGAAGACGGGCACGGCGAACCCGCCCTTGTCGGCCTGGCGCTCGAAGAGCTTGCGCCAGTTGAGGAACCCCTCGCCGGCGTCCTCGCCGTCCCGGAGGTGTCCGCCGTGGACCACGAGACCGATCGCGCCGAGGTCGGCGGCGGCCTTCGCCTGCTGCTCGACGGCCTTGCGCGACGGCATCCGCAGTCGGTTGTTCAGGCTCGCCACGTTGATGATGTACGAGGAGTGCACCACCACGTCGATCGGCGACGACCGGATGCGGTCGGCGTCGGGATGGGCCTGCGGCGCGGGCATCTTCCGGTCCTGCGGGTCGACGACGAACATCTGCAGGAGGTCGGCCCCGAGCTCCTCGGCGGCCCCGATCGGATCGCTGTCGCTGCGCACGTGCGCTCCCAGTCGCATGGCCCCGACAGTAGTCGGGTCGCGGCGTCCGATCGGCTGACGGTTGGCCTGCGGCGGAGGACAGTGAAGGAGTACCCATGAGGGTGGGATCTGGTCTCGAGGACAGGGGCGGGCTGTGGAGCGACTGAGTGGACTGGACGCATCGTTTCTCTACCTGGAGACGCGGTCGATGCTCATGCAGGTGGTCGGTCTCATCGAGATCGACCCCTCCACCGTGCCCGGCGGGTGGTCCTTCGACCGGATGCTGCGCGAGATGGACCGGCGCATCACCGCCATGCCGACATTTCGTCGCAAACTGCACGACTCGTTGCTGAACCTGGATCACCCGGTGTGGATCGAGGACAAGTCCTTCGACATCGAGCGGCACGTGCACCGCGTCGCCCTGCCCGATCCGGGCGGTGACGTCGAACTCGCCGACTTCTGCGCCCACATCGCGGGTGTCCCGCTCGACCGCAGCAAGCCGCTGTGGGAGCTGTGGGTCATCGAGGGACGACCACACGGCAACGTGGCGATCATGCTGCGGATGCACCACGCGAGCGTCGACGGGGTCTCCGCCGCCGACCTCCTGGCCCAGCTGTGCTCGCTCACCCCTGACGAGCCGGACCTCGACGAGGAGAAGCTCGGGGCGTCCGCGGGCGGTGCGTCGCTGCCCGCCCTCGTCGCCGACGGACTGGTGAACTTCGCCGTCCGTCGTCCGATCTCGATCGCGCGGATGCTGCCGCAGACGGCCCGGGTCCCGTTCCAGTGGATCAGCCGGTCCCGTCACGACGAGGCGATGCCGGCGCCGTTCAGCGCGCCGCGGGTCGCCTTCAACGGGACCATCACCCCGCACCGGTCGATCGCGTTCACCCAGATCTCCCTCGACGACATTAAGACGATCAAGAACCACTTCGGGGTCACCGTCAACGACGTGGTGATGGCGGTGTGCGCCGGCGCCCTGCGGGAGTACCTCATCGAGACCGACGACCTCCCCGACAAGCCGCTCGTCGCCGCCGTGCCGGTGTCCACGCACGACGATGACGACGACGGCCGGTTGGTGGTCGCGGGCACCAACAAGGTGACCGCGATGATGATGAAGCTGCCCACCGACGTCGAGGACCCGGTCGCCCGCATCGAGGCGATGCGCGAGTCGTCGGCGCGGGCGAAGTCGCACCACAAGGAGCTGGACGGCTCGTTGCTGCGGGGCTGGGCCCAGATGATCCCGCCGATCACGATGGGCGCGCTGGTGCGGTTCTACTCGAACTACCGTCTGGCCGACCGGCATCCCGCCGCGGTCAACGTCATCATCTCCAACGTCCCCGGACCGTCGTTCCCGTTGTACTTCCTCGGGTCCCGGATCCGCGCGCTGTTCCCGCTCGGTCCCGTCGCGCACGGCATGGGGCTCAACGTGACGGTCATGTCCTGCGACGGCGAGATGAACTTCGGCGCGATCGCCTGCAAGGAGCAGATGCCCGACGCCTGGCCGCTCATGCGGGCGGTCGAGGAGAACGTGAAGGCGCTGCTCGCCGAGTGCGCCGCCTGAACCGCGCGCCTGCGACAAAAAGCTGACTATTGTCGCCGACGGCGACTTGTGATTGAGTTGTGTCGCACTCGACCAGCTCGACCGAAAGCGGTGTCCGCGATGAACGTGCGTGATCAGGTCATCACCAAAGCCCAGGCGACCGTTCCCATGGAGCGCCAGATCCAGGCACTGCACCTCTTCCAGCGGGCCAAGAAGCTGGTCGTCGGCGACCGGCAGCCGCATTTCGACGAGCAGGCCATCCCGGACGTGTCGGACCTGGACCTGACCGAGATCGACCCCAGCAACCCGTTCCTCTGGCGCCAGCAGCAATGGCAGCCGTACTTCGCGCGGCTCCGGGACGAGGCGCCGGTGCACTTCCGGGCCGACAGCGCGTTCGGCCCGTTCTGGTCGGTGACCCGCTACGACGACATCGTCACCGTCGACAAGGACTTCGAGACCTTCTCCGCCGAGCCCCAGATCATCATCGGCGCGCCGCCCGAGGGGCTCGACATCGAGATGTTCATCGCGATGGACCCCCCGCGCCACGACCAGCAGCGCGGGGCGGTGCAGGGTGTCGTCGCCCCGCAGAACCTGGAGGAGATGGAGAGCCTGATCCGGGAACGGGTCGGGGAGGTCCTCGACGAACTGCCGGTGGGCGAACCCGTCGACTGGGTCGACCGCGTCAGCATCGAGCTGACCTCGCGCATGCTCGCGACCCTGCTGGACTTCCCCTACGACGAACGCCGCAAGCTGGTCGAGTGGACCGATCTGGTCGCCGCGAGCGCGTCGGCCACCGGTGGGTCCACCGACACCGATGCGGCCTACCGGGCAGCGGCGGAGGCCGCGCGGAGTTTCAGCGCCCTGTGGCACGACAAGGCGGCGCGCCTGGCGGCCGGCGAGAAGCCCGGGTACGACCTGATCACCCTCATGCAGCTCTCCGAGGACACCAAGGACCTGATCGATCGCCCGATGGAGTTCCTGGGCAACATCGTCCTGCTCGTCATCGGCGGCAACGACACCACCCGCAACTCGATGACCGGTGGGTTGTTGGCCCTCAACCAGTTCCCCGAGCAGTTCGACCGTCTCCGCGAGAACCCCGACCTCGTGCCGAAGATGGTGCACGAGATCCTGCGGTGGCAGACGCCGCTCGCCTACATGCGTCGGGTGGCCACGCGGGACACCGTCCTGAACGGCCAGTTCATCCGCAAGGGCGACAAGGTCGTCATGTGGTACGCCTCGGCGAACCGGGACGAGCGCACGTTCGCCGATCCCGACGCCTTCGTGATCGACCGGCGCAACGCGCGGCACCACCTCGCGTTCGGGATCGGGACGCACCGCTGCATGGGCAGTCGCCTGGCCGAGCTGCAGCTCCGCATCCTCTGGGAGGAACTGCTCGCCCGGTTCGACGACATCGAGGTCCTCGCCGAACCCGAGCGTGTGCAGTCGAACTTCGTCCGCGGCTACAGCTCGATGATGGTGACCCTGACCCCGAAGGGCGCGGAACGCCGGGAGTACGGCAGCTACCGCGCCGAGCAGCGCGAGCGTCGTCGCCGCGAGGACGCTGCCCCGGCGGCCCCGACGGCCCCGGACGCGGCCGAGTCACGTCGGTCGCGGGGACGACGGACCGCGGACACGCTGGTCGACGTGCGGGTGGCGGGGCGGCGCACGGCGGCCGACGGCGTCCTGGAGCTGACCCTGGTCGACCCCGCGGGCGGCTCGTTGCCCGAGTGGACTCCCGGCGCGCACGCCGAGCTCCTGCTGCGCCCCGGACTGACGCGGCACTACTCGCTGTGCGGTGACCCCACCGACCTGTCGTCGTGGACGGTCGCGGTCCTGCGGGAGCAGGACGGTCGCGGCGGCTCGGCGTTCGTGCACGACGAGTTGTCCGAGGGCACGACCCTGCAGGTGAAGGCGCCCCGCAACCACTTCGCGCTCGTGCCGTCACCGCGGTACCTGTTCATCGCGGGCGGCATCGGCATCACCCCGATCCGCGCCATGATCGCTGCGGCCGAGGCGGAGGGCGCCGAGTGGGAGCTGGTCTACTGCGGTCGATCCCGCTCGACCATGGCGTTCCTCGACGAGTTCGAGTCAGACGACCGGGTGACGATCTGGGCGAGGGACGAGCGAGGGAGCCGGCTGGACCTCGGCGCAGTCCTCGCCGAGCCCCGGTCCGACACCCTCGTGTACTCCTGCGGCCCCGTCGCACTCCTCGACGCCGTCGAGGAGAGGTGCGCGGCGTGGCCGGACGGCAGCCTGCACCTCGAGCGGTTCGTGGCGAAGACGGTCGACGCACCCGCGGGTGCCCTGGAGTCCTTCGAGGTCGAGTGCGTCGAGTCCGGCGTGACCGTCACCGTGCCCGAGGGCACGTCGATGTTCGAGGCGGTCGAGGAGGCCGGCGTCGACGTGATGGGGTCGTGCATGGAGGGCATCTGCGGCACATGCCAGGCCGACGTCCTCGCCGGCACTCCCGATCACCGCGACTCCGTGCTGACGCGGGCGGAACGCGAGCGCGGCGACACGGTGATGCTCTGCGTGTCGCGGTCCCTGTCGGACAAGTTGACGCTCGACCTGTAGCGCGCGGTCAGTCGACGGCGCGGACGATCTGGTCGATGCGACGCACCGCCTCGTCGATGTCCACCGTCGGTTGCAGGAGGTGGCTGAGCGTCAACCGGACCACGGTGTCGACGAGCGCCTCGGACACGGCGCCGTCGAGGAGCGCCTGCAGGGCGGTGGTCGCCTGGCCCAACACTGCGTCCGGGTTGACCGTGACCAGGGCGAGCAGTCCCGAGTCGTGACCCGGCCGGAGGACGGCCGCGAGCGCCGCGTTCGACCGGCCGTGCTCCAGGACGTTCCGCACCGCGGCGGCGACACCGCTCTCGAAGTCGTCGGGATGAGATGCGAGTCCGGCCTGGACGCGCTCGAGGAAGCGGTCGACCTCCCGGCGCACCACCGAGTTGCCGAGCTCTTCCCGTGTCCCCACCTCCTTGTAGAGGCTCTGCCGCGGGACCCCCGGACCGCTTGGCGACCTCGGTCATGCTGAGGCCGTCCCACCCCTGGTCGGTGATGATCTCCACCGAGGCGTCGAGCACCCGCTCCAGACGCAGGGCGCGCATCTCCGCATAGAAGTCGGGCGCGCTCATGGGTCACGAGCCTAGAACGTGGCACGGCCGCCCGCGCCACCGCAGGGCGCGGGCGGCGACGCGTCAGGCCGAGGCGCGGATGAGGTCGGCGGCCTTCTCGCCGATCATGATCGCGGGCGCGTTCGTGTGGCCGCGGACGATCACCGGCATCACCGACGCGTCGGCGACGCGCAGTCCGCTCACGCCGCGCACGCGCAGCTCGGGGTCGACGACGGAGGCGTCGTCGGTGCCCATCCGGCAGGTGCCCACCGGGTGGTACAGGGTCTGGGTGTCGGTGTTGACCGCGGCGTCGATGACCTCGTCGAGCGACGGCGACCCGTCGAGGGCCGGTCGCAGCCACCGGTCGCCGATGACGCCGCTCAGCGGTGCGGTCTCGGAGATGCGGACACACAGTTCGACGCCCGCGTTGAGCGTCGCGCGGTCGAGCCCGTCGGGGTCGGACAGGTACCGCGGGTCGATCGCCGGCTTGGCGAGCGGGTCCGGCCCGGTGAGTCGGACCGTCCCCGTGCTCCGCGGCTGCTGCAGCACAGCGGCGATGGTGATGCCGTCCTCGGCCACCTCGACGAGCCCCTCGCCGAGGAACGACGCGGGGACGAACAGGATCTCGACGTCGGCGAGGTCGCTGTCGGTCGCGAGTCCGCTCTGGACGAACCCGTAGCACTCGGCAACGTTCGAGGTGAGGAGCCCGCGGCGGCGGAGCAGGTAGTTCACCAGCGACGGCAGCTTGGTCGCGTGGAACAGAGTGGTCTCGTCGGTGTTCTTGGTGATCCCCGCGGCGAGATGGTCGCGCATGTGCGCGCCGACGTCGGGTCGGTCGGCGACGACGTCGATGCCGAACTGGCGCAGGTGGTCGGCGTCGCCGATGCCCGAGTTCATCAGCACCTGCGGGCTGTTCACCGCGCCGCCGCACAGCACCACCTCGCGGCGGGCATGGATGCGGCGCCGGGTGCCGTTCTCGACCACCTCCACCCCGACGGCCCGCGTGCCGTCGAACAGGATGCGGGTCACCTGGGCGTTCGTGTGCAGGTCGAGGTTGTCCCGCTTGGCGGCGGTCCTCAGGTAGGCGTCGGCGGTGCTCCACCGGGCACCGCGCTTCTGGGTGACGGTGGTCCGCGAGAATCCGTGCGGCACGGCCGTGTTGGGGGCGACGGTGGGGTAGCCGAGGGAGCCGACCGCGGCGAGGAAGAGGTCGTCGAGCGGGCTGGGACTGCGTTGCTGGGCGACCTCCATCGGCCCACCCTTGCCGTGATCGGGGTCGTCGGACCACGGCGCGTTCTCGATGCGTCGGTAGTACTCGACGGCCTCGGCATAGGACCACTGTCCGCCTGCCGCCGCGGCCCACGCGTCGTAGTCGGCCTGGAAGCCGCGGACCCACATCATCGCGTTCAACGAGCTGGACCCGCCGAGCGTCTTGCCGCGCGGCCAGTAGATCCCGCGCTGTTTCAACTCGGGCTGCTCGACCGTGAAGTAGTCCCAGTCGACCTCGGAGCGGAACAGCTGCGCGAACGCGGCCGGGATGTGGATGAACTTGTCCTTGTCCGGACCGCCGGCCTCGAGGAGCGTCACGTGGGTGCCCGCGTCCTCGGTGAGGCGCGCGGCGATGACCGCTCCGGCCGACCCCGCTCCGACGACGATGACATCCGTTGTGGGGGCTGTGGTCTCCGCGGTGCTCATGAACCCGAGACTAGGGCGACGGGACCTCGTCGGGCGTCGAATCGCCGATGCTGCCGGACGGGGTGATCGGGGCGAGGCCGGCGGCGTGTCCGCACGCACGCACGAACGGGCCGACGAACGCGTCGGGCTGCAGCACGCAGCAGGCGTGTCCGGCGTCGACGTCGACGCGCACGGCGCCCGGGATGCCGTCGAGCAGGAGCTGCTGGCGTGCCGGCGGTACGACACGGTCGGCGGTGGTGACGCAGACCGCGGTGGGGACGGCGATGTCGGACAACCACTCCCGCGAGTCGAACGCGCCGAGGCCGTCGCCGATCTCGTCCATCCGCGACAGGCGTCCGGCGCGGACCTGCCGCAGCGCCCACGCCCCGTCGGCGAGTCCGCGCTCGTCGAGTGCCTCCGCAGGGAGGCCGGGCAGTCGGTGCACGAGGTGTCGGGTCACGAGCTTGGTGACGCCGTCGAGGGCACGGTGTCCACTGTTGCGGGTGCCGAAGTACGGACCGGTGGCCGCCAGGACCAGGCCGCGCACCCGGTCGGGGTGGCGGTGGGCGACGAGCTGCGCGATGCCGCCGCCCATCGAGAACCCGGCGGCGACGAAGCGATCGATGCCGAGCACGTCCGCCAGGGCGACGACGTCGTCGGCGCAGTCGTCGAGCGAGAACGTCTCCGAGGCGATCCCGCGTCCGTGCCACCGCTGGTCCATGGTGATCGCGCGGAACCGCCGTGTCAGGTCGGGGAGCGCGGGGGTACCAGGTGAGCAGCCCCGTCGTCATCACCGAGTGCAGCAACATCACGGGCACGGCGTCGGGGTCGTCGGGTCCGCTGTCGGTGACGAACGTCGACCCGCGTCCGGGCAGGTCCACGACCCGTCCGCCGGGGACGTCGGCGGTGGGATGTGTCGCGAACCGTCGCCCGACCCGGGCCGCGATGCGGTCGACCAGCGTCGGCGTCATCGGTCCGATGGTAGCGACGCCCATGCACGCGGGACGCGTGGCGGACATGACGCGCGCCGCCCCATCGGACAAGATGGGGTGACCGACAGGTGAACAGAGGGCGAATCGCCGACGAAGGGTGCGCGTGTGACGATCTCCGGCGAGCGGAAGACCACCGACGCCCCGATCGTCCGCCCGGCCGACAACCCGGCCGCCGAGGCCGTCGACCTCCCCGTGCTGCGGCCCTGGTGGCGCGCCGCGCGAACCTGGCGCCGTGTCGCGGTCGCGCTCTGGCTGGCGGTGATGGTCTGGCAGTTCGCCGTCCACGGTCTCGCGTTCGATCGCACCCGCCTGATCCTGTGGATGTGTCTCGGCCTGGCGGCGGCGAGCATCGGTCGCCGCCGCATCACCACGGTCGTCGTCGACTGGTTGCCGTTCGCCGCCGTGCTGGTCCTCTACGACCTGACTCGCAACGTCGCGCAGTGGATGGGCATGCCGACCCACTGGCATCTCGCGCCCGACGTCGACCACTGGCTGTTCGGGGTCAACCCGACCGTGTGGCTGCAGTCCCACATCAAGGACGCGCAGCCGCCGTGGTGGGAGATGATCACCAGCATCGTCTACGTGTCGTACTTCGTCGTCCCCTACGCGGTCGCCGGGGTGCTGTGGCTGCGCGACCACGGGGCGTGGCGACGGTACGCGGTCGCGTTCGTCGCGACGACCTTCCTCGCCCTCGTCGGCTACACGCTGGTCCCGGCCGCGCCGCCGTGGGCAGCGGCGCGCTGCACCGCGGAACAGGTCGTCGACAACCCGCGTGATCCGCCGTGCATGGCGTCGGAGATCCCGCCGGCGTCCGGCGGACTGCTCGGACAGGTCACCCCCGACGACCCCGCCGCGGCACCGTATGTCGAGCGCATTTCGGCCCGCGGCTGGGATGTGCTGAACATCAAGGCGGCGTCGGCGCTGCTCACCGTCGGTCAGTCGAAGGCCAACCTGGTGGCCGCCATCCCGTCACTGCACGCGGGGCTCACGATGCTGCTGGCGCTGTTCATGTGGCCTCGGGTACGCGCACTCGGACGGACACTGTTCCTCGGGTACGCGCTGACGATGGCCTTCACCCTCGTCTACACCGGCGAGCACTACGTTTTCGACATCCTGCTCGGATGGGGTCTGGCGGCCGGCGTCCTGCTGGTGCAAGCCTGGGTGATCCGCCGGTGGGCGCGACGCCGGACGGCACAGCACAGCGCTCTGGTCTGACCTGATCTGCCGGCACTCGGCCGCGGAGTCGGTGGTGCTGGTCATCGATGAGGTCGTGGAGACATCCGCGAAGGCGTGATCGCGGCCGGCACTGCGCACGGACCGTCACTCCGTGATCTCGGGCGCCCATTCGTAGCGGGGTGCACGGCGGAAGTAGTCGTCGTAGGACTCGGGGTAGTCCGGCGGCAGGGGTCGCAGACGGTCGGGCAGTGGGATGGGGCGAGGAAGCGGTGGGGTTCGAAGCGCGGTATCCAGGATCGTGTCGCGCTCGGCATCGTCGAGCAGCCCGTCGTCGGCCGCGGCGGTGACAGCCGGGACGAGGACGGTGGTGTCGGGCCAGGCCGACAGCATCCGGAACGCGTGCTGACGGCGCTCGGGGTCGCCCAGGTCCCGGATCAACGAGCCCACACCGGCTGGGGTGTCGACGAGGATCTCGCCGACCACGGCGTCGCCGGAGACGATCCCGCGGTGCATCTCGACGAGGCGTTGCACCGTGAGGCGATCGGGGTAGGGGCCGCCCTCGTAGCCCCCGCGGAGGGTTGCGATCGCACGCCGGGTGCTGTCGTCGTCGAGCGGCGCCAGGAGGTCAGCGCACCACACGGTCAGGTACTCCGCGAGCGACTCGGGCAGGTTGTCAGCGTTGACCAATCGACGTTCCTTTCCCGGGGTGATCGGGTGCCGACTCGTGGCCGGATGCGTCTCCGGCGGCCCGCTGGGCTGCGGTCAGAGGTTGAGTGCGGTGCGTAGGCCGCGGTTGATGTCGTCGAGCAGAGTCAGCGGGACCGACCCTGCCTGCTCGGTGAGGTCGGACTTGTTCAGGGTGATCAGCGCGGTGACGTTGATGACGGAATCGCGCGGCAGGCCCGTTGCGGCGGCGGGTAGGAACACGTTTCCCGGCATCGCGGCCAACGCCGTGTTCGAGGTGGTCACCGCTGCGATGACGGTGGCAAGGCGGCTGGTGTTGTAGCTGTCGGCGGAGATGACCAGGACTGGTCGGCGTTTGGCCGGCCGTGACCCGACCGGTGGTGCCGAGGTCGGCCCAGTAGATGGGCGCCGCGTTCGATCACCAGTCGCCAGCAGCGTCATCGAGGATGCGGTGGCCGACGGCGGACGGCATCCTCGGCCGACGAATCGAGGTCTGGCTGCAAGTCGATCGCGGCGTCGATCTGTGTGGTGATGGAGGTGGCGTCGAGGTCGTCGAGGGTACCGGGTCGCGGCGCGGGTGAAGAACTCTGATCGGCTCACACCCAGATCGTGGGCACGGCGTTCGGCACGGTCGAATGTCTCGTCGGGTATGGAGATGGCGGTCTTCACCACCAAAGTATAACCCGGTAGGAACGCGGTGGTGGCAGCGTCTGCCGTGGTGGTCATTGCCCGGACATGCGATGGGCGTCTGCATGCGAAACCCGCAAAGGTTCGCGCACCGCGCACCGATCGCCGCTCAGCGGTGGTCGATGCCCTCGCGCGCCGAGTGACCGTCCGCGCCGTGGGCGCTGTCCGGGACCGCCCGTCTCGGCCGACGAGGCGGCGTCCGCGTCCGCCTTGCGGCGACTGTGCGACCGACGACGCCATCCGCCCTCGGTCGGCGGGCGCCTCACCGAAGTGATCGGCGTCGTCGGAGCTGTAGTAGGCGACGAGGACCGCGCCGATGGACGGCCCCGATGAACCCGACGACGGCCAGCCACTCGAGACCCGGCTCGGCCTTGTCGCCGAGGAAGACGGACGCCGATGATCCCCGGGGGCCGCGGTCTCGCCGACGACGAGGACCGCTGTGACGCCGTTGACCGCGCCGAGCTGGAGAGCGACGGTGTGGACGTAGAAGCCGACGGCGCCTGCGATCGCGATCGTCCACGCGGCGGGATCGCTGAGGATGGTCAGCGGCGAGAAACGGGTCGAAGCCACGCAGGACGCGCACGGCGATGGCGATGACGCCGAACAGCAGGCCCGCCGCCGCGCCGGCGAGGATCGACCCCCGAGCGCCGAGGCGGTAGATCACCAGCACCGCGATGGCGCACACGACGAGGGTGGCGGCGAGCAGACCCCAGTGGAAGGTGTAGGACTCGGCGGTCTCCGTCGCGTGCCGGCCGGACGCGACGCCCAGCATGCACAGTGACGCGATGACCGCGACGATCGCGATCCAGTCCCGCGCGTGCAGGCGAACCCCGAGGACCACGGTTCCCAGAAGGGCCGTGACGATGAGGTTCGCGGACACGATGGTCTGCGACAGGAAGAGCGGCAGCAGGCGGGCGGCGATGGCGCCACCGCCGAACCCGAGGACGACCATCGCGGTGCCGACGAGGAAGGCGGGATCACGCAGCGTCTCCGCCGTGGACTGCATCGACGGGCCACCGGCGGCCGTGTTCGAGCGGGAGCCCTCCTTCTCGTGCGCGGCGACAGCCGCGCGCCGCGCGCCGAGCGCACGGAGAACAGAGGAGAGCCCGTAACCGATGGCGGCGAGCGAGGCGAAGAGGATGCCGATCACGAACACGCCGCTGCACCTCCACCCGCAGGAAAATTGGCCGAACTGCCTGGGTCTGGGCGCTGCGCGGCCGATCTGGCGGACCGTTGGTTAGGCTAGCATGTTCGCTGATCCGACCCCGTCCCGCGGTGACACCTACGGAGTTCCATGGCATCCCCGACGCGCAAGCGTGTCCTCATCACGTTCGCACGGTCGTTCCTGACCCTCGACATCGCGCGTCTGATGGCCGCCGGCGGCCACAGCGTCACCGTCGTCGACAGCATCACGCTCCCCGTCTCCCGGTTCTCCAACGCGGTCGACGCGTACCTCCGGGTACCCGCCCCGACGTTCGCGCCCGCGGGAGTACTGCCGGGAACTGGCCCGCATCGTCCGCGAGCGCTCGATCGACATGGTGATCCCCGTCCACGAGGAGACCGACATCATCGCGCAGATGCGCGAGGAGTTCCCGGACAGTTGCGAGCTGTTCCTGTCCGACTTCGAGACCGAGAACAACCTGCACAACAAGTACGAGTTCCAGCGTGTGCTCACGGAGATGGGCATCCCCACACTGAAGTTCGCGCAGGTGCGGTCGGCGGAGGACCTCCGCGCACTCGACTTCGACACCCCGTTCGCGCTCAAGGAGTGCTACTCGCGGGGCTCGCAGAAGGTCCGCAAGGTGATCCCGGGCCAGATCCCCGACGACATCGAGTTCTCGCCGACCAACCCCTACATCGCGCAGGAATGGTTCAAGGGCGACAAGTTCTGTACGTACTCGGTCTGCCGCGACGGGAAGGTGTTGGCGCACACGGTCTATCCGGTCTGGTACGCCATCGACGGCAACTCCTGTATCGCGTTCGAGGCCATCGACCACCCGGAGATCACGAAGTGGGTCGAGGACTTCGTCGCCCGCGTCGGCTTCACCGGTCAGGTCGGTTTCGACTTCATCGTCGGTGACGACGGCGCGCTGTTCACCATCGAATGCAACCCTCGCGGCACCAGCGGCATCATGATGTTCGAGCCGCACCACCGCGTCGACCGCGCCTTCTTCGGCGACACCGACGAGGTGATCACGCCGGAGCTGGGCTCGCGCAAGATGATCGGCTTCGGGATGGGGCTCTACGGTTGGAAGAAGTCGTCCCTGGAGGGGAACACCCTGCGCGGGTTCCTCCGCGACTTCCGCGACACCGACGACGTCATCACGAACCGTCACGACCCGCTGCCCGCGGTGATGATGCCCATCGCCTACATCGACATCGCGCGGATGTGCTTCAAGTACAAGGTGGGTCTGGCCGAGGCCTTCATGCACGACCACGAGTGGGACGGCATCCCCATCACGAGCTGATCGGGGCGATCAGACCTGTTCGCGGCAGAAGTCGACGACGCGGGTGACCACGTCGGTCTGGCCCGTGAAGAACCCGCCGTGTCCGACGCCGTCGACGACGCCGAACCGTGCGCCGGGGATCTGCTCGGCGGCAGCACGGCACCCCTCCGGCGGGAAGAACAGATCGTGCTCGAACGCGAGCACCAGCGTCGGGATGTCGATGGCCGACAGGCGATCCGGGGTCGGCTCGCCGGCGGTGATCCACTGGTACGACGCCATGAGGTTGCCGCGCAGGCCGATGTCGTCGGTCCAGACCTGACCCGACGACGCGAAGATCTCCGACCACCCGCGCACCGACGCGGGGTCCTGGAGCAGGGCGGGGTGCAGCGTGGTGACGAGCTGCTCGAAGGTCATCACGTCGCCCGGGATGGTGCCGTAGGTGTCCAGCAGGCCGATCTCCATCCGGCCGACGAGCTCGCCTATCGGGGACGGCTGCAGGCCGGCGACGAGCGCCGTCGCACGGACGCGGCCCGGGTGCCGTCGGATCAGCTCCTGGGTGACGTAACAGCCCATCGAGTAGGCGACGACGACGACGTCGTCGAGACCGAGGGCGTCGAGCAGTGCGGCAGCGTCGTCGGCGAGGTCCGCGGCGCTGTAGGGCCCGGGCGGCGCCGACGACGGCGCCACCCCGCGGGCACTGTGCGCGACGGTCGAGAACCCCGCGGCGGTCAGAGCGGAGACGACGCCCGTGTACTCCCACACCAGGGCCGGTTGTCCGAGACCGCCGTTCAGCAACACCGCCGGTCCGGAGCCCGACCGGTGCACCTCCACCCGGACCCCGTCGCGGATGTCGATCTGCGACACCTCGGCGCTCATCGGCGCGGGACTCCCTGCGAGAAGTCGATCTGTGCCGCGGCGTTCGAGACCGCGGTCACCATGCCGGTGCCGATCGGACCGTCGGCGTCGAAGAGGGTCGCGGTGCCGACCGAGAGTCCCCTCGGCGGTGATGTGGGTGTCGGCCTGCAACCCGATGCGTGGTCCCGACGGCAGGCGCGAGATCGCCACCGTGAGATCGCAGTTGATGTACCCGATGCCCTCCGAGCCCCAGTTCGTGACCAGGCTCGTGCTCTCCGCGGCCATCACCACCCGCACGTACGGGCTCGGCTCCTCACCCGCGACGACGGGGATCACAGTGGCCCACAAGCGTTTGCGGCTCGCGTTCTGGTGTTCCGACATGTGCGTCGTCCACCCCTGCTCGTCACTGCCGAACCACCGGCGGTGCTCGTCGGAAGCCGGCGGGTCGAAGGGGTGCGTCGAGTGCCATTCCTGCCCGGGTGGTGGGCTCGAGCGGTGCAGCGCGACCATCGTCGCGCGGGCCACCAGGACGTCACCCTGGTGCAGGTCGACCTCGGCGACGTGGATCCGCCTGCCGCTGCGCACCAGCCGAGTCGTCGGGACCAGCGGGGCTCCCCGCGCGGCCTTGAACAGGTCGATGGTGGTGCGCACGGGGACGAAATCGATGTCGCCGTGGCTCTTCTCGAGCGCGTGGGCGGCGGCGGCGCAGATCGCCGGGCCGTTGAGCATGTCGGGTCCCCACCGGCCGAATGCGTACTTCGCCGGGACGTAACCGTCGTCGGTGAGCGTGAACATGTGCACGTCGGTCATCGGGTGATCCTGCTGCTCGGGGTGGCGGCGCGGGCGTCGTCGACGGCCGCGTCCGGGTCACGGTAGTCGGAGAGGACCGCGACGAGACTGACGACGGCCAGCACGACCCCGGCGGCGAAGAGGATCGGATAGGTGATCGCGGGCACCGCCCCGTGGACGATCGACAACACCACCGGTGCGCCGAAGCCCAGGTAGGTCAGCGAGTAGAAGACCGCGGTCAGCCCGGCCAGTTCCGACGGCTCCGCGATGCGGCCGACCTCGGCGAGCCCGGCGACCAGCGCCATGCCGTATCCGGCGCCGAGTACCGCGCCCGCCACCAGGGTGAGCCAGGGATCGAGCACATGGGCGGCGACACCGCCGACGGCCATGCCGGCCATCAACAACACCGTCGCGACGGCCGAGCCCCGCGCCCGGTCGGGGGTGTCGATGCGACGTGCCACCGACTGCACCGCGAACCCGGAGGCGAGGGTGACGAGGGTGACCGCGGCGGCGTAGGCGATCCGCACGTCGGCGACACGGTCGGACATGAGGGTGGGGAGCACGGCGTAGGCGGCGGCCGCGGAGCCGAACACCCACGGTGCGACGGGGACGACGACCCGCAGGAACCGACGGTGCGCGACGGCCCGGATGCGCAGGTCGTCGACGAGCCGTCGTGGCGCACGGCCGGGTTCGATCGTCTCCGGCACCGACCACACCCACACGGCGGCGGCCACACAGAGGACGACGTTGACCAGATACGCCAGCGAGTCCTGCAGCGGCGCCCACTGGGCGAGCACGCCCGCGACCGCGGCCCCGACACCCAGCCCGAAGGTCAGGCTCATCGCGGCCCGTCGTGCTCCGAGGGTGGGGGAGGCGTCGGGGGTCCACGGGGCCCCGGACAGCTCCTTCACCCAGCTGCTCCCGACCGCCATCGCCAGGCCCAGTCCGACGCCGCTCAGCACGCGCCCGACGACGAGCAACCACACATGGTCAGCGCCGACGGCCAGGATCACCGACCCCAGCGCGGCGATGACAGGCGCCGGGCGCATCAGGCGCACGCGGCCGTAGCGGTCGGAGAGGGGCCCACCGATGAGCAGCGCCGGGACGATGCCCAGCACGTAGGCGAAGAGCAATGCGTCGACGACCGTGCCGGGAAGTCCGTGGACCGACTCGTACATCACGAGCAGCGGCGTGAACTCGTTGCCACCCCAGGCGATCGCCGCCATCGCGGCGGCCACACCCCACCACGCTCGGCGGTCGGGGGCGACGGTTCGATCGGCACGCACGAGTCCATCCAACACGGGTGATCGCGCTCACCACGGGTCGGGCGGCCGTCGGCGGGGGTCGCTAGCCTGCGGCCATGGACCCCCGCTACCGGCTCGTCGACGGCGTCCCACCCCTCGGCGACTACCGCCGACTTCGTGAGGTGTCCGGCCTGACCCCCGTCTCCGAGGCGCAGGGAGCGCCGGCGGTCGCGAACGCGTGGGGCGGCTGCCACGTCGTCGCCGAGGACGGCGCCGTCGTCGCGATGGGCCGGATCCTGGGCGACGGCGGCTGGTACTTCCACATCACCGACATCGCCACCGACCCCGCGCACCAACGGCACGGTCTCGGGACGGCCGTCGTGGAGCGGCTGCTGGCCGTCATCGTCGACGCCGCGCCACCGAACCCCTACATCACCCTGATGGCGGACCCGCCGGGACGACGGCTCTACGAGTCGCTGGGTTTCGAGACCACGGCGTCGACCGGGATGGTGCAGACGGCGATCCGTCGCGGCGAGCAGGCACCCCGACGGTGAGTGCGCTCAGGCGGGAGCCCGGTACCCGTCCATGCTGAGGCAGTCGGCCGGGACGGGCAGGTGGACGCCGCTCGCGATCCGCGTGAGGTCGACGGCGTGCCGGAAAGTGTCGAAGCAGAGATCCTGGCGCCGCGCGACGGCCGCCCCGAGCATGGCCAGGGTCTGGTCCGCGTCGCCGCGGTCGCACAGCGCGTCGGCGACGGCCAGATACACGGCGATCGCCGGGTCGGTCTTGTCCAGCTGCACCAGCGCCCACGCGTAGCGCTTGGCCGCGTCGACGGTCTTCGGTCCGGCGGGGCCGTCGGTGCGGACGTACTTGCCGTACAACTCCCTCGCGAGCGGCTCAGAGTCCGCCCACCGCTGCAGGTGACACATGCAGCGGACGGCGTCGTGCAGGTTCGCCAGGTACTTGAGCGAGTACGGCCCGTCCTGGCGGCCGCGGATCTCGCGGAGCACGCAGAACTCGGGGAGTGCGTGCGCGTAGTCGCCGGCGGCCAACAAGGCGTCGGCCTCGTGCTGCAGCTCGTCGATCATCGCCTCATGATCGCGCATCAGGGGCCGTCCCACCTGCGGAATCGCCGTGTTCCCGTGTCCGGTTGCGGCGGCGTCCCGGGGCTGCGGGCCCGGACAGCCCCTACAGTTGCGGCGTGCACCCCTCGGGCCCGGAGCGCGGGCACAGCCACAGCCCGTCGGCGATCGCCGTCCACCTGCGCCCGATGGCCGCGCGGGTCGTCGTGGGGCTGATCGTGGCGTGCGCGGTCGCCGTGGCCGTCGGTGCCGTCGTGCTGTGGCCTGGGGAGCGGCCGCACTCGGTACCACTGCAGTTCCAGACGGCCGCACCCGACGGCAAGCTGGTCGTCGAGACCGGGACGGTGATCGCTCAGGCCCGGTCGGAGTGTCTCAACCGGGCGGCGGGGACCGTGTTCGGCGACAGCGCGTCGGTCTCGGCGGAGGCGGACGGGCCCTGCATCGAGAGCACGGTGAGGATCACGTCGGGCAAGGACGCCGACGCCAACACCCTGATCGAGGTGCCGACGAACCGCGCCCAGTCCGGCGAGCAGCCGGGCGTGACGCGATCTCGCCCGCCCGCCGACCAGCTCGACAAGCCACAACCCGGCCAACCCGACCTGAAGGTCGGCGACCACATCCGCCTCGTGCTGTCGCCGAGCGGTCAGGGCACGTCGACCTACTCCTTCTACGACTACAGCCGCGGGACGTCCACCGTCATCTGGGCGATCGTGTTCGTCCTCGCGATCGCGCTCGTCGCGGCATGGCGTGGCCTGCGGTCGGTGCTCGGGCTGGTGATCGCCTTCGGGGTGCTGCTGGGGTTCACGCTGCCCGCGATCCTCGACGGGAAGTCACCGGTCGCCGTGGCGATCGTGTCGTCGGCGGCGATCCTGCTCATCGTCATCTACCTCGCGCACGGCATCAGCCTGCGGACCAGCGCGGCGCTGCTGGGGACGCTCTCCTCGCTCGCGGTCGCCGCGGTGCTGTCCTACCTGTCGGTGGTCACGATGGACATCACGGGCCTGTCGGCGGAGCAGACGACGAACCTGCAGGTCTACCAGAACGGCATCTCGACCAACGGGATCCTGTTGGCGGGCTTCATCATCGGTGCGCTCGGCGTCCTGAACGACGTCACGATCACGCAAGCGTCGGCCGTCTTCGAGCTGGCCGCGGGTGGTCGGAGCAGACGCGCGACGTTCGCGGCGGCGATGCGCGTCGGCCGCGACCACATCGCCAGCACCGTCTACACCCTCGTGTTCGCCTACGCCGGCAGCGCGCTGCCACTGCTGCTGTTGTTCTCCGTTGCGGGACAGTCGTTCTCATCGCTGGCGACGACGGACACCGTCGCCGTCGAGCTGGCGCGGTCCTTCGTCGGCGGCATCGCGATCGCGCTGTCGGTGCCGCTCACCACCGCCATCGCCGTCGCCCTCGTCCACAAGCACGAGGTACCGGACAATTACCGCGCCCGCGTCCGCACCGGCGGCGGGCGCCATTCCCGCTCCGACTGACCGCGCGCCCGCGTCGTCCCGGCCGTCCCGCGCCGTGCACGGCGCAGATTCGCGTGGACGACGCCGGTTCCTACGAGTTCGGGGCGGCGGCGATGCCGATGGTGGAGGACTTGCCCTTGAACAGCGAGCTGGCGGTGGTGGCGAAGCGACCGACGAGGCCGTACTTGCTGTTGATCGCCTGGCGCACACGTGCCGTGCCCGCGTCGTCGAGCACGCGTGCAGTGCCGTCGACGTGCTGGCCGACGTTCTTGCCCGCCCGGTCGCACGTGGCGAGTGAGACCCGGGAGGTGTTGCGGATGCGCTTCACCTTCCACGACGAGGCCTGTGTCCACATGACCAGCTCGCCGGCCTCGGGGCCGGAGTCGACGAAGGCCGCCCAGATCGGGACCGGCTTGGGCCGACCGTCTTTGGTGTAGGTCGTCAGCTCGACGTACTTCGCGGTCGCGATGTCGCCCAGCGCACGACGGGACTGCTGTGGGTCCGGCATCGCCGCTCCGTCACTTCTTGTCGAGGGTGGATTCCTTGTGGGCCGCCTTCGACCCGGTCTTGTCCGACTCGACGATCCAGTACGGCTCGTCGTCGGAGGCCTTGAACGTCTGACCCTCGAACTCGAACTCCTTGGTCCGCTTCTCCTTCGCGGTGCCCTCGGTCGTGCCCTGCGGGGTGTTCCAACTGACGGTGTCGCCCTTCGAGATTGCCATTTCCCCAACGTACCCCCGCACCTGACCGATTAGCCTGGTCCCATGACATCCGACCTGCCACGGATCGAGCTCAACTCCGGGACGTCCATCCCCCAACTCGGCTTGGGGGTGTGGCAGGCCGACGACGACGAGACCGAGCGCGCCGTCACCCATGCGCTCGACGAGGCCGGCTACACGCACATCGACACGGCCGCCGCCTACGGCAACGAGGAGGCCGTCGGTCGGGCGATCGCGGCGGCGTCGGTCGACCGGGGCGACATCTTCGTCACCACCAAACTCTGGAACGCCGACCAGCGGGGTCGCGAGGCGGTGCTCGCCGCCTGCGACACGAGCCTGTCGAAGCTCGGACTCGACCAGGTCGATCTCTACCTCGTCCACTGGCCTCTCCTCGACACCGACCGCATGAAGCGGACGTGGGAGGCGATGCAGGAGATCGCGGAGTCGGGCAAGGCCAAGGCCATCGGCGTCTGCAACTTCGAACCCCACCACCTGCAGGTGATCATCGGTGACGGCGACATCCTCCCCGCGGTCGATCAGGTCGAGTGCCACCCGAACCTGCCGCAGAACGAGCTCCGTGCCTTCGCCGCCGACGGCGGGATCGCCGTCGAGTCCTGGAGCCCGCTCGGCGGCACCCCGAACTCGGGGTGGGGCAAGGCGTCGAAGGACAACACCCTGCTGAAGGACGAGACACTGCAGGGGATCGCGGAGAAGCACGACAAGTCGATCGCCCAGGTGATCATCCGCTGGCACCTCCAGGGCGGTCTGGTCGTCATCCCCAAATCGGTGACCCCGGAACGGATCTCGCAGAACATCGACGTGTTCGACTTCTCCCTCGACGACACCGACATGCTCGACATCGCCCGTCTGTCGAACAACCGTCGCGTGGGTGCCCACCCGGACGACATGAACGTCGGCGCCCCGGCCGACGACGAGTAGTCGCGTCCGGAACCTCGAGGCCCGCGGCATCGGCTGTCGCCCGGTGCGTGGCAGTACGCGATGACGGCCCACCTGGCGCTGCTGTCGCAAACACCTGCGACCGCCTAGCGTGTCCACCATGACCGATCTCGACGTCGACCGTCTCGCCGCCGCCCGGGCCCGGATCCGCGGGCTCCTCGTCGCCACCGCGGTCCTCGGCATCGTCGTCGGGGTCATCGCCCTCGTGTGGCCCGGCCCGACGCTGGTCGTCGTCGCGGTCCTCTTCGGCATCTCGCTCATCGTCACCGGCGTCTACCGGCTGTCGGTCGCGTTCCTCGCGCCCGGTCTCCCGACCGGCGTCCGGGTGCTGTTCGGGGTCCTCGGACTGCTCATCGTCCTGGCGGGCCTGCTGTGCCTGTCCGACCCGGCCGAGTCGCTGGTGCTCTTGGCCATCGTCATCGGCGTGAGTTGGATCGTGCAGGGAGTGCACGACCTGGTGTCCCGCCGGGTGGACACCCACGGTGTGCCGCACTGGCTGATGATCGCGTCGGCGATCGTCTCGATCCTCGCGGGCGTCGTCGTGATCACACTCCCGGGTCTCGCGATCGGGACGTTCCTGGTGGTCGGCGCGATCCTGCTCATCGTGGTGAGCGTCATCAACCTGGTCACCATCCCGCGCAGGGTCTGATCGACCGGTGGATCTCGCGCGGTCCATCCCGCTGTTCGTCGTCGCCGCGGTGCTCGAGATCGGGGGTGCCTGGCTGATGTGGCAGGGCATCCGTGACCACCGCGGGTGGGTGTGGATCGGGGCCGGGGTGGTCGCACTCGGCCTCTACGGGGCGGTTGCCACACTGCAGCCGGACGCCCAGTTCGGCCGCATCCTCGCGGCCTACGGCGGTGTGTTCGTCGCCGGTTCACTGGTGTGGGGCATGGTCGTCGACGGCTTCCGACCCGACCGGTTCGACGTGGGCGGCGCGCTGATCTGTCTCGTCGGCGTCGGCGTCATCATGTACGCCCCGCGCTGAGGCTCAGGAGATCCCGAGGGAGCGGGCGATGGTCGGCCACGCCCGCGGCAGGTCCTCCGCCCAGTAACCCCAGGAGTGCAGGCCCGGCCGGAACTCGTAGGTGGCCTTCACTCCCGCGCGGGTCGCCTTCTCCTGGAACGACCGTGTGCAGGACAGGACAACGCCCTCCAGGAGCCCGCCGACGGGCGACGCCAGTCCCCGGAGTCCGAGGCGCGGGTCGGGGAGTCCGTTCCCGCTCGAGATGAAGATGTCCGTGCCCCGCAACGCCGACAGCCGTCGCGTCGGATCGTTTGCGGCCCAGTCACCCCCGTCGAGCGGACCCCACATGTTCGTGTAGTTGCCGCCTCGTGTCGCGACGGTCCCGGCGACCGCCTGACGGAACGCCGACGGCCCGAAATCGAAGCAACCGCTGAGCGCCATGACCCCGCGGTAGAGGTCGGGGTGTTTGGCCGCCAACACCATCGCCGACGTCGCACCCATCGACAGGCCGCCGATCGCCGACCGGCCGTTGCCCGCGTAGAGCTTCTCGATCAGCGGCGGCAGATCGCGGGTCAGGAACGTCTCCCAGCGGTTCACGCCCAGCACGGGATCGGGCCGGCGCCAGTCGGTGTAGTAGCTCGCGGTGCCTCCGATGGGCAGGACGACGGTGACGTCCTTGTCCGCCATGAACCGCTCGATCCCGGTCTGCACGGTCCAGCCACTGCGTCGGAAACCCGTGTAGACGCCCGCGTCGATGCCGTCGAGCAGGTACAGGGTCGGCCGGGGAGCGGTCCCGCGGGGATGGAGGACCTCCAGCCGAATGGCCTGGCGTGTGTCGGGGTCGCGAACGGTGATGATGTCGTGCTGCGGGCCGAGGGCGGTCCGCGTCAGCAGCGTCGCCGTGGGCGACGACCCGGGTGCCGCGACGGCTGTGCCGGAGGCCAGGCCGACCGTGGAGACCGCGGCGAGGCCCACGACGGCCAGGCGCGTGATCGTGCAGTGGCGTCCGCGGTGCCGCGGACGGATGGCGCGGGCGCGATCGAAGACACGACGGAACACGGTGAACCCCCCTGTGTGTTTCGTCCGCGAACTGTATAGGAGTCATCCGTACGGTGTGGCGCTCGCCACCGTCGCGGGTCCCCGGCCGGCCGCCGCGCCAACGATCAGTCGGGCGAATGAGCGATATTTATCCGAAACAATTCGCCTGGCGAAAAACCGCGCGCGGCAGTGTTCGGGTCGGCCGATGCCGACATCCGCCGCCCGACCGTGCGGGTCCCTTCGGCGAATTCGTGCCACGTGTAACGGAATTCGACGGACCCACCTGCGGTGGGGCGGATGTTACGCAGGAGAAAATTCCCTCGTCAGAGCATCTGTAATTACCAGACTTTATCTCCCATAAAGTCTGGTGCCATGGTCTAATTCTCTCGCCAGGGGGGCTCGGAGAACGGAGTACCACCGAATGCGACGTCTCGTGCCTTCCCTCTCGCACACCTCGCCGACGGCCCTCGCCGCGGCGGTGTTCGCGCTCCTCATGTTCTGTGGTGTGGCCGGGGCCGCGCTGCTGCCCAACTCCCGCGCCGCCATCGCGATCGTCGACACCGCGTCGATCAGCGACTCGTCGACGACGGTGGGCATCTCCGACAACGACATGTTCTTCTCGTCGACGGACCCCGCCGCGATCGCCAAGCGCCTCGACGAGATGCAGTCGCTGGGGGTGAAGAACATCCGCCTGGCGATCCCGTGGTCGACCATCGAGACGGCGCCGGGTCAGTTCGACTGGACCGCCATCGACAACATGGTGAACGCCGCGGCCGCCCGGGGCATGGGTGTGCTCGGGGTCGTCAACACCACGCCGACCTGGGCTCGCGGGACGTACACGAACGTCTACGCCCCGCCGGACAACCCGGCGACGTTCGGGTCGTTCATGGGCGCACTCGCCGCCCGGTACTCCGGCAAGGTGTCGGCATACGAGGTGTGGAACGAGCCGAACGCGGCGTTCGCCTACCAGCCCGGTCCGGACCCGGCCGGCTACACCGCCCTGCTCAAGGCGGCGTACACCGCGATCAAGAGTGCCGATCCGCAGGCGCAGGTGATCGGCGCCGTCGTCGGCGCAACCGTCACGTGGGGATCTCTCACGCTCAACCCCGTCGACTTCGTGAAGCAGATGTACGCGGCCGGCGCGGGTGGATACTTCGACGCCCTCTCGTACCACCCCTACCAGTGGACCCTGCCGTTCTCGCAGGGTGGCACCGTGCCGAACTCGCCGCTGGAGCAGGCGAACGCGATCTACGCGCTGATGCAGGCCAACGGCGATGCCGCCAAGAAGATCTGGAGCACCGAGTACGGCGTGCCGACCGGGATCGCCTACGCCGGGAACCAGGCGTCGATGATCAACGACTTCCTCACGACGTGGAGCAACCTGTCCTACGCCGGCCCGACCTTCATCTACAGCCTGGTCGACCGGAACAGCTCCGACACGTGGGACGCCGAGTCGACGTTCGGTCTGTTCACCGACTCGTGGGTGGCGAAGGCCGCCGCGCAGGTCGTGAAGGACTTCATCGCGGCGCATCCGCAGACCGGTGGCAACGGTGGCACCCCGACAACACCGACCACCCCGCCGGCCAACCCGCTCGACGCGTGGGCCCAGGCGATCCAGGCTGCGGTGCAGGCGTGGCTGAAGTCGCTCGCCGATGCGATCGCCGCGGCGTTCAACCCGACCCCGCAGGTCACGACCACCGCGACGACCCTCGCGGCGGCCGCCACCACGAGCACGACCCCGTCGTCGTCGGCGCCGAGCACGGCGTCGTCGACCACCACGGTCCCGTCGACCACCGGTGAGCCGACGGCTGCGGCGCTGGTCGCCCCGAGCACCACGACGACCACGGCCCCGGCCACC
This sequence comes from Gordonia paraffinivorans, assembly GCA_036946345.1. Classification (GTDB taxonomy): domain Bacteria; phylum Actinomycetota; class Actinomycetes; order Mycobacteriales; family Mycobacteriaceae; genus Williamsia_A; species Williamsia_A paraffinivorans_A. Next base: position 18,914 of record JAQIJH010000004.1, on the reverse strand, counting down.
ACGTCACCGTCCACGACGACGTCGGGCCCGACGACGACCTCGGCCCCGCCGGCGACGACGTCGACGGCCTCGGCGCCGACGACGACGGCGGGCGCCGCGACCACCACCACGGCCCCGCCGACCTCGACCGCGACGACGACTGCGGCCGCCACCACGACCCCGTCCACCGCCGCCACGTCGGCACCGTCGAGCACCTCGTCGGCGCCGACGACGACCCAGAAGACACCGGCGACGACCGCGGCGAACTGAGGGGAGACGGGGAACGGCCGGTGCCGCGACTTCGGGGTCGCAGCACCGGCCGTCTCGTGTGATCGGTCGGGTGGGTGTGCCTACTTCGTGACCGACACCGTCGGCTCGTGATCGTCCACCATCGTCAACTCGTCGAAGGGGTCGTTGCCGGCGAGGACGTTGTGCATCTTCGCCTTGTCGACGGTGTGCGTCCAGGAACCGACCAGCAGGGTGGCGACGGCGTTGCCCGAGAAGTTGGTGACCGCGCGGGCCTCGGACATGAACCGGTCGATGCCGACGATGAGGCCGACGCCGTCGAGCAGCTCCGGACGGTGCGCCTGCAGGCCGCCGGCCAGGGTGGCCAGTCCGGCGCCGCTCACGCCGGCCGCACCCTTCGAGGCGACGATCATGAAGACCAGCAGACCGATCTGCTCGCCGATGCTCAACGGGTCGCCGAGCGCCTCGGCCACGAACAGCGAGGCCATCGTCAGGTAGATCGCAGTGCCGTCGAGGTTGAACGAGTACCCCCGTCGGGACCACCACGCCGACCGTGGAGCGCTGGACGCCGATGTGCTCCATCTTCGCGATGAGGCGGGGCAGCGCCGACTCGGACGACGAGGTGGCGACGATCAGCAGGTACTCGCGGGCCAGGTAGCGGACCAGCTTGAAGATCGACGCACCGACCGTGAGCCGCAGCATCGCGCCCAGCACACCGAAGACGAAGATCGCGCAGGTCAGGTAGAAGGCGAGCATCAGCGCGAGCAGATGGGTCACCGCGCTCCAGCCGGTCTGGCCGACGACGTTCGCGATGGCGCCGAACGCGCCGATCGGGGCGATCCACAGGATCATCGAGAGGACCCGGAACACCAGCTTCTGGATGTGGCCGATGCCGCGGAGGATGGGCTCACCGGTGGACCCCATCGCCTGGATGGCGAAGCCGACGAGCAGCGCGACGAACAGGGCCTGCAGGACGCTTCCGGCGGTGAGCGACGAGAGCAGGGTGTCCGGGATGATGCCCTGGATGAAGTCCATGGTGCCGCCGGCCTCGTGGGCCTTGTCGGCGAGCTTCTCTCCCTGTCCCGCGGCGCCGGAGATGTTCAGGCCGGTGCCGGGCTGGATGAGGTTGCCCACGACGAGGCCGATGGCGAGCGCGAAGGTCGACATCGCCAGGAAGTAGGCGAACGCCATGCCGCCGACCTTGCCGACGGTCGCGGCCTTCCGAACCGACCCGATGCCGAGCACGATCGTGCAGAAGATGACAGGCGCGATCATCATCTTGATCAGGCTGACGAACATGGTGCCCAGCACCCCGAGCTCCTTGCCCACGCCGGGGGCGAGGATGCCGACGGCCACACCGGCGACGACGGCGATGATGACACCGATGTAGAGCCAGTGGGTGCGGTCGCGCTTGGGCTTCTCGGCCGTCGGCGGCTGCGGTGGTTCCGGCGTGGTGGGCGGCCGGTCGTCGGTGGCGGTCATGGTGTCCTCCGGTTCTCCTGATACTTCCGTTGTGAAGGATGATGTCGGGAGACTGTGACTCGGGTCACGGTTGCGTTCATTTCGTTCACGGAGGGAGACGAGGATGAGACGTCTGGCGCCGCGGTCGCTGGCAGGCCAGGCGTTCGTGCTGCAGATCGTGGCGATCCTCGTGCTGGTGGTCGCGGCCGGTTCGCTCGCCGCCTGGGACGCGCGGCGCGACGAGCAGCGCTCGGCGCGGGACGAGGTCGTCGCGGTCGCGGTGTCCCTGGCCGACGTGCCGTCGACGGCGGAGGCCATCGAGTCCGGGCTGGCCACCGCCCGCCTGCAGCCGCTCACCGAGCAGGTCCGGGCGGAGACCGGCATGGCGTTCATCACGGTCATGGCGCCCGACCGGACGAGATTCACGCACACCAATCCGACGCTGATCGGCAAGCCTTTCGTCGGGACGATCGAGCCCGCGCTGGCCGGGCGCGTCTTCACGGAGACCTACACCGGCACCCTCGGTCCGTCGATCCGCGCGGTCGCGCCCGTGCGGGACACGGGCGGTCGGATCGTCGGGCTGGTGTCCGCGGGCATCACGCTGTCGACGTTGGCCGACCGCTGGCTGGACCAGCTGCCGCTGATCGGGTTCGTCGTGGCCGTCCTGATGGTGGTGTCCGTGGCGGGGACCTGGGCCGTACGCCGACGGCTGCTGCGTCAGACGCACGGTCTCGCGCCCGACGACCTGCGCGTCATGTACGACCACCACGACGCCGTGTTGCACGCCGTCCGTGAGGGACTCGTCGTGATGGAGGGCGGCAAGCCGGTCGTCCTCAACGACGAGGCGCGGCGTCTGCTGCAGGTGGGCGACGGGGAGGGCGTGCCCGCCGACCTGCCGGCGTTCGTGACCGAGAGACGCAACATCCGCGACGAGATGCATGTCGTCGGCGATCGCGTGCTCGTCGTCAACCGCGTGCGGGTGCTGCACCGCAACGGAGAGCGCAGTGCCGTCGTCACCCTGCGTGACCGGACCGAGTTGCAGGGCGCCCTGGGCGAACTGGACTCCATGAGGGTGTTCGCCGAGTCGCTGCGTGCCGCGGCGCACGAGTCCGCCAACCGGCTGCACACGGTGATCGGCCTCATCGAGATCGGCCGGGCGGAGGAGGCGGTGCGGTTCGCGACGACCGAACTCGAACTGTCCCAGCACCTCGTCGACCGGCTGACCGCCGCGGTCGCGGAGCCGGCGCTGGTGGCGCTGCTGCTGGGGAAGGCCGCTCAGGCCGACGAACGCGGCGTCGCGCTGACCGTCACCGAGGACAGCCGCCTCGACGACGCCGAGCAGGCCCCGCTCACCGGACACGAGATGGTCACCGTCGCAGGCAATCTCATCGACAATGCGCTCGACGCCTGCGATCGGGACGACCCGTGGGTGGAGGTGACGGTGCGGGAGGAAGACGACGGCCTGATGATCCGTGTGGCCGACAGCGGTCCGGGCATGGACGCCGATGAGTTCGCGCGTGCCCGCACCCGCGGTTACTCGACGAAACCGGTCGCCGACGGGTCCCCGGCGGGTGGTCGGGGGCTGGGGCTGGCGCTGATCTCACAGATCGTCGATCGCCACGGCGGCACCATCACCGCCGAGATGACCTACGGTTCGGTGGTGACCGTGGTGGTGCCGTCGCGGTCCGGTCGTCCGACGCGGTCCGACAGGGAGGCGTTGCGCGCGTGAGCGATCCGATCCGAGTGCTCATCGTCGAGGACGAGCCGTTGATCGCGCAGACCCACGAGGCCTACGTCGAGCGGCTCACCGGGTTCGTGGTGGTCGGCACGGCGGGAACGGCTCAGGCCGCGCTGCGGGCGGTCGCGCGGTGCGCGGCGGAGGACACCCCCGTCGACGTCGTCCTGCTCGACATCGGTCTGCCCGACGCCAGCGGGATCGAGCTCGCGTCCGCGTTGTCGGGGCAGCGACCCGAACCCGACGTCATCGCCATCACCTCCGAGCGTGATCTGTCGGTGGTCCGGTCCGCCGTCGCCCACGGGGTGCTGCTGTACCTGTTGAAGCCGTTCACGTTCGCGGCGTTCCGCGACAAGCTCGAGCGCTACCGCGAGTACCGGGCCGCCCTGCCGGCGGGCACCGACGCCGTCGGTCAGGCCGAGGTCGACCGGGCGATGGCCGTGCTCCGCGGCGCCGACGACCGCGCCGCGGCGCCGACGGGTACCGCGGCCGCGACCGCGGAACAGATCGGCCGACGGGTGCAGGACAGCGCGGACGGGTTGACGGCGGGCGAGGCGGCGACGGCCTCGGGCATCTCCCGCGTCACCGCGTGGCGCTACCTCGAACGTCTCGCCGACGACGGACTCCTCACGCGCACCACCGAATACGGCCGCACCGGGCGTCCCCAGGTGCGCTACAGCTGGAAGGCGCGGCGGTAGTCCTGCGGTTTCGCCCGCGCTCTGGCCGTCTCGCCACCGTCGGTGGGTTTCGCCCGCCGGATTCTGGTGGCGGACCCGTGGTGCGGTGGCGAACCGATGATCGCCCGGGCGAGACGTGCGGCCCGGACAGACGACTGCCCCGACGCGATGGCCGCGTCGGGGCAGAGGTCAGATTCGGTGTCGGGTCAGGAGAACGAGCAGCCCTGCACCGGCGGCTTCCCGGCGAAACGGTCGGCGATCCAGCCGAAGGCCCGCTGGAATCCGCTGATCCCACCGGCGACGTGACCGAAGGTCGACGCACTGATCGGGCGGATGGGGAAGGGGATCTCGGCGTATTGCAGTGAGGCCGGCGCCTTCTCGCACCACTTGGAGTAGAGCTCGCGACCCTGGAACACGGGCACCGTCGGGTCGTCGGGGTTCGACGTCAGCAGCACAGGGACGGTGGGCCTGATGTTGCCCAGGTCCTGGTCGTGGACGTACTTGCTCAGCACCGGGTCGGCGACGACGAGTTCGCCGAACGACTTGCGCGAGACGGTCCAGTCGCGGGTGTTCGGCTTGCCGCGGGCCGAGGTGAGCACGATGCACTCGCCCGACAGCTGCTGCATGGTCTGCTTGCCGTACGGGTTCAGGATGTTCGCGATCCGCTCCTTGAACTCCGGGAACCGGTAGGTCGCGCCGTTCAGGGCGTACCCGATCACCCCGCCCAGACGGTTGCCGTCGAGGTAGTTCATCTCGCGCAGCAGGTCGGCCGGGACACCGCCCGCGTAGACGCCGACGACCGGTAGCTCGGGCGCGTAGGTGCCGACGAGTTCCGCGGCCGCCGCGGCGGCACCGCCGCCCTGCGAGTAACCGGCGATCGCCACCTTCGCGTCCGGCGACACCTCGGGCAGCTTGAGCGCGGCGCGCGCGGCGTCGATGATCGCGTGACCCTGGTCGACGCGGATCCCGAAGGTGTGAGTGCCGGGCGTGCCGCCGCCCATGTAGTCACTGGAGACGACGCCGTAGCCCTGGTTGACCAGGTTCAGCGTCACGATCTGCTCGATCTCGGCCATCGGGCCGCCGGGGACGGCGAAGGTCACGCCCTCCTGCAACAGCCTCGACGCCGCGCACTGGTCACCCTGGCCGTGCAGGCCGCCGGCGTAGGCGACTACCGGACGCGGGCCGGGACCGGTCCACTTCTTGGTCGGCTGCAGGTAGTACCCGGTCACCGCGATCGGGGCGCCGTTGGCGTCGATCGACAGGTACATGATCCGCGTGGCCGTGGCGGGTATCGGCCCCGTCGGGCTCGGGATGGTGATCGCCGTCGGCAGCGGCTGCGACCGGATGATGTCGCCGGGCTTGCCTGCCGGCAGCGGGCTCGGCGGTGTGTAGAAGGACTCGCTCACAGGCGATGCGGCGGGTGTCGAAGCCGCCGGAGCAGGTGCCGCGTGCGCCGTCCCGACAGTTGCCGTGGCCATCGCGGTCGCCGTCGCCACCCCGACGCACACCGTGCGCAGCCGCCGCATCACTGATCGATCGAAACCCACGATGTCGTGTCCCCCACGGTCGTTGTCCGTTGCTCGCCGGAACTATAGGGGAGTTCGTACAGTTGCGTGGTAGCGGTCAGTCGCTGTTTGTGACAGTGCCCGACAGACGCGTGTGTGGTGTCGGACAAAGGGCCGACGTGGAGCCGATGACGGGAATCGAACCCGCGTATTCAGCTTGGGAAGCTGATGTTCTGCCATTGAACTACATCGGCGTGCGCCCCTCGGCGCGTCGCAAGACTAGCAAACACCCCCGGTCAGGACGGTGGGGGATCGAGTCTCCGCCACACTGGGGGGATGCGTGCAGCGCCTGCCCCGCAGCCCCCGATGTCCCCGCGTGACGCCCTGCGTCGGATCGCGTTCCTGCTCGAACGCAACCGCGAGAGCAGCTACCGGGTGGAGGCGTTCCGGCGGGCGGCCGGCGCGGTCGAGCAGCTGGGCGACGACGAGGTGGCCGAGCGGGTACGCCGGCGCACCATCTCCTCGGTGTCGGGCATCGGCAAGACGACAGCGGCCGTGATCGAGCAGGCCGTCGCGGGTGAGGTGCCGTCGTACCTGGCGTCGCTGTCGGAGTCGGCCGGCGCGCTGACCGACGGTGGCGACGAGCTCTACGGGCAGGTCGTCGGCGACCTGCACGCGCACTCGAACTGGAGTGATGGAGGCGCGCCGATCGACGAGATGGCCGCTGCCGCCATCGCCCTGGGCCAGGAGTGGCTCGCGATGACCGACCACTCGCCGAGACTCCGCGTCGCCAACGGGTTGTCGGTCGAACGGCTGACGCAGCAGCTCGACGTCATCGACGCGCTGAACGCCGACCTCGACGGTGAGCTGACGGTCCTCACCGGCATCGAGGTCGACATCCTCAGCGACGGCGCGCTCGACCAGACCGACGAGATGCTCGACCGTCTGCAGGTGGTCACCGCGTCGGTGCACTCCGAGCTGAAGATGGACGCCGGCCCGATGACCCGTCGGATGGTGGCGGCGGTCCGTGACCCACGGGTGCGGGTGCTCGGTCACTGCACCGGCCGCCGGGTGACGGGTGGTCGGGGACAGCGGCCGCAGTCGAGGTTCGACGCCGAGGCCGTGTTCACCGCGTGCGCCGAGTCGAACACCGCCGTCGAGATCAACTCCCGGCCCGAGCGGGTCGACCCGCCCGACGAGCTCATCGAACTGGCCCGCGACCTGGGCTGCCTGTTCGCGATCGACTCCGACGCCCACGCTCCCGGACAGCTGGACTTCAAGCATCTCGGGTGCGAGCGCGCCGAACGTCTCGGCATCGACGCCGACCGCATCGTCACGACGTGGCCGCTCGACCGGGTGACGGAGTGGCTCGCCGACCGCTGACGGCCGACGCCCGCAGCCCCGAGCGGGAACCCTGGATGTGGAGCGTCAACCCTGGAACCGGAGCGGGAACCGGGGATGTGGAGCGTCAACCCTGGAACCGGAGCGGGAACCGGGGATGTGGAGCGCCAAGCCCGGAACCGGAGCGCCAACTCTGGATGTGGAGCGCTCCGATAGCGTGCAGCCCATGCTTCTCTCCGACCGGGACATCCGCGCCGAGCTGGGCAGCGGTCGTCTGGCCGTCGAGCCGTTCGACGCCGCGCTGGTCCAGCCGTCGAGCATCGACGTCCGGCTCGACAGCCTGTTCCGGGTGTTCAACAACACCCGGTACACCCACATCGACCCGGCGCTGCAGCAGGACGAGCTCACGACGCTCGTCGAGCCGCCGGCGGGGGAGCCGTTCGTGCTGCACCCAGGCGAGTTCGTCCTCGGCTCGACGCTGGAGGTGTGCACCCTGCCCGACGACCTCGCCGGCCGCCTCGAGGGCAAGTCGTCGCTGGGACGCCTCGGGCTGCTGACGCACTCGACCGCCGGGTTCATCGACCCCGGGTTCACCGGTCACATCACCCTCGAGCTGTCGAACGTCGCGAACCTGCCGATCACGCTCTGGCCGGGCATGAAGATCGGTCAGCTGTGTCTCATCCGCCTCTCCAGTCCGGCGGAGAACCCCTACGGCAGCGCGGGTGTGGGATCGAAGTATCAGGGGCAGCGCGGACCGACTCCGTCCAAGGCGTATCTGAACTTCGTTCGCGACTGATCCGCGATCGGCAACAGCACGTCATGTGCCCGTAACGCGGCGCTCGGCGGGCGTTCATCCGAGTGACCGACGGCGGCTTCTCCGGTTGACCCTCAACCGCTTTCATCGCGTACGGTACGGCCCATGAAGGTGACGGTCTTCGGCTGCGGATATCTCGGGGCCACCCACGCCGCCTGCATGGCGGAACTCGGTCACGAGGTGCTCGGCGTGGACGTCGACGCCGACAAGATCGCCATGCTCTCCGACGGGCGCGTCCCGTTCTACGAGCCCGGTCTGCCCGAGGTGCTGCAGCGCAACCTGGAGTCGGGTCGACTGCACTTCACCTCCGATTACGACGAGGCCGCGGCGTTCGCGTTTGTGCACTTCCTCGGCGTCGGCACGCCGCAGAAGCGCGGCGAGTACGCGGCCGACCTCCGGTACGTGTTCGCCGTTGTCGACGAGCTCGTCGCCCGCCTGCAGGGATCGCACCTCCTGATCGGCAAATCGACTGTGCCGGTGGGGACGTCGGCGGAGATCAAGAAGCGCATCGCCGCCTCGGGCACCGATGCCGACATCGAGGTCGCGTGGAATCCGGAGTTCCTCCGCGAGGGGTTCGCGGTGAAGGACACGCTGCACCCCGACCGCATCGTCCTCGGTCTGGACCCCGACGGCGACACCGCCGCCGTCACGGCGCAGGTGGAGGAGATCTACGCGACGATCCTCGCGGAGGAGACGCCGTTCCTCACGACCGATCTCGCCACCGCCGAGATGGTCAAGGCGTCGGCCAACGCCTTTCTCGCCACGAAGATCTCGTTCATCAACGCCATCAGCGAGGTGTGTGAGGCGGCCGGTGCCGACGTGTCGGTCCTCGCCGACGCCATCGGCTACGACCAGCGCATCGGCCGCAGGTTCCTCAACGCCGGACTGGGTTTCGGTGGCGGTTGCCTGCCGAAGGACATCCGTGCGTTCATGGCACGCGCCGGCGAGCTCGGTGCGGCGCCGGCGCTGACGTTCCTCCGCGAGGTGGACTCGATCAACATGCGGCGCCGGGCGCGCATGGTCGAACTGGCCACGACGGCCTGCGGCGGAAGCCTTCTCGGGTCGAACATCGCGGTCCTCGGGTCCGCGTTCAAGCCGGAGAGCGACGACGTCCGCGACTCGCCGGCGCTGAACGTCGCCGGTCAGCTGCAGCTGCAGGGCGCCGGCGTCACCGTGTACGACCCGAAGGCGATGGACAACTCGCGCAAGCTCTTCCCGACACTCGGTTACGCCGACTCCGTCTCACAGGCCTGCGAACTGGCCGACGCGGTGCTGGTGCTGACGGAGTGGAAGGAGTTCGTCGAGCTCAAGCCGGCAGACCTCGAACCGGTGGTGCGCAAGAAGGTGATCGTCGACGGTCGCCGTTGCCTCGACCCCGCGGTGTGGATCCACGCCGGCTGGGAGTACCACGGCCTCGGCGGGACTCCCCGGGTCGTCTGACCGTCAGATCGCGGCGTCGTCCGGGGTCTGCGTCAGGTAGTCCTTCAGCTCCAGGCGCAGGGTGCGGTCGAGAGCGCGGTTGAGTGCGTTGTGCGCGGCCTTGGTGGCGGTCTCGCGCATCTCCGACATGAGGACGGCGGCCCATTCGGACTCCTCGTCGCCCTCCGGGACCCAGCCCTCACCGCGGCGCGAGACGAACTCGTCGCGGGCGGCGGAGATCAGCGTGCTCGCGGCGCCGTCGACCTGGTCCTCCAACTTGCCGAACACCTCGATGATCGACGGCAACGACAGGCCGAGGTCGACCAGGCGGCCGATGCCGTGCACGGTGTCGCGGTCGAGGATCACGTAGGCCGCGCCGTCGTCGACCCGCTTCACCAGGTTGATCCGTTCCAGGCCGGCCAGGTCGTCGTCGTCGCTCGACCCGACGATCTGGCGGAGCCCGTCGGCGGTGACCCGCTCCGACTTCGCCGTCGACCACGGCTCGGCGAGGATCTCGTCGACGCCGAGCACCTTGGCGAGGTCGTCGCCGCGCTGCATCCCCCGGATGAAGTCGGCGATGTGCCGAGCGGTGAACCCGCGCTTCAGCAGGTTGTTGATGAGCGTCAACCGGGCGAGGTGGAGGTCGGTGTAGATCGCGATCCGCCCACGCTTCAGCGGCCGCGGCAGCAACCCGCGGTCCTGGTATCCACGCACGTTGCGCGTGGTCGTCCCGGCCGCGCGGGCGAGGTCGTCGATCCGGTACTCGGTCATGGCAGAGGGAGACGATACCGACAACAAGCCGTGCTCCATCCCTAATTGTGCCATTGACAAATGGCACTGTGAATGATGGTGTGTGCGGCGTGAGTCCCTCTCAGCGGTCGCGGTGGCTCGCCGCGACGACTGCCCTGTGGCTGCGTCCCCTCGCCGAGGTCATCCCCGCCAACCGCGCCGGTGTCCTCCTGGCGCGCGGCGTGGTCGCGACCGCGATGCGCATCGGCGGCGGGAAGCCGCCCGGTACGCACGTCGACCGCGTCGACACCATCGATCCCGACGGCGCCAGGGTGCGCGGAGAATGGGTCCGCGCGGCGGCGACGACCGACGCGCGGCCGGTCATCCTCTACGTCCACGGCAGCGCGTTCTCGATCTGCTCGCCCGCGACGCACCGCTCGCTCGTCGCACGGCTGTCCCGGGACACGGGTCTGCCGGCTTTCACGGTCGACTACCGGCTCGCCCCGGAACACCGTCACCCCGCCGCCACCGACGACATCGCCGCCGCCTACCGGTGGTTGCTGTCGCTCGGATACACGGCCGACGACATCGTGCTGGCCGGTGACTCCGCCGGCGGCCACCTGATCCTGGAGTTGTTGTCCGACAACGCCGCCGCGGGTCGTCCACAGCCCTGCGCGGCGGTCCTGATGTCCCCGCTGGTCGACCTCTCACTCGGGTTGGCCGAGGAGCGCGAGAAGATCCGGCGCGACCCGATGATCTCGGCGTCCGCCGCACGGGCGCTCGTCGACCACTACATCCGCGACGTCCGTGACGACCCCCGCCTCGTTCTACGGGTCGATCCGGCGCATCCGCTCCCGCCGACGCTCATCCAGGCGGGGGGTGCCGAGATGCTCTGCGCCGACGCCGAACACGCCGCCGAGATGATCCGGACCGCCGGCAGCCCCTGCCGACTGTCGGTGTGGCCCGGGCAGATGCACGTGTTCCAGGCGTTCCCGCGTCTCGTCCCCGAGGCCGACCGCGCACTCCGCGAGGCGGCCGAGTTCATCACGCGGGCTCTCACCGAGCCCAGAGAGGAGGTCGCCGATGTTCGGCTCGCGACCTGATCGACGTACCCACGGCACGCGTGCCGTTGTCACCGGGGCGGGCAGCGGCATCGGCCGTGCGTTCGCCGTCGAGCTCGCCCGCCGCGGCGGGTCGGTGATCTGCGCGGACATCGACGCCGACCGGGCGAAGGAGACCGCGGCGCTCATCGACGGTCTCGGGACGGGGTCCGCACACGCGGTGTTCTGCGACGTCTCCCGCACCGAGGACATCGACGCCCTGGCCGACCTCGCCGAGGACCACTTCGCCGCGCCGACGTCGCTGATGATCAACAACGCCGGCGTCGGGATCGGGGGCCGTCCGGTCGGGGAGATCGGCCTCGCGGACTGGCAGTGGGCCCTCGGGATCAACCTGTGGGGCATGGTCTACGGCTCCGAGCGATTCCTCCCGCAGTTGCGCCGTTCGGGACGCGCCGGACTCATCAACGTCGCGTCGACGGCGGCGTTCTCCGCGGCCCCCGCGATGGCCGCCTACAACGTCGGCAAGGCCGGCGTGCTGGCCCTGTCGGAGACCATCGCGGCCGAGTCCGGCGGCACCGACCTCGCCGTCACCGTCCTCTGTCCGACCTTCGTGAAGACGAACGTGGCGGTCGACGGTCGGATCGCCGGTGGCGCATCGCAGCTCGCGCAGACCGCGATGCGCTGGACCGGCATGTCCGCCGAGCGGGTCGCCCGCACGACCCTCGACGCCCACGACCACGGGCGGCTGTACGTCGTCCCGCAACCCGACGCGCGGCTCATCTGGGCGGCCAAGCGTCACCTGCCCCGCACGTACACCGCGGGACTGGGGCTGCTCAACCGGGCCCTGCCCGCCCTCGACCGCCTCTCCGGCCCCGCGGCAGAGCCCCAACCGACCCGAACGGGAGTGTGACCATGCCCATCGTCTTCCACGAGGCCGTCGCGTGAGCGGCCACGTCCACCAGGTCGCCATCGTCGGCGCGGGTTTCGCCGGCATCGGCACGGCGATCCGCCTGAAGCAGGCCGGCGTCGACGACATCGTCGTCCTCGAGCGCTCCGACCGCCCGGGCGGCACATGGCGCGACAACACCTACCCCGGCGCTGCCTGTGACATCCCGTCCCGCCTGTACTCCTACTCGTTCGCGCCGAACCCGTCGTGGAGCAGGACCTACTCCGGCAGCGCGGAGATCCTGGCCTACATCGAGTCGATGGTCGCCGAGCACTCGCTCGACGAGGTGATCCGCTACCAGACCACGGTCACCGACCTGACCTTCGACGAGCCGGCCGGGCTCTGGCGGGTGTCCGTCGAGGGCGGGGAGACCGTGCTCGCCCGCACCGCGGTCATCGCGTCGGGACCGCTCTCGACACCGGGCTATCCCGACATCCCCGGGATCGAGGAGTACGCCGGGAAGCGGATGCACAGCGCCGCATGGGATCACGACTACGACTTCGCGGGGAAGAAGGTCGGCGTCATCGGCACGGGCGCGAGCGCCGTGCAGATCGTCCCCGAGCTCGTCGAGAAGGCGGCCGCCGTCACGGTGTTCCAGCGCACCCCGGGATGGGTCCTGCCGCGCTTCAACCCCGAGGTCGGGGAGACGACGAAGACCCTGTACCGCACCGTCCCCGGGCTCCAATCCCTGGCCCGCGCAGCCTGGTTCGCCGGGCACGAGACGGTCGCCGTCGGTGTGGTGTGGAAGTCGCCGGCCACGCGCCTGGTCGAGGCGGTGTCGAAGCTGAACATGCGCCTGCAGGTGCGCGATCCGTGGTTGCGCCGCCAGCTGACGCCCGACTTCCGGGCCGGGTGCAAGCGCCTGCTGATGACCAGCAAGTACTACCCGGCGCTGCAGGCGTCGAACTGCAAGCTCATCACCTGGCCGATCGCCCGGATCTGTGAGCGGGGTGTGCGCACCGTCGAGGGGATCGAGCACCGCTTCGACTGCCTCGTCTTCGCGACGGGGTTCGAGGTGTCCAAGCAGGGATCGCCGCTGCCGATCACCGGCCGCGGCGGTCGGGTGCTCGGCGAGGAGTGGAGTCGAGGCGCGTACGCCTACAAGAGCTTCGCGGTGTCGGGGTACCCGAACCTGTACATCACCTTCGGACCGAACTCGGGTCCCGGGCACAGCTCGGCACTGGTCTACATGGAGGCGCAGATCGACGCCATCGTGACGGCCGTCCGCACCGTGATCGATCGGGATCTCGCGGTCCTGGACGTGGAGCCGGGTGCCCAGCAGCGGTACAACGAGACGATCCAGCGTCGCCTGCAGCGCACGACGTGGAACTCGGGGTGCAGCAGCTGGTATCTGACCGACGAGGGATTCAACGCCACCATGTATCCCGGATTCGCCAGTCAGTATGTGGCGCAGATGCGCACGGTCGATCTGAGCCGTGACTTCACGGCCGTCGCCCGTCGGGAGGTGACTGTCGCCGCGACCGGATGAGCACGCGTGACCCCCGTGTTACCTTGACGTCGGGGTGCTCGCCGGGGGGACGGCGGACACCGTTGCCAGGGGGGACATGTCCAGCGCGTTGAGGCAGCCGCGGTCCGGCGCGGTCATGCTCGAGGAATCGTTGCAGCGAGACATCCGGCGGGCGTTGCGTGCCGCCAGGGTCGAGTCATGCGCGGCGTTCGTCCTCGTCGAGCTCGGTGACACGGGGCTGCGCGCGTCCGTCGTCGACGCCGCGACCGGCGGGAGCCTCGTCGAACACGGCGACGGACGGCTGTGTCCGCACATGCTGGACCTCACCCTGGCCGATCACCTCGTTCGGATCGGTCGCGTCACGCGCCCGGAGTCCACGGACTGGGCTGCCGAACTCATCGGTCTGATGCCGCAGGTGCGCGAGCGCCTGGCGGTGGTCGACGGCGCGTTCGCCATGGGGAGCGAGCACGTCGCGATGTTCCGCATGTCCCGCCTCGACTGCGTCACCGCGCTCGCGCAGGAGTTGTCCGACGCCGCGAGCGTCATCTCCCGGACCGTCGCCGAGGCCCCGGTCGGGGTCGATGCCGTCGTCGTCATGCCCGACCACGAGTCGTGGCCGGGCCTCGTCGGTGATCTCGCGGAGCGGCTGTCGCTGCCGGTCGTCGCCCTCGACGCGGACAGCGACGGCGACACCGACGACGACTCCGACGGCGGCCGGCACACCGTGGGAGTCGCCGCCGTCGAGGCCGCACAGATCCCGGAGAGCGACATCGTCGTCGAGCGGGACGCGACCGCATCCGAGCAGGACGAGGCCCCGTCGGCCGAGGTCGAGCCGTGGTTCCCGGCAGCGGCGGACGTCACACAACCGTTCTCGGTCGTACGAACGGCAGGGCCCCCGACGGATGCGGTAGAACAAGGCGATGCAGGCATCCCCACCACGACACCGGCGGTGTCGGCGGGGCCTGTCGCCTCCCTGCGTGCGACGCCCGCGGACGGCCCGGGTGTGCCGCCTCGGGGTCGCGACATCACGACCACGGGCGACCATGACGTCCTCCGGGGTGACCAGGCCGGTGAGGGGCCGGTGAGCGGTGGCGGGCCCCGGGCCTACGCGCCGCCGGGTGGTGCCTCGGGGCGGTCGGTCGGACCGGGTGGCCGACGCCGCCTGGCGGTCGGTGCGGTGGCGGTCGGCGGCGCCGTCGCGCTGGGCGGTGTGATCCTCGCCGTGCCGTGGCTCCACGGCTCCGACGACGGCAGGCCCGCCCCGTCCGTGGTCGGCTTCACCTCGCCGACGGCCCCGAGGGCATCGGCCCCGCCGTCCACCTCGGCTGCAGCACCGACGACGGCGGCACCGTCGAGCGCGCCCGGTGCCCGGGCACCGATCGACACGCGACCGGCGCAGATCCCCGCCGTCCAGTACACCGCGCCGCCCCCACCGCAGCAGCGGTCGTATGTCTCGCCGGGTCGACAGCCCCAGCGCGGCGTACCGCTCCCGGCGATCCCGCGTCGTCGCACGATCCCGAACCCGATCCCGGGACTGCCGCCCATCGTCCTGCCCTGAGCGGCGTAGATCACCCTGGGGCGCAGCCCCGTTCGATCATGTCGAGGACTGCGTCGAACACGCGCCCGCCGTCCACGGTCACGGTGTCGGGTGCGGATGCGTCGAGTTCGAGACTGACCGCGCCGTGCACCGACGACCAGATCACCATCGTCAGCTCGACGGGATCGTCGTCACGGACTATGCCGGCGGCCTGGCCGAACCTGATCAGCTCGGTGAGTGCGCCGAGCGCGGCGACACCGGCCTCCTCGACCGGGCACGCACCCGAGAACATCAGCCGGTAGAGCGTGGGGTTCTCGAGCGCGAAGGTCCGGTAGTTGCGCCCCGCCGTGCGCAGGCGGACCGCCGGGTCGCTGTCGGTGGAGGCGACGGTCGCCGCCCGCAGGCGGTCGAAGCCGTCGCCGACCAGCGCCGCCAGCAGACCGTCCTTCCCGTCGAGGTGGTTGTAGACGCCCATCGGGGCGACCCCGGCCTCGGTCGCGACCGCCCGGACGGTCAGGCCCTTCACGCCCTGCGTCGCCAGGACCCGGTGTCCGGCTGCGATCAGAGCGTCCCGTACCTCCGCCGCGGGAGTCCTCCTCGTCACCACGGTTGACACCGTACTGGAACGGTGTTCTTCTAGAGAAGAACGATGTACTACAACAATGGCACGACGTTCTCACCACAGGAGACACCATGAGCCCCATCCGCCGCTGGACCGCCCTCGCCGGTCTCTGCCTCGCCACCCTGCTGGTGATGATCGACAACACGATCGTCAACGTCGCCCTGCCGAGCATCAGCCGCGACCTGTCGGCGTCGATGTCGGACCTGCAGTGGGTGGTCGACGCCTACACGCTGGCGTTCGCCGGCCTGCTCATCACCGGCGGCCACCTCGGGGACCGGTTCGGGCGTCGGAGGATGCTGCTCCTCGGTGTCGCCGGGTTCGCGGCCATGTCCGTCCCCGCGGCGCTGGCGACGTCGACGGCGACCCTCATCGCCGCCCGCGTCGGGCTCGGCGTGTTCGCGGCGCTGGTCTTCCCCGCGACGCTCGCACTGCTGTCGTCGGTGTTCACGATCGCCCGTGAGCGCGCCGCCGCGTTCGGCATCTGGGCGGCCACCGCCGGTGTCGCGGTCGCGATCGGCCCGGTGCTGGGCGGCTGGCTCATCGAGCACAGCTCGTGGGCGTCGGTGTTCTGGGTCAACCTGCCGTTCGCCGCGGTGGTGACGGTCGTGGTGCTGGCCGTCGTACCCGCGCCCCGCCCGGCCCCGGCCGGCCGGGTGGACGTCCTCGGTCTCGTCCTCAGCGTCGCCGCCATGGGCCTGTTGATCTACTCGGTCATCGAGGGCCCGCGCCACGGGTGGGCCGACGTCCGCACGATCGGTGGGTTCGTCCTCGCCGCCGCACTTCTCGCCGTGTTCGTCCGCGGCCAGCTCCGATCGGCGCACCCCGTGCTCGACGTCCGGGTGTTCGCCGACCGCCGGTTCGCGGCGGCGTCGGGTCTCATCGCGCTGGCGTTCTTCGGGCTGTTCGGCTTCATCTTCCTCGTCACCCAGTACTTCCAGGCGGTGAAGGGGTACGGCACGCTCTCGGCCGGACTGCACACCCTGCCCTTCGCCGTGGTGATGGCCGTGATCTCACCACTCGCCATGCAGGCGGTACGCCTGGTGGGTGTCGCCACCGTCGCGGCGACCGGGTCGCTGCTCATGGCAGGGGGATTCGCGCTCGTGGAACTCGCCGGTGTCGACGCGTCCTACTGGGGTCTCATCGTGTGGTCGATGTCGGCCATGGCCGCGGGCCTCGCGCTGATCTCCGGGCCGTGCACGCACGTCGTGATGAACTGTCTGCCCGCCGACAAGGCGGGTGCCGGCGCCGCGGTGAACGACACCACCCGTGAGTTCGGAGGTGCGCTGGGCGTCGCGGTTCTCGGATCGGTGTTGAGTTCGGCCTACTCGTCGGGTGTCGCGGATTCGGCTGTGGTGCAGCGCCTCCCGCAGGACGCGCGGGAGATCGCCGGGTCCTCGGTGATGGCCGGCGTCGAGGTCGCCCAGCGGGTGCCCGCGCAGGTCGGTGGGCCGGTCCTCGACGCGGTGCGCGAGGTGTTCGTCGACGGCCTGCACCAGTCGGTGTGGGTGGCTGTCGTGGTCGCGGCCGTCGCCGCGCCCGCGGCGTGGTTCGGGCTGCGTGGAGCGACCGCCGACGATCAGATGTCGACGGTGAGCGAGTCCCCGGCGGCCCTGGAGACGCACGACAGCATCCAGCCGGCCTCCCGTTCGGCCGTGGTGAGCAACGTGTCCCGGTGATCGACGGCGCCGTCGAGGACACGGGTCCGGCAGGTCCCGCAGAACCCCTGACGGCAGGAGTACGGGACGGACGGCCGTTCCCGACGGAGCGCGGCGAGGGTGGTCTCGTCGGCACCGACGGGGACGGCCGCCCCCGTCGAGGCGAGGGTCACGGTGAACGGATGACCGTCGACGACCGGCGGCGGAGCGAACCGCTCGTGGTGCAGCTCGACGTCGCGGACGTCACGCAGACGTGCCACGAGCGCGTCCAGCATGGGGATGGGCCCGCAGCTGTACACCGCTGTGCGCGGGGAGATGTCGGGCCCGATGAGCTCGTCGGCCGTGGGGATCCCACCGTCGTCGTCGGTGCGGACCGTCACGCGGTCACCGTGCGACAGCACCTCGTCGACGAAAGGCAATGAGTCGCGGCTGCGGCCGGTGTAGACCATCGACCAGTCGAGGTCGAGGCGGTCTGCGAGCTGGATCATCGGCAGGATCGGCGTGATGCCGATGCCGCCGGCCACGAAGCGCAGGTGCTCGGCACGCGAGCCGAGACCGGGCACGGCCAGCGGGAAGGCGTTGCGTGGGCCCTTGATCGAGAGGGTGTCGCCGACGCGGAGGTCGTCGTGGACCTCGACCGACCCGCCGCCGCCGTCGGGGATGCGGCGTACCGCGATCCGGTAGTACGTGCGGTCGGTGGGATCACCGCACAGCGAGTACTCGCGCATCCGACCCGACGGGAGCAGCAGGTCGAGGTGGGCGCCCGCGTACCAGGGTGGCAGCTGGCCCCCGTCGGGCGCCTCGAACCGCAGCGCGACGACGTTCTCGTCCTCGGCGACGACCGTGCGGTCCACCAGACGTACCTGCGTGACACCGGTGTTCACGGCGTGGTCGTCGGCGACGTGCAGTCGGCGGACGACGCGTGGGTACAGGTGCGAGAACGCCGCGCCGACGACACGCATCACGGGGATCGCGGCGGAACCGCCCGTAGAGGTGCGGCGGCGCGGTCTCGAGATCGAGGGTCTCCAGGTCGGCGCGCCCCCGCTCCGAGCGGGACGGGTCGGTCGTCGTCATCGCGCGGACGCGCGGGTGGCCGGCGAGGACGCCAGATAGGCCACGGCCTGTGCGGTGGAACCGATCTCCTCCGGGCGGAACGACGGCCGGAAGTAGGAGAACGTCGCGAGGATGATCGACCGCAGCGTGGGCAGCACACCGGCCTTGGCGCCGCGGCGGTACTCGGTCCACATCGAGAGGTAGGAGTACTTGCGGTACGGGTCGCTCTTGGCGATGAAGCGGCTCCCGCGGTGCAGCAGCATCAGCAGGCCGAACAGGGCGACGGCCATGGCACGGGCCCGGCGGATGTAGCCGTCGCCGAAGTACGTCGCGACGTCGTGGGCGACGCTGCGGTGCTCCACCTCCTCGGCGCCGTGCCAGGTGAAGAGGTCGGTCATCGCCGGGTCGGCGCCGTGCTCCCGCCAGGTGTTGTTCAGGGCGAAGTCGCCGAGGATCGCGGTGTAGTGCTCGATGCCGCGATGAGCCACAGACGCTCGACGAGGTCCTTGCGGCGGGCCTCGGGCTCCCAGTTCTCCTTGGGCGCCAACGCCTTGCGGAACAGCCATCGCATCTGGCGCTCGAACGGCCGCGGGTCGACGCCCTCACGGTCGAGGAACTCCCACAGCGCCTTGTCGTGCGCCTCGGCGTGCATCGCCTCCTGGCCGA
>JAQIJH010000003.1:0-111646 GCA_036946345.1 Gordonia paraffinivorans | reverse complement strand
ACCCCAACCTGGTGCCCCGACCGTTCACGCTCGACCGCGACTTCGTCGCCGAGATCGCCGATCTGGTGCCGTCGCAGCCGCTGGCCGACGTCCTCGACGACTGGGAGGCCGCGTCCGCGGACCGCTCGTCGCTCGCCCGGATCGTCCTGATCGAGTTGCTCGCCTGGCAGTTCGCGAGCCCGGTCCGCTGGATCGAGACCCAGGACCTGCTGTTCGCCGGCCGCGAGACCGGCGGCCTCGGTGTCCAGCGGTTCGTCGAGGTCGGCGTGGCCTCGGCCCCCACCCTCTCGGGACTGGCCACGAACACCCTGAAGCTGGACGCGTTCGCGGGCTCCGCCGTGCAGGTCCTCAACGTCGAGCGCGACACCCAGGTGCTGCTCGCCCAGGACGAGGCTCCCGAGGAGATCGACGAGCCGGCTCCTGCGAACGCGGATGACGCGCCGGCAGCCGCGCCCGCCGAGGCGCCCGCGGCGCCCGTGGCGGCACCTGCCGCCGCCGGACCGCGCCCCGACGACCTCGCGTTCACCCCGGCCGACGCGGTCCGCGCGGTCATCGCGCTGTGGACGAAGATGCGCCCGGACCAGATCGGTGCCGCCGACACGATCGAGGCGCTGTGCGACGGCGTCTCGTCGCGCCGCAACCAGCTGCTGCTCGACGTCGGTGCCGAGCTCGGTCTCGGTGCCATCGACGGTGCGGCCGAGGCCGACATGGCCTCGCTGGCGTCGACCGTCGACGCGCTCGCCCGCGGCTACAAGCCGTTCGGGTCGGTGCTCACCGACGCCGTCGGGGACGCACTGCGCAAGGTGCTGGGCCCGATCAACAAGCGGCCCGCGCACATCGAGGACCGCCTGTCGTCGGTGTGGCAGCTCGGCCCCGGCTGGGCCCGTCACACCACGGTCGCACTCGCACTGGGCACCCGCGAGGGTGCGTCGGTCCGTGGCGGCGATCTCGGCGGACTCGTCGACGGCGCGCTCGGCTCGGTCGACGCCCTCGACGCGGCGATCGACGCTGCCGTCGCGGCGGTCGGCGCGCAGCGTGGGGGTCGCGGTGAGCAAGCCGGCCGCCGAGTCCGCCGGCGGCGGCATGGTCGACGCGGCAGCGCTCGGCGCGTTGACCGAGCAGTTCACCGGCCGCAGTGGAGCATTGGCGAGCGCGGCACGCACCGTGCTCCGCAAGCTCGGCCTCGACGACGACGTCGCCGGGATCGACCCGGGCGCGGCTGACGAGGCCCGCGCGGCACAGGTCCTGTCCGAGCGCGTCTCCGCCGAGCTCGGTGCGGACTGGCTGCGCATCGTCACCCCGGTGTTCGACCCTCGGACCGCCGTCCTGGTCGACGACCGCTGGGCCAGCGCGCGTGAGGATCTCGCCCGGCTGTGGTTGGCCGACGAGCACCACCTCGACACGGACTTCGAGACGGTCACCCGTCCCTTCGCCGGCGCCGGACACACGGTCGCCCAGCAGGCGACATGGTGGCAGGGCAAGGCCCTGCACGTCGGTGACGGCGTGCGTGCGCGGGTGTACGCCCAGATCGCCCACCTGGCCGAGGATCCCGCGCCCGGTGCTTTCGCGGGCGAGGTCGCGGTCGTGACCGGCGCCTCGTCGGGGTCGATCGCCGCGGCGGTCGTGGGACGCCTGCTCGCGGGCGGCGCGACCGTCGTCGCGACCACGTCGCGTCTGGACGGATCCCGGCTCGCGTTCTTCAAGCAGCTCTACCGCGAGCAGGCCCGAGACGGTTCGGCCCTGTGGGTCGCGTCCGCGAACATGTACTCCTACACCGATGTCGACGACCTGGTCGAGTGGATCGGGACCGAGCAGTCGGAGACTGCCGGCGGGTCGACCACGGTCGTCAAGCCGGCGCTGCGCCCGACGTTGCTGTTCCGTTCGCCGCTCCGCGCGTCGCCGGTGACCTCTCCGACGCGGGCCCCCGCGCGGAGCTGGAGATGAAGGTCCTGCTGTGGTCGGTCGAGCGTCTGATCGCCGGTCTCGGCGAGCTGGGCGCCGACCACGACATCGACGGCCGCGTGCACGTCGTGCTGCCGGGGTCGCCGAACCGCGGGATGTTCGGCGGTGACGGTGCCTACGGCGAGAGCAAGGCCGCCCTCGACGCGCTGGTGGCGCGGTGGTCCGCGGAGTCCTCGTGGAACTCCGGTGTGACGCTCGCGCACGCGATCATCGGCTGGGTGCGGGGCACCGGGCTCATGGGTCACAACGACCCGATGGTGTCGGCGGTCGAGGCCGCGGGTGTGCGTACCTGGTCCACCGCGGAGATGGCCGACGAGCTGCTCGGGCTGTGTGCGCCGGAGCGGCGTGCCGCGGCGCGGACGGCACCGATCGTCGCCGACCTCACGGCGGGCCTCGGCGAGGCCGATCTCGATCTGGCGGCGCTCGCGTCACAGGCGCAGGAGCAGGCCACGACCGGCGAGACCGTCGACGAGGTCGCCCCGATCACGGTGCCGGCCCTGCCGGCGCCGGCGCGCCCGGCGGCGGGCACGACGCCGTCGTGGCCCGAACTCGCCGTCGACCGGCCGACCTCGTCGTCATCGTCGGCGCCGGTGAGCTCGGTCCGTACGGCAGCGCCCGCACACGGTTCGAGATGGAGGTGTCCGAGGAGCTGTCGGCCGCGGGTGTCCTCGAACTCGCCTGGAGCACCGGGCTGGTCCGCTGGGAGCAGACCCCGAAGCCGGGCTGGTACGACGTCGAGACCGGCGACCCCGTCGCCGAGCACGAGATCGCGGACCGCTACCACGACACGGTCGTCGAGCGATGCGGCATCCGCCGCTATGCGGACGACGGCGCGATGGTCGACAACGCCGCACCGCTGCTCACGTCGGTCTTCCTCGACGAGGACCTCACCTTCACCGTCGCCTCGGAGGAGGAGGCCCGCGCGTTCGCGGCCTCCGACGCCGAGCGGACCAGCGTGACCGCGCTGGGGTCGGGGGAGTGGGAGGTCACCCGCCGGGCGGGCACCGAGATCCGCGTCCCGCGCCGGTTCGCGTTGAGCCGCACCGTCGGCGGGCAGATCCCGACAGGGTTCGACCCCACGGTGTACGGCATCTCCGCCGACATGGCGTCGTCGCTCGACCGCGTCGCCCTGTGGAACCTCGTCGCCACGGTGGATGCGTTCCTCGGGTCCGGCTTCGACCCGGCCGAGCTGATGCGCTGGGTGCACCCCGGCCTCGTCGCCAACACCCAGGGCACCGGCATGGGTGGCATGGAGTCGATGCGATCGCTCTACATCGACACCCTGCTCGGGGAGTCGAAGGCGAACGACATCCTGCAGGAGGCGCTGCCGAATGTCATCGCGGCGCACGTCGTGCAGTCCTACGTCGGCAGCTACGGCGCGATGATCCACCCCGTCGCCGCCTGCGCGACCGCCGCGGTCTCCGTCGAGGAGGGTGTGGACAAGATCCGTCTCGGCAAGGCGCTGTTCGCGGTCGCCGGCGGCTTCGACGACCTGTCCGTCGAGGGCATCGTCGGGTTCGGTGACATGTCGGCCACGGCCGACTCGGCGGCGATGGCCGCACGGGGCATGGACCCCCGCCGGTTCTCCCGTGCCAACGACCGTCGGCGGGGCGGGTTCGTCGAATCCCAGGGCGGCGGAACGGTTCTGCTGGCCCGCGGTGACGTCGCCGCCGACATGGGCCTGCCGGTCCTCGGTGTGGTGGCGTGGGCGCAGAGCTTCGGCGACGGTGTCCACACGTCGATCCCGGCACCGGGCATCGGTGCGCTCGGTGCGGCGCGTGGCCGGACCGAGTCGCCGATGGCGCGCGCCCTGCGCGACCTCGGCGTCAGCGCCGACGACGTCGCGGTGGTGTCCAAGCACGACACGTCGACGAAGGCCAACGACCCCAACGAGGCCGACCTGCACGAGCGCGTGGCCGGTGCCCTCGGCCGCCACGACGGGGCGCCGCTGTTCGTGGTGTCGCAGAAGTCGCTGACCGGGCACGCCAAGGGCGGGGCCGCCGCGTTCCAGCTGATCGGTCTCTGCCAGATGCTGAGCGAGGGTGTCATCCCGCCGAACCGCAGTCTGGACTGCGTCGACGAGACGATGCGTCAGCACCCGCACCTGGTGTGGGTGACCGAGGCACTCGATCTCGGCGAGCGCTTCCCGCTCAAGGCGGGTCTGCTGACCAGCCTCGGCTTCGGCCACGTGTCGGGACTGATCGCGGTGGTGCACCCGGAGGCGTTCGTCGCCGCACTCGACGCCGACCGACGCGCCGCCTACCGGGAGGCCGCGGCACAACGGTCCCGTGAGGGCGCGCGCCGACGGCTGGAGGCGATGTGCGGCGGGGACCCGCTGTACCAGCGCCCGCCGAACCGCCGTCTCGGTGACGACGGCCCCGATTCCGACCGCGAGGCGGCCATGCTCCTCGACGAGGCGGTGCGCCTCGACGCCGGGGGCGACTACCCGGCGATGTCGGGGTCGACGCGGCGATGAGCGTGCTCGGTGTCGGCATCGACATCGTGTCGGTGCCGGAGTTCGCCGAGCAGATGACGCAGGCGGGCACGACGTTCGCGGATCGGTTCACCGTCGGTGAGCGCCGTGACTCCGCGGCCGGCACGGGGGACGACGCACGGCATCTCGCGGCCCGGTGGGCGGCGAAGGAGGCCGTGGTGAAGGCGTGGTCGGTGAGCCGGTTCGCGCTGCCGCCGGCGATGGCCGCCGTCGAGCACAGCGACATCGAGGTCGTCACCGACGCCTGGGGTCGTCCGTCCATCCGGCTGTCGGGGACGATCGCGGAGCACCTCCGCACCGCGCGGGTCCACATCTCGTTGACCCACGACGGGCCGTCGGCGGCCGCGGTGGCGGTGATCGAGGAGAGCGACGCGCGCTGACCGTGCCGGGAGGGCTCAGGCGGTGTCGGGATCCTCGAGGAGCAGGTACCCGGTCAGCATGCGCTTGAGTTCGGCGACGGTGCGCGCGTGGTCGTGACCGTCCTGCACCGAGAAGCTCAGGAGCGAGTAGGCGGTGTGCACCAACACCTCCGACATCATCGTCCGACGCGTCCGCTGGCTCGGGGTGAGCGGTGCGATGATGCGGGCGACCATCTCGGCGAGCGCCCGCTCGTGCACCATCGCCGTCGCCCGGGTCGCCGGTGTCGACTGCACGGCCAGCCACACGGCTCGTCGCGACGGGTCGTCGCGCCACAGCGACGCGAGGTGGTCGAGGAACTTCTCGAGCAGTCGGGGCCAGTCGAGCGACGGGATCTCCGCACCGAGGGCCCGCAGCGCATCCTGCACACCGACCGCGTCCTGGCGATCGAGCTCGCAGACGATCACGTACTTGTTCGCGAAGTACTGGTAGAGCGTCCCGATCGGCACGTCGGCGCGCGCGGCGATCTCCTCGCACGTCAGCGACTCGAAGCCGACCTCGATGAGCAAGGACCGCGCCTCGACGAGCATGGCCTCGAACCGGCGTCGGCTGCGCTCCTGCGTCGGACGTTTCCGGGGCACCAGGGGCGCCGTCGGGTCACCCACGGGTCAGGTGGTCAGACCGCGATGTCGCGGCGGAGCTTGGCGACGTGGCCCGTGGCGCGGACGTTGTACTGCGCCACCTCGATCGTCCCGTCGGCGTCGACGAGGAAGGTCGACCGGATGACGCCGGTGACGGTCTTGCCGTACATGGTCTTCTCGCCGAACGCGCCCCACTCGGTGAGCACCGTCTTGTCCGGGTCGGAGAGCAACGGGAAGGTCAACTCCTGCTCGTCGCGGAACTTCGCGAGCTTGGCGGGCTTGTCGGGGGAGATGCCGACGACGTCGATCCCCGCACCGGACAGCTCGGCGAGGTTGTCACGGAAGTCGCAGGCCTGCTTGGTGCATCCCGGCGTCGACGCCGCGGGGTAGAAGTACACGACGACCTTCCGGCCGGCGTAGTCGGCGAGGGAGACGGGTTCGCCGTCTGCGTCGGGGAGCGTGAAGGCCGGGGCGGTGTCACCGGGTGCGAGCCGTCGTGTCGTCACGCGTGACACGGTAGCGGAGCGGCTGGACGCCGGTCGCGGTCGCCGACGGTCTCCGGTGGTGGGTCGTGTCCGATGACGGGGCCCGTGAACTACGGTTGCGTACAGAGTCCCCGGCCACCGAGCCGGGACGACCCGTGGCCGGGGCCGATCGCAGGCGTCGACCCGCCGACGACGATGGAGGACACGTGGCACGCGACCCCGACAGCATCGAGCGCGACATCGTCCGCGCCCGCGAGGACCTGGCCTCCACCCTGGACTCGCTCGCCGAGCGTGCGAACCCCCAGCGACTGGCCGACGACGCGAAGAACGGTGTCGTGGCGACCCTCAACACCCCTGCGGTCAAGTACCCGCTCATCGGCGTGGGCGTGCTCGTCCTCGCCCTGACGATCAAGAAGATCGTCAGCTGATGTCACCGTGCGGTCGCCGTACCCGGTGACCGCGCGCTCTCTGCGACGAACAGCGCCTCGGTCGCCGCGACCGCGCAGTCGGTGATGTCGCGCAGTGGTGCGTCCGCCTCGACCTGGGCGGCGATCAACTCGCGCAGACCGCCGACGAGCAGCACCACCATGGGACGCGACGGAGGGCTGTACCCCTCGCGCCGCAGATCGTCGTTGTCGGCGAGGTCGCAGACCAGGTCGACGAAACCCTCCCGCGTCGCCCGCTCGACGTCGCGCGCACCCGCCCGCAGCGTCGGGGCGTCACGGATCCAACTGAGCGTGATCGCCGGTTCCGCCGACGACCCCGCGATCCACGTCTCGATTCCCGTGCGCACCTGGTCCCGCCACGGTGCCGACCGATCCACCATGCGGTAGATCAGCTCCATCTGTCCCTGACTGACCGTCGCCAACATCGTGGCGAAACACTGGTCCTTGTCGCCGAAGTGCTCGTAGAACGTGCGCCGCGACATGCGCGCGAGCCGCACGACGTCGGCGACGGTGGTGTCACGGAACCCGCGGTCGACGATGGAGGTCGCCAGGGCGTCGACGATGCGCCCGCGCACGTCGTCGGTGCGGGCGACCTCACGCGGGGACGGGAGCGCGGTCGTCCCGTCGGATCCCATGGTCGCGAGCGTATCGGGCGAGTCCCGGGATGGCGGGGCGGCGACCGTCG
The DNA here is from genome assembly GCA_036946345.1 of Gordonia paraffinivorans. Classification (GTDB taxonomy): domain Bacteria; phylum Actinomycetota; class Actinomycetes; order Mycobacteriales; family Mycobacteriaceae; genus Williamsia_A; species Williamsia_A paraffinivorans_A. The sequence goes on along the minus strand of JAQIJH010000003.1, from coordinate 104,576 downwards.
ACATTCGTGGTACGTCTGCGTACCATCATCGACACCGGCAACCGCGACAGCGGGGAGACGAGGCGTCCATGAGCATTCCCACCACCGACCGCGCACCCGTGCCGACCACGCCGCCGCGTCCCCGTGTCCCGCGAGCGGTGATCGCCGGGGCGACGGTGATCAACCGTCGTGCCGGCCTGGAGTGGCTGCGGTCGCGGTACGGGTCGGTGTTCACCATCGACATCCCCGTCTTCGGCTCGACGGTCGTCGTCGCCGACCCGCTGTTGGCGCGCGAGGTGTTCCGCAGCCCCACCGACGTGCTGGAGTCCGTCGAGCAGAACCTGGGCCGCGTCCTCGGGCCGAACTCGATGTTCGCGCTCACCGGTGACCGGCACCGTCGGGAACGCAAGCTGTTGGCGCCGCCGTTCCACGGGCGACGGCTGCGGGCGTATCAGGACGTGATCACGGCCGAGGCGCGGTCGGAGATGGCGACGTGGCCCACCGACCGTGAGTTCGCGACCATGCCCTCGATGATGCGGATCACGCTGTCGGTGATCATCAAGGCCGTGTTCGGTGCGTCCGGCCCCGAGTTCGACCGGCTGCGGATCGTGTTGCCGCGCATGGTCGAACTGGGGTCGATGCTCGCGGTGGTGCCGCTGCCGCAGCTCGATGCCCTCGGCGACCACAGCCCGTGGGGCCGGCTGCGACGGTGGCGTCGCGAGTACGACGCCATCGTCGGCCGACTGATCGACGCCGCGCAGCACGCCGACGACCTCGACGCCCGCGACGACGTGCTGTCGATGATGGTCGCGAGCCGCTACGACGACGGCTCGTCGATGACGCGCGACGAGATCGCCGACGAACTCCTGACCATGCTCTCGGCCGGGCACGAGACCACCGCGACGACCCTCGCGTGGGCGGTCGAGCGGATCCGACGCCATCCCGCCCTGCTCGAGCGACTCGTCGCCGAGCGCGACGCCGGTGGCAGCGAGCTGCTCGAGGCGACGATCCTCGAGGTGCAGCGCGCGCGCCCCGTGATCGACGTGACCTTCCGGACCGTCGTCGCCGACGAGGCGCAGCTCGGTGACTGGACGGTGCGCCGCGGCCAGTCGGTGATGGTGGGCATCGGCCTGATCCACTCCGACGCGTCCGTGTGGCCGGACCCCGACCGCTTCGACCCGGACCGATTCGTCGGTGGTCGGCCGGATCTCACCGACTGGGTCCCGTTCGGTGGCGGTACGCGACGCTGTATCGGCGCGGCGTTCGCGTCGATGGAACTCCTCGTGGTGCTGCAGACGCTGCTCGACGACCTCGTGCTGGAGCCGACCACCCGGGCGGGGGAGAGGTGGCGTCCGCGCGGCGTCGCCTATGCGCCGGCGCGGGGTGGTCGTGCGCGGGTGACCAGGCGTCGCAGCGCCTGACGCAATCGCTCGAGCAGACCCGGCGCCGCGGGCGGTCGTGTGGGCGGAGTCGACACCGGTGTGACACCCGCGGCGGCCGTCCACCGCAGGGACCCGCGCTCGAAGTCCTGACGTCGTCCGTCGCCGTCGGCGTACTCGTCGGACACGGGCCAGCCGAGCGACCCGGACTGCCCGCCCAGTTCCGCGTGACGCGCCCCGATCGCCCCGTGCGTCCAGTGTCCTGACCGAGACCCGTTCTGGCGGAACAGGACACCGCCGGCGAACGGCTGTACCCCGCCACCGTCGACGACGCTGTGCGGACCGGCGGGGTAGCCCAGCGGTCCGCGCTCGTAGCCGAGTGTCGCCCACGCCTCGAAGAGACCGTCGTGCGGGATCGGCTGCGCGTGGACCCGACCGTCCGGGGTCCGGGGCATGGTCGGCGACCAGTAGACGTGCGCGTGGTCGAACTCGGCGAAGCGCCCGAGTCCGTCGGGGCAGCCGATCTCCCCGACGGTGATCCGACGCCCGATCCAGGCGGCGGCGATCCGTGCCGCGTCGTCGATCTCGTTCACCGCCCGCGGCGCGCCGATGCCGCACGCCGCGGCGAACTCCTCCGGGCTCAGGCCGTCGGCGGAGTTCATGTCGCAGTTGCCGAACGGCGGAGCGCCCTCGGGCAGTCCGCCGCCCCAGCCCTGCCCGTCGGTGTACTGGTGGGCGATCTGTCCCGGCAGGTTCGGATTGCTGCCGTAGCCCGCCCCGATCACCCGGAGCCCGGGTGGGCGGGTCCGCCACATCCCGAAGAAGTCCGCGGTGTTGGCGTATCCGATCACCCGTCGTGCGTTCCCGCCGCAGTAGGCGACGAGGTCCCAGTAGGTGCGGTTGATCCAGTCCGACGCGTCGCCGGGCGGGTTGCCACCGGACTCCACGTCGAGCATGAGGACCACGCGCGGGTGCAGCCCGCCGTTCCGGTCGATCTGGTCGCGCAGCGTCGCCGCGGTCTCCTGCCAGTTGGGACGGACGTAGCAGTACACGATGCCGACGGTGAGTCGACCGGAGTCGAGCGACCGTCGGACCCACGAGTGGTTCTGTCCGAAGTTCGGATCGCGGAACGTGCCGTCGTTCGCGCGGATCGAGAGGACGGGGTACGGGTACGTGTCGTCCACCGGCGGTTGGTAGTAGGAGACGTCGGCGAAGAGGGTGTCGGTCATCGTCTCCCACTCTGCCCGTCGGCTCCGACGACACCTCGAACCGCCCGGCCACCACGGGATTTCTCGACCCGCCGGTCGACCTGTTAATGTCTCTTCTCGCGCCACCGCGCGCCATTAGCTCAATTGGCAGAGCAGCTGACTCTTAATCAGCGGGTTCGGGGTTCGAGTCCCTGATGGCGCACCACCGAGAGCCTCCGTCGTGACCGTCCCGGTCCGACGGGGGCTCTCGTCGTCGGGGAGGCCTCACCGTGGGCGTGCCGTGACCCCGACGTGACCGGGGGTCTCGTACACTGATGCGGTCTGCCTCAGGGGGTCGGGCGTGAGGCCGCGATGTGGGTCGTCGGCGGCCGAGGGGCGCAGCGGGGCGCACGAGTCGGTGAACAGATGTATTCGGGAGTGCAATGGTGTTCGGACGTTCGGGTCGACGTGTCTCGTGGTCGGTGGCGGCGGTCGCGCTCGTCGCCGTGATCGCGACAGCGTGTTCGTCGGGGACCGCGGCCCCGACCTACAGCGACAAGGTCGCCAGCAACCTCGGTTTCGACGATCTGTTGCGTCCGGTCATCTCGGTCACCGGGTTCGCCGGCGCACCGCTCACCGACCGCTCGGCCGGCGTGCAGCCCGGAGCGCCCCTGAAGGTCACCGCGCAGTCGGGCACCCTGACCGACGTCCGCATCCCGAAGACCGATGGCTCCGGGAACGTGGCCGGCTCGTTCAGCGCCGACCGCACGACGTGGACGTCCACCGAACCGCTGGGCTACGGCGCCACCTACACCCTGTCGGCCGACGCGCGCGGGATCGCCGGTGCGTCGGCGACGCAGATGTCGTTCACCACGCGCTCGCCGAACAACCTCACCGACGCGTACCTGTTGCCGGAGAACAACTCCACGGTCGGGATCGGCCAACCGGTGGCGATCCGGTTCGACGAGCCCATCACCGACCGCAAGGCCGCGCAGGACGCGATCACCGTCCGGACCGACCCGCCCGTCGACGGCGCTTTCTACTGGCTCAGCGACAGCGAACTGCGCTGGCGGCCACAGAACTTCTGGAAGCCCGGCACGAAGGTCCACGTCGACGTCAACACCTACGGGATCGATCTGGGCGACGGTGTGTTCGGTCAGCAGAACAAGACGCTCGACTTCACCATCGGTCGCGCGTTGGTCGCCACGGGTGACGACAACACCAAGCAGGTGTCGGTCGCGATCGACGGCAAGGTGGTCCGCACCATGCCGGTGTCGTTCGGCAAGGACAGTTCGCCGACCAATCCCGGGACGTACATCGTGGGTGACCGCGTGCCCAGCATCATCATGGACTCGTCGACCTACGGCGTCCCCGTGAACTCGCCCGGCGGGTACCGCGAGACCGTGTACTTCGACACCCAGATGTCCTACAGCGGCATCTATCTGCACGCCGCCCCGTGGTCGCTCGGGGACCAGGGCAACACCAACGTCAGCAACGGGTGTCTGAACGTCAGTCCCGACAACGCCGAGTGGTTCATGAACACGGCGCTGCGCGGCGACATCGTCGTCGTCAAGAACACGATCGGTCCGGTCCTGCCGGGTACCGACGGGCTCGGTGACTGGAACATCCCGTGGGACGTCTGGAAGAAGGGCAACGCGGGCGGGAACGCCTGACCGGGAAGCCTCACGCTGCCATCGGCCAGTGTTACGCTCAGCGTTGACACGATGGCCGGCGGATCGGCCGTCCCGAGTGGCGCAGTGCGCCCGAGGAAAGGCACCCCCCGATGGCACCTCGTTCCCCGTGGATGACCGACGATCTCGACGACCTGCGCAGCATGGTCCGCGCGTTCATGGAGAAGTCCGTCGCCCCGAACGTCGACAAGTACGTCGAGCAGCACCACGTCGACCGCGACCTGTGGAACGCCGCCGGTGAACTGGGGCTGCTGTGCATGTCGATCCCGGAGGAGTACGGCGGCGGGGGCGGCACGTTCGCCCACGAGTCGGTGCTCATCGAGGAGCAGGCGCGCATCGGTGACTCGTCGTGGGGCGTGAGCCTGCACAACGGCATCATCGCCCACTACCTGCTGGCCTACGGGTCGGAGGAACAGAAGACGACCTGGCTCCCGAAGATGGCGTCGGGCGAGGTGGTCGGTGCCATCGCCATGACCGAGCCCGGAACCGGGTCGGACCTGCAGAACGTGAAGACGCGGGCGATCCGCGACGGCGACGAGTACGTCATCGACGGCTCGAAGACGTTCATCACGAACGGTTCCCAGGCCGACCTCATCGTCGTCGTCGTGAAGACCGACACCTCCGAGGGCGCCAAGGGCATCTCACTGGTCCTCGTCGAGGGTGATCGCGAGGGCTTCCGGCGAGGACGCGTCCTGGACAAGATCGGGCAGCGCGGCCAGGACACCTCGGAGTTGTTCTTCGACGGTGTCCGTGTGCCGACATCGAACCTGCTCGGCACCGAGGAAGGTCAGGGCTTCATCCAGCTCATGCAGCAGCTGCCGCAGGAGCGGCTGATCATCGCGGTGGCGTCGATCGCCGGCATGGAGGCCGCGATCGACCACACGCTGCGCTACACCAAGGAGCGGCAGGCGTTCGGGCGCCCCGTCTTCGGGTTCCAGAACACCAAGTTCAAGCTCGCCGAGGCGGCCACCGAGACGCGGATCGGCCGGGTCTTCGTCGATGACTGCATCGTCAAGCACATCGACGGACAGCTCGACATCCCGACCGTCGCGATGGCCAAGTGGTGGACGACGGACCGGGCGATGACCGTGCTCGACGAGTGCGTCCAGCTGTTCGGCGGCTACGGCTACATGAGCGAGTACCCGGTCGGCCGCATGTGGGCAGACGCGCGCGTGCAGAAGATCTACGCGGGCACCAACGAGATCATGAAGGAGATCATCGCGCGTTCTCTCTGACCGCGTCATCTCACAGGCGCCTGTGATGGGGGTTCCCCTCATCACAGGCGCCTGTTATCGTTGGGACGTGTCACGGTCCGAGGCGCGGTGGACCGACGAAGCCATCGCCGGTCTGCCCGCCTGGACGCTGGTGCAGGCCTACCACCCGATCGCTCGTCGGTTCCACGAGATCTTCGCCGCCGAGCAGCTGACGCCCGTCCAGTTCGGTGTCCTCCTCCAGCTCGAGGCGACGCCTGGGATCTCACAGGCCGAACTCGCCCGCAGAATCCTCGTCCGACAACAGAGCATGGCCGAGTTGCTGTCGGGACTCGTGGAGCGAGGTCTGCTCTCGCGTGACATCGACGCGCGCCGTGGACGTTCCGTACCCATCCACCTCACCGACGCCGGACGGGATCTCGTCCTCCGGGCGGCCGATGCGGTGGCGCAGTTCAATCGAGCCGCCCACCTGGGGCTCACCGAAGCCGAATCCCGGACCCTGAACAGCCTGTTGCACAAGGTGATCGCTGCTTCACGCGAGTGGTGACGGGCTGACCATCGGTGCCGCAGGCAGACCGAGGAGTTGTCATGGATGCTCTCGCACGGTTCGTCACGTCCCACCGCTGGTGGGTCATCGCCGCCTGGATCGTCCTGACCGCCGTCGGCGGGTTTGGCGCGTCCAAGGCGGTGTCGGCGCTCAGTTACGACTTCGGCCTACCCGGTCAGCCGGGCTACGAGACGAACGTCGACATCGTCACACAGTTCGGATCAGGCGGTGCGAACGCGCCCATCCTGCTGGTGGCCGAGGGGAAGGATCGACGGCTCACGGAGGCCGACGGATCAGCCGTTGCTCGAGCCGCGGCCGGCGCGACGCCCGGCGCGCGGGTGACCTCCTTCGCCGACCACCCGCAGTTGCTGTCGCGCAGCGGCACAACGGGAGTCGTGCTCGTGTACCCGACTCCTCGTGGAGGCGCCGAGCCCTACGTCGCGGCCACCGAGGCGCTGGAGCGTGCAGCGCGGTCGGTGTCGTCGGCGACGGGCCTGCGCGTGGCCGTGACCGGTGCCGATGCGCTCGCCAGCGGAGGCGAGTCCGGCGGGGTCGACATCCTCGCCGAGACCATCTTCGGCGGTGTGGGCGCTCTCATCGTGCTCGCCCTCGTGTTCGGGTCGTTCCTCGCGCTCATGCCGCTGATGGTGGCGGCCGCGTCGATCCTCACGACGTTCCTGATCCTCTGGGGGCTCACCGCGGTCACCGACGTGTCGTTCATCGTGCAGTACCTGCTGGCCCTGATCGGTCTCGGCGTCGCCATCGACTACGCCCTGTTGATCGTCACGCGGTGGCGTGAGGCGCACGGACAGGGGCTCGACGACGTCGCCGCGGTCCGGGAGTCGTTGACCACGGCCGGCCGGTCCGTGCTGTTCTCGGGTCTCACGGTCGCGGTCAGCCTGGCCGCGCTCATCGCGTTGCCGGTGCCGTTCCTGCGGAGCATCGGGTTCACAGGTCTGCTCATCCCGCTTCTCAGCGTGGCCGTCTCGCTGACGCTGCTCCCGGCGTTGCTGCTGACCGCGGGGAACAGACTCGAGTGGCCGCACCGCAGGGGCACCAGCCCCGACAGTCGTCTGTGGCGCCGCGTGGCGGCCACCGTCGTCCGCCACCGCTGGGTCTCGGCCGGCGCCGCGCTGGCGGTGCTGGTCGTTCTCGCCATCCCGGTGTTCTCACTCAATCTCTCCGACCCCACCAACGACTCCCTCGCGTCGCGCGGGGGACCGGCGGGAACGGCCATCGCAGCCGTCGAGGACTCCGGACTCGGCGCCGGACTGACGAAACCGGTGGAGGTAGTCACCGATCGCCCGGACGTCCTCGCGTCGCGGCTCGTCGAGATCCCCGGCGTCGCGGGTGTCGTCGCGCCGGCGGACTGGCGTTCCGGCGACACCCGCATCGTCGACGTGTGGACGACCGACGACGTGTCCACCTCGGCAGGCGCCGACGCGGTGGCGCGGGTCCGCACGGCCGCCGAGGCCGAGGGGGCGCGCGTCGGCGGGGTCGCGGTGCAGAACGCCGACTTCATCGACGCCGTCTACGGAAATGCGTGGTGGGTGCTCCTCGTCATCGTGGTGGTGACGTTCGCGCTATTGGCCCGGGCGCTGCGGTCGATCGTCCTGCCCGTGAAGGCGTTGGTGCTCAACGTGATCTCGTTGGGCGCTGCCTACGGGATCACGGTGTTCATCTGGCAGGACGGGTTCGGCACCGAGCTGTTGTTCGGGCAGCAGTCGTCGGGCGCCATCACGGTTTGGATCCCGATCGCGGTGTTCGCGTTCCTGTTCGGGTTGTCGATGGACTACGAGGTGTTCCTGCTCAGCCGGATCCGGGAGGAGCACGATGCAGGCGTCGACACCGACACGGCCACCGTGACAGGCCTCACGCGTACCGGTCGACTGGTGACCTCGGCCGCGATCATCCTGTTCCTCGCGTTCATCTCGCTGTCGCGGGTGCCCACCACCGACGTGAAGATCCTCGCCACCGCGTTGGCTCTCGGCATCCTCATCGACGCGACGATCGTCCGAGGGATCCTGGCCCCGGCCCTCGTCGCCGCGCTGGGCCCCGCCAACTGGTGGGCACCGTGGCGACGCGGGGAACGAACCGCGGCCTGAGACGACGATGGCCCCCTCCGTGAGCGGAGGGGGCCATCGTGTCGGGTGGATGACGGGACTCGAACCCGCGACAGCCAGGATCACAACCTGGTGCTCTACCAACTGAACTACATCCACCATCGGTCCTGGTCACCCGGAACCAGGCTCACACTCTATCCGCAGGCGCCTGCGCAAGACCAATCGGTTACCGCCTGCGGTGTGTCAGGCCTCGCCGAGGTCGCGGACGACCTGTTCGATCTGCGCGGAGTCCGGTCCGGGCGGCGCGACGAAGACCGTCTCCCGGTAGTACCTGAGCTCCCTGATCGACTCGCGGATATCGGCGAGCGCGCGGTGGGCCAGCCCTTTCTCGGGCTGACCGAAGTAGATCTTCGGGTACCAGCGCCGGGACAGCTCCTTGATCGAGCTGACGTCGATCATCCGGTAGTGCAGGTAGGCGTCGAGGGTCGGCATGTCGCGAGCGATGAACCCGCGGTCGGTGGCGATCGAGTTGCCTGCGAGCGGCGCGGACCCCGACGACGTGACGTGCTCGCGGATGTAGTCGAGGACCATCTTCTCGGCCTCGGCGAGGGTCACGGTCGACTGCCGGACCTCGGTGGTGAGGCCGGAGTGGGAGTGCATCTTCTTCACGACGTCGGGCATGGCGTCGAGGTCGGCGTCGTCGGCGTGGATCACGACGTCGACGCCCTCACCGAGGATGGTGAGGTCGCTGTCGGTGACGAGCGCGGCGATCTCGATCAGCTTGTCCGAGTCGAGTCGCAGACCCGTCATCTCACAGTCGATCCACACCAGTTTGTCCTGCACCCGACAACCTTAGCGGGCCGTTAGGGTTGTCCCGGTCGATCAGGCGCGCACCACGAGGGACGGGGACGAGACGGATGACGCAGGCAGACGGCTCAGGGGAGCGGAGCGCGGCACAGGACATCGCGGCGGGCTACGCCGTCGACGGGGCGGCGCTGCAGCTGGGCGCGGTCAGTGTGGACGGGGTCGTCGACGCCGGCGCGCAGGTCCGGATCCCGCTCGCCATGATGAACCGACACGGTCTCGTCGCCGGGGCGACCGGCACCGGCAAGACCAAGACGCTGCAGGTGATCGCCGAGCAACTCTCGACCGCGGGCGTGCCCGTCGTCATGGCCGACATCAAGGGCGACCTGTCGGGCCTGAGCCGCCCGGGCGAGCCGTCGGACCGGATCAGCAAGCGCGTCGCGGAGATCGGCGACGACTGGGCACCCGCCGGCCATCCGTGTGAGTTCGTGTCGCTCGGGACCGGCGGGGTGGGTGTGCCGATCCGTGCGACGGTCACATCGTTCGGTCCCATCTTGCTCAGCAAGGTGCTGGGGCTCAACGACACCCAGGAATCGACGCTGCGGCTGATCTTCCACTGGGCGGATACGCGCGGTCTGGCGCTGCTCGACCTCAAGGACCTCCGGGCGGTCATCACGCACCTCACCGGCGACGAGGGCAAGGCCGACCTCGCCGAACTCGGCGGGGTGTCGAAGGCGACCGCCGGGGTCATCCTGCGGTCGCTGACGACGCTGGAGGCCGACGGCGGCGACACGTTCTTCGGTGAGACCGAGATCGAGCCCGCCGACCTGCTGCGCACCACCCCCGACGGGGCGGGGATCATCACGTTGTTCGAACTCGGCGACCAGGCCGCGCGGCCCGTGCTGTTCTCCACGTTCCTGATGTGGATCCTCGCCGACCTGTTCGGATTCCTCCCCGAGATCGGCGACACCGACAAGCCGAAGCTCGTGTTCATCTTCGACGAGGCCCACCTGCTGTTCAGCGACTCGTCGAAGGCGTTCGTCGAGCAGGTCGAGCAGACGGTGAAGCTCATCCGCTCTAAGGGCGTCGGGGTGTTCTTCTGCTCGCAGCTGCCCACCGACATCCCGAACCAGGTGCTCTCGCAGCTCGGTGCGCGTATCCAGCACGCCCTGCGCGCGTTCACCCCGGACGACCAGAAGGCGTTGTCGAAGACGGTCAAGACCTACCCGACGTCGACGGCCTACGACCTGGAGAAGGCGCTGACGTCACTGGGCATCGGCGAGGCGGTCGTCACCGTGCTCTCCGAGAGGGGCGCTCCGACCCCGGTCGCCTGGACCGTCGTCCGACCACCGCGATCGCTGATGGCGGGAATCGGTGCCGAGGCGATCACCGCGGCCGCGACGGCGAGCCCGCTGCACGCCAAGTACGCCGAGACCATCGACCGTGAATCGGCCTACGAGAAGCTCAACGCCAAGGTGCTTGCCCCCGCCGACACGCCTGCGCCTGCGGAGACGCCGACTCAGCCCCCGCCGACACCCGAGGCGACGAAGCCCACCGGCAAGCCCGAACCCGGTGTCGTGCAAGAGATCCTGGGCAACCCGGCGGTGAAGAGCTTCATGCGTTCGGCCGGGAGCGCGCTCGGTCGGGAGATCACCCGGTCGCTGTTCGGGACCGGGCGTCGTCGGTAGCGCTCAGCCGCCGAGCTTCTTGTAGAACCCGCCGACGATCGGCGCGACGATGGCGCGGGGCGTGTAGCCGCCGGCCACCGACATCGCCTTCGACAGTGCGCCCGGGACGACACGCATCTTGTTGCGCGCCAACGCGTCCAGGCTGAGGCGGGCGACGCCCTCGCTGTCGTCCCAGAGGAACCCGGGCACCATCTTGTCGACGATGCTCGCGTCCTCGGGTGACGGCTCCTCGGTGCGCACCGGCCCTGGCGCCAACAGCGTCACATGGACGCCGGCACCGGCCACCTCGCCGCGGATCGACTCGCTGAAGGTGTTCACGAACGCCTTCGACGCCGCATAGGTCGCGTTGTTCGGGATCGGCATGTTGCCCGCCGCCGACCCGACCATGAGGATGCCGCCGGACCCCCGCTTCACCATCTGCGGCAGGACTGCGAGCGTCAGGTCGTGCACGGCGGTGACGTTGAGACGCACCTGCGCGCGCTCGTAGTCCGCGTCGAGGTCGACGAGTGGGCCGAATGTCGCGATGCCGGCGTTGTTGCACAGCAGCGCGATCTCCCGGTCGGCGAACTCCGCGCACAGCACCTCGACCGCGGCGGGATCGGACAGGTCGCTGGTCCGGACCTCGACGTCGACGCCGTGCGCGGCGCGCAGCTCGCCGGCGGTCTTCTCGAGGATCTCGCCGCGGCGGGCGACGAGGATCAGTGAGTACCCACGGCGGGCCAGCTCACGGGCCAGGGCGTCGCCGATCCCGGACGACGCGCCCGTGACGACGGCGCGGTTGGACTGCGACGGTGCGGTCAGTGCCATGGCGCCGATCGTAACGGGGCACTACAACGCCGCGGCGACCTCGGTGCCCTGGCGGATCGCGCGCTTGGCGTCGAGTTCGGCGGCCACGTCGGCACCGCCGATGACGTGCGTCGCGACGCCCGCGACGGTGAGCGGGTCGACGAGATCGCGCACCGACTCCTGGCCGGCGCACACGACGACGGTGTCGACCTGCAGGACGCGGGGTTCCTTCTCGGAGTCCGGGAAGCTGAGGTGCACGCCCTCGTCGTCGATGCGGTCGTAGCGGGCGCCGGAGATCTGCTCCACGCCTTTCATCTTCACCGTCGCGCGGTGCACCCAGCCGGTGGTCTTGCCCAGCGACTTCCCCTGCGAGCCGGTCTTGCGCTGCACCAGGTAGACCGTGCGGGCGGCCGCCGTCGGACGCGGCTTGGTCACGAACCCGGGGGTGTCGAGGTCATCGGTGACACCCCATTCCTGGTCCCACTCCTTCGCGTCGAGGGTGGGGGAGTCGGTGACGGTGAGGAACTCGGTGAGGTCGAACCCGATGCCGCCGGCTCCGATCACCGCGACGCGGTCGCCGATCTCCCGGTCGCCGAGTACGGCGTCGGCGTAGGTCATCACCGACGGGTGGTCGATCCCGGGGATTCCCGGCACGCGCGGGGTGACGCCGGTCGCGATCACGACGTCGTCGAACTTCTCGGCGATCAGCCGGTCCGCCTCGACGCGGGTGTCGAGGTGGACGGTGACGCCGAGGACCTCGAGGCGGCGGGTGAAGTACCGGATGGTCTCGGAGAACTCCTCCTTGCCGGGGATCCGTGCGGCGATGGCGAACTGACCGCCGATGGCCGGGCCGGCGTCGAAGAGGGTGACGCGGTGCCCGCGCTCGGCGGCGGACACCGCCGCGGACAAGCCCGCGGGGCCGGCGCCGATCACCGCGACCCGACGGGCGGTGCGGGTGGGGGAGAGGACCAGCGTGGTCTCGCGACCCGCCTGCGGGTTGACCAGACAGGAGACCTTCTTGCCGACGAAGGCGTGGTCGAGGCAGGCCTGATTGCACCCGATGCACGTGTTGATCTCGTCGGCGCGTCCCGACTGCGCCTTGGCCGGCAGGTGCGGGTCGGCCAGCAGAGGACGGGCCATCGACACCGCGTCCACGCGACCGCGACTCAGGACCTCCTCGGCCACGTCGGGGGTGTTGATGCGGTTCGAGGCGATGAGCGGGATCGACACCTCGTCACGCAGTCGCTCGGTGAAGCGGACGAACGCCGCACGCGGCACCGAGGTCGCGATGGTGGGCACCTTCGCCTCGTGCCAGCCGATGTCGGTGTTGATGGCGCTGACGCCGTGCGCCTCGAGAGTCCTTGCCAGCAGGGCGATCTCGTCCCAGGTCTGCCCGCCCTCGACGAGGTCGGCGATCGACTGCCGCATGATGATCGGGTAGTCGGCGCCGACGCGTGAGCGGATCTCGTCGACGATCGCGACGACGATGCGCTGCCGGTTCTCGGTCGAACCACCCCACCGGTCGGTGCGTCGGTTGGTCCGCGGGCACAGGAAGGTGTTGAGTAGGTAACCCTCGCCGCCCATGATCTCGACCGCGTCGTAGCCGGCGTCGCGGGCGAGGACCGCGGTGCGCCCGTAGGACCGGATGACGTGGCGGATCATCGCGTCGGTCATCTTGATCGGTTGGAACGGGTGGATCGGCGACTTCTCCCACTCCACCGACCACTTGAACGGGGTGTAGCCGTACCGACCGGCGTGCAGGATCTGCATCGCGATGTGTCCGCCCTGGGCATGCACGGCCGCGGTGGCTCGACGGTGCCGACGGGCATCGAACCGGTTGGTGAGCTTGGCCCCGAACGGCAGCAGCAGTCCGGTGCGCGTGGGCGCGATACCGCCGGTGATGATCAGTCCGACGCCGCCCCGGGCCCGCTCGGCGTAGTACGCGGCCAGACGCTTGCCGTCGAAGAAGCGCTCCTCGAGCCCGGTGTGCATGGACCCCATGACGATGCGGTTGCGGATCGTCATGTCACCGATCGTCAACGGCTGGAACAGGTTCGGGTGCTCGGTCATCGTCACGCCTTCGCTGTTGTGGTGAGGGGGTGGGGTTCGTCGGCCGCGATCTCGGCGTCGAGGGCGTCGATGACCTCGTCGCACCAGGCGACGAGACCCTCCTCGACGCGGATGCCGCCCTGTAGGACGAGACGCTGGTGCAGGCGGCGACCGCGGGTCGCCGTCGACGGCGTCAGGTCGGTCTCGGCGAAACGGCGGTAGAGGACGAGCCGCTCGTGGTGGGCGTCGCGGTGGCGCCGGAACTCCGCGACGAGTGCGCGCAGGTCGCCGTGTTCTGCCGCGCGGAGCCGGACGCTCAGCTCGTCGCGCAGGCGGGGGACGGGGGCCGGGTCGGAGATCCACGCGCGCAACGCATCCCGGCCCGCAGAGGACAGCGTGTAAACCTTCTTGTCCGGGCGGCCCTCCTGCGCCACGTCCTCCATGTCGACGAGTCCGTCGGTGTGCAGCTTCTTCAGCGTGCGATAGATCTGCTGGTGCGTCGCGGACCAGAAGTAGCCGATGGAGCGCTCGAACTGGCGGCCGATCTCGTACCCCGTCCCGGGGCGTTCGGCGAGCGACACCATGATCGCGTGCTCGAGGGCCATGACAGGACGGTAATACGCAACGACGCACTGTGCAACAAGGTGCATATTCAGCTGTCGGTGCGCCTGCTTACGCTCGTCGGCATGACGGACCCCGAGGTGCCCGGTCGGGTCGAGCCCCCGTTCGACGTCGACGAGGTGACGACGCTGCGGTCGTTCCTGGCCTATCAGCGCGCGACGTTCGCGTGGAAGTGTGAGGGGTTGGACTCGGCGGGCCTGACCACCGCCGTCGCCGCGTCGACGATGACCCTCGGCGGCATGCTTAAGCACCTCGCGTTCGTCGAGACGCAGTGGGTGGTCCATCGGATGGCCGGCGACGACTGGCCGGAGCCGTGGGCGTCGGTCGACTGGGACGGCGACCCCGACTGGGACTGGCACTCGGCGGCCGACGACAACCCCGACGAGCTGTGGAGGCTGTGGCGGGAGTCCGTCGCGCGGGCCGAGGACACCATCTCGGCGGTGCTGGCGGACCGCGGTGTCGAGGCGACAGCGCGCCGTCCGCGCGGCGACGGGGCGCTCGTCTCCCTGCAATGGCTGCTTGTGCACCTGGTCGAGGAGTATGCGCGGCACAACGGCCACGCCGACCTGATCCGCGAGGCGATCGACGGCCGCGTCGGGGAGTGATCGACCTTCGGCCGATGTCCGGAAAGACCGATTCGCCTACCCTGGCACCATGCCGGAACTCCCCGACGATGCGGTACGGGTGGGCAACCCGGAGCGCGAACGAGCAATCGCACACCTCAACGACGCATTCGCGCAGGGATACATCGACGTCGGCGAGTTCGAGGAGCGGTCGGAGCGCGTCTACGCCTCGCGGACCCGGGGCGACCTGCGCGGTGTGCTGGAGCATCTACCGATCACGGGGGTGCTGTTTCCCGACGCGCCCGTCCGCGCCGCATCGCCTGCGGTGCCGGCTGCCGTGCCGACGCGGCCCGTGGAGCTCGAGGCGAACCTCGACACCGTGCGCCGCAAGGGTGTGTGGGACGTCCCGGCGAGCCTGCTCATCACCGGGTCGTGGGGCACGATCGATCTCGACTTCACCTCGGCGGTCTTTCCCGGTCCCGTCGCGACGGTCCAACTGCAGGTGTCGACTCAGACCGTCCGGATCCGCGTCGGACCCGACCACGAGGTACGGACCACCGGTTTGGTGCGCAGCGGCTGGTCCGGTCTGAAGAACAAGGCCGGGGACCCCGTGCGGCCGGGTGGGCCGGTGGTCGAGATCGTCGGCTCCCTGTCGGCGATGTCGGGTCTCACCCTGCGCCGCACGGTCTGAAGGGTCTGCGAGTGCCCCCGGCAGGACTCGAACCTGCGACCTAGGGATTAGAAGGCCCTTGCTCTATCCACCTGAGCTACGGAGGCGCGCGGCAAGTGTATCGGTGCGCTCGGGTGATCCTGCTCCCGCGACACCGCTCGACTCCCGCGACTGCGATCACAGTCGCGGGAGCCGATCACCGTCGCGGGAGGGCCAGGTCGACGCAGATAAACTCGGCTGCATGACAGCTCTCGCACCCGATTCCCTCGACCTGCGCCGCAGCGCGGCGGGGGCCGTGGCGTGGGCGATCGGGTGGGCGACCGTCGCCGTCGCGGTGATCGTGACCGCGGTGTCGGCGTCGACGGCCGTCGAACTCGCCGGCATCCCGGACCCGGGGTGGATCACCACGTACGGGATCGCGGCCGTGCAGGGCATCGGTGAGATCGCCGCCGCGATCGCCGTCGGGTCGGCGCTGTTCGCGGCGTTCTTCGTACCGCCCCAGTCCGACGGTGTGCTGGACGTCGGTGGCTATCGCGCCATGCGGTGGACCGCGGTCGCGGCCCTCGTGTGGGCGGTCGCGTCCGTGGTGATGATCCCGCTGTCGCTGTCGAACGTGTCGGGGCTCCCGTTGCCGGAGACCCTGGCCCCGGGCCGGTGGGCGGACGCCCTCGACCAGGTCGCCGACGCCCGCTCGTGGATGTGGACGGCGATCTTCGCGATCGTCGCGGCCATCGTGGCGCGGGTCGGCCTGAGGTGGTGGACCACGCTCGTCACGCTCGCCGTGGCCCTGCTGAGCCTCATGCCGCTGGCGCTGAGCGGGCACTCGTCGGCCGGCGGCGACCACGACCTGGCCACGAACAGCCTGATCCTGCACATCGTCGCCGCGTCCGTCTGGATGGGCGGTCTGTTCGCGGTCCTCGCCTACGCCCGCGGCAGCGGCGGCCACACCGCGCTCGCGGTCCGACGGTTCTCCCGCGTGGCGTTGTGGTGCATCGTCATCGTCGGTGTCAGCGGCGTGATCAACGCGCTCATCCGTGTCCACCTCGACGAGCTGTTCAGCACCACCTATGGCCGCGTCGTGATGCTCAAGGTGCTCGCACTGGTCGTCCTCGGTGCTCTCGGGGCGGTCCACCGGCAGCGGACCGTCGCGGCTCTGACCGCCGACGCACAGGATCGCGGCGCGTTCATCCGGTTCGCGCTCGTCGAGCTCGGTGTCTTCGCGGCCACATTCGGCCTCGCGGTCGGGTTGGCCCGCACGCCGCCGCCCGCTCGCGACACCTCCTCCGTCTCGGTGACCGCCGTCGAACTCGGCTACGACCTGCCCGGCAAGCCGACCCTGGAGACCATCGCGACCTTCTGGCGGCCGGACCTGATCCTCGGGCTGGCCGCGATCGTCCTGGGCGTCACCTATCTGCGCGGGGTGATGCGGCTGCGCCGCCGCGGCGACGACTGGCCGGTCGGCCGGACGATCTCGTTCACGCTCGGCGCGGTCCTGCTGCTGGTCACGACGTCGTCGGGCCTGGGCGCCTACTCGGCGGCGATGTTCAGCGTCCACATGATCGCGCACATGATGATGTCGATGCTGATCCCGGTGCTGCTGGTGCTGGGTGGACCGATCACCCTGGCCCTGCGGGCGCTGTCCCCGGCCGGCGCGTCGGCACCGCCGGGACCGCGTGAGTGGATCCTGGCCGCGGTCCACAGTCCGGTCTCGCGGTTCCTCACGCACCCGCTGGTGGCGTTCCTGCAGTTCGTCGGCAGCTTCTACGTCCTCTACTTCAGCGGGCTCCTCGACGCCGTCGCCACGTACCACGCTGCGCACATCCTGATGAACATCCACTTCCTGCTCAGCGGGTACCTCTTCTACTGGGTGGTCATCGGGATCGACCCGTCGCCGCGGCAGGTGCAGCCGCTGATCAAGGTGGCGATGGTGTTCGCCGCGCTGCCGTTCCACGCCTTCTTCGGTGTCGTGCTGATGTCGCAGAACACGGTGATCGCCCAGCAGTGGTTCCGCAGCCTGGCGTTGCCCTGGAACACCGACCTGCTCGCCGACCAGCGCACCGGCGGCGCCATCGCCTGGGCTGCCGGTGAGGTGCCGCTCGTCATCGTGCTGATCGCGCTGTTCATCCAGTGGACCCGGCACGACCAGCGCATCGCCCGCCGGATCGACCGTCGTGCGGACCGCGACCACGACGCCGAGCTGACCGAGTACAACGCGATGTTGGCGGGGCTGGCCGGGCGGCCCGCCGGTGGCGGCGACACCCGCTCCGGCGTCGAGCGCTGAGTCCCCCGCGGCCGGTCCGACCGGTGTGGCGCGACCGCTAAGGTTGATGACGACCTCTGCCGCGTCGGCACGGGCGTCGCGGACCGCGACGTGCCGGTCGCAGCGACGACGGCAGACCCTCGACCACATCGCGCGAGCACGATCACCGCGCACGGAAGGACGCAGACACCATGGCCGAATTCATCTACACCATGAAGAAGGTGCGGAAGGCGCACGGCGACAAGGTCATCCTCGACGACGTCACCATGTCCTTCTACCCCGGCGCCAAGATCGGCGTCGTCGGCCCGAACGGCGCCGGCAAGTCGTCGATCCTCAAGATCATGGCCGGCATCGACCAGCCGTCGAACGGTGAGGCCTTCCTCGACCCGAACGCGACCGTCGGCATCCTCATGCAGGAGCCCGAACTCGACGAGAACAAGACGGTCCGCCAGAACGTCGAGGACGGACTCGGACAGGTCAAGAAGGACCTCGACCGCTTCAACGAGATCGCCGAGCAGCTCGCCACCGACTACTCCGACGAACTCATGGAGGAGATGGGGCAGCTCCAGGAGAAGCTCGATCATGCCGACGCCTGGGACCTCGACTCCCAGCTCGAGCAGGCCATGGACGCATTGCGCTGCCCGCCCGCCGACGAGCCCGTCACCCACCTCTCCGGTGGCGAGAAGCGTCGCGTCGCGCTGTGTCGCCTGCTGCTCTCCAGCCCGGACCTGTTGCTCCTGGACGAGCCCACCAACCACCTCGACGCCGAGAGTGTCCTTTGGCTCGAGCAGTTCCTCGCGAGCTACCCCGGCGCCGTCCTCGCCGTGACCCACGACCGGTACTTCCTCGACCACGTCGCGGGGTGGATCTGTGAGGTCGACCGCGGCAAGCTCCACCCCTACGAGGGCAACTACTCCACGTACCTGGAGAAGAAGGCCGAGCGCCTCGAGGTGCAGGGCAAGAAGGACCAGAAGCTGCAGCGGCGCCTCAAGCAGGAGCTGGAGTGGGTGCGGTCGGGCTCGAAGGCCCGTCAGACGAAGAACAAGGCCCGCCTGGCCCGCTACGACGAGATGGCCGCCGAGGCCGACAAGATGCGGAAGCTCGACTTCGAGGAGATCCAGATCCCGACGCCGCCGCGCCTCGGCGACGTCGTGGTCGAGGTGAAGAACCTCGACAAGGGTTTCGACGGACGTGTCCTCATCAAGGATCTCTCGTTCACGTTGCCGCGCAACGGCATCGTCGGCGTCATCGGCCCCAACGGCGTCGGCAAGACGACGCTTTTCAAGACCATCGTCGGCCTCGAACAGCCGGACTCGGGCAACGTCCGCGTCGGCGAGACGGTCAAGCTGAGCTACGTCGACCAGAACCGCGCCAACATCGACCCGAAGAAGAACGTCTGGGAGGTCGTCTCCGACGGGCTCGACTACATCGAGGTCGGTCAGAACGAGATGCCGTCGCGCGCCTACGTCAGCGCGTTCGGGTTCAAGGGGCCGGACCAGCAGAAGAAGGCCGAGGTGCTCTCCGGCGGTGAGCGCAACCGACTGAACCTCGCGCTGACGCTGAAGGAGGGCGGCAACCTGATCCTCCTCGACGAGCCGACCAACGACCTCGACGTCGAGACGCTCAGCTCGCTGGAGAACGCCCTGGACTCGTTCCCCGGCTGCGCGGTGGTCATCAGCCACGACCGGTGGTTCCTCGACCGGACCTGCACCCACATCCTCGCGTGGGAGGGCAACGTGTCCGAGGGCCAGTGGTTCTGGTTCGAGGGCAACTTCGAGGGCTACGAGCAGAACAAGGTCGATCGCCTCGGGCCCGAGGCGGCCCGTCCGCACGCCGTCACCCACCGCAAGCTCACCCGGGACTGATCGCGTGAGCCGCGCGGCGGGGGAGGCAGGTCCGACGGTGGTCTCTCCCGCGGAGGTCGCGCGCAGCTACGACGCGCGCGCCCCGCGACGCGCGGAGTCCTCGTCACGATTCGACGCCGATCGCGTCCGGGCGCACCTCGCGGTCGCGCAGACGCGCTCGGCGGGCGAGGTGCTCGTCGACACGGCCGAGATCCCCGGCGGGGGTGTGGCGGTGCTCGTGGTCGTCGACGATCAGCCCCTGCTGGTCGAGGCCGCTGTCGGTGCCGTCGAGCGTGCCGGGTTCACCGTCGGACGGGTCGACCACCCCATCCTCCGGGTGTACCGGGACGACACGGGATCCGTCACCGGTGTCACCGCCGACGACGGGTCGGCCGGTGGCGGGGGTACCCGAGAGTCGTGGATCTGTCTCGAGGTCGACGGCGCCGGCACCGACGACGCCGCGGCTCTGCGCTCCGCCACCGAGGCCGTCATCGCCCGCGTGGTCGCGGTCCACGCCGACGCCGAGGCGATGTGGTCCGTCGTCGACGAGGCGATCGAGGCCCTCGACGGCGAGGAGTGTGACCTGCTGGTGTGGTTGCGCGACAGGCACTTCCACCCCATCGGGCTGGTGGCGGCCACCGGCGATGACTGGGACCGCGGGCTGGGGGTCTTCGCCGACACCGACCTCCCGCGTCCTCCGTTCGTCGCCGGCGCGGGCGTCTCCGTCGGCCGGATGCACCTGCCCGCCGGCGTGCACCGGACGGAGTACCCGACGGTCGTCACCATCGGGACGGCGCGCCGGCGCGACGCCGTCGTCGGGGTGTTCTCCACCGCGGGGGTCGCGGCCGACGTCACCACGGTCCCTCTCGTGCGCGAGATCGTCACGACCACGCTGCGCCACGCCGGGACCGACGCCGACGCATACTCCGGCGCGACCATGATCGAACTGCTGCAGAACCATCCCCGCACCGACCTGTTCTCCGCGGACCCGGAAGCCCTCGCGCGAGACCTGTCGGACGCCTTGGAGGCCGTCACCGCCCGTGAGGTGCGGGTGTTCCTGCGGGCCGATCCCCGGTCGACGATCGTGTCGGCGCAGATCCACCTGCCCCGCGACCGCTACACCACACGACTGCGGGCGACGATGCAGGACCACCTCGCACAGCGGCTCGGTGGTCGCGACGCCGAGTACTCCGCACGCATCACCGACGCGCCGCTGGCCACGATCCACGTGCTGATGCGCACCGAGGCCGTCGAAGGGATCCCGTCCGCCGCGCCCGGCGCCGTCACCGACCTCGACGGTGACCTGCGCTCGGCGATACAGGCCGACCTCGCCGAGGCCGCGCGCAGTTGGGACGAACAGCTCTGTGCCGTGGCGACATCCGACGACACCGACCTCGACGCGTCCACCGCGGCCGCGTATGCGGCCGTGCTGTCGCAGGCCTACAAGGACCAGCGGGAGCCGCGCACGGCGCTGGCCGACGCCGCGGTGCTCTCGTCATTGGAGTCCGGCGGGTTCGACGTGCGACTGGCCCGCCACGCCGACGTCGAGCACCGCTGGACCTTCGACCTCTATCTCTGCGGGCGGTCCGCGTCGCTGACGGCGGTGCTGCCGATGATCCAGAGTCTCGGCGTCGAGGTCCTGGACGAGCAGCCGCTCGCCGTGACCCGGCCCGACGGGATCGACTGTTGGATCTACGAGTTCACGCTGCAGCCCGCCGGTGGGGTGAGCCTGCCCGCAGACGCCGGTGACGATCTCGGCGACCGGTTCACCGACGCGTTCTCCCACCTGTGGTCGGGGATCGCCGAGGTCGACGAGTTCAACGAACTCGTCATCCGTACACGCCTGGACTGGCGGTCGATCGTCATGCTGCGGGCGTACGCGAACTACCTGCGACAGTGCGGGTTCGCCTACAGCTCGCGACGGATCGCGTCGGTCCTGGGCGATCACGCCGAGTTGGCCGAGGCGCTGATCGATGTGGTGGAGACGTCGTTCCACCCCGATCGTGCCGACGACCAGGCGCGGGAGGCCGCCCTCGAGCGCGTCGGGCGCCTGTCGGGTGACGTGATGAGCCTCGACGCGGACCGCATCGTCTCTGCTTTCGTCGACCTCGTGCGGGCGACCGTGCGCACCAACTTCTTCACCGAGGGCGTCCTGCGGCGGTCGCTGGCGATCAAGCTGTTGCCCGACGCCATCCCGCAGGCGCCGCAGCCGCGCCCGCACCGCGAGATCTACGTGTACTCGCCGCGTGTCGAGGGCGTGCACCTGCGGTTCGGGGCCGTCGCCCGCGGCGGCATCCGGTGGTCCGACCGCGCCGAGGACTTCCGCACCGAGATCCTCGGGCTGGTCAAGGCGCAGGCGGTCAAGAACGCGGTCATCGTCCCCGTCGGCGCGAAGGGCGGGTTCGTCGTCCGGCGGCCGCCGGTGGCCACCGGCGACGCCGCCACCGACCGCGAGGCCACCCGCGCCGCCGGCGTGGCCTGCTACCGCGAGTTCATCTCCGCGCTGCTGGATCTCACCGACGACGTCGCGCCCGACGGGAGCGTCCGACCCGCACCCGGACTGGTCCGCCGCGACGGCGACGACACCTACCTCGTGGTCGCGGCCGACAAGGGCACCGCGGCGTTCTCCGACATCGCCAACGAGGTCGCCGCGGACCACGGGTTCTGGCTGGGCGACGCGTTCGCCTCCGGTGGGTCGGTGGGCTACGACCACAAGGCGATGGGCATCACCGCCCGCGGTGCGTGGGAGTCGGTGCGCCGGCACTTCCTCGAGCTCGACCTCGACGTCGACACCGACGACTTCACCGTGGTGGGGGTCGGCGACATGAGCGGCGACGTGTTCGGCAACGGGATGCTGTTGTCCGAGCACATCGGGCTGGTCGCGGCCTTCGACCACCGGCATGTGTTCGTGGACCCGACACCCGACCGTGCGCGGGCCAGCGAGCAGCGCCGACGACTGTTCGCGATGCCGCGCTCGTCCTGGGCCGACTACGACACCGACGCCGTCTCCGAGGGCGGCGGCGTGTGGTCACGCGAGACCAAGGCGATCCCGATCAGTCCGCAGATGCGCACGGCGCTGGGCATCGACGACGACGTCCGGTCGTTGAGTCCGCCCGAACTGATCACCGCGATCCTCCGGGCGCCCGTCGATCTCCTGTGGAACGGGGGCATCGGCACCTACGTGAAGGCGTCCACCGAGAGTCACGCGGATGTCGGGGACAAGGCGAACGACGCGATCCGCGTCGACGCGCCGCAGGTGCGGGCACGGGTGATCGGGGAGGGTGGCAACCTCGGCGTCACCGAACGGGGCCGCGTCGAGTTCGACCTCCACGGCGGCCGCATCAACAGCGACGCCCTCGACAACTCCGCCGGCGTGGACTGCTCGGACCACGAGGTCAACATCAAGATCCTGCTCGACGCGGCCGTCGCAGCCGGGGATCTCGACGCGTCCGAGCGGAACGCGCTCCTGGCGTCGATGACCGACGAGGTCGCGCGACTGGTGTTGAGCGACAACATCGCGCAGAACACCGCGTTGGGCATCGCGCGGGCGCAGAGTGCGCCCATGGCCGAGGTGCACGTCCGGCTGCTGCGTCACCTGGCGCGCGAGCACGGCGTCGACCTGGAGCTGGAGGTGCTGCCGACGGCGCGCAGCCTGGCCCGCCGTGGCCCCGACCGTGACCGTGTCGGCCTCACCTCGCCGGAACTCGCCACCACGATGGCCCACGTCAAGCTCGCCGTGAAATCGGAACTGCTGCAGGGGGATCTTCCCGACAACGACGTGTTCGAGCAGCGGCTCGCCCGGTACTTCCCCGCGCCGCTGCGGGATCGGTTCGCCGACGGGATCCGACGTCATCGACTGCGCCGGGAGATCGTGGCCACCACGTTGGTCAACGACGTCGTCGACTGCGCCGGACCCGAGCACGTCTTCTCGCTGACCGAGGGATCCGGCGCCTCGGAGACCGACGCCGTGCGGGCGTTCGTGGTGGCGTCGGAGATCTTCCGTCTCGACGAGTTCTGGCAGGACATCGTCGGTGCCCAGGCTCCGGCCGCTGCCGTCGACGCCATGGTCATCCGCTGGCGCCGGTTGCTGTTCCGGGCGTCGCGATGGCTGCTGGCGACGCGTCCCCAACCACTCGCGGTCTCCGCGGAGGTGACGCGCTACGCGCACCGGGTGGCAGACCTCCTGCCACAGGTCGACGGCTGGCTGGGGGACAGGTCTCGGCGTGAGGTCGACTCCGTGGCAACAGAACTCACCGAGGCCGGCGTCGGCGGGCGCGTTGTCACGGCGGCAGCGGGATGCCTGCACTGGTTCTGCCTGCTGGACATCGTCGACGCCGCGGAGATCGCCGACCGCGACGAGCGCGAGGTCGGGGAACTCTATTTCGCCGTCATGGAGTATCTCGGTGTGGAGCAGTTGCTCTCGGCCGTCTCCGACCTCGACTCCGGGGACCGCTGGCAGTCACTTGCGCGTCTGGCCCTGCGCGACGACCTGTTCGCGGTGATGCGGTCGATCACCCTCACCGTGCTCGAACTCGGTGAGCCGGACGAGAGCGCCGCGGAGAAGATCGAGGAGTGGCGGATGCACACCGCGACACGGCTGACGCGCGCGCAGGCGACGTTGGAGGAGATCGACGCCTCCGGTCACCACGACCTGGCGACGCTGTCGGTGGCGGCGCGGGCCCTGCGGAGCATGATCCGATGACCGACCCCGGCTTCACCACGTCGGTGCCGGTCCGGTGGTCGGACATGGACGTCTTCGCCCACGTCAACCACGCCCGGATGGTCACGCTGCTCGAGGAGGCGCGGATCCCCTGGCTGTTCGAGCCGGGGCGGCCGACGCGGGAGATGCGGCTGGGGTGTCTCGTCGCCGATCTCCACGTCCGCTACCAGGGTCAGGTCCGGCACGAGGACACCCCGCTGCAGGTCACGATGTTCACCACCGCGGTGCGCGCGGTCGACTTCACCGTCGGCTACGAGGTGCGTCGGCGTGACGAGGAACCGACGGTGAAACCCGCCGTCGTCGCGGCGACGCAACTGGTCGCGTTCGACGTCGACACCCAGGCGCCCCGCCGCATGACCGACGCCGAGAAGACGTATCTGCGGGGGTTCCTGCGTCCCGACGCGAAGGTCCCCGGCGGGCGGAGCCGATGATCGACCTGCCCGACCTCGCGGACCGATACGACCTGTCGGCGTTCGTGTCCCGCGCGAGGGTGCTCGACGAGACCGCCGTGATCCGCTTCCGCCGCCGCCCCGACGGGGCTGTCGGGGTGTGGGTGCGTACGCCGTTCGATGTCCTCGCCACACGGTCGGTCCGCATCGGCGTCGACGACCCCGACGTCGTCGTCGACGCAACCACCCTCCAGACCGCGCTGCGCACACCGTCGGCGCCGCCGTCACCGCATGACGCGCCGTCGGGACCGGCGCGGATCGACCCGGGGTTCTCGATGCCGAGTGCCTGGGAGGGCGGCGCCCTGCCGCCGGACGCCGGGTTCACCCACGTCGACGACGTCCCGGCGCGGGCTGTCGTCGGCCTGTCCCGGGACGGCGCCGAGGTCGCCCGGACCGAGGGCGGCCCGCAGGGTCCGCCGCCGTCACTCCTCGATCAGACGGTGCTCGACGTCAGCGGCGCGGGGACGGACGCAGGTGGCGTCGAGGTCCCGATGCGCGCGGTGTTCGCGGTGACCGCGATGGGGTTCGTCATCGACGGAGCGGGCCGGATGGTGACCTCGACGACACCGATCGACGCCATCGACGCCGACGAGCCGGTCCGGGTGCGCGCGACGACGACGTGGGCGCGTCTCGACGCCCGCTTCGGGTCGGTGTACTTCCGCCGCGCGCCGTCGATACCCCTCACCCCGATCTGACCCCGGCGAGCGTGCACCAGATCCCGCCGAACGTGCACCAGATCCCGCCGAGCGTGCCAAAACACCTCGCCGACCGTGCCGAAACACCTCGCCGACTGACCGCTCTCGTGCTCGGCCGACGTCTACCGCACGCTCGAGGGCACTTTTCGGCACGGTCGGCGGGATCTACTGCACGCTCGAGGGCACTTTTCGGCACGGTCGGCGCGGCCAATGCACGGACGGCGGGATCTACTGCACGCTCGGCGAGGTGATGCCGGGCGCTGCGGGCGCCGCGGCGGATGTCAGACGAGCCAGGCGGCGGCGTTGGCGGGGAGCCTGCCGTCGACCAGCGGTGCGCTGGACAGCAGCACCTCACCGCCGGGCAGCCCGACCGGGGCGTCGGTCGTGTTCAGCGCGCAGACCAGGCGGCCGACCGAGCGTCGGAAGGCCAGGCAGCCGGGGGGCGCGCCGTACCACTCGACCTCCTCGCCGGCGAACTCCGGCCGCGTGCGGCGCAGCTCTATCGCCAGACGGTGCAGCGACAACGTCGAGTCGACGTCCTCGAGCTGCGCCTCCGCGGTGAGCGGACCCCAGCCGTCGGGCATGGGTAGCCAGGTGTCGACGGAGTCGCTGAACCCGTAGGGCGGCGTGTCACCGGTCCACGGCACCGGGATGCGACACCCGTCGCGACCACGGTTCGTGTGGCCCGACCGCTCCCACACGGGGTCCTGCAGTGCCGAGTCGGGGAGGTCCACGTTGGGCATGCCCAGCTCGGAGCCGTTGTAGAGGAACACCGTGCCCGGCAGCGCGAGCTCGACGAGGACCATCGCCCGCGCCCGGTCCCGACCGACGTCCTCGGTCCGCTCCCTCGGCGTAGCGGCTGACCTCGCGCTCGACGTCGTGGTTGGACAGCGTCCAGGTCGGCACACCCCGGACGGAGTCGACGGCCTCCAGTGAGTTCTCGATCGCGTCGCGGACCGAGTCGGCCGTGAAGTCGGCCTCGGCGAGACGGAAGTTGAAGCCGAGGTGCAGCTCGTCGGGGCGGATGTACTCGGCGAACCGCGTGTTGTCGCGGACCCAGATCTCCCCGACGGTCACCGCGTCGGGGTACTCGTCCATCACCTCGCGGATCCGGCGGTGGATCGCGTGGACGCCCGGGTTGTTGAACCGCGGATCGTCGTCGTCGTTGATGAGCAGCCCGGTCTGGAGCTCCTCGGGCATGTCGGGCAGGCCCGGAGGCTTGGCCATCCCGTGTGCGACGTCGATGCGGAAACCGTCGACGCCGCGGTCCAGCCAGAAGCGCAGGGTGGTCGCGAGGTCCTCGAAGACCTCGTCGTTCTCCCAGTTCAGGTCGGGTTGTTCGGCGGCGAAGATGTGCAGGTACCACTGCCCGGGTGTGCCGTCGGGCTCGGTGACGCGGGTCCAGGCCGGGCCACCGAAGATGCTCGGCCAGTTGTTGGGCGGCTCGTCACCGTTGTCCCCGCGCCCGTCGCGGAAGATGTAGCGCTCCCGTTCCCGACTGCCGGGTGCGGCGGCGAGCGCCTCGACGAACCACGGGTGCTGGTCGCTGGTGTGGTTGGGCACCAGGTCCATCGTCACCTTGATGTCCCGGGCGTGCGCCTCCTCGATGAGCGCGTCCAGGGCGTCGATCCCGCCGAACAGCGGGTCGATGTCGCGGGGGTCGGAGACGTCGTAGCCGTGGTCGGCCATGGGGGAGCGCATCACGGGGCTGATCCACAGGGCGTCGACGCCCAGGAGCTCGAGGTAGCCCAGCTTGTCGACGACACCTGGCAGGTCACCGACGCCGTCGCCGTCGCTGTCGGAGAAGGAGCGCGGGTAGATCTGGTAGAACACCGCGGTCGACCACCACGGCGCCGCCGCGTCACCCCCGTCGGCATCCGTGGGGTCGGCGATCGTCGACGGCGCCTCGGGCGCGTCGGGGCTGTCCGGGGATCCGTCGGCGACGGAGACGTCCGGTGACTCGTCGTTCACGACGCCCATCTTGCCTCACCTGTCGCACTCGACCGGGTGTCCGCGCGCGTTCGGAGTGGTGCCGATCACAGCGGGTGGGGTGCGGTGCCATGTGCCTCATCCACTGTGCGCGTGGCCTTTTGGCATCTACAGCGGACTGTTCACCATCGACTGGGCTGCCATCTCCATGTAGTCGACGAGCGCCCGACGGTGTTGGGCGTCGAGGCGGTCCTCGCCGATGGACGCGATGGCGGTGTGCATGCACCGCAGCCATGCGTCGCGCTCCATGGCCCCGATGCGGAACGGGTGGTGACGCATCCGTAGTCGCGGGTGTCCGCGCTCGTCGGAGTAGGTGCGGGGCCCGCCCCAGTACTGCTCCAGGAACATGCGCAGCCGCCGCTCGGCGCCCTCGAGGTCGTCCTCGGGGTAGAGGGGGCGGAGGATCTCGTCGCGGGCCACCTCGGCGTAGAAGCGCCGGGTGAGGTCGGCGAAGGTGTCGGCCCCGCCGACCGCGTCGTAGAACGTCTCGCTGGCCTCGGTCACCCCACCAGTGTCCCGCATCGGCCGGACGGCGCGGTCGGGCGCCCACGTCGCCCGGGGGTCACCGGGGCGTCACCACGTGGACACCCGCGTCACCGTCCCGACAGCGTGTCCCCGCACATAAAGCCATGCGCAGGGGCGTCGAACGTGGTGCACTGGTGTGCCGAGGGCACTGACACCCTCGGACGCTCGGAGGACGGATGGCGCGCACGCGGTCGCAGCAGTCGGAGGTCGTGACCCCTCTCGTCGGCGCCGCACGCCATCCCGCCGACGCCGCCTCCACCCCGGACCCGCCGCAGCGTGCCGACATGGGCCGCGGAGGTGCCGTCTGGGGCAAGCACCGGGTGCTGCTCCTCAACGCGACGTACGAGCCGCTGACCGCCATATCGATCCGCCGCGCGGTCGTGCTGGTGCTCCGCGAGCGTGCCGACGTCGTCCACACCGACGAGCGCGGCCCGGCCATCCACTCCGCCGACGTCTCCATGCCGGTGCCGTCGGTGATACGGCTGCGCACCTTCGTCCGCGTGCCCTACCGCGCGAAGATCCCGATGACCCGCGCGGCGCTCATGCACCGCGACCGCTTCCGCTGCGGGTACTGCGGTGCGAAGGCCGACACGATCGACCACGTCGTGCCGCGCAGCCGCGGAGGCGCGCACAACTGGGAGAACTGCGTCGCGTGCTGCGCCTCGTGCAACCACAAGAAGGCCGACCGCCTGCTGTCGGAGCTCGGGTGGACCCTGCGCACCGCGCTCACACCACCGAAGGGCCGCCACTGGCGGCTCCTCGCCACGGTCAAGGAGATCGACCCGTCGTGGTCGCAGTACATCGACGTCGGCGCCGCCTGACGTCGCTCCCGACGGCGCGCCACCCGGCCAACGACACGGCGTTGTACCCGGCTGGGCCACCGCGGTGCGGTTCGGATAGGTTTTCCCCGAACACTCCCGGAGAAGGGTCTCGAGGCTGATGGAAGATCTCATCATCGCAATCGGGCTGCCCGTGACGATCATCTGCATCATCGCGGTCGTCCTGTGCGTCCTGTCCATGGCGTGGGCCTTCGGGTCGGGGCACAAGCCCACCGTCCGCTACACCCTCGACGAGAAGTGGGATCGTGAGCCGCTGCTGTTCAGCGCGGTCGACGTCGCGCCGGTCGCCCCGCCGGCGCATCACGAGCCGTCCACCGACGAGCTGACCGGAGGTTCCGCACATGGCAAGTGGTGAGATCAAGCCGGTCGTCACCGACCCCGCCGCGTTGCCCCTGGGTCACGTCGTCACCACCAGCGGCCGCATCTCCGCGGCCCGGACCCCCGGGTCCTCGCCGGAGACCCCGCCGTTCGCGACCGACGAGCTCGTGGCGCTGGACGAGGCCCTGTCGAACGCGACGGAACTGGCCAACGTGCGGTTCTCGATCTACATCGGGGACCTCGGCAGCGACCCGGTGAGCAAGGCGGGGGAGATCCTGCCGCAGGTGCCCGAGCCCGAGCACGCCGCGCTGATCGCCGTCGCGCCGGACAGCAAGGAGGTGGTGGTCCTCTCGGGCCGGCAGGTCGCCGACCGCATCAACGACCGCGTCGCGCAGCTCGGCGTCACGGCCGCGATCGCCGGCTTCCGCGAGAACGACCTGATCGACGGTCTCATCGCCGCACTGCGCGTCATGGCCACCGCCGTCGCGCGATCCTGATCCGCCCGACACACACGCACCGCCTCCCGGCGCCCGACCTGACAGGTCGGGCGCCGGTTGCGTCTGTCAGTCCGCGCGCCGGATGCGCAACGACCGTGCGACGGTGTCGCGGCCTTCGAGGACGAGGCGGCGCAGGGCCGGCGGGTGGTCGCCCGCCAGGAACTCGTCGGCACGCGACAGTGCGTCGTCGTCGATCGCCCACTGCGGGTAGAGCCCGATGACGACGCTCTGCGCCACCTCGCTGGAGCGGCGCCGCCACACGTCGGCGACAGCGCCGAAGTACTTCTCGACGTAGGGCTCCAACAGGTGCTCCTGGCCCGGTCGCGCGAAGCCCGCGATGATCGCGCGTCCCATCGTGTTCGACAGGGAGTCGTCCTCCACCACCCGCTGCCAGGCGTGCTGCTTCGCCTCGGCGAGAGGCCGTGCGGCGCGGGCGGTCTCCGCCTTGCGCGCACCCGCCGCGGTGTTGTCGCGCTCGGCCTCGGCGTCGATGACCGGGGTGCTGTCCGGGTCGGTGTCGATCGCGCCGGCAGTCGCCAGGGCGGTCAGGACCGACCACCGCAGGTCGGTGTCCACGACGAGACCGGCCAACCCCACCGATGCGGGGTCGTCGCCGTCGAGCAACGACCGCAGCACCGCGACGACGTCGTCGCCGACCAGGCCGGACAGCAGGGCACCGACGAACGCGAGCTGGTGGTCCGAGCCGGCCTCGGCCTCGCGCGCCAGCTCGAGCATCCGGTCGCTGAACCGCGGCCACCCGGTCCCCACGGCCCACTCGGGGTCGGCGTAGCGGTCGATCGCGGTCTGCGCCTGCATCAGGACCCGCTGCACGACGGCGATCTCCGTCTCGGCGCCGATGCCCCGCAGGACCAGCTCGACGAAGTCACGCGGTCGCATCTGCGCGGCGCGCGTCTGCTCCCACGCCGTCGACCACACGAGCGTGCGGGGCAACGACTCCGTGATGTCGGCGATGCGCTCGGTGGCCACGCGCCACGAGTCGTCGTCGAAACCGACGGTGCAGTAGGTGAGATCGTCGTCGTTGAGCAGGACCAGTGCACCGCGCGAGACGCCGACGAGGTCCGGCACGTCGGTCCGCTCGCCCTCCACGTCGAGCTCGACGCGGTGGGTGCGTACCAGCTTCCCGTCCCGGTCGTCGTAGACGCCGATCGCGATCCGGTGCATCCGGGTCTCACCGGCGCCGGGCTCCGCGCCGGTCTGCACCACGGTGAACGACGAGAACGTGCCGCCGTCGTCGACGGTGAACTCCGGTCGCAGACCGGTGATCCCGGTGGTGCGCAGCCAGGTGTCACCCCAGTCCGACAGGTCCCGCCCCGAGGAGCGCTCCAGGGCGCCGACGAGGTCGGCGAAGGTCGCGTTGCCGAAGCGGTGCGCGGTGAAGTAGTCCCGCAGCCCGGCGAGGAAGTCCTCGAGGCCGACGTAGGCGACGAGCTGCTTGAGGACGGATGCCCCCTTGGCGTAGGTGATCCCGTCGAAGTTGACCTCCACCGCGGCGATGTCGGGGATGTCCGCGGCGACGGGGTGGGTCGACGGCAGCTGGTCCTGGCGGTAGGCCCACGACTTGTCGACGGTGGCGAACGTGGTCCACGCGGTCGTGTACTCCGTGGCCTCGGACTGACAGAGCACCGAGGCGAAGGTCGCGAAGGACTCGTTGAGCCACAGGTCATCCCACCACCGCATGGTGACCAGGTCGCCGAACCACATGTGCGCCATCTCGTGGAGGATGGTCTCCGCGCGGCGCTCGTAGAGGGCCTTGGTCACCTTCGACCGGAACACGTAGTCCTCGAGATAGGTGACTGCCCCGGCGTTCTCCATCGCACCGGCGTTGAACTCGGGCACGAAGAGCTGGTCGTACTTGCCGAACGCGTAAGGGACGCCGAAGTTCCGGTGGTAGAACTCGAAGCCCTGCTTGGTCTCGGTGAACACCCGCTCGGGGTCCATGTACTCGGCCAGCGATGCGCGGCAGTAGATCCCCAGCGGGATGGTGCCGTGGTCGTCGACGTAGGAGTCCTCCCACCGCGCGTAGGGCCCGGCGATCAGCGCGACCAGGTAGGTGCTCATCGGCTCGGTGGGCCGGAAGCGGTGGACGCCCGGCTCGGCGGCGAGCGACTCGACCGGTGCCGCGTTGGAGATCACCTCCCAGTCCTCGGGTGCGGTGACGGTGATAGCGAACGTGGACTTGAGGTCCGGCTGGTCGAAGCAGGCGAACATGCGCTTCGCGTCGGCGGTCTCGAACTGTGAGTACAGGTACACCGCGCCGTCGGACGGGTCGACGAACCGGTGCAACCCCTCGCCGGTGTGGGAGTACAGGCACTCCGCGACGACGGTGAGCTCGTTGCGAGCCGCGAGATCGGGGAGGTCGATTCCGTGTTCGGGGTCGTACCCGGAGACGTCGAGCTCGGTCCCGTTCAACGTCGCCGACCCGACCGAGTCGGCGACGAGGTCGATGACCGTCGACGCCCCCGCCGTCGCGTCGAACGTGACCGTCGTGGTCGACGAGAACGTCCGCTCACCGGGTCCGCCGGAGCCGTCGGTGAGGTCGAGGTCGACGGTGTACCCGGTGACGGTGATCGTCTGGGCGCGTTCGACGGCGGCGTCGCGGGTGAGATTGGGTGCGGTCACGGCGGATCCCCTTCGAGGGTGTCGGTGGTGGTTCACACTTACCCCATCACCGACATCGACGGTCGCGGCGGCCGTGGGGAATGCGGGCCGGCGGCTCGGGTTGTATCCCGATGGACCTGTAGGACCCCGACGGCGCCGTGTGGCGCAGACGAGGAGACATCCATGACCGCCACCGACACCGCACCGTCCGCGTCGGACACGTCGACGCGGGACCGCGTCGACTTCTGGCTCGACCCCCTGTGCCCCTGGTGCTGGATCACGTCGCGCTGGATCCTCGAGGTCGAGAAGGTGCGCGACGTCGACGTGAACTTCCACATCATGAGCCTCGCCGTGCTGAACGAGGGCAAGGACATCCCGGCCGAGTACGCGGAGAAGCTCAAGGACGCATGGCGACCGGTGCGCGTGCTCCAGGCCGCCGTCGACAAGCACGGCCACGAGGTGCTCGACCCGCTGTACACCGCGATGGGCACCCAGATCCACAACCGCGGCGTGTCCGACTTCGACGCTGCCATCGCCGCGTCGCTCGCCGACGCCGGTCTGCCCACCGACCTCGCGTCCGCCGCGGACTCGGACGAGTACGACGAGACCATCCGGAAGAGCCATCACGAGGGCATGGACAAGGTCGGCGACGACGTCGGTACCCCGACCATCCACATCAACGACGTCGCGTTCTTCGGCCCGGTGCTGTCCCGGATCCCGCGCGGCGAGGACGCCGGGAAGGTGTGGGACGGCGCCGTGGCGCTCGCGAGCTATCCGCACTTCTTCGAGCTCAAGCGCAGTCGCGACGAGGACCCCCAGTTCGACTGAGCCGTCGGGCGCCCGGCGGGCCGCTGACCAGGCGGTCGCGGTCCGCAGGGCACCTGTCATGCTGGTCGCCATGCGCGTCTACCTGGGTGCCGACCACGCCGGCTTCGAGTTGAAGAACACCATCGCCGACCACCTCCGCTCCGCCGGTCACGACGTCGAGGACTGCGGTGCGCACGTCTACGACGCGGCCGACGACTACCCCGCCTTCTGCATCGCCGCAGCGCAGCGCACCGTCGCCGACCCCGGCAGCCTCGGCATCGTGCTCGGCGGCAGCGGCAACGGCGAGCAGATCGCGGCGAACAAGGTCCCCGGCGCGCGCTGCGCCCTCGCCTGGAGCGTCGAGACCGCGCAGCTCGCCCGGCAGCACAACAACGCCCAGTTGATGGGCATCGGCGGGCGGATGCACTCGACCGAGGAGGCGCTCGCGATCGTCGACGCCTTCCTCGCGACCCCGTGGTCGGAGGAGCCGCGCCACCAGCGGCGCATCGACATCCTCGCCGAGTACGAGACCACCCACGAGGCCCCCGCGGTCCCGGAGAGCTGACCGGGGCGGGGGAGAGGAGGACCGATGCCCGAGGGGCACACCGTCCATCGTCTCGCCCGCCTGCACACGCGTCGGTTCCGGAACACCCCGGTCCGGGTCTCGAGTCCCCAGGGACGGTTCGTCGCCGAGGCCGAGCGACTCGACGGTCAGACCTTCGCCCGTGCGGAGGCGTGGGGGAAGCATCTGCTCCACGAGTACGCCTCCGGCGACATGGTGCACGTCCACCTCGGCCTCTACGGGAAGTTCAGCGACGTCCCCGCACCGATGGACCCGCCCGTCGGTCAGGTGCGCATGCGCATCGAGAGCGACACGCGCGGAGTGGATCTCCGCGGACCGACGGCGTGTGAGTACTTCACCCCGGCCGACCTCGACGCCCTCGTCGCACGTCTCGGCCCCGACCCGCTGCGCCCCGACGCCGACCCCGGTCGTGCGTTCGCGCGCATCCACCGGTCGAAGCGGTCGCTCGGGTCGATGCTCATGGACCAGAAGGTGATCGCCGGCGTCGGCAACGTCTACCGCGCCGAGGTGCTCTTCCGGCACAGCGTGCACCCCATGCGACCCGGCACCGACGTGGACGAGGCCGTCTGGCAGGACATGTGGGACGACATCGTCGACCTCATGGCCGTCGGGGTGCGCAAAGGCAAGATCATCACGATCCGCCCGCAGGACGACCACGGACCTCGCGGGCTGCGCGGTCGACCCCGCAGCTACGTCTACCGCCGTCGCGGCGAACCGTGCCGCATCTGCGGCACCACGATCCTGGGTGAGGTCATGGAGGGCCGGAACCTGTTCTGGTGCCCCACCTGTCAGCCCGACTGAGCCGCCGCCACCGGTTCGCCAGGATCCTCTTGCCGTTCTCACACGATCGGCGCGCACTATGGTGGTCATGGAGACGATGACGGTGCTGGTCGTCGGCGGGACCGGTGAGGCCACGCCGACGGATCCGGCGGTGCCGGTGCGCGGTCTGCTGCGGTGCGTCGTCGACGACCTCGACGCCCGGTTCGACGCCCGATGGGTGCCGTACCCCGCCAGCTACGGACCGGTCCCCGTGCCCGACGGTCTGAGTTTCGCCGAGAGCGTCGTCGCGGGAGTGGCGTCGTTGCGCAGGGCGATCGACGCCGTCGACGGCCGGTGGGCGGTGATCGGCTACTCGCAGGGATGCGTCGTGATCCGAGAGGCGCTCGCCGACAACCCGTCCCGGCTGCCCGTGGCGATCGGCCTCGTCGCCGATCCGCATCAGCCGGCCGGATGTGTCCGCGGCTGCGACGGACACGGCGTCGCGGGACCGGGCCGGCCGCTGCCCGAGGTGCCCACGATGTGGATCGGCGACCGCGACGACGTCATCTGCAACGCGAGCCCCGACTCGTTGATCCGCGACATCGCCGATCTCACACGGTCGCTCACGACGGTGCATCCCGGCGTGTGGATGTCGATGATGCTGCGGGCGGTGCGCACCGGCGCGATGCAGAACGCGCCCGCGACGTCGTTCCGGCCGTCGCAGTGGCGTCGCGACCTCACACGACTGACGGTCGCCGCCCGCGAGGTGCGCGGTTATCTTCCCTGCACCGTGCGGGTCGGACCGCTCACCCTCCGCAACCCCGCCGGTGGCCGACACGTCGCCTACGCCACCGACCGCAGCGACGACGCCGCCGCGCTCACCGGTTGTGCCGCACTGGCCGCCTGGCTGCAGGTCGTCGCGACCGTGCACCTGGGACCACTCGACGCGGGGACGTTCGCACCCTCGTCATCTGCTCGACACGCGGATGGGTCGGTGCTGGGCGACACTGGGTGAGCCGCCGGCCGGTGGCGTCGGGCGTCGAACAACGGAGCGTGACCGTGGACCACTACGACCTCCTCGTCATCGGGTCGGGGCCTGCGGGCCAGAAGGCCGCCATCGCGGCGGCGAAGCTCGGCCGGCGCGCGGCCGTCGTCGAGCGTCGGGACATGGTCGGCGGTGTGTGCATCAACACCGGCACCGTCCCGTCGAAGACGATGCGTGAGGCGGTCATGTACCTGACCGGCCTCAATCAACGCGAGCTCTACGGCCAGTCCTATCGCCTGAAGTCCGACATCACCGTCGCCGACCTCTCCGCCCGGACACACCACGTGATCGGCAAGGAGATCGACGTCATCCAGAATCAGTTGGCGCGCAACCGCGTGTCGCTGCTGATCGGCAACGCGACGTTCGTCGACGACCATCAGATCGCGGTGCACGGACCCGACGGGGACCACACGACGGTCAAGGCCGACCACGTCGTCATCGCCGTCGGGACGCGTCCCGCGCGCCCCTCCACCGTCGACTTCGACGGCGCCACGATCGTCGACTCCGACCAGATCCTGGGGATGGACCACGTCCCGCAGTCGATGGTGGTCGTGGGCGCCGGTGTCATCGGCATCGAGTACGCGTCGATGTTCGCCGCGCTGGGCACGAAGGTGACCGTCGTGGAGCGACGGCACACCATGCTCGACTTCTGTGACCGCGAGATCATCGAGGCGCTGCAGTACCAGCTGCGCGAACGCGGCGTGACGTTCCGGTTCTCCGAGTCGGTGAAGACGGTGGAGAAGCACGCGGGTGGGACGTTGACGATCCTGGAGTCGGGCAAGAAGATCCCGGCCGACACGGTCCTCTACTCCGCCGGTCGGCAGGGTGTGACCGACGAGCTGAACGCCTCCGCAGCGGGACTCGAGGCCGACGACCGGGGTCGACTGACGGTCGACGAGCACTTCCGGACCTCGGTCGAGCACATCTACGCGGTCGGTGACGTGATCGGGTTCCCCGCGTTGGCGGCGACGTCGATGGAGCAGGGGAGGCGCGCGGCGTATCACGCGTTCGGCGAACCCGTCGGCAACGGCGAGGGCATCCAACCGATCGGCATCTACTCGATCCCCGAGGTCTCCTACGTCGGTCGCACCGAGGAGGAACTGACCGCGGACGGGGTGCCGTTCGAGGTCGGTGTCGCCCGGTACCGCGAGCTCGCGCGCGGGGCGATCATGGGGGACTCCTACGGGATGTTGAAGCTGCTCGTCCACGCGACCGACCGAACCCTGTTGGGCGTCCACGTCTTCGGGAGCAACGCGGCCGAGCTCGTCCACATCGGGCAGACGGTGATGGGGTGCGGCGGGACCGTCGACTACCTCGTCGACGCCGTCTTCAACTACCCGACGCTCGCCGAGGGGTACAAGGTGGCCGCACTCGACGCGGTGAACAAGATGCGCGCGATCAGTCGGGTGACCGGCTCGGGCTCCGCACACGAGCTGGGCACCGAATGACACATCCCCCGCCGGCCGGTGGCCGACGGGGGATGCGCGGGTGCTCGAGCGGGGTGCGGGTCAGCTGCCCTGCACGTACTGTCCGCCGACGGTGCCGCGGACCACGATCGGCGTCCCCTCGGGGAAGTTCTCGTAGGCCCACTTGCCGTTCTCGGTGCTCACGTTGATGCAGCCGTGGCTGACGTTGGTCTTGCCCTGCTGGGCGACCGACCACGGGGCGGCGTGCAGGAAGATGCCGTCCCAGCTCATCCGGATCGCGTACTCGACGTAGGTGCGGTAGCCGCCGGGGGAGTCGACCGGGACGCCGTACGTGGACGAGTCCATGTACATGTCGCGG
Organism: Gordonia paraffinivorans; assembly: GCA_036946345.1. GTDB lineage: Bacteria > Actinomycetota > Actinomycetes > Mycobacteriales > Mycobacteriaceae > Williamsia_A > Williamsia_A paraffinivorans_A. The sequence continues at coordinate 67,604 of JAQIJH010000003.1, read as the reverse complement.
TACTTCTCCTTGGTGTAGTACACGCCGTTCGGGGTCGGGTGCGCGTTCGATCCCATCGAGATCGGGATGTCCTTGCGCGCGATCTTCCCGTCGTGCCACACCGTCAGGGTGTGGGTCGCGTCGTCGGCGAGGGCGACCCACCCGGTCTTCGTCGCGACGGGGGGAGCCGGGTCGGCCGGAGCCGGCGCGGGCTCGGTGCTCGACGGGGCCGCCGGGGCGGGCGCCGGGGCCGTCGACGACGGCGGGAGGAACGGCTTCAGGAAGTCGGGCGCGGGGACGCCGGGCAGACCGGGGATGGTCGGCGGCGGCGACGCGGGAACGGCCCCGGCGGTCGCGGGGATCGCGAACAGCGCGATGGCCACGCCGGCGACGACCGTGACGAGACGGGTGCGGGTGGCACCCCGGCGGGAGTTCGAGGGAGTCGGCACGAGTTCGGACCTGACCTTCGGTGTCGGTGCCCTGCGGGCATGAACGGTGGCGGCTGGTGTGTGCGATTTCTGCGCGAGACCCCCGCCGCGCGACGTCATCGTCGCATGAGCGGAGCGTCTGTCCAAGACGGACACCCGCGGCGTTGTGACCTGTGCCAGCTGCTGTGACTGGAGTGACTGATGGTGCGGCGACCCGACGGTCGTGCTGGGGGCTGCCGATCGGAGGGCGGCAGATTCGGCCCGCCGACGTGGGCACGGTAGAGTCGCCGCTGCACGCGACGCCGGGGGCGATCCCACCCGACGTGGTGTGCGCGCGGGTGTAGCTCAATGGTAGAGCCCCAGTCTTCCAAACTGGCCACGCGGGTTCGATTCCCGTCACCCGCTCCACCGCTCCCTGTCGCGGAGTGGCGGTGGCGTCGTCACCGAGACCGGGATGTGGCGCAGCTTGGTAGCGCATCCGCTTTGGGAGCGGAGGGTCGCAGGTTCAAATCCTGTCATCCCGACCGCCGACCGCCGACCGGCGGCCGACCGGCCGCCGCGATCCCGGTGGGGCGCGACAACCGCGTCACCCACACAGACCCGGTCCACAGCAAGGAGTCACACAGTCGTGAAGAGCACCGTCGAGCAGCTGAGCCCGACGCGGGTGAAACTCAACGTCGAGGTCCCGTTCGAGGAACTCGAGGGTGACTTCGCCCGCGCCTACAAGTCGCTCGCGCAGCAGATCCGCATCCCCGGCTTCCGCCCGGGCAAGGCCCCGGCCAAGCTCATCGAGGCCCGCGTCGGTCGGGACTCGGTGCTCGCCCAGGTCGTCAACGACGCCCTCCCGGCCAAGTACTCGCAGGCGATCGCCGAGACCGAGACCAACCCGATCGGTCAGCCGGAGATCGACCTCGCGGAGCTCGAGTACGGCAAGTCGATCACCTTCACCGCAGAGGTCGACATCCGTCCGGAGATCACCCTGCCCGAGTACTCGACCATCGCCGTCGAGGTCGAGCCGATCGAGGTCGACGACGCCGCCGTCGACGAGCAGTTCGAGGCGCTGCGCGCGCGCTTCGGCACCCTCACCGGTGTCGAGCGGGCCGCCAAGGACGGCGACTTCGTGTCCATCGACCTCACCGCCACGGTGAACGGCGAGCCCGTCGACGAGGCGTCGACCACGGGCCTGTCGCACGAGGTCGGTTCCGGTCAGCTCATCGACGGACTCGACGAGGCCCTCGTCGGGATGTCCGCCGGCGAGGACAAGACCTTCACCACCACACTCGTCGCGGGCGAGCACAACGGTGAGGAGGCGCAGGTCACCGTCACCCTGAACTCGGTGAAGGAGCGCGAGCTCCCCGAGGCCGACGACGAGTTCGCCCAGATGGCCAGCGAGTTCGACACCGTCGACGAGCTGCGGGCGGACCTGAAGGAGCGCGTGGGTCGCTCCAAGCGCGCCGAGCAGGCGACCACCGTGCGCGACAAGGTGCTCGAGAAGCTGCTCGAGTCCGTGGAGATCCCGGTGCCGGAGAAGGTCGTCGAGGCCGAGGCCGACGGTCAGATGCACCAGGTCGTCCACGCCTTCGACCACGACGACGCCAAGGTCGACGAGTTCCTGAGCGCGCAGGGCACCACCCGTGAGGAGTGGGAGTCCGAGGCACGCTCGGCCGCCGAGACATCCGTCAAGACCCAGCTCCTGCTCGACGCGATCGCCGAGCAGCAGGAGACCACCGTCGGTCAGGACGAGCTGACGCAGCAGATCATCTTCCAGGCGCAGCGCTACGGCATGCAGCCGCAGGAGTTCATCCAGCAGCTGCAGCAGGCCGACCAGCTCGGCGCGATCTACGCCGACATCCGTCGCAGCAAGGCCCTCGCCGGCATCGTCGGCCAGGTCACCGTCACCGACACGACCGGTGCGGCCGTCGACACCACGGAGTTCTTCGGCACGGGTGAGGCACAGGACGAGGCCACGACCTCGGGCGACGACGACTGAGTCGTCGTCGGGGCGGAGATCACTCCGCTGTCAGCGAATGCGGGTGGCACCGGGGACCGGTCGCCACCCGCATTCGTTAGTGTCGGTGGAGCACCCGAGCAGCGGGCCCGCCTCCCGGGTCCGCACACCAGTCCCGGAGAAAGTAGGAAGCGTGACCGACCCGAAGAACCTCCTGACCGCGACGGGTTCGCCGATCACCGCGAGCTCGGGCGTGGCAGGCCTGAACCTCAGCGACTCGGTCTTCGAGCGCCTGCTGCGCGAGCGGATCATCTTCCTCGGCACCCAGGTCGACGACGACATCGCGAACCGTCTGTGTGCGCAGATCCTCCTGCTCTCGGCGGAGGACAGCACCAAGGACATCAGTCTCTACATCAATTCGCCGGGCGGGTCGGTGACCGCCGGCATGGCCATCTTCGACACCATGCAGCTCGCCCAGTGCGACGTCGCGACCTACGCGATGGGGATGGCGGCGTCGATGGGGCAGTTCCTGCTCGCCGCCGGTGCCAAGGGCAAGCGTCACGCCCTGCCGCACGCGCGGATCATGATGCACCAGCCGTCGGCCGGCATCGGCGGCACCGCGGCCGACATCGCCATCCAGGCCGAGCAGTTCGCGCTGACCAAGAAGGAGATGAACCGGCTCAACGCCGAGTTCACCGGGCAGCCGCTGGAGAAGATCGAGGCCGACGCCGACCGCGACAAGTGGTTCACCGCGGAGGCGGCCAAGGAGTACGGGTTCGTCGACCACGTCATCTCGCGTCCCTGAGGCGTCCCGCAGACCACCGCCCCCTGCCCGCGGCGCCGCGCGCCGCGACCCATCGCTTCGGAGAGAGAGAACCCGTGACCATGTTCGGTTCGTCCAGCCAGACCCCGTCGGGTCTCGCGCCCGCGGGCGCGCAGAGCCGGTACATCCTGCCGTCGTTCATCGAGCACACGCCGAACGGCATGCGGGAGTACAACCCCTACGCCAAGCTGTTCGAGGAGCGCATCGTCTTCCTCGGCACCCCGATCGACGAGACCGTCGCGAACGACATCATGGCGCAGCTGCTGGTCCTGGAGTCCCAGGACCCCGACCGCGACATCATCATGTACGTCAACTCGCCCGGCGGCAGCGTCCCGGCGATGCTCGCCATCTACGACACCATGCAGTACGTCCACTGCGACATCGCCACGGTCTGCCTCGGTGAGGCCGCGTCCGCGGCGGCGATCCTGCTGGCCGGCGGGACCCCGGGCAAGCGCGCCGCGCTGCCCAACGCGACCGTGCTGATCCACCAGCCGCGTACCGGTGGCGCCTACCAGGGTCAGGTCTCCGACCTCGAGATCCAGGCCGCCGAGATCGAGCGGATCCGTCGTCGACTCGACGACATCCTCGGCTCGCACACCGGTCAGGACGCGGACAAGATCCGTCGGGACACCGACCGCGACAACATCCTCACCGCGGCCCAGGCCAAGGAGTACGGGATCATCGACGAGGTGTTCGAGTACCGCAAGAAGTCGGCTCGCGCGAGCTGATCGCCGGCGACACGCCCGGGCGCACGGATGCGCCGGGCGGCGTCGCACAGGGGCGATCCTGTACGTCCGGGCCGGCGGGTCCGAACGCACAGATCGTGACACCACATCCGGACATCTCGGCGACGCCGTCGCCGACGTGCCGGAGGTCGGAGGACGTGGTCCCGACATGGTGGTTATCGGTCGAAGTTCGGACCACCCGCGGGTACGGTCGGGGATACTGACCACCGGGTCGGTCCGCCCGTCGTGAGCACTCGCGACGGTGCACGAGGAAGAGGTACAGCACACGATGGCGCGAATCGGTGACGGCGGCGACCTGCTGAAGTGCTCGTTCTGCGGGAAGAGCCAAAAACAGGTCAAGAAGCTCATCGCAGGTCCCGGCGTGTACATCTGCGACGAGTGCATCGACCTCTGCAACGAGATCATCGAGGAGGAACTGGCCGAGTCGAGCGAGGTCAAGCTCGACGAGCTGCCCAAGCCGTCGGAGATCCGGGACTTCCTCGAGAACTACGTCATCGGGCAGGACACGGCCAAGCGCACCCTCGCGGTCGCGGTCTACAACCACTACAAGCGCATCCAGGCGGGCGACCGCAAGGACGTGCGCGGTGGCGAGGCCGTCGAGCTGGCGAAGTCGAACATCCTCATGCTCGGCCCGACCGGCTGCGGCAAGACATACCTGGCGCAGACGCTGGCCAAGATGCTCAACGTCCCGTTCGCCATCGCCGACGCGACCGCCCTCACCGAGGCCGGCTACGTAGGTGAGGACGTGGAGAACATCCTCCTCAAGCTCATCCAGGCCGCCGACTACGACGTCAAGCGCGCCGAGACCGGCATCATCTACATCGACGAGGTCGACAAGATCGCCCGCAAGAGCGAGAACCCCTCGATCACCCGCGACGTCAGCGGTGAGGGCGTGCAGCAGGCGTTGCTGAAGATCCTCGAGGGGACGCAGGCGTCGGTGCCGCCGCAGGGCGGACGCAAGCACCCGCACCAGGAGTTCATCCAGATCGACACGACCAACGTGTTGTTCATCGTGGCGGGCGCGTTCGCCGGCCTCGAGCGGATCGTCTCCGACCGGATCGGCAAGCGCGGCATCGGGTTCGGCACCGAGGTCGCGAAGAAGAACGACGACGAGATGACCGACGCGTTCGCCGAGGTCATGCCCGAGGACCTGATCAAGTTCGGTCTGATCCCGGAGTTCATCGGTCGTCTGCCGGTCGTCGCCTCGGTGACCAACCTCGACAAGGAGTCGTTGGTCTCCATCCTGTCGACCCCGAAGAACGCGCTCGTGAAGCAGTACGTGCGCCTGTTCGAGATGGACGGCGTCGAGTTGGAGTTCAGCGCCGACGCGCTCGAGGCCGTCGCCGATCAGGCCATCCACCGGGGGACCGGTGCCCGCGGTCTGCGCGCCATCATGGAGGAGGTCCTCCTCCCGGTCATGTACGACATCCCGAGCCGTGACGACGTGGCCAAGGTCGTGGTCACCGGGGAGACCGTGCGCGACAACGTGCTCCCGACGATCGTCCCGCGCAAGCCGCGTCGCGACGAGCGGCGCGACAAGACGGCCTGACCCTCAGACCACGCGGTCTCCGCCGGCGTAGACATTCATCGACTCGCCGCGGAGGAAGCCGATCACGGTCATGCCCAGTTCCTGACCGAGGGACACAGCGAGCGACGACGGCGCCGACACCGCGGCGATGATGGGCACGCCCGCCATCCCGGCCTTCTGGACCAACTCGAAGGACACCCGGCTCGACACCATCAGCACCGTGTCACGCAGGGGGAGCAGGTTCTCGCGGACCGCCCACCCGATCACCTTGTCGACGGCGTTGTGGCGGCCGACGTCCTCCCGGGCGACCAGCAGGGTGCCGTCGGTGCGGAAGAGCGCGGCCCCGTGGATGCCGCCGGTGGTCGCGAACGTCGCCTGGGCGGCCCGCAGCGCATCGGGCAGGGCCGCCAACACGTCGATCCCGACGCGGCAGTCGTCGGCGGTCAGATCCCACGGGACCGTGGTGGCGATGCGGTCGATCTCGCTGGTGCCGCACACCCCGCACGCCGAGGTCGTCGCGAACGACCGCGGCGTCACCTCACGCGGCGTCGCGGTGGCGACGTCGAGCACGTTGTAGGTGTTGCGTCCCTGCTCGTCGACACCGTCGCAGTACCGCACCGACGCGATCTCGTCGGCGCGGGCGATGATGCCCTCCGCGAGGAGGAAGCCGTGTACCAGGTCGACGTCGGCACCCGGCGTCCGCATCGTCACCGTCAACGGCGCGCCGCCGACCCGCATCTCCAGCGGTTCCTCGACCGCGAGCGTGTCGGCGCGCGTCACCTGGCCCGTCGGACGTATCCGACGGACGCGGGCGCGGGTGGTGACGCGACCCATCAGGCCGCTACGAGCCGCACGGTGATGCCCTTGGACACCGGGGTGTTGGACTTCGTGGCGACGAAGTCCAACGGCACCAGGGGGTTCGTCTCCGGGTAGTAGGCGGCGGCGTTGCCCGGCGGGGTGGGGTAGGAGACCACGACGAAGTCGTCGACCCGACGCTCCTCGACACCGGCATCGGTCTCGAACTCGGAGATGATCGAGACCCGTTGTCCCGCAGCCAGGCCCATGGCCTCGATGTCCGACGGGTTGACCATGACCACCCGGCGGTTGCCCTTGATCCCGCGGTAACGGTCGTCGTGGCCGTAGATGGTGGTGTTGTACTGGTCGTGGCTGCGCAGCGTCTGCATGATGAGCCGGCCGGGCGGCGTGGGCAGCCACACGAGGTCGTTCGTCGTGATCTGTGCCCGTCCCGACTCGGTGGGGAACTCGCGGGCGTCCCGCGGCGGATGCGGCAGCAGGAATCCGTCGGGCTGACGCACCCGGGTGTTGAAGTCCTCGCACCCCGGGACGATCCGGGACACGTGGTCGCGGATGCGGTCGTAGTCGGCGGCGAGCCCGAGCCAGTCGACGGGGTGGTCGGCGCCGAACATCACGTGCGCGAGCTCGCAGACGATGCCCACCTCGCTGCGCATCTGATCGCTCGACGGGCGCAGTGACCCGCGCGACAGGTGCACCGACCCCATCGAGTCCTCGACGGAGACCTGCTGCTTCTTGCCGTCGCGGACGTCGCGGTCGGTGCGGCCGAGGGTCGGCAGGATCAGGTTGGTCGTCCCGGTGTGCAGGTGCGAGGCGTTGAGCTTGGTGCTGACCTGCACGGTGAGCCGACACTTCTCGAGCGCGGCACGCGTCGCGTCGGTGTCGGGTGTGGCGGAGAGGAAGTTGCCGCCCATCGACATGAAGACGTCGACCTTGCCGTCGCGCATCGCGCGGATCGAGTCGACGACGTCCCAGCCGTGGTCGCGCGGACTGGTGATGCCCATCTCGTCGTCCAGTGCGGACAGGAACGATTCGGGCATCTGCTCCCAGATGCCCATCGTCCGGTCGCCCTGCACGTTGGAGTGGCCGCGGACCGGGCACACACCCGCGCCGGGCTTGCCGATCATGCCGCGCAGCAGGAGGGCGTTGGACACCTCCTCGATGGTCGCGACCGCGTGCTTGTGCTGCGTCAGGCCCATCGCCCAGCAGACGATGGTGCGCTCGGAGCGTTCCCACAGCGCGGCGAACTGCTCGAGCTGATCCATCGTGAGGCCGGTCGCCTCGAGCACCTCCTCGAGGTCGGTCTCCTCCACCGCCGCGAGGTACTCGTCGAGGCCGTCGCAGTACTCGGTGAGGAAATCGTGGTCGAACACCGTTCCCGGCGACCGCTTCTCGTCGCGCAGCAGCAGCGCGGCCAGTCCGCGGAAGAGGGCCATGTCACCGCCCAGACGGACCTGGAGGAACTCGTCGGCGATGTCGGTGCCGTCGGACAGGATGTCGCCGACGCGCTGCGGATCGCGGAAGCGCATCAGACCGGCCTCGGGCATCGGGTTGACCGCCACGATGGTGGCGCCGTTGCGCTTGGCGTCACCGAGGATCGACAGCATCCGCGGATGGTTGGTGCCCGGGTTCTGTCCCGCGATGACGATGAGGTCGGCGTTCTCGATGTCGAGGACGGTCACGGACCCCTTGCCGATGCCGATGGTCGTCGACAGCGCGTGACCGGACGACTCGTGGCACATGTTGGAGCAGTCCGGCAGGTTGTTCGTGCCCATCGACCGCGCGAACAACTGGTAGACGAACGCGGCCTCGTTGCTGGTGCGACCCGAGGTGTAGAACACGGCGCGATCGGGGTCGTCGAGACCGGTGAGCTCGTCGGCGACGAGGCGGTATGCGGCGTCCCAGTCGATCGGCTCGTAGTGCGTGGCCCCCTCACGGAGGATCACCGGGTGGGTGATGCGGCCCTGTTGCGACAGCCAGTACTCGCTGCGCTCGCGGAGCGCCGACACCGGATGCGCGGCGAAGAACTCGGGTGTGACGGTGCGCCGCGTCGCCTCCTCGGCGACCGCCTTCGCGCCGTTCTCGCAGAACTCCGCCGGCTTGCGACCACCCGGCTTCTCCGGCCACGCACACCCGGGGCAGTCGAAGCCGTGACGCTGGTTGAGCTCCAGGAACGTCTTGGCGGTCCGGAACGGGCCCATCTGGGTGAATCCCCGCTGCATCGAGACGGCGACAGCGGGGATGCCCGCGGCATACGTCTTCACGTGGTGGACCGACGTCTCCTCCGGCTCGGCGACCGTCGTCTCGGGCGCCGCGGGGCGGGGCGGGGTGGCGGGGGAGTAGCCGTCCCCGGGGATGTCCTGCCGGGAACCGGTTGTCGTCATGTTCCCCATAGTGGCCCCGCGCGCGGGCCCCGTCACGCGATACTCGACCGATGTCGCAACCACTGGCCGGGATCGTGCTCGCAGGAGGCGCCTCGCGCCGGATGGGGGAGGACAAGGCGGCCCTCGACCTGGGCGGACAGCCGATGCTCACGCGGATCGTGACCGAACTGCGACGACGATGCGATCCGATCACGGTTGTCGCGGCACAGGACTCGGCCGCGTACGCCGCCTTCTCCGAGGCGCCCGGACTGCGGTGGGTGACCGACGAGGACCCCGGCACCGGTCCCCTGGGTGCGCTCGCCGCGGGTCTCACCGACGCCGCCGCACACGACGTCCCGGTCGTCTTCGTCTGCGCCACCGACATGCCGCTGTTGCGCGCCGACCTCGTCGACGAACTCGTCGCCGGGCTGGGTGCCGAGGACGACGCGGTGATCGCCGTCGACGCACAGCGGCAGCACCCGCTCGCCGCGGTCTACCGGTCGTCGTGCGCCGCACGCCTGGCCGCCCTCGTCGCCGGCGGCGAGCGTCGACTGCTCGCGGCGCTCGACGAGATGACGGTGCACCGGGTCGGTGTCAGTGACCCGACCTGGCTGACCAACGTCAACGCACCCGAGGACGTGCACCGGCTGCGCAGGGACAAGATCGCCATTCCCTAGACTCGAACGGTGAGTTCGAGCCCCGAGACCGCTTCGAGGACCCCCGACGGATCCGCGCTGCCCGCGAGCTGGGAGCCCGGCGCGCACGAGGCGCGGATCTACGACGGCTGGGTCGACAGCGGCGCGTTCACCGCCGACCCCGACAGCGGCAAGCCCCCCTTCTCCATCGTCATCCCCCCGCCGAACGTCAACGGGTCCCTGCACATGGGTCACGCGTTCGAGCACGTCCTGATGGACGCGCTGAGCCGCCGCCGCCGCATGCAGGGCTACGAGGTGTTGTGGCTGCCCGGCATGGACCACGCCGCGATCGCGATGCAGGCCATGGTCGAGAAGCGCCTGGCCGCCGAGGGCACCGACCGTCACGCCCTCGGTCGCGACCGTTTCCTCGCGCGGGTGTGGGAGGCCAAGGAGGAGATCTCCGGGGACATCGGCGCGCAGATGCGCCGTCTCGGCGACGGCGTCGACTGGTCGCGCGAGCGCTTCACGATGGACGACGGGCTGTCGCGTGCGGTGCACACCGTCTTCAAGCGCATGTACGACGACGGTCTCATCTACCGCGCCGAGCGACTGGTCAACTGGTCGCCGGTGCTGCAGACGGCCATCAGCGACATCGAGGTGTCCTACAGCGACATCGAGGGCGAGCTGGTCAGCTTCCGCTACGGGTCGACCGACGACGCGCAGCCGCACATCGTCGTCGCGACCACGCGTCTGGAGACGATGCTCGGCGACACCGCGATCGCGGTGCACCCCGACGACGAGCGCTACCGCGACCTCGTCGGCACCGAGCTGCCACACCCGTTCCTCGAGCGCACCGTGCCGGTGATCGCGGACGACCACGTCGACCCCGAGTTCGGGACCGGCGCGGTGAAGATCACCCCCGCGCACGACCCGAACGACTTCGCGATCGGACAGCGCCACGGCCTGCCGATGCCGACGATCATGGACGCCACCGGCCGGATCGCCGACACGGGAACACGATTCGACGGTCTCGACCGGTTCGAGGCCCGTGTCGCGGTCCGCGAGGCCCTCGCCGACGAGGGGCGGATCGTGAAGGAGATCCGTCCCTACGTCCACAGCGTCGGGCACTCCGAGCGCAGCGGCGAGCCCATCGAGCCCCGTCTGAGCATGCAGTGGTGGGTCCGCGTCGAGTCGTTGGCGACGGCCGCCGGCGACGCCGTGCGCGACGGGTCCACGCAGATCCACCCGGCGTCGATGGAGTCGCGCTGGTTCGCCTGGGTCGACGACATGCACGACTGGTGCATCTCGCGTCAGCTGTGGTGGGGGCACCGCATCCCGATCTGGTACGGCCCTGACGGTGACGTCGTCTGTGTCGGTCCGGACGAGCAGCCGCCGGCGGGCTACGAGCAGGACCCCGACGTCCTCGACACCTGGTTCTCGTCGGGACTCTGGCCGTTCTCCACCCTCGGGTGGCCCGACGACACGACCGATCTGCGGACGTTCTATCCGACGAGCGTGCTGGTCACCGGCTACGACATCCTGTTCTTCTGGGTCGCCCGGATGATGATGTTCGGCACCTACGTCGGGAAGTCGCTGGACTTCGACGCGTCGGTGCCGTTCCGGCATCTGTTCCTGCACGGGCTCGTGCGCGACGAGCACGGACGCAAGATGTCGAAGTCGAAGGGCAACGGCATCGACCCGCTCGACTGGGTCGACCGCTACGGCGCCGACGCGCTGCGCTTCACGCTGGCACGCGGAGCCCGCCCGGGCGCCGACCTGTCGGTGGGCGAGACCAACGCCCAGGACAGCCGCAACTTCGCGACCAAGCTGTTCAACGCCACACGGTTCGCGTTGATGAACGGCGCTCGCGTGGGCGACATCCCGGCCGACCCCGACCTCACCGACGCCGACCGGTGGATCCTGCGCCGCCTCGACGAGGTGCTCGCCGAGGCCGACGCCGGGTTCGAGTCGTACGAGTTCTCGCGGGCCTGCGAGGCGCTGTACCACTTCGCGTGGGACGAGTTCTGCGACTGGTACCTGGAGCTGTCGAAGGTGCAGGTGTCCGGTGCCGCGGCGCAGACGACCGCACTGGTCCTCGGCCGCGTCCTCGACGCCCTGCTGCGTGCACTGCACCCGGTGATGCCGTTCGTCACCGAGGTGCTGTGGACGGCGCTGACCGGCGAGGAGACGGTGACCCTCGCCGCGTGGCCGCAGGCCTCCGGGGTGCGGGACGACGCGGATTCGGCCGCGACCGAGCGCATCTCGGCCGTCCAGCACCTCGTCACCGAGATCCGCCGATTCCGCAGCGATCAGGGGCTCCCGCCCGGCAAGCGTGTCCCGGCCGACATCGACGGCCTCGACACCGCGGGCCTCGCGGCCCTGGCGCCCTACGTCGACACCCTGGCCCGGCTCGAGGCGAAGGGCGACGACTTCACGGCGACCGCGACGCTCGAGGTGCGCGTCGGGGCGCAGACCGTCCGCGTCGCGGTGGACACCTCCGGTGCGGTCGACGTCGAGGCCGAGAAGCGCCGTCTCGCCAAGGATCTCGCCGCCGCAGAGAAGGAACGGGACCAGACCCGCGGGAAGCTCGACAACGAGAAGTTCCTCGCCAAGGCACCCGACCACGTCGTCGCCCGCATCCGCGAACGCAACGACCTCGCACTCGCCGAGATCGACCGCCTGGGTGCGGCGTTGGCGGCGTTGGGCGGCTCGTGACCGAGCCGGTGGCCGGCTCGGGGGCGCCGACACCCGAGGACCTGGCCGAGTTCGCCGACGTCGAGACCGAGCTCGACACCCGGTGGCCCGAGACGCGGATCGAGCCGTCGCTCAGCCGGATCGCCGCGCTGATGGACCTGTTGGGATCGCCGCAGCGGGGTTACGCGTCCATCCACGTGGCGGGGACGAACGGCAAGACGTCGGTCACACGCATGATCGACGCCCTGCTCATGGCTCTGCACCGTCGGACCGGGCGGATCACCAGTCCGCATCTGCAGCTCGCGACCGAGCGGATCGCGCTCGACGGGCGTCCCATCACCCCGCGGCAGTACGTCGACGCCTTCCGCGACCTCGAGCCGTACGTGACGATGGTCGACGACTCGTCGGTCGGTGCGGGTGGCCCGCGGATGAGCAAGTTCGAGGTGCTGACCGCCATGGCCTATGCGGTGTTCGCCGAGGCCCCGGTCGACATCGCCGTGGTCGAGACCGGGATGGGTGGCACCTGGGACGCCACCAACGTCATCGAGCCGTCGGTCGCGGTCATCACGCCGATCGCCATGGACCACGCCGACTACCTCGGCGACACGTTGACGAAGGTGGCGGGGGAGAAGGCAGGCATCATCAAGCCCGCCGTCGACGACCTCGTCCCGGTCGACCCGATCGCGATCCTCGCCACCCAGGAACCCGAGGCGGCGGCCGTGCTCATGGCGCGGGTCGCCGAGACCGACGTGGTGGTCGCGCGGCAGGACTCGGAGTTCCGGGTCCTCGAACGACGCACCGCCGTCGGTGGTCAGATGGTGACGCTGCAGGGCCTCGGCGGTGTGTACGACGAGGTGTTCCTCCCGCTGCACGGCGCGCACCAGGCGTCGAACGCGGTGCTCGCACTGGCCGCCGTCGAGGCGTTCTTCGGTGCCGGCGCCGACCGCCAGCTCGACATCGACGCGGTGCGGGCCGGATTCGCGTCGGTCACCGTCCCGGGTCGGCTCGAACGGGTGCGCAGCGCGCCGGCGGTCTTCCTGGACGCGGCGCACAACCCGCACGGCGCGGTGGCGCTGGCGCGCGGGCTGACCGAGGAGTTCGACTTCCGTCGTCTCGTCGGGGTCGTCGGGGTGATGGGCGACAAGGACGTCCTGGGGATGCTGACGGCGCTCGAACCCGTTCTCGACGAGGTGATCGTGACCACCAACGGCTCGCCGCGTGCGCTCGACGCCGACACGCTCGGGGACCTCGCCGCGACCGTGTTCGGGGAGGACCGCGTGCAGGTGCGCGAGTTCCTGCCCGACGCCGTGGAGGCGGCGGTCATCGCCGCCGAGGACGTCGACGACGACTCCGACGCGGGGTTGTCCGGGGTGGGCGTGGTGATCACGGGGTCTGTGGTCACCGCCGGTGCCGCCCGCACCCTGTTCGGGAAGGACCCGGCATGACCGAACCGACCCCGCGGTTCTCGCCCCCGACGACCGACCCCTGGCGCGGCCTGCGGGGCGTGATGGCCGGGACGCTGATCCTCGAGGCGATCGTGGTGCTGCTCGCCCTGCCCATCGTCGCCAGGGTCGGGGGCGGGCTCACCGTCGTCTCGACCACGTTCCTGCTGGTCGTGACCGTGGCGATGATCCTCGGCGCCGGGCTGCAGGGACGCTCGTGGGCGCTGGGGTACGACCTGCTGCTGCAGGTCGCGCTCATCGCCGGGTTCGCGGTGCACTGGTCGATCGGTGCGGTCGGCATCGTGTTCGGCCTCGTCTGGGTCTACATCCTCTACATCAAGCGGGACGTCGCGAAACGCATGACGGAGGGGCGACTGCCCGGCCAGGTGTCGCTCGACGGCGACGGACCTGCACCGTCGTCAGACGTGTCCGATTCGTGACCTCCGGGCCGCCCGTGGGAGATGACGGCGCGACGCCCGCCTGACACGATCACGAGCGACCCCGCACATCCGATCAGTCGGGGTCGTCGGACGATCGAGAGGACACCTCACCCCATGCAGTCGGCGCGCACCATCACCGCCCTCGTCCGCACCGCCGGAGTCGCCGCAGCGGTCTCCGCGATCCTCGCGGCCGGACTCGGATCCGGGACGGCGTCCGCCGACGACCAGGTGCCCGTGGTCCCGCCGGGTCCGCCGGTGCCGGTGTCCTCGCAGGAGTTCTCCTACACCGCGACGCACGACCTCACGGTCCGCGCGAACTCCGTCGACCTCGCGCGGTTCATCGCCGACATCCCGGTCCCCGAGCAGTACCGCGCCGCCAACCTCGCGCTCGCCGCACGTTTCGACGCGACCGTCGACTCCGCGCTGACGTCACCCGGTGGCTGCGTCCAGGTCGTCGTCGACCCGCGTGCAAAGGACGGGAACCTCTTCAACTACGGGTTCTTCCCGGTCGCCGGCCAGTTCTGCGACTGAGTCACGGCACGTCCATCCCTGCCCGCTAGGGTGTCGCCGTGACTGAACGGACTCTGGTTCTCATCAAGCCCGACGGCGTCGCCCGCGGCCTCGTCGGCGAGATCATCTCCCGCATCGAGCGCAAGGGCCTGCGCATCGTCGCGCTCGACCTGCGCACCGCGACCGACGAGGTGGCGCGCGGCCACTACGCGGAACACGAGGAGAAGCCGTTCTTCGGCTCGCTGCTCGAGTTCATCACCTCCGGCCCGCTGGTGGCCGCGGTGCTCGAGGGTCCGCGGGCGATCGCGGCGTTCCGTCAGCTCGCGGGCGGCACCGACCCCGTCGAGAAGGCCGCCACCGGCAGCATCCGCGCCGACCTGGCACTGGAGACGCAGAACAACCTCGTGCACGGCTCCGACTCGCCCGAGTCGGCGGAGCGCGAGATCGCGCTGTGGTTCCCCGGCCTGACCTGATCGCCCCATCTCCCGCACACGGCCCGCCCGGACACCGGTCCCGGCGGGCCGTGTCATATCTCGACCATGCGTCGGGTCCCGTGTGGCGTGTGGGATACTCGCAGTGTCGTCGACGACACATCGTCGACCGACACGGTGATCAGCCCAGTTCACCGCGGACCACCGGGCACCGCGGCAGCCGCCGCCCACACTCAGGTGTGGCACCCGGGGTCGGCAGGTCTGGCATCGCCACCACCAGGTGTCGCACGGAGACCGGAGAAACCCCCGATCGCCTGCGACGCGAGACCACACAAACTCGGTCGCCCCGGGCGCACCGACACACAGCAGAACCCTCGCGCGGCCGCGTCCGACGATGCGCCCGAGGGTCGAGGAGAAGCACGTGGCCGACACAGGCACGCCGGACGACCGCAACGACGCGTCGCCGGCGCAGGAGTTCCCGCACAAGATGAGGGTGCACGCCCTGGCCCGCATGATCGGGCTGACCAGCCGCGAGGTGCTCGCGCACCTCGCCGAGCTCGGGATCAGTGCCCGCAGCCCGCAGTCCAGCATCGATCGCAGCGCCGCTGTGGCGGTGCGCGACGCCCAGGCGGCGCAGTCCGGCGACACCCTGCCGGGCGAGTCCGCCCCGACCGCCGACGCGGCAGCCGGCGACAGTCCGGCCGCCGACAGTCCGGCAGCCGACGCTCCGGCACCGGCGAACGGTGACACGCCGTCGCTGTTCTCCGCGGCGACCACCGAGGAGGCCGTGGCCCCGGCCGCTCCCGCCGCCGACACGGGTGCCTCCCCGCTCTTCCTGCCGCCTCCGGACCCCGAGGAGGTGCGACGCACGCGACGGCGCCGCCCGGCCGCCGACAGCGCGCCCGCCGACGCCTCCTCGGACGACACCCGCACATCGGGTGGCTCGGCGGCCGCCGACACGGCGTCCGACGCCCCCTCTTCCGACAGTGGCAGTTCCGACACCGGCACGGCTGACAGCAGCGGCGGCGACTCGTCCGACGGTGACGACGAGGGCGGTTCGGGTGGCAACCGGCGGCGTCGTCGTGGCCGCCGCGGCCGTGGGCGTGGCCGCGGCGACCAGAACGACGGCGACACCTCGGGTGACGCGTCCGACTCGAGCAAGGACACCGGCGCGAGCAAGGGCACCGACGCGGGCAAGGACACCGGCGCCGACGATGCCGCGGACGCGCAGCCCTCGCGGAAGGACACGTCGGACAACGACGCACCGAGCAAGGACGCGTCCGGCAAGGACGCCCAGGACACGAGCGCCGAGGAGAAGGACGCCGCGGACACGGAGTCCGACGACTCCGGGGACGACTCCGACGACGACACCTCGTCGGGAACCCGTCGCCGTCGGCGGCGTCGCCGCCGCAAGGGCGGTGCGGACGGCGAGGACAGCACCGGTGACGACGATCCGCCGAACACCGTCGTCCACGAGCGGGAGCCGCGGAACAAGTCCCGGGCCCGCGAGCGCGACCGCGACGAGGTGCAGGGCATCTCCGGGTCGACGCGACTCGAGGCCAAGCGGCAGCGTCGGCGCGACGGACGCGACGCGGGCCGTCGTCGCCCGCCGATCCTGACCGAGTCCGAGTTCCTCGCCCGTCGCGAGGCGGTCGACCGGGTGATGGTGGTCCGCGAGCGGTCGGCGAACACGACCCTGGCCGCGGACGGCGCCGACGACACGGCTCCGACCGAGGACTACACACAGGTGGCCGTGCTCGAGGACGGGGTGCTCGTCGAGCACTTCGTCACCACGTCGACCTCGTCGTCGATGGTCGGCAACATCTTCCTGGGCCGCGTGCAGAACGTGCTGCCCGGCATGGAGGCCGCCTTCGTCGACATCGGTCGAGGTCGCAACGGCGTGCTCTACGCCGGTGAGGTGAACTGGGACGCCGCGGGTCTCGACGGCGGCAGCCGCAAGATCGAGCAGGCCCTCAAGCCCGGCGACCCGGTCGTCGTCCAGGTCAGCAAGGACCCCGTCGGTCACAAGGGTGCGCGCCTGACCACCCAGATCTCACTGGCCGGCCGGTACCTCGTCTACGTCCCGGGCGGATCGTCCACCGGGATCTCGCGCAAGCTGCCCGACACCGAGCGCAAGCGCCTCAAGCAGATCCTGGGCAAGGTCGTCCCGGCCGACGCCGGTGTCATCATCCGCACCGCCTCCGAGGGTGTCAGCGAAGAGGACCTCGCGACCGACATCGAGCGGCTCAAGGCGCAATGGGAGAGCATCGAGGCCGCCGCGGCGTCCGCGACGGGCAAGGGCGGCAAGGGCTCCGGCTCGTCGTCGCCCAAGGTGCTCTACTCCGAGCCCGATCTGCTCGTGAAGGTCGTCCGCGACCTGTTCAACGAGGACTTCTCCCGGCTCGTCGTCGACGGTGACGGCGCGTGGGAGCAGGTCCACGGGTACGTGCAGTCGGTGGCACCCGATCTCGTCGACCGGCTCAGCCGGTTCGAGAAGGCACACGCCGACGCGCCGGACGCGTTCACCGTGCACCGCATCGACGAGCAGCTCGCCAAGGCGCTGGAGCGCAAGGTCTGGCTGCCCTCGGGCGGCACGCTCATCATCGAGCACACCGAGGCGATGACCGTCGTCGACGTGAACACCGGCAAGTTCACCGGCTCGGGGGGCAACCTCGAGGAGACGGTGACGCGCAACAACCTCGAGGCCGCCGAGGAGATCGTCCGGCAGATGCGTCTGCGGGACATCGGCGGGATGATCATCGTCGACTTCATCGACATGGTCCTCGAGTCCAACCGCGACCTCGTGCTGCGGCGCCTGACCGAGGCGCTCTCCCGCGACCGCACCCGCCACCAGGTGTCCGAGGTGACGTCGCTGGGCCTGGTCCAGATGACCCGCAAGCGGCTCGGCACCGGCCTGCTGGAGGCCTTCTCGTCGCCGTGCACCTGCTGCAACGGTCGCGGGATCGTCGTCCACGCCAACCCGGTCGAGGTGTCCGGGGGCGGCGGTGGTGACGACGCGGGCAAGGAGTCGGGCGGCAAGCGGTCGCGGCGCTCGGGACGCAAGAAGTCCGACGGCGGCTCGTCGGAGCAGTCGGAATCGGCGAAGGCCGCCAAGCCGGCCGAGCACCCCATGTTCAAGGCGATGGCCGGACACGGGGCCGAGGAGACGGGCGGGGACTCTACGGGCGGGGACTCGACGGGCGGGGACTCGGCGGGCGGCGACGCCCTGAGGGCCGACACCGACGACTCGTCGGACACGGTCGTCGTGACCGAGGCGGCCGAGGCCGTCGCGGTGGTGGACGAGGCGCCCGACGCGGACGACGCCGTGGCGTCCACCCCCGTGGAGACCGTCGCACCCGAGGTGTCCGAGACCCCCGCCGCCGTCGCGGAGACAGCAGCCGAGAACGGGACCGCACCGGCCGGAGACGCGCCGAAGCGTCGTCGACGGGCCGCACGCCGCCCGGCCGCTGCGCCGGTCGGTGGGGCGGAGCCGGTGACCGGGACCGCGGAGACGCTCGCCGTCGAGGTCGCACACACGCCGACGACGACGGTCGCCGCGCAGCCGGCAGGCGATGGACCCGTGGTGGCGGTCCGCCGCACCGCACGTCGCCGGGCCGCGGGTCGACCCGCGGGACCGCCCGTCGAGGAGTGAGGTGGGGTGCGGCGGCCCCGGATCGCGGTTTGACCCGGTCGTCGCCACTCCCGTAACCTCGACAAGTCGCCTCGACGCGAGTCGGACGGTGCTGTGCGGATCCTGCCGCTGCGGCGCCCCGCCGGACCGAGGCATCACCGACCACACCGGTCGTCGCGTGCGAGCGCAGGCAACCCGGAGTGGACGTACCCCGACATGCACGATGCCGGCGCACCCGCGCGGGCGAACGAACACGACAGTGAGAAGGTGAGTTGTCGCGATGGCAACGTACGCGATCGTCAAGACCGGCGGGAAGCAGTACAAGGTCGCCGAGGGCGACCTGGTCAAGGTCGAGAAGATCGAGGGTGCCGTCGGCGACACCGTCTCCCTCCCCGTGGCGCTCCTGGTCGACGGTGCGTCGCTGACCACCGACGCCGCCGCGCTGGCGAAGGCCTCGGTGACCGGTGAGGTCGTCGAGCACGTCAAGGGCCCGAAGATCCGGATCCACAAGTTCAAGAACAAGACCGGCTACCACAAGCGCCAGGGCCACCGTCAGCGTCTGACGGTGCTCAAGGTCACCGGCATCAAGTAGCCCACGAACCCCGACGTCTCGAGAGGACCGACGACATGGCACACAAGAAGGGCGCGTCCAGCTCGCGCAACGGTCGTGATTCCAACGCCCAGCGCCTCGGCGTGAAGCGGTTCGGCGGCCAGCAGGTCAACGCCGGCGAGATCCTGGTCCGCCAGCGCGGCACCCACTTCCACCCCGGCGTGAACGTCGGCCGCGGCGGCGACGACACCCTCTTCGCCCTGGAGACCGGCGAGGTGGCCTTCGGCACCAAGCGCGGTCGCAAGACCGTCAACATCGTCCCGGCGCCCGCGCAGGCCTGACCGCGCGGCGTCGCACGACGCACGTCCACCAGGGGCGGGCAGGTCCTCGAGACCCTGCCCGCCCTTGGTCTTTTCCCGACCACCTCCCAGGACAAGGACCACCCAGCATGTCGAGATTCGTCGACCGCGTGACCATCCACGCCGCGGCGGGCAACGGCGGCCACGGGTGCTCGTCGGTGCACCGCGAGAAGTTCAAGCCGCTCGGCGGCCCCGACGGGGGCAACGGTGGCAACGGCGGTGATGTCGTCCTGCGGGTCGACCCGCAGGTGCACACACTGCTCGACTTCCACTTCCGTCCGCATGCGCGCGGACAGAACGGCAAGCCCGGCGCCGGCTCCAATCGCGACGGCGGCCACGGCGAGTCGTTGGTGCTGCCGGTGCCCGACGGCACGGTCGTCCTCGACGAGCGCGGCCGCATCCTGGCCGACCTGGTCGGGGAGGGCGCCGAATTCGTCGCGGCGCAGGGTGGTCGTGGAGGGCTCGGCAACGCGGCACTCGCGTCGCGGGCGCGCAAGGCGCCTGGATTCGCGCTGCTCGGCGAGGAGGGCGAGACGCGCGAGCTCGTCCTCGAGCTGAAGTCCGTCGCCGACGTCGGCCTCGTCGGGTTCCCGTCGGCAGGCAAGTCGTCGCTGGTCTCCGTCCTGTCCGCGGCCAAGCCGAAGATCGCCGACTACCCCTTCACCACCCTGGCGCCGAACCTCGGCGTGGTCACCGCGGGCGCCCGCGTCTTCACGATCGCCGACGTGCCGGGTCTCATCCCCGGCGCGTCGCAGGGACGGGGACTCGGGCTCGACTTCCTGCGGCACCTCGAGCGCTGCGCCGTGCTCGCCCACGTGGTCGACTGCGCGACGCTCGAACCCGGCCGCGACCCGATCTCCGACATCGACGCACTCGAGGCGGAGCTCGCCGCCTACACGCCGGCGCTGTCCGCCGACCACGGCCTGCAGGACCTCGCCGACCGGCCCCGCGTCGTCATCCTGAACAAGATCGACGTGCCCGAGGCCGCCGATCTCGCCGAGATGGTCACCCCCGACCTGGAGGAACGCGGCTGGCCGGTGTTCACCATCTCCGCGGTGGGTCACGTCGGTCTCGACCGGCTGCGGTTCGCACTAGCCGAGAAGGTCGCCGAACACCGGGCCGCCACCCCCGCGCCGGTCGCCCGTCGCCCCGTGATCCGTCCCGTCGCTGTCGACGAGTCCGGGTTCTCGGTGGTGCCCGACCCGACGACACCGGGTGGGTTCATCGTCCGCGGAACACGGCCGGAGCGGTGGATCAAGCAGACCGCCTTCGACAACGACGAGGCCGTCGGCTACCTCGCCGACCGTCTGAACCGCCTCGGCGTGGAGGACGAACTCGTCCGTCAGGGTGCCGAGCCGGGGGCCCCGGTGACCATCGGGGACGTCACCTTCGACTGGGAGCCGACGCTGCCCAGCGGCGACGCCGTGCCGATCACCGGTCGTGGCACCGACATCCGCCTCGATCGGACCGACCGCGTCGGCGCCGCCGACCGCAAGGTCGCCCGCAAGGCCCGCCGCCACCACGCCGACGACCTGTTCGACGACGTCGGGGACGCCGATGGGGACGACTGACGCCGGCACAGAGTCCGGCGCGGTGACCTCGGCGGTCCGCCGGGAGATCGCCGGGGCCCGCAGCATCGTCGTCAAGATCGGGTCGTCGGCACTGACCGACCTGCACGCCGGTCTCGCCCTCGACCGACTCGACCGGCTCGCCGACGCGCTGGAGTCCCGGATGGCCGCCGGCACCGACGTCATCGTCGTGTCCTCCGGGGCGATCGGTGCGGGACTCGCACCGCTGGGCCTGCGTCGACGCCCGACGGATCTGGCGACCAAACAGGCCGCGGCGAGCGTCGGGCAGCTCGCTCTCGCCCACGCCTGGGGGACGTCGTTCGCGCGGCACGGGCGGACGGTGGGTCAGGTCCTGCTGACCGCGCACGACATCTCGCGGCGATCGCATCACGCGAACGCCCAACGCACCCTGGACCGTCTGCGCTCGCTGGGGGCGGTCGCGGTGGTCAACGAGAACGACACCGTCGCGACCGACGAGATCCGCTTCGGCGACAACGACCGTCTCGCCGCCCTCGTCGCCCACCTGGCGGGCGCCCAGGCGCTGCTGCTGCTGTCCGACGTCGACGGCCTCTACGACGGCGACCCCCGCAAGGGTGGGGCGACGTTGATCCGTGAGGTGGGCGGTCCGGAGGACCTCGACGGCGTGGTCGCCGGGTCCGGGGGAGCGCTCGGCACCGGTGGGATGGCCTCGAAGCTGTCGGCGGCCCGTCTCGCCGCCGACGCGGGTGTGCCGGTGCTGCTCGCGGCGGCCGAGAACGCCGCCGCCGCACTGGCTTCCGCGGACGTGGGCACGGCTTTCGCCGCCCGTCCGGCGCGGATGAGCGCGCGACGGTTCTGGGTACGGCACGCCGCCGAGACCCGCGGACGCCTCACGGTCGACGACGGTGCGGCGGCGGCGATCGCGCGTCGGGCGTCGTTGCTGCCGGCCGGCGTCGTCGCCGTCGACGGGACCTTCGGGGCGGGTGACGTGGTGGAGATCGTGGGGGCCGACGGCGCGGTGCGGGCCCGCGGCGTCACGGCGTACGACGCCGACGAGGTGGGTCAGATGATCGGCCGGTCGACGTCGTCGCTGCCGGAGGGGCTACGACGCGCGGTGGTGCACGCCGACGACCTCGTCGCCGCGCGCTGACGTAGTCGGTGCGCCATCGACACCGCGCGCTGACGTAGTCGGTGCATCGGCCTCGACGCGGTCGACGAGACGCTCGAGGACGTCGGCGCATCGGTGGTCGATCTTGAGCGTCGCGCAGTCGTCGCCCCGGGTGGCCCCGCGGTTGACGATGACGATGGGGATGCCGCGTCGACGGGCGTGACGGACGAACCGGAGGCCCGACATCACCGTCAGGCTGGATCCCAGCACCAGGAGGGCGTCGGCGGCGTCGACCATCGCGAAGGCCTCGGTGACGACGGGGCGTGGCACGCTCTCGCCGAAGTAGACGATCGCCGGCTTGAGGGGACCGCCGCAGGCGGGGCAGTCGATCATGTGGAAGTCGCGGGTGTCGTCGACGACGACGTCGGCGTCGGGGGCGACGTCCAGCGCCCCGCGGGACCGCACCCGCTCGGTGAACGCGACGTTGAGCGGGTCGAGCACGGTGGCCAGACCGTGCCGAGAGATCTGCCATCCGCAGTCCAGACAGCACACCCGGCCGTAGCAGCCGTGCAGCTCCAGCACGGGCCGTGATCCCGCCTTGGTGTGCAGCATGTCGATGTTCTGGGTGATGACACCTCGCACCATCCCGCGGTGCTGCAGCGTCGCGACGGCGCGGTGGCCGGCATTGGGGATTGCGGCGTCGAGGTGGCGCCATCCGAGATGGTTGCGCGCCCAGTAGTGGCGGCGGAAGTCGGCCGAGGCGAGGAACGCGTCGATGGTCATCGGTGTCCGGGGTGCCGCACCGGGGCTGCGATAGTCCGGGATGCCGGAGTCGGTCGAGATGCCCGCACCCGTCAGGACGACGGTCGACCGGCCCGCGAGGAGGGTGTGCGCCTGCTCGACGCGGGCGTCGAGGTCATCGTCGACCGGCGTCGGATCACCCGGCGTCCAGGCGACCTGCAGGCGTGTGCGCATCGGGTCCCAGGGTACCGACGCGACGTACAGCGAGAGATGTCCGGGTTTTGTGTACGTCAAACGGTGGAATCATCATCTGCAACGGGCCGGCGGTTCGTCGAATCGCTGCCCGGGATGATCTGCTGGCACAGGGACGGGGAGTCGACGAGAAGGTGCAGTGCGCAAGACGAAGAGCGCGACCGTCGCCGTGTACCGGTCCTCGGACCGGTCGTGGTGGGTCGGGCGGGTCGATCCCGCGGTCCTGGGCGACGCCGCCCGCGAGCACGACGCCCTGACAGGGGATTGGCGGCGACGGGGTGTACCCGTGTCGGTGTCCGACATCCGTCCACCGGTGGTGGTGATCGACGACCCGCGCGGCCGGTTCTGCCCCGGGTGTTCGACGAACTCGCATTTCGACGCCCACGACCGGGCGCACACCGACCCGCACGCGGACTGTGCCCACGGTCGGTCGTTGGACCACATCCTCGCGGTGATGCGGACGGCTCAGTAGCGACTGTCCGATCGGACCGTCGACAGCAGGTCCTCGCCGGCGCGGAACCGGCGCAGGTTCTCGGCGACCCACGGAGCGAGGGTCCGCGTCAGTCCGGACGACGGGTTCGCCACGTGCGGCGTCACGATGATCCGCGGGTCGTGCAGGATCGGGTCGTCGGGTTCCGGCGGTTCGGGATCGGTGACGTCGAGAGCGGCGCCGGCGATGGCACCCGAGCGCACCGCCTCGAGCAGCGCGTCCTGGTCCACGAGCGTCCCGCGCGCGACGTTGACGACCCAGGCGTGGCCCGGCAGCGCCTCCAGTGCCCGTGCGTCGACCATGTGCCGCGTCTCCGACGTCGAGGGTGCCGCGATGACGACGTGGTCGACCTGACCCCACACCTCGGCGATCCTGTCGGCGGGGAGCGTGCGGATCGCTCCGTCCACCGGACGTCCGGAGCGGTTCACCGCGACGACCTGGGCGCCACACGCGCGCAGTCGGGGGATCAGCGACCGTGCGATCCCGCCCGCGCCCACGATCCCGACGGTCGACCCGTGCAGCGATCGGACTGCGGTGTCGATGGCGTCCTTGTCCCAGCCGTTCCGGACGGAGTCGGGGATGCGGCGCAGACCTGCGAGCAGCAGTGCGAGCGCGTGTTCGGCGACGTTCTCGGCGTAGAAACCGGCGGCGTTGGTCCAGACCCGCTGGTCGTCGACGATGCCGGCATCGATGAACGCCTCGATGCCCGCCAACTTCAGCGCGACCCACCGGACCGAGTCGGGCAGGGTCGGGAAGTCCTCGTGTCCGCCGAGCCACACGAGCACCTCGGCGTCGTCGAGGTCCACCAGCCGACCACCGGCACCGCTCACCGCCGCCGCGACGTGGTCGTCGACGTCGGGCGCGATCGCGACGCGGGTGTCGTCGGAACTCACGCGAGCGCCGCGATCAGTCGTCGACCGTGACCAGCGGGTAGACGCCGTTCTCGTCGTGCGTCTCGTTGCCGACGACGGGCGGGTTGAAGACGCAGTACATGCGCAGCTCGGTGTCGGCGAAGACCGTGTGGCGGTCGTGCTTGTCGAGCAGGTACATCGAGCCGGGACCCAGCGGGTACTCCTCGCCGGTCTCGCGATCGAGCAGGCGCCCGGTACCGGAGATCAGCCAGACGGCCTCGATGTGGTTGGCGTAGTGGAACTCGTTCTCCGTGCCCGCCTTGATGACCGTCTCGTGGTAGGAGAACCCGACCTTGTCACCGCCCAGGATGATCCGCTTGGACCGCCAGTTGCCGTTCTCGGCGACGATGTCGCGGTCGGTGTCGGTGATCTCGTCGAGGGTGCGGACGATCAACGGGTGCTCCTGTCGTGTCGGGGGAATGCGGTGAGGTGCGGGCGGGTCTCTAGGAGACGACCTGGGCGGTCGCCTCGGCGAGGATGTCGAGACCCTGGTCGAGCTCGTCGTCGGTGATGGTCAGCGGCGGCAGCAGCTTCACGACCTGGTCCTGCGGACCCGAGGTCTCGGCGAGCAGGTGGCGGTCGAAGGCCAGCTGGCAGACCTTGCCGGCGTGCTCAGGTGTCTCGAAGACGAGGCCCTGGGCCATGCCGCGGCCGCGGGTCGAGACACCCTCGTGCTGGTCGGCGAGGCGGGCGAACACGTCGTGGATCTTCTGGCCCTTGCGCAGGACGTCCTTCTCGAGGGTGTCGTCGCCCCAGAAGTGGTCGACCGCGGTCTTCGCGGTGACGAAGGCGGGGTTGTTTCCGCGGAACGTGCCGTTGTGTTCGGCCGGGCCCCAGATGTCGTGCTCGCGCTTGAAGAGGGTCAGTGCCATCGGCAGGCCGTACCCGCCGATCGACTTCGACAGCGTGACGATGTCCGGGGTGATGCCGGCGATCTCGAAGGAGAAGAACGGGCCGGTGCGCCCGACGCCCATCTGGACGTCGTCGATGATCAGCAGGATCTCGTGCCGCTTGCACAGCTCGGCGAGGCCACGGAGCCACTCGGCACGGGCGACGTTCACGCCGCCCTCGCCCTGCACCGTCTCGACGATGACGCCGGCGGGCTTGTTGAAACCACTGCCCGAGTCGGTGAGGATCCGCTCCATCCACCCGAAGTCCTCGACGGAGCCGTCGAAGTAGTCGTCGAACGGCATCGGGGTCGTGTGCACCAGCGGGATACCCGCGCCGGCGCGCTTCATGGAGTTGCCGGTCACCGACAGCGCACCGAGCGTCATGCCGTGGAAGCCGTTGGTGAAATTCATGATCGCCTCGCGACCGGTCACCTTGCGGGCCAGCTTGAGTGCCGCCTCGACGGTGTTGGTGCCCGTCGGGCCGGGGAACATCACCTTGTAGTCGAGACCCCGCGGCGTGAGGATCTTGTCGCTGAAGCTCTGCAGGAACTCACCCTTGGCGACGGTCATCATGTCCAGACCGTGGGTGATCCCGTCCCGCGACATGTACTCGAGGAGGGCCTCCTTGAGCACCGGGTGGTTGTGTCCGTAGTTGAGTGCACCCGCGCCGGCGAAGAAGTCGAGGTAGCGCGTGCCCTCACGGTCGGTCAGCCATGACCCGGAGGCCGTGTCGAACACGGCGGGCCAGCCGCGGCTGTAGCTGCGGACCTCCGACTCGCGGTCGGCGAAGATGTCGTCGGTAAAGCTCATCGTGGTTCCTCACTCAGGGTTCGGGACTCGGGCATCAGAACTGATCACGCATCCGCCACATTCCCGACGTCCCGGTGCTGGGGACCGGCAGGAACCGGACGTCCGCGCACGCGTGACGCGGTGCGCGAGGGACTGCGCGTCCGTGCCGAGAGGTGCGGACGCGATCACCGTGACCCCTCAGCCGCGGGGCGCGATCGTGTAGAGGTCCTCGGGCTCGTGCGAGTCCGGGAAGTCCTCCGGCGCGAAGTAGTCGCGACGGGTGATGGTCATGCCGCGCTTCTCGGCGAACGAGGTGAACAACGCCTGCGACGCCTCGTTGTCGGGGCTGATCGTGGTCTGCATCCGGGTGATCGCGTCCTCCTCGACGCGGTCCATCAGCGCGTTGAGCATGCGACCGGCGAGGCCGAGCCCACGCTGGTCGGCGTCGACAGCGACCTGCCACACCATCACGGTGTCGGGTGCCTGCGGGCGGACGTAGCCGGTGACGAAACCGACCACCCGGCCGTCGACCTCGGCGACCACCGTGGTGCGCGCGTAGTCCTGGCACCAGAGCACGTAGGCGTAGCTGGAGTTCAGGTCGAGGACCTGGGAGTCGCGCGCGATCTCCCACAGCCGCACCCCGTCGGAGACTTCGGGCAGGCGAAACGTGACTTCCGGTGTCGTGGTCAGTGTCGCGCCCATCTGTGCGGTCTTCATGGCACCAGCGAAGTTAACAACGGGTCACAGCGATGTCACCCGAGCTGGCCGGGAAGGCGGCTGCCGTCCCGGTAAAGGGGCAGTATATCGGGTCCGTGTGAAGCCTGTCACGATCCTCACCCGACGCCACCTGCGACGACGGGATCGCGGCGGGGAAGAATCGCGGCATGAGGATCATCGCGGGCACGGCGGGCGGGCGGCTGGTGACCGCACCACCGGCGGGCACGCGACCCACCACCGACCGCGTGCGGGAGTCGGTCTTCGCCATGCTCGACACGCGCGTCGACCTCGACGGGACACGGGTGCTCGACCTCTACGCGGGTTCGGGTGCGCTGGCCCTCGAGGCCGTGTCCCGTGGGGCGGCGCACGCGACCCTCGTCGAGTCCGACGCACGGGCGGTGTCCGTCATCCGCGCCAACGCCCGCGTCGTGGGTGCCGGGCCCGACGTCGTCACGGTGGTGCGTCGGCGAGTCGAGGCGTTCCTGCAGACCTCACCGACCTCCGGATTCGACCTCGTCTTCTGTGACCCGCCCTACGATCTGCCCGCGGAGACGGTCGACGGGCACGCATCCCTCCTCGTCGCGAACGGCTGGCTCGCGCCGCGGGCCACCGTCGTCGTCGAACGCTCGGCGCGGTCGCCGGCGACGACCTGGCCGGACGGTCTCGAGGCCGACGGCGACCGCCGTTACGGCGACACCCGCGTCGAGTTCGCGCTGCTAGCGTGATCGGCCATGACGACAGCGGTGTGCCCCGGTTCGTTCGACCCGATCACCAGCGGCCATCTGTTCGTCGTCGAACGCTGCGTCGAGCGGTTCGACGAGGTCGTCGTGCTGGTCACCGTCAACCCGTCGAAGAAGGGCATGTTCGACGTCGACCGGAGGGTGTCGCTCATCGAGGAGTGCACCGCCCACCTGTCGGGCGTCCGCGTCGACTCCTGCGAGGGGCTACTGGTCGACTACCTGACCGAGCGTGACCTGACCACCATGGTCAAGGGCCTGCGCGGGCCCGTCGACTTCCAGTACGAGACGCCGATGGCCCAGATGAACCGCGAGCTCGCCGGCGTCGAGACGCTGTTCCTGCTCGGCGATCCGCGCCACGCGCACGTCTCGAGCTCGCTCGTGAAGGAGGTCGCGCGGCTCGGCGGCGACGTCACCCCCTACGTCCCGGCGCCGGTGGCGGCCGCCATCGCCGACGCGCTGCGCTGAGCCGACACACCCCGGTCGCCTCCCGCGAAACATGAGTCACAGGCGGCACACTGTTCACACAGACACCACTCATCCCATCGTGGGTGGTGCGTCGACAGCCCGGACGAAGTGAGGTAGCCGTGTACCGCGTGTTCGAAGCTCTGGACGAACTGGGCGCCATCGTCGAGGAGGCGCGCGGCGTCCCGATGACGGCGGGATGTGTGGTCCCGCGAGGCGATGTGCTCGAACTCCTCGACGACGTCAAGGACGCCATCCCCGCCGAGCTCGACGACGCGCAGGACGTGCTCGACCAGCGCGACAAGCTCGTCGGCGACGCCCGCGAGCACGCCGACTCCACGGTGGCCGAGGCGACCTCGCAGGCTGATGCGATGGTGTCGCACGCGCGCGCCGAGGCCGACCGGATCCTGTCCGAGGCGAAGTCGCACGCCGACCGCATGGTTGCCGAGGCGCAGGCGCACGCGACCGACCTCATGGCCGACGCCACCGAGGAGGCCCAGCGGACCGCCGCCGGCGCCGCCCGCGAGTTCGAGGCCGTCACCGGGCGTGCCCGGGCCGAGGCCGCGCGCATGGTCGAGTCGGGCAACGCCTCGTACGAGAAGTCGGTCGCCGACGGCATCGCCGAGCAGCAGCGCCTGGTCTCCGAGACCGAGGTCGTCGCGGCCGCCAAGTCCGAGGCGGATCGCATCATCGACGCCGCCCACGCCGAGTCGGATCGCCTGCGCGGCGAGTGCGACGTGTACGTCGACAACAAGCTCGCCGACTTCGAGGAGGTGCTCACCACCACGATGCGGTCGGTGAGCCGTGGTCGGCAGCAGTTGCGCACCGGCGCGGGCGTCCACGACTACACCGACCACGCCGTCGATCTGCACGATCGCGAGTACCCGCACGGCGTCGCCGTCTGAGGCGATCCGTCCCGCCACGCCCGTGATGCCGGGCGTGTGACGGGTGGGATGACCTCGCGAATTCACGTATCGTTTCGCGCGTGTCCGACCAGCGAACCAGCTCGACGATGTCCCCCTTCGTCCTCGACATCCGGTCCCTCGGACGGCGCGCCGGGACGATGACCCAGGTGCACCGGACGGTGTCCTGTGACCACGCGATCGGTCTGGATCTCATCGGGATCCCCGCCGAGAGCGACATCGACCTCGATCTGAAGCTCGAAGCCGTCACCGAGGGGGTCCTCGTGACGGGGACGGTGAGCGGTGAGACGGCCGGTCAGTGCGCGCGCTGCCTCGAGCCGCTCGGCGGCACGGTGACGGTGTTCCTCACCGAGCTCTACGCCTACCCCGACAGCACCACCGACCAGACATCGGACGCCGACGACATCCACCGCATCAGCGACGACCACATCGACCTCGAACAGGCCGTGATCGACGCCGTCGCGCTGGACCTCCCGATGGCCCCGCTGTGTCGGCCCGACTGCGCCGGCCTGTGTCCGGACTGCGGCGTGCGTCTCGACGCCGCGGGCCCCGACCACGGCCACGAGGTCATCGATCCGCGATGGGCGGCGCTCAAGGACCTCGCGACCACCGACGAGACGGCGGGGGACGGGCCGGGGAGCGATCGATGACCGACGTCGCCGGACGTGCGCCGTCGCCGACGCTCATCGCGGATCCGGCGCCGCTGCTGGTGGCCCTCGACGTGACGATCCGCCCCGACCTGCTGGTGCTCGCGCTCACCCACCGCTCCTACGCCTACGAGAACGGCGGCCTGCCCACCAATGAGCGCCTGGAGTTCCTCGGGGACTCGGTGCTCGGGGTCGTCGTGACCGAGCAGCTCTACCTCGACCACCCCGACCGGCCCGAGGGTGAGCTCGCCAAGATCCGCGCGAGCGTCGTCAACATGTACGCCCTCGCCGACATCGCCCGCGGGCTGGGGGAGGGCGGCCTCGGCCGCCACATCCTGCTCGGCCGGGGCGAGGAGATGACGGGTGGCCGCGACAAGGCCAGCATCCTCGCCGATGGCATGGAGTCCGTGCTGGGCGCGGTCTACCTCGATCACGGCTTCGAGGTCGCCCGCAGGGTCGTCCGCGCGCTGTTCGCCGAGTCGTTGGGTCGCGCCGCAGTCGCCGGTGCCGGACTGGATTGGAAGACCTCGCTGCAGGAACTGACCGCGGCGCGGGGCCTCGGTGTCCCGCAGTACCGCATCACCTCGACCGGACCCGATCACGACAAGGTGTTCTCGGCGGTCGCCGTCGTCGGGGGCGAGGGCCACGGTGAGGGCTCGGGACGCACGAAGAAGGAAGCCGAGCAGAAGGCGGCCGCGGCGGCCTACGCCACGCTGACCACGGATGCCGTCCCGGCGACCCGGGCCGTCTCGACGGGTGACTTCCCGGCGCCTCCCGCCTGAGGTGCCCGAGCTCCCCGAGGTCGAGGTCGTCCGTCGTGGGCTCGACGCGCACGTCGTCGGCCACGTCGTCGAGTCGGTCGCGATCGGTCATCCCCGCGCGGTGCGGCGTCACGTCGCCGGTGCGACGGACCTCGCCGACGCCCTGACCGGCACCCGCATCGTCGCCGCACGTCGCCGCGGGAAGTATCTCTGGCTCGACGTCGCCGACGCGGCGACGCCGGCCGATGCGCCCGGCGACGCAGCGGTCGTGGTCCACCTCGGCATGAGCGGGCAGATGCTCGTCACCGACCCCGATACGCCCGACCCGAAACACCTGCACATCCGGGTCGGTCTCGACGACGGTCGCGAACTGCGTTTCGTGGACCAGCGGACGTTCGGCGGCTGGTTCCTCGACGAACTCGTCGCGCCGGCCGACGGCGGGACCGACACCGTTCCGGCCTCGATCGCGCACATCGCCCGTGATCCGTTCGACCCCGCCTTCGACCGGCGGCAGGTCGTGACGACGTGGCGCGGCAAACACACCGAGATCAAGCGTGCCCTGCTCGACCAGACCGTCGTCAGCGGCGTCGGCAACATCTACGCCGACGAGTCCTTGTGGCGCAGCAGGATCCACGGTGCCCGGATGACCGACGCCCTCGGGCCGCGCGTCCTCGGCCGCCTGCTCGACTCCGCCCGCGAGGTGATGGAACAGGCTCTGGCACAGGGCGGCACGTCGTTCGACGCGCTGTACGTGAACGTCAACGGCGCGTCGGGTTACTTCGACCGCTCGCTCGACGCCTACGGCCGTGAAGGGCAGCCGTGCCACCGCTGCGGCACCCCGATCCGGCGCGAACAGTTCATGAACCGCAGCTCCTTCAGCTGCCCGCGCTGCCAGACGCGCCCGCGCAGCGCGTGATCTCCGCCCGCGCAGCTCTTTCGCATCGCGAAGGATAGCGTGCGCGGCGCCTCACCGCCCGTGAAGATCTCGTCAAGACACCAGGTCAGCGCGTCGAAAGGCCGTTAACGCGGGCGATCGGGCCCCGCGCGGGCGGCAGCATCGCCGATGCGAGCCGCCCGCCCCGGGTGGCGCTGTCCTCAGGAGTGACCGACGTGGCGGATTTCGCCTTCGTGGCAACGATCCTCGTGCTGTTCGCGCTGTGCGCGCTGACCCTGCGGGCCGTGGCGTCCCGGGTGGCGCGGTGACGCTCACCGGCACCATCACCGTCGTGGTGCTCGTCATCGCAGCGGCGCTGGTGCTCTACCTCGTCGCCGCCCTCGTGTTCCCGGAGAGGTTCTGACACCACCGTGAATCCCGCACTCGCGGCCACCCTCCAGATCGGAGCGGTGGTCCTGATCCTCGCGCTGGCCTACGTCCCGCTGGGCGACTACATGGCCCGTGTCCTCACCTCGCCCAACCACCTCCGTGTCGAGCGGGTGCTGTACCGCGTCATCCGCGTGGACGCCGCCAAACCGCAGACCTGGGTCGGTTACACCGCTGCGGTGCTGGGGTTCTCGCTCGTTGGCGTGCTGTTCCTCTATGCACTGCAACGTCTCCAGGCCGTCCTGCCGATGTCCGGGGGCCGCCCCGACGTGCCGAGCGCCATGGCCTTCAACACCGCGGTCTCGTTCGTCACGAACACCAACTGGCAGTCCTACAGCCCCGAGGCCGTGATGGGGAACCTCGTGCAGGCCGGTGGCCTGGCCGTGCAGAACTTCCTGTCCGCGGCCGTCGGCATCGCCGTGGCGGTCGCGCTGATCCGCGGGATCGTCGCGAAGACCGGTGGCGACGAGCTCGGCAACTTCTGGGTCGATCTCGTCCGCGCGACCCTGCGCATACTGCTTCCGCTCTCGGTGCTGTTCGCGATCCTGTTCCTCACCCAGGGTGTGGTGCAGTCGTTCCACTCCGGGTTCGACTTCACCAACCTCGACGGATCGGCGGGCCACGCGGTGGTGGGGCCCTTCGCCTCACAGGAGGCGATCAAGGAACTGGGCACCAACGGCGGTGGATCGTTGGCGACGAACTCGGCCCATCCGTTCGAGAACCCGACCCCGCTGAGCAACGTCGCGCAGATCATCGCCATCCTGCTCATCCCGATCTGCCTCACCCGCACCTACTCGACGCTCGTGCGGGACCGTCGCCAGGGTCTGACGATCCTCGGCGTGATGTCGGCGTTGCTGGCCGTGATCTTCGCGATCACCGCGTATTTCGAGCAGCACACCACCGGTGTCGCAGCCCGCGCGGCCGGCGCGATGATGGAGGGCAAGGAACAGCGGTTCGGCATCCCCGGCTCGGTGCTCTACGCAGTCGTCACCACCGGCACGTCGACCGGCGCGGTGAACGCCCAGCACGACAGCTTCTCCGCGGCCGGTGGCGGCGCGCTCATCTGGAACATGCTGCTCGGGGAGGTCGCGCCGGGCGGCGTCGGCACAGGGCTGTACGGCATCCTCGTGCTCGCCGTGATCGCGGTGTTCGTCGGCGGACTGCTCGTCGGCCGCACACCGACGTTCCTGGGCAAGAAGATCGGTCAGCGTGAGATTACCATGGCTGCGTTGTCGATCCTGGTGATGCCCGCGCTCGTGCTCGTCGGCACCGGCATCACGATGACCCTGTCGTCGACGACCGGTTTCCAGGGCAACAGCGGCGACCCCGGGTCACCGCAGTCGGTGCACGGCTACTCGGAGGTGTTGTACGCCTTCGCCTCCGCCGCCAACAACAACGGCAGCGCGTTCGGCGGACTCACCGTCACCAGCGACTGGTTCCAGACCTCCCTGGCCGTCGCGATGCTGCTGGGCCGGTTCCTGCCGATCGTGTTCACCCTCGCGCTGGCCGGACTGCTGGCGCGGCAACGTCCCTCGCCGGCGTCGACGGCGACCCTGCCCACGCACGGGCTCCTGTTCGGCGGACTGCTCTTCGGCACCGTGGTGCTCGTCGCCGGACTGACCTTCTTCCCGGCGCTCGCGCTGGGACCGATCGCGGAGGCGATGCAGTGACCGTGACCGCCATTCCCGAGACCGAGTCGGCCCCGGCCGATCTGGCCGGTCACGGGTCCTTCTCCCCGCGGTCGCTGGTGACCGCGCTCCCGGACGCCGTCCGGGCGTTGACCCCGCGCAAGCAGGTCCGCAACCCGGTCATGTTCGTCGTGTTCGTGGGGTCGATCGTCACCACGATCCTGGCGATCGTGCGGCCGTCGGTGTTCGCCTGGGCCATCGCGTTCTGGCTGTGGTTCACCGTCGTGTTCGCCAACCTGGCGACCGCGGTGGCCGAGGGGCGCGGCAAGGCGCAGGCCGAGAGCCTGCGGAAGGTGAAGCGTGACACCGTCGCCCGCAAGCTCGAGGCCGACGGGTCGATCGTCGAGGTGTCCGGGTCGGACCTGACCGTCGGCGACCGCATCGTCGTCGAGGCGGGCGAGACGATCGCCGGCGACGGTGACGTAGTGGAGGGCATCGCGACCGTCGACGAGTCGGCCATCACCGGCGAGTCCGCCCCCGTCGTCCGCGAGTCCGGCGGCGACCGCTGCGCGGTGACCGGCGGAACCGTCGTGCTGTCCGACCGCATCGTCGTGCAGATCACCACCAGGCCGGGTGAGTCCTTCGTCGATCGCATGATCGCGCTCGTCGAGGGCGCGTCACGGAAGAAGACGCCCAACGAGATCGCGCTCGACATCCTGCTCGCGAGCCTGACGATCATCTTCCTGCTCGCCGTGGTGGCGATCGGCCCGGTGCAGCAGTACGGCGGGCAGACGCCCGACCCGATCAAGTTGATCGCCCTGCTGGTCTGCCTCATCCCGACGACCATCGGGGCGCTGCTGTCGTCCATCGGCATCGCGGGCATGGACCGTCTCGTCCAACGCAACGTGCTGGCGATGTCGGGGCGGGCGGTCGAGGCCGCCGGCGACATCGACACCCTGCTGATGGACAAGACCGGCACCATCACGTTCGGCAACCGGCGCGCCACCGCCGTGGTCCCGGCGCCGGACGTCACCGTCGACGAGATCGCACTCGCCGCATGCCGATCGAGCCTCGGCGACGACACCCCCGAGGGGCGGAGCATCGTCGAGTTCTGCGCCGACACCCACGGCGTCGACGTCGAGGCCATCCGTCCGGCGCCGGGATCGGCGACGCTGGTGCCGTTCACCGCGCAGACGCGCATGAGCGGACTCGACCTGGCCGACGGTCAGGCCCTGCGGAAGGGTGCCGCGGACGCGGTGATCTCGTGGGCCCGCTCCACCGGGGCCACCGTCCCGTCCGCGGTCTCCGACCAGGTCGACGCGATCGCGACGGGCGGTGGCACACCTCTGGTCGTCGGGGAGCGTCGTGGGGAGGGCCCGGTCCGGGTGCTCGGTGTGATCGCACTGTCCGACGTCGTGAAACCCGGGATGGCGCAGCGGTTCGCGCAGCTGCGCGCGATGGGTATCCGCACCGTGATGGTCACCGGCGACAACCCGCGGACCGCGGCGGCCATCGCCGCCGAGGCGGGCGTCGACGACGTCATCTCCGAGGCGACACCGGAGGACAAGCTCGAGGTCATCCGCGCGGAGCAGGCGAACGGCAAGCTCGTCGCCATGACCGGCGACGGCACCAACGACGCGCCCGCGCTGGCGCAGGCCGACGTGGGGCTGGCGATGAACACCGGGACGTCGGCCGCGAAGGAGGCCGGCAACATGGTCGACCTCGACTCCGACCCGACGAAGCTCATCGACGTCGTGGCGATCGGCAAGCAGCTGCTCATCACCCGCGGTGCGTTGACGACGTTCTCGCTCGCCAACGACCTCGCGAAGTACTTCGCGATCCTGCCGGCCCTGTTCAGCGGCATCTACCCGCAGCTCGACGGGCTGAACATCATGCGGCTGCACTCGGCGCAGTCGGCGATCACGTCGGCGGTGGTGTTCAACGCGCTCATCATCATCGCGCTCATCCCGCTGTCACTGCGGGGTGTCGCGTATCGGCCGTCGTCGGCGTCACGCCTGCTCGGCCGCAACCTGCTCGTGTACGGCGTGGGCGGCGTCATCTCGCCGTTCGTGGGCATCTGGCTGATCGATCTCGTCGTCCGATTCATCCCGGGAATGGGGTAGTGGTGCTCGTCCTCAAGCAGGTCCTCCGCCAGGCGGTCGTGGGTCTGGCCGTCCTCGTCGCGCTCACCGTCGTCGTCGGGATCGCGTATCCCGCCGTCGTGTGGGGCGTCTCGCGCATCGCGCCGGGAGGCCCCGAGGGATCCCGGGTGACCGATCGCGCCGGCTGCGAGGTCGGGTCGGCGTTGCTCGGAATCGACCCCCGTCCCGCGAAGGGCGCACCGGATCCGTACCTGCACGCCCGCGTCGTCGGCTCCGACGACGACCCGTTCGCGCCGGGTGACGCGTCGGCGTCGGCGGCCAGCCAGCAGGGCCCGTCGAGCGAGAAGCTCGCGCAGTGGATCACCGAACGGCGGGCGACCATCGCCGGCCGCGAGGGCATCTCGCCGGATCGGGTC
The DNA here is from genome assembly GCA_036946345.1 of Gordonia paraffinivorans. Taxonomy (GTDB): domain Bacteria; phylum Actinomycetota; class Actinomycetes; order Mycobacteriales; family Mycobacteriaceae; genus Williamsia_A; species Williamsia_A paraffinivorans_A. The sequence goes on along the minus strand of JAQIJH010000003.1, from coordinate 31,839 downwards.
CCGGTCGACGCGATCACCGGGTCCGGGTCGGGCCTGGACCCCGACATCAGCCCGGCCTACGCCGCCATCCAGGTGCCGCGCATCGCGCGGGTCACCGGCATGACGCAGGATCGGGTACGCGCGGTGATCGCGGCGAACACCTCCGGGCGCCAGCTGGGGTTCCTCGGCCAACCGACCGTGAACGTGCTCGGTGTGAACCGCGGACTCGGACTCACCGCGGGCAGGTGCGGGTAGCGCGGCATGAGTGACACAGCGGAAGATCAGGCGGTGTCCGCACCGCCCGCGTCGTCGCCCGACGACCCGACCGCCCCGCGCCGCGAGACGGCGCCCACGCCGTACGCGGCGTCGCGGGAGGCCGAGCGTCGCGGGACACTGCAGATCTTCCTCGGCTGTGCCCCGGGCGTCGGCAAGACCTACGAGATGCTCGCGCAGGCGAAGACGCTGCTGGTCGAGGGCTCCGACGTCGTCGCGGCGATCGTCGAGACCCACGGTCGCAGCGCGACCGCCACCATGGCCGACGGCATCGAGACGGTCCCGACGCGTCCTGTGGAGCACCGCGGGACGGTGTTGCACGAGCTCGACGTCGACGCCGTCCTCGCCCGTCGACCCGACGTGGTGCTCGTGGACGAGCTCGCGCACAGCAACGCCCCGGGACTACGGAACGCCAAGCGCTGGGAGGACATCCGCGACCTCCTCGACGCAGGGATCGACGTGCTGTCGACGGTGAACATCCAGCACCTGGAGAGCCTCAACGACGTCGTCGCCGAGATCACCGGGGTGACGCAGCGCGAGACCGTGCCCGACGAGGTCGTCCGAGCGGCCGACGCGATCGAGTTGGTCGACATCGCCCCGGAGGCGCTGCGGCGCCGCCTCGCCGCGGGCAAGGTCTACGCCGGTGACCGCATCCAGGGCGCGCTGGTCAACTATTTCCGCCAGGGCAACCTGACCGCTCTGCGCGAACTGGCGCTGCTGTGGCTCGCCGATCGCGTCGACGACTCGCTCGCGGACTACCGCGCACAGAACGCGATCACCGCGACCTGGGAGACCCGGGAGCGGGTGGTGGTGGCGGTCACCGGCGGTGCGGAGTCGGCGACGCTGCTGCGGCGGGCGAGCCGCATCGCGTCACGGTCGAGTGCGGAACTCATCGCCGTGCACGTCGTCCGGGGCGACGGCCTCCTCGACCGGCTGTCGGGGGAGCTGCCGTCGCTGTCGGACCTGGCGCAGGGGTTCGGGGCGCGCATCCACACGGCCGTCGGCGACGACATCGCCGAGACGCTGCTCGACTTCGCCCGGGGCGTGAACGCCACCCAGCTGGTGCTGGGGACGTCGCGACGGTCGCGGTGGCAGCGGTTGGTGTCGGAGGGGACCGGGGCTGCGGTGGTGCGGATGTCGGGGAAGATCGACGTCCACATGGTCACCCACGACCAGGCCCCGCGCCGGAACCCGCTCGACATCCGCCAGAGCCGGTTCCGGCGGCCACTGACGTGGGTGTTCGCGGTGCTCGTCCCGTCGGCGGCGGCGGCGGTGATGATGGTCCTCGACCGGTGGATGGGCTTCGCCTCGGAGACCGCGGTCTTCTTCCTGGTGGTCCTGGCGATCTCGCTGCTCGGCGGCATCGCGCCGGCGGCGCTGACCGCGATCGTCTCCGGTCTGCTGCTCAACTACTTCTTCACCGATCCCCGGTACAGCTTCACGATCGCCAACACCGAGAACGCCTCGACGATCGTCGTGCTGCTGGCGGTGGCGATCGCCGTGGCGGCACTGGTCGACTCGGCGTCGCGGCGTCGTCGGGAGGCGTCTCGGGCCGCCGCCGAGGCCGAACTGCTCACGACCTTCGCCGGCGCGGTGTTGTCCGGGACCAGCCCCGGCACGCTGCTCGAGCTGGTGCGCGACACCTTCGGGCAGACGTCGGTGTCGGTGGTCCGACTCGCCGGCGATTCCGTCCCCGTCGTGGAGAACGCGGTCGGGACCGACCCCGCCACCCGGCCCGGGGACGCCGACACGGTGTGCACCGTCGCGTCGGGGGAGTACGCGATGCTGCTGCGCGGGCCCTCGCCGACGGGCCGTGACCGGCGTGTGCTGACGGCGGTCGCGACCCAGGCCGCCGGTGTGGTGGAACGTCGCCGCCTCGCCGAGGCCGCGTCGGAGGCGCGGGCGTTGGCCGAGACCGACAAGCTCCGTCGCGCACTGCTCTCGGCCGTCAGCCACGACCTGCGCACCCCGCTGGCCGCGGTGAAGGCGGCGGCGTCGAGCCTGCGCAGCACCGACGTCTCGTTCTCCCCGGAGGACACCGCCGAACTGCTCGCCACCATCGAGGAGTCGACGGACCACCTCACCGCCATCGTCGGCAACCTGCTCGACTCGTCTCGTCTGGCCGCGGGCGTCGTCCGGCCGCAGATGCGGCACGTCTACCTCGGCGAGGTGGTCGGACGGGTCCTGGTGGGCATGGCCAGCTACGCCACCACCGCGACCGAGCGGGTCCGCGTCGACGGCGGGCACGTCCTCGTGTGGGCCGATCCCGTGCTGCTGGAACGGGTCCTGGCGAACCTCATCGACAACGCGCTCCGACACTCCGGCGACGCGACGGTGACCGTCCGTGCCGAGCCCGACCCGGGCGACATCGACGCCGACACCGCGACGAGTGCCTCCCGCCGGGTACGCGTGCTCGTCGTCGACCACGGCGTGGGCATCGACGAGGGCGATCGGGCGGCGGTGCTCGCCGCCTTCCACCGCCTCGGGGACCAGAACTCCAGTTCCGGTGTCGGGCTGGGCCTGTCGGTGGCCTCGGGGTTCACCGAGGCCATGGGCGGACAGCTCGAGGTCGTCGAGACCCCGGGCGGGGGGTCCACCATGGTGGTCGACCTGCCCGCCGACGAGGCTGCGGATGTCACCGACGGGACGGTCGCGTCCCCCGAGCGAGAGGATGTGCAGGGTGTCGCAACCACCGGCACCTGAGCCCGTGCGCGTGCTCGTCGTCGACGACGAGCCGCAGATCCTGCGTGCACTGCGGATCAACCTGCGCGCGCGGGGATTCGAGGTCACGACCGCGTCCACCGGGGCGGGTGCGCTGCGGGCCGCGGCACAGACCGACCCGCAGGTCGTCATCCTCGATCTCGGTCTGCCGGACATGGACGGCATGGCCGTGCTCTCCGGTCTCCGCGGCTGGACGACGGTGCCGGTGATCGTCCTGTCCGCGCGGGTCGACTCCGCCGACAAGGTCGATGCGCTCGACGCCGGCGCCGACGACTACGTCACGAAGCCGTTCGGCATGGAGGAGCTGTTGGCCCGGCTGCGCGCGGCGGTCCGTCGCGCCGAGGCGCCCGCGCCCGGAGCCGAGGTCCCCGTCGTCGACGCCGGGGCGTTCGTGGTGGACCTCACCGCCAAGATCGTCACGCGCGAGGGCGAACCGGTCCACCTCACGCCGACCGAGTGGGGCGTGCTGGAGATGCTGGTGCGCAACGAGGGCAAGCTCGTCGGGCAACGCGAGCTGCTGCACGAGGTGTGGGGACCCTCGTACCACTCTCAGACCCACTACCTCCGTGTGTATCTCGCCGGTCTGCGCCGCAAGCTCGAGCCGGATCCCACCCACCCGCGACATCTGCTCACCGAGGCGGGGATGGGGTACCGCTTCGTCCGCTGACCGCCGCGCCCGGCGTGCCGGAATCGCCGCCGTCGGCACCGTGTTGACTGCTGTCATGACCGCAGAGAACACCGCACCCGCCGCCACCGAGCTCTGGGTGGAACGTATCGGCACGCGCCGGTACGTCGGGCACAGTTCCCGCGGGGCCACCGTCGAGGTCGGGTCGGTCGACGTCGACGGTGTGTTCACCCCCGGTGAACTGCTGAAGATCGCGCTCGCCGCCTGCACCGGCATGAGCTCCGACGCGACCCTCGCCCGCCGTCTCGGCGACGACTACGCCGCGACGGTCCGCGTCTCCGGCGACGCCGACCGCGAGAACGAGGTGTACCCGCACCTGCAGGAGTCGCTCGAGCTCGACCTCTCCGGCCTCGACGCCGCGGCCCTCGACCGACTGCTGACCGTCGTGCGCCGGTCCGTCGACGCCAGCTGCACCGTCGGCCGGACCCTGAAGGCCGGCACGACCGTCGAGCTCGACATCCCGACGCCGTGAGTTCGTCGACCGGCGCGGTGCGGCTGACCGCCTGGGTGCACGGACACGTCCAGGGCGTGGGGTTCCGCTGGTGGACGCGCTCGCGGGCGCTGGAACTCGGGCTCACGGGGTATGCGGCGAACCAGGCCGACGGTCGGGTGCTCGTCGTGGCGGAGGGGACGCCCGAGCAGACCGCCCGGCTGCTCGAGCTGCTGCGCGGCGGCGAGACACCCGGCCACGTCGACCTCGTCGTCGACGACACCGCCCCCGCGACCGGGGAGTTCGACGGCTTCGTCGAGCGCTGACACGCACCGCGGTGTCGCGCGGAGTTCACCCGCCGGTCGCCCTGGCGATTACCCTCTACCGTCGTGCACCTCAAGAGCCTGACGTTGAAGGGATTCAAGTCCTTCGCGTCGGCCACGACGCTCCGGTTCGAACCGGGGATCACCTGCGTCGTCGGCCCGAACGGCTCCGGCAAGTCCAACGTCGTCGACGCACTCAGCTGGGTGATGGGGGAGCAGGGCGCGAAGGCTCTGCGCGGCGGCAAGATGGAGGACGTCATCTTCGCCGGCACGTCCGGTCGCGCACCGCTGGGACGCGCCGAGGTGACGCTGACGATCGACAACGCCGACGGCGCCCTGCCCATCGACTACTCCGAGGTCTCGGTCACGCGGCGAATGTTCCGCGACGGCGCCGGTGAGTACGAGATCAACGGCAGCACATGCCGGCTCATGGACGTGCAGGAACTGCTCAGCGACTCCGGGATCGGACGCGAGATGCACGTCATCGTCGGTCAGGGGCGTCTCGCGGCGATCCTCGAGTCCCGTCCCGAGGACCGGCGCGCGTTCATCGAGGAGGCCGCCGGCGTCCTCAAGCACCGCAAGCGCAAAGAGAAGGCCGTCCGCAAGCTCGAGTCGATGCAGGCCAACCTGGCCCGGCTGACCGACCTCACCGACGAACTCCGCCGCCAGCTCAAGCCGCTCGGCCGTCAGGCCGAGGTGGCCCGCCGCGCGGCCACCGTCCAGGCCGACCTGCGGGACGCGCGCCTGCGCCTCGCCGCCGACGACCTCGTCACCCTCCGGGCGTCCCGCGCCGACCGCGACGCCGTCGAGGCGCAGATCCGGGAACGCTCGGACGCCGTGGCCGCGGCGCTCGACGCCGCGACGGCCGAGATGACCGGTCACGAGGAGCAGGTCGCGGCCATCGCCCCTGCCGCGCAGGCCGCCGCCGCGAGCTGGTTCCGCCTGTCCGCGCTCGCCGAGCGCATCGACGCGACGCGACGGGTCGCCGCCGAACGGTCCCGGCATCTCGCCGAGCCGGTGGTCGTCGAGGCGGGCCGCGACCCCGACGAACTCGACGCCGCCGCCGAGGCAGCCGCCGAGGACGAGGCCATCCGCTCCGAGGCCGTCGAGGAGGCACAGGACACGCTCGAGTCCGCGCGGGCGGCACTGCAGGCCGCGGAGTCGGTCGCGAGCGAGGCCGAGCGCGCCCACATGGCCGCCGTGCGGGCGGTCGCCGACCGCAGGGAGGGCCTGGTCCGTCTCGAGGGGCAGGTGACGACCCTCGCCGCGCGGGTCGAGTCGGCCGAGGCCGAGGACACGCGGTTGTCGGAGGCGATCGTCGAGGCGGCGCAGCGGGCCGACGAGGCGCAACGCGAGTTCGACGCGGTGCAGGCGCGGGTGCCCGAACTCGACGCGACCGAGAAGGGCCTCGACGAGCACCACGAGCGGACCGTCGCCGCTCTCGACGCCGCGAACGCCCGCGTCACCGAACTGCAGGCCGCCGAACGCGCCGCCGAACAGCAGGTCGCTTCACTGACCGCGCGCATCGACGCACTGTCGACGGGTCTGAGCCGCCGTGACGGCGGCGCCTGGCTCCTCGCCGACGGCCACGGGATCGACGGCCTGCGCGGTGCCCTGGCCGACGTGCTGCGGATCGAACCGGGCTACGAGACCGCGGTCGCCGCCGCGCTCGGACCGGCCGAGGACGCCGTCGCGGCGACCGACCACGGGGCCGCCCACACCGCGCTGCGTCGACTCAAGGAGGCCGACGCGGGTCGCGCCGCGCTCGTCGTGGGCGGTCTCCCGCGGCACCACCCCGCGCGCACGGTCACCCTGCCGGTCGGGGCCCGCTGGATCGCCGACCTCGTCCGCGCCCCCGACGACCTGCAGGGCGCGATGGACCTCGTCCTGGCCCAGACGGTCGTCGCCGACGACCTCGACGTCGCCACGCGGATCGCGCGCGACGCCGCGGATGCCGGTGACCGGCTGCTCGTCGTCACCCGCGACGGCGACGTCGTGGGGCCCGGCTGGCTCAGCGGCGGCTCCGACCGGCGCCCGTCGGCACTGGAGCTGCAGGCCGAGATCGACTCCGCGGAAGCGGATCTGGTCATCGCCCGGCACCGCTGCGAGGAGCTGTCCGCGGCGCTGTCGGGTGCTCTCGCCGACCAGGAGGCCCGCCGGCTCGCCGCCGACGACGCGGTCACCGCACTCCACGAGTCCGACGCCGCGGTCGGCGCCGTCTACGAACAGCTCGCCCGGCTCGGCCAGTCGGTGCGCGCCGCGCACGGCGAGGCCGAACGCCTGGCGGTGCGTCGGGCGGCGGTCGAGTCGAACCGGGCGACCGCCGTCGCGGAGCTCGCCGAGATGGAGCGGCGGCTGCAGGCCGCCCGCGTCGACCCCGACGACCACGTGACCGACACCGGTGCCGACGCCGAGCGCGCCGCCGCGGCCGCCGCCGTCGCCGACGCGCGGTCGGAGGAGACCGATGCGCGTCTGGCGCTGCGGACGGCCGAGGAGCGACTGGCGTCCATCCGTGGTCGCGCGGATCAGCTGCGCCGCTCCGCCGCGGCCGAACGCGAGTCCCGTGCCCGTGCGGAACGCCAGAACGCGGCCCGCGCCCGCGCCGCGGAGGTGGCCGCCGCGGTGGTCGCGGCCTGCGACGGGATCGACGGTCGGCTGCGGGGGTCGGTGTCGGCGGCCCAGGACATCCGCGACCGTCTCGAGGCCGCCCGCACCCAGCGCTCGACGCAACTCGACGTCGCCCGGCGCCGCGTCGCCGAGCTGACGGCCGAGCTGGCCGGTCTCCGCGAGGAACTGCACGCCGACGAGGTGGCCGGCGCCCAGCTCGCCCTGCGCGTGGAGCAGCTCGAGGCGCAGATCATGGAGACGTGGTCCATCGGACCCGACGACCTCGTCGCCGAGTACGGCCCCGACGTCCCGCTGCCGCCGAGCGCGCTCGAGGTCGCCGAGTACGAGCAGGCGAAGGAGCGGGGCGAGATCGTCGTGGCGCCCGCGCCGATGCCCTACGACCGGGCCACGCAGGAGCGTCGCGCGAAGACCGCGCAGAAGGACCTCACCGCGCTGGGCAAGGTCAACCCGCTGGCGCTGGAGGAGTTCGCGGCGCTCGAGGAGCGCTACACCTTCCTCTCCACCCAGTTGGAGGACGTGCGCAACGCCCGCCGCGACCTGCTCGACGTCGTCGCCGAGGTCGACGAGACGATCCTGCGCGTCTTCACCGAGGCCTACGCCGACGTCGAGCGGGAGTTCGTCGAGGTGTTCACCACGCTCTTCCCCGGCGGCGAGGGCCGTCTCGTCCTCACCGACCCGGGAGACATGCTGACCACCGGCATCGAGGTGGAGGCTCGACCGCCGGGCAAGAAGGTCAAACGCCTGTCGCTGCTGTCCGGCGGCGAGAAGTCGCTGACCGCGATCGCGATGCTGGTCGCGATCTTCCGGGCCCGGCCGTCGCCGTTCTACGTGATGGACGAGGTCGAGGCAGCCCTCGACGACACCAACCTGCGACGTCTGATCCGACTGTTCGAACAGCTCCGCGAGCGTTCGCAGCTCATCGTCATCACCCACCAGAAGCCGACGATGGAGATCGCGGACGCGCTCTACGGCGTCAGCATGCAGGGCGACGGCATCACCACCGTCATCTCCCAGCGCCTGCGTGGCGTCGACACGGGTGTCGCGGCGCGGTGACCGACACGGGTGTCGCGGCTCGGTGACCGACACGGGCGTCGCGGCCCGCTGACGCCGTACCCCCACAGCGGTGACACCATGAACGGGTGAGCACCGAACTGATCGTCGTGATCGCCGTCGCGGTCGTCGCGGTCCTCCTCATCGCCCTCGTCGTCGGCATCGTCATCAGCCGACGCCGCCGGATCTCGCTGCGCGAGGCCGACACCGACACCACCCCGCGCCAGGTCGACCGGTCCGGGTCCTACCAGGCCGGGGGCGGCTTCTCGTTCACCCAGGGCGGCACCGCCACCGACGAGGAGCGACCGGCCCCGGCGGACCCGCCGGCCGGTGGCGCCGCCGACCTCCTGCCCGACCGCACCGACACCGACGGGCAGCCCCGTGTCGGCGACGACGCGTCGGTGCCGCGGGACGCGCCGAAGCGCTCCTTCACCGACCTCTCCCTGCCCGACGTCGACGTCCCCGTCGACGACACGCCGTCCGTCACCCAGCCGGTGCCGGAGACACCGCCGGTGGTGGAGCGGCCGTCGGCCCCCGACGAGATCGTCGTCCCCGACGACGCGGCGACGCTCGACGAGCGGCTTCCGCAGCGCGACGTCATCGAGCCCGTCGAGGGACGCCTCACCCGCCTGCGGGGCCGCCTCGCCCGCTCCCAGTCGACGCTCGGCAAGGGCGTCCTGGGTCTGCTCGGCGGTGGTGACCTCGACGAGGAGTCGTGGGAGGAGGTCGAGGACGTGCTGCTCTCGGCCGACCTGGGGTCGGCGACCACCACGGCCGTCGTCGAGCGTCTGCGCACCGGGCTCGCCGAGTCCTCGGTGCGGACCGCGGCCGGGGCGCGCGAGGTCCTGCGCACGGTCCTCGTCGACGAGCTGCTGCCCGACATGGACCGGTCCATCCGCGCGCTGCCGCACGCCGAGACGCCGGCCGTGTTGTTGGTCGTCGGGGTGAACGGCACCGGCAAGACGACCACCGTCGGCAAGCTGGCGCGCGTCCTCGTCGCCGACGGCCGTCGTGTCCTGCTCGGCGCGGCCGACACGTTCCGCGCCGCCGCGGCCGACCAGCTGCAGACGTGGGGGGAACGGGTGGGTGCGATCACCGTCCGCGGCAAGGAGGGCGCCGACCCGGCGTCGGTGGCGTTCGAGGCCGTGGCGAGCGGCGTCGCCGACGGCGTCGACGTGGTCGTCGTCGACACGGCCGGTCGCCTGCACACCAAGACCGGCCTGATGGACGAGCTGGGCAAGGTCAAGCGCGTGGTGGAGAAGAAGGCCACCGTCGACGAGGTCCTCCTCGTCCTCGACGCGACGACCGGTCAGAACGGCCTCACGCAGGCGAAGGTGTTCGGTGACGTCGTCGACATCACGGGCGTCGTGCTGACGAAGCTCGACGGCACCGCGAAGGGCGGCATCGTCTTCCGTGTGCAGCGCGAGCTCGGCGTGCCGGTCAAACTGGTCGGACTGGGCGAGGGCGCCGACGACCTGGCGCCGTTCGAGCCGGGGGCGTTCGTGGACGCGCTGCTCGGCTGAGATCCGGCCTGCCTGCCCCATCGCTGATTAGCCGCCCAAACGGGTTTGGTGACCTGCGGCGATACACGGACGTCATCTGCGTGCCCGTTTGGTTCACACGGGAGAAACATGGCATAGCCACCACCGAAACATGCGGATAGCAACCTCCTTGCAGATCGAAGCCGGATGACCCGCGTCGGGCCGACCGGTGTGACACGAGGAGGAATTGGTGGCTTACCCCGCAATGGGTGTCCCGGATGCCGGAGACACCGCCTGGATGCTCGCGAGCTCTGCGCTCGTGTTGCTGATGACCCCAGGTCTGGCGTTCTTCTACGGCGGCATGGTGCGCGCCAAGAACGTCCTCAACATGATCATGATGAGCGTCTCGTCCATGGGCATCGTGACCGTGTTGTGGGCGCTGTACGGGTTCTCCTTCGCGTTCGGCGAGGACAAGGGCGGCGTGATCGGTGACCCGGGTCAGTACCTCGGCCTGAAGGGTGTCATCAGCGGCAACGGCGCGGCTGCGGTCGCCGCCGACGCCGCCACCGGCACCGCGGCGTCCGACGCGGTCAACATCCCGCTGTTCGGCACCCTGCCGCTGTCGGTGTTCGTCATGTTCCAGCTGATGTTCGCCATCATCACCGTCGCCCTGGTCTCCGGTGCCGTCGCCGACCGCATGAAGTTCAGCGCGTGGGCCGCCTTCACCGTCCTCTGGTCGACCATCGTGTACTTCCCCGTCGCGCACTGGGTCTTCGCCTTCGACGGGTACACCGGTGAGCACGGCGGCTGGATCGCCAACAAGCTGAAGGCGATCGACTTCGCCGGTGGTACCGCGGTCCACATCAACGCCGGCGTCGCCGGTCTGGTCCTCGCGATCCTCCTCGGCAAGCGTCGCGGCTGGCCGCAGACACCGATGCGCCCGCACAACCTGCCGTTCGTCATGCTCGGCGCAGGCCTGCTGTGGTTCGGCTGGTACGGCTTCAACGCCGGGTCGGCGACGTCGTCCAACGGCACCGCCGGTTCGACGTTCCTCACCACCACCGTCGCCACCGGCGCGGCCATGCTCGCCTGGCTCGTGGTCGAGGTCATCCGTGACGGCAAGGCCACCTCGCTCGGCGGCGCGTCGGGTGTCGTCGCCGGTCTGGTCGCGATCACGCCGTCGTGTTCGTCGGTCAACGTGCTCGGAGCACTGGTGATCGGTGTCGTCGCCGGCGCGATCTGCGCCCTCGCGGTCGGCCTGAAGTTCAAGCTCGGCTTCGACGACTCCCTCGACGTCGTGGGTGTCCACCTCGTCGGTGGTCTCCTCGGCACGCTGCTCGTGGGCCTCGTCGCAACGCACCAGGCACCGGCGGCGGTCGACGGCCTCTTCTACGGCGGCGGTTTCGACCAGCTGTGGCGTCAGGCGGTCGGTGCGTTCTCGGTGCTCGCCTACTCCGCGATCGGAACTGCCATAATCGGCCTGATCATCAAGTTCACCATCGGCCTGCGGATCGATCCCGAAGCAGAGGCCGAGGGTGCCGACGAGTCGCAGCACGCGGAGTCCGCGTACGACTTCGCGGCACTCGGCGGGACCTCGGGAACCAGCGCGTTGAGCCAGAGCGGCATCGCTCTCGGCAAGGAGGGATGAGCAAGTGAAACTGGTCACAGCAATCGTCAAGCCGTTCACACTCGAGGACGTCAAGACCGGACTCGAGCAGGCCGGTGTGCTCGGCATGACGGTCAGCGAGGTCCAGGGCTATGGCCGACAGAAGGGCCACACCGAGGTCTACCGCGGCGCGGAGTACTCGGTGGACTTCGTCCCGAAGGTCCGTGTCGAGGTGGTCGTCGACGACGCCGCCGTCGACAAGGTCGTCGACGTGATCGTCGAGGCCGCACGGACCGGCAAGATCGGTGACGGCAAGGTCTGGGTGTCCCCGGTGGACGCGGTCGTCCGTGTCCGTACGGGCGAGCGCGGCGCAGACGCGCTGTAAGAGGCACCGACACCCGTGCCGTTCGTCACCTCCGGTGGCGCCGGGTCCTCCGGCGACGACACGACAGGCCCCGGCCCCGGCTCCACGCCGGGATCGGGGCCTGTCCCGTCGTCGGCCGCCGCGGACCTCGTCGCCGCCCGCCGACAACTCCTCACCCACAGCGACGCCGCACAGCGCGACGACGCCGCCGGGCTGCGACAGGTGCTCGTCGACCTCCACGACTTCTGGCTCACCACGAAGGGTGCCGAACTGGGGATCCGCCCCGACAGCGGGTTCGCGATCGTCGCGGTCGGGGGACTGGGTCGGCAGGAGTTGCTGCCGCACTCCGACCTCGACCTGATCCTGCTGCACGACGACATGGACCCCGCGCGGGTCGCCGAGGTCGCCGACGGCCTCTGGTATCCGCTGTGGGACGCCCACATCAAGCTCGACCACAGCGTCCGCACGGTGCCGCAGGCGCTGCAGGTCGCCTCGCAGGACATGAGTGCCGCACTCGGACTGCTCGAGGCCCGGCACATCGCGGGCGACGAGTCATTGTCGGCCCTGCTGATCTCGGGGGTCCGTCGCCAGTGGCGCACCGACATCCGCACCCGCTTCCCGCAGCTCGTCGAGTCCGCCCACGACCGCTGGCGGCGCAGCGGCGACATCGCGCACCGCGCCGAACCCGACCTGAAGAACGGGCGCGGTGGCCTGCGGGACGTGCAGATGCTCGGCGCGCTGGCCACCGCCCAGCTCACGGACGGGATGGGCACCCTGCGCCCGGACTCGCCCGGCGCGGGGCTGCAGACCGCCTACGGTCGCCTCCTCGACATCCGTACCGAGCTGCACAGGATCGCCGGACGGCCTCGCGAGCAGCTGCGTGCGCAGGACGCCGACGAGATCGGTGCCGCGCTGCGCATCGGCGACCGCTTCGACCTCGCCCGGGTCATCAGCGACAGCGCCCGCACGATCGGGTACTCCGTCGACGTCGGGCTGCGGACCGCCGGCAACGCCCTGCCGCGCCGCGGGCTGGCGAAGCTGCGGCGCTCCCCGGTGCGCCGGCCGCTCGACGAGGGTGTCGTCGAGCACGCCGGCGAGGTCGTGTTGGCGCGCAACGCGATCCCCAGCAAGGACCCCGGCCTGATCCTGCGGGTGGCGGCCGCCTCCGCCCGTACCGGACTGCCGATGAGCGCCTCGACCCTCACCCGCCTCGCCGACCACGCACCCGAACTGCGTGAGCCGTGGCCCGCCGAGGCCCTCAGCGACCTGCTGGTGCTGCTCGGTACGGGACGACACATGGTCGCGCCGATCGAGGCGCTCGACCGGACCGGCTTGTGGGGGCGGCTGCTGCCCGAGTGGGGCGCGGTACGTGACCTGCCGCCCCGCGACCCCGTCCACACGTGGACCGTCGACCGGCATCTCGTCGAGACCGCCGTCTACGCGTCCACCATGACCACCCGGGTGTCCCGGCCCGACCTGCTGGTGCTCGGCGCACTGCTGCACGACCTGGGCAAGGGCCGCGGCGCCGACCACAGCGTCGTCGGCGCCGAACTGGCCACCCAGATCGGCAACCGGTTCGGCCTGTGGCCGCAGGACGTCGCCACGCTCTCGGCGATGGTCCGCCACCACCTGCTCCTGCCCGTGACGGCGACACGGCGCGACCCCGACGACCCCGCCACCACGCAGTTCGTCGTCGACACCGTCGGCGGCGACCGGGTGCTGCTCGAACTGCTCGCCGCGCTGGCCGAGGCGGACTCTCTGGCCACTGGGCCGGGGGTGTGGGGCGACTGGAAGTCCTCGCTGATCTCCGAGCTGGTCCGACGCTGTCTCCGGGTCATGGCAGGCGAGGAGCTGCACCGACCCGAGCCGCTCACCGACGACCAGCGCCGCCGCGCCGAGGCCGGGGGAGTGCACGTCGACATCGCGGCGATCCCCGGCTCGCACACCAGGGTGGTCACCGTCATCGCCCCGGACGGTCCCGGCCTGCTCTCGACGACGTCGGGTGTGTTGGCGCTCAACGGGTTGCGCTGCCACACCGCGACGGTGCAGTCGCACGCGGGCAGCGTGGTCAACACGTTCCGTGTGATCCCCGCGTTCGGCGAACCGCCCGATCCGGGCCTGCTGCGCCAGCAGGTGCTGCAGGCCACCGCGGGCACCCTCGACGTCATCCGGCGCCTGGACGCGCGCGAGGCGGGGTCGCCGGTGCCGGTTGCGACGCCGTCCGAGGACGGCACCCCGGTGGCGGTACCCGCGCTGTTCGCGATGGCTCCGCCGCGGGTGCTGTGGATCGACGGCGACCCGACGGCCGGGAGCGGACCGGTCCTCGAACTGCGCGCCGCCGACCGGACAGGCCTGCTGTCACGGGTGTCGGCGGTCCTCGAACACCACGGCGTCGACATCGTCTGGGCCACGGTCGAGACGCTCGGCGGGACCGTCGTGGACACGTTCTGTCTGCGGCTGCCCGACGACTCCCCGCAGCGGCGGTCGGAGCTCGCGGCCGCCGTCATCGCGGTGGTGCCGCCACCCGAACCGCCCCGGGAGTCCGAGGCGCCCACGCCGACCGCGGAGAGCTCCCGCGGCGGTGTCCCCGGCGCCTGACACCGACACCGTCGCCCCGTCGAATACCCTGGTGGTCATGTTCGATTCCCTGTCCGACCGGTTGACCGGTGCCCTCAAGGACCTGCGCGGCAAGGGCAAGCTGTCCGACGCCGACATCGACCGGACCTGCCGGGAGATCCGTCTGGCCCTGCTCGACGCCGACGTCTCGCTGCAGGTGGTGCGCGGGTTCATCGCGCGCATCAAGGAGCGCGCCAAGGGCTCCGAGGTCTCGGGGGCGCTGAACCCGGCCCAGCAGATCGTCAAGATCGTCAACGAGGAACTCGTCGCGGTCCTGGGTGGCGAGACGCGGCGCATCGCGTTCGCCAAGACGCCCCCGACGGTCATCATGCTGGCCGGACTGCAGGGCGCCGGTAAGACCACGCTGGCCGGCAAGCTGTCGGCGTGGCTGGTCAAGCAGGGTCACACCCCGCTGCTCGTGGCCTGCGACCTCCAGCGCCCCGGCGCCGTCGAGCAGCTCAAGGTCGTCGGTCAGCGGGCCGGTACCCCCGTGTTCGCGCCGCACCCCGGCACGTCGGTCGGGGGTGAGGGCGTTCTCGGCGTCAGCGCCGCCGACCCGATCGAGGTCGCCCGCGACGGCATCGAGCACGCCCGTGCCCGCCAGCACGACGTGGTCATCGTCGACACCGCCGGACGCCTCGGCATCGACGCCGAACTCATGGCGCAGGCCAAGGGGATCCGCGACGCCGTCCAGCCCGACGAGGTGCTGTTCGTCGTCGACGCGATGATCGGTCAGGACGCCGTCACCACCGCCGAGGCCTTCGCCGAGGGCGTGGACTTCACCGGTGTCGTGCTCACCAAGCTCGACGGCGACGCCCGCGGTGGTGCCGCGCTGTCGGTGCGGGAGATCACCGGACGGCCGATCATGTTCGCGTCGTCGGGCGAGAAGCTCGAGGACTTCGACGTCTTCCATCCCGACCGGATGGCGAGCCGCATCCTGGGCATGGGCGACGTGCTCTCGCTCATCGAGCAGGCCGAGGAGCACTGGGACGCCCAGCAGGCCGAAGCCGCCGCGGCCAAGATCACCCAGGGCGAGCTGACCCTCGAGGACTTCCTCGAGCAGATGCTGATGATCCGCAAGATGGGCCCGATCGGGAACCTGCTGGGGATGCTCCCCGGCGCCGGGCAGATGAAGGACGCCCTGGCGCAGGTCGACGACAAGCAGCTCGACCGCGTGCAGGCGATCATCCGCGGCATGACCCCGGGCGAGCGGGACAACCCGAAGATCATCAACGCGTCCCGACGCCTGCGGATCGCCAACGGGTCCGGAGTGAGCGTCAGCGAGGTCAACCAGCTCGTCGACCGCTTCTACGAGGCCCGCAAGATGATGGCCCAGATGTCGGGGCGCATGGGCATGCCCGGCGGCAACCGGCGCACCAACCGCAAGAAGGGCGGCAAGAAGGGGAAGAAGGGCGGACGCGGTCCGACGCCGCCGAAGATGCGGGGCGGGATGCCCGGCATGCCCGCCGGCTTCCCCGACCTGTCGAACATGCCCGCCGGCCTCGACCAGCTCCCCCCGGGGCTGGAGGGGATCGACCTGTCGAGCCTGCAGCCCAAGAAGCGCTGACGCGCCGACGATGACGCGACCCTCCTCGCCGCCACTGCACGTCCGTGGCCGCGACGCGCTGACGGGGGAGCCGCGCGAGCTGTGGACCGACGGCGAAATCATCCGACACGACCCGGTGCCCGGCGCGCTGACCGTCGCCGACGACGCCTGGTTGCTGCCGGGCCTCGTCGACGCCCACAACCACGTCGGGATCGCGCCGGGGCTCGGCGTGACGATCGGGCAGGCGCGGCAGTTCGCGCTCGCCGACGCCCGCGCGGGTGCCCTGCTGATCCGAGAGGTCGGGTCGCCGGTCGACACCCACCCTCTCGACGACGACCCGCGCTGCCCGCGGTTCCTGCGGGCCGGCAGGCACATCGCCCGCCCCAAGCGGTACCTGCGCGACTACGGTGTCGAACTCGACGACCCCGACACCCTCGCCGACGAGGTCCGTCGACAGGCGCGCGCCGGCGACGGCTGGGTGAAGCTGGTCGGCGACTGGATCGACCGCGAGGTCGGTGACCTCACCCCGCTGTGGACCGACGACCAGGTCGCCGCTGCGGTGGCGGCCGCCCACGACGAGGGCGCCCGCATCACCGCGCACGTCTTCGGCACCGATGCACTGCACGGTCTCATCGCCGCCGGCGTCGACTGCATCGAGCACGGCACCGGTCTCACCGACGACCTGATCGCCGAGATGGCCCGACGCGAGATCGCCCTGGTGCCGACCCTGATCCAGGTCGACAACTTCCCCGGCATCGCCGACTCGGCCGATCGCTTCCCGACTTACGCCGCGCACATGCGGGCCCTGCACGCCGGGGCGCCCGGCGTGGTCGCAGCGGCTGTGGAGGCGGGCGTGCCCGTCTTCACCGGCACCGACGCCGGCGGGTTCGTCGGACACGGCCGGATCGTCGACGAGGTCACCGCGCTCACCGGAGTAGGGCTCGACGCCGTGCGGGTGCTGCGCGCCGCGACCGTGGAGGCACGGACGTGGCTGTCCGCGGGCGCTCTGGCCGACGGCGACCGGGCCGACCTGCTCGTCCTGGCCGACGACCCCCGCGCCGATCTCGCCGTCCTGCGCGCCCCGGACGCGGTCGTCGTCGGCGGCGCCGTCCTCTGACGCCGCGCCCGCGCGATTTCGGGGTGGGTGGCCCCTCTGGCACAATGGTCCGCCGGTACGTCGGACCCGGTCATGCGCCGCCCGACGGTCACGCCGCATCATCCGCGAAACCGGGCCCACCACACCGGGTGGGTCGCTGAATCGCGCTGTGACCAGAGAAGAGAGACCCATGGCAGTCAAGATCAAGCTCACGCGACTCGGCAAGATCCGCAACCCCCAGTACCGCGTGGTCGTCGCCGACGCCCGCACCCGCCGGGACGGTCGCGCCATCGAGACGATCGGCAAGTACCACCCGAAGGAAGAGCCGAGCCTGATCGAGATCGACTCCGAGCGTGCGCAGTACTGGCTCGGCGTCGGCGCACAGCCCACCGAGCCGGTGCAGGCCCTGCTGAAGATCACCGGCGACTGGCAGAAGTTCAAGGGCCTGCCGGGCGCCGAGGGCACCCTGAAGGTGAAGGAGCCCAAGCCGAGCAAGCTCGACCTGTTCAACGCCGCCCTCGCGTCGGCCGACAGTGAGCCCGCCGGTGAGGCAACCACCCCGAAGAAGCGTGCACCGAAGAAGGCCGATGCCGAGGCCACCGCCGAGGAGACCCCGGCCACCGAGGCCGCCGAGTGAGTGCTGTCGTCGCCGACGCCGTCGAGCACCTGGTGCGCGGCATCGTCGCCAACCCCGACGACGTGCGGGTGGAGTACATCACCGGCCGCCGCGGGCGGATGGTCGAGGTGCACGTCAACCCCGAGGACCTGGGCAAGGTGATCGGTCGTGGTGGTCGCACCGCGACCGCCCTGCGGACCCTGGTCGGCGGGATCGGTGGCCGCGGCGTCCGTCTGGACATCGTCGACACCGACCGCTGAGGTCCACGCCGCCGATGGATCTCGCGGTCGGTCGGATCGTCAAGTCGCACGGGGTGCGCGGTGAGGTCGTCGTCGACGTCCGCACCGACGACCCCGACTCCCGCTTCGCCCCCGGCACCGTTCTGCGCGGCAAGCTGCCGCGCGGGGCGGGGGAACGCTCTTTCGGTGTCGTCTCCGCGCGTGACCACGGCGACCGGTTGCTCGTCCGTCTCGACGGCGTCGACGACAGGACCGCCGCGGACGACCTGCGCGGGGTCGTGCTCGTCGTCGACGCCGACTCCGTCACGTCCGGCGACGACCCCGACGAGTTCTACGACCACGAGATCATCGGCGTCCCCGTCCGGACGGTCGGCGGGGACGAGGTCGGCACCCTCGCCGACGTGCTGCATCTGCCGGGCGGCGACACGCTCGTCGTCGCCGTGGGCGAGGACGAGCACCGCCGAGAGGTCCTCGTGCCGTTCGTGGCGGAGATCGTCCCGACCGTGACCACGACGGTCGTCGAGATCGACCCGCCCGACGGCCTGCTCGACCTGTGACCACCTCGACGCCCACCGGGCAGACGCCGACGGGGGAGGGGCCGCGCATGCGGCTCGACGTCGTGTCGATCTTCCCGGACTACCTCGCGCCGCTGCGCATGTCGCTGTTGGGCCGTGCCGCCGAGCGCGGCATCGTCTCGATGACCGTCCACGACCTGCGCGACTGGACCCACGACGTCCACCGCGCCGTCGACGACTCGCCCTACGGCGGCGGCCCCGGCATGGTGATGAAGCCCGAGATCTGGGGGCCGTGTCTCGACGACGTGTGCCCCGACGACGCGATCCTCGTCGTCCCCACCCCGGCGGGCGTCCCCTTCACCCAGGACGTCGCCGAGGAGCTTTCCGCGACACGCCATCTCGTGTTCGCCTGCGGGCGGTACGAGGGCATCGACCAGCGCGTCGTCGACGACGCCGCGCGCCGCGTCCGGGTCCTCGAACTGTCCATCGGCGACTACGTCCTCATCGGCGGCGAGGCCGCCACGATCGTGATGGTCGAGGCGATC
This sequence comes from Gordonia paraffinivorans, assembly GCA_036946345.1. Taxonomy (GTDB): domain Bacteria; phylum Actinomycetota; class Actinomycetes; order Mycobacteriales; family Mycobacteriaceae; genus Williamsia_A; species Williamsia_A paraffinivorans_A. The sequence continues at coordinate 13,126 of JAQIJH010000003.1, read as the reverse complement.
GTCCGCCTCGTCGACGGGGTGCTCGGCAACGCCGAGTCCCACCGCCAGGACTCGTTCTCCGACGGCCTGCTCGAGGCACCCGCCTACACCCGCCCGCAGACCTGGCGCGGGCTGTCGGTGCCCGACGTCCTGCGCGGCGGCGACCACGCCGCGATCACCGCCTGGCGACGCGAACAGTCACTGGCCCGCACCCGCGAGCGTCGTCCCGACCTGCTCGGGGGAGAACCCGACCCCGGCGAGGGATCCCGGGGATAACCTCACCGGGTGCACCACTGGTACACCCACGACATCGTGGCGGGCGGCAAGCTGCCGCTGCTGCTGTTCTTCGCCGGCTTCGTCGGCGGGTTCGTCGCGACCCGGGTCAGCGTCCGTCTCATCCGCGCCGACGTCCGGTGGTGGTTCCGCAACGTCAGCGCGGGACAGACCCACGTCCACCACATGGTGTTCGGGGTGGTGCTCTCGCTGGTGTCCGGTGTCTGGATCGTCGCCATCTCGATGACCGCGACGCAGGCGCAGCTGTCGTGGCTGGCGTGCGCGTTCGGCGTCGGGGCGGCCCTCATCCTCGACGAGTTCGCCCTCATCTTCTACCTGCGCGACGTGTACTGGGCCGAGGAGGGGCGGGCGTCGGTGGACGCCGTCTTCGCGATGGTCGGGGCCACCGGTATGGCGTTGCTGGGATTCCGGCCGCTGGAGTTGATCAGCGTCTCCGACGCCTTCGACGACAGCTGGACCGAGACCCTCATCACCGTCGGCGTCGGGCTCGCCGGGCTCGTGATCGCCGCGATCGTCGTGGCCAAGGGCAAGCCGTGGACCGCGCTGATCGGCATCTTCGTGTTCCCGCTGCTGCTGATCGGCGCCATCCGCCTCGCCGACCCCGCGTCGCCGTGGGCCCGGTGGCGCTACACGTCGCGGCCGAAGAGGATGGAACGCGCCGTCCGACGAGAGCGCCGCCAGCGGCGTCCGCTGGTGCGGGCCAAGATCTTCCTGCAGGACCTGATGGCCGGCAGCCCGGACGTCGCCCACGCGATCGAGGCCGCGGAGACCGAACTCGACCGGGTCGTCCACCCCGCGCCGGCCCCCGACCCCGCCGGTCCGAGGTCGTCGGTGCTGCTGTCGGGACCGCGCTGACCCTCGGTCGGGCGATTTCCGCAGCGGAGGGGAGCTCTGGCACAATGGTCGGGTTGCCGCTCGACGGTGGCATGCCGGTGTCGTCCGCGACACCCGCGCCGGGTGTCACACCCGGTCCGTCGAGAGGCGAACCCACGACTGGAGCATGAACCGGCGTCGGAGTGCATCGTCCGCGGTGTGCGCGCCGGGTCCTCTGTTCACGCCCTGTACGCAGATTGGAACCGACCGATGAACACGCTGGACTCCCTCGACCAGAAGTCGCTGCGCGACGACATCCCCGACTTCCGCCCCGGCGACACGCTCGACGTGCACGTCAAGGTCATCGAGGGCTCGAAGGAGCGCGTCCAGGTGTTCAAGGGCGTCGTGATCCGTCGCCAGGGCGGCGGGATCCGCGAGACGTTCACCGTCCGCAAGGTCTCCTTCGGCGTCGGTGTCGAGCGCACCTTCCCGGTGCACAGCCCCACCATCGCCAAGATCGACGTCGTCACCCGCGGTGACGTCCGTCGCGCCAAGCTCTACTACCTGCGTGATCTGCGCGGCAAGGCCGCCAAGATCAAGGAGAAGCGCTGACGCTCTGCCGTGTCGCCGCGACGCGTGCCGTCGCGGCGACCGCGGTCGTCGCTGGACTAGGCTGACGCGGTGCCCGACACCCCCCGCCACGGACGGCCCGACCCGGATCGCCGGCTCGACGACGAGTCGCGATACGACCGGCAGGACGTCCCCGGTGATCCCGACGCCGACGAGGCCGAGGAGAAGCCCTGGCGCACCACCGAACCCCGGCGTGAGGGCCGCGGACGGTCGGCGCTGCGCGAGACGGCCATCATCATCATCAGCGTCCTGGTGTTGACCTGGGTGTTGCAGACCTTCGTCGGTCGCCAGTACGTCATCCCGTCGGAGTCGATGGAGAACACCCTCCACGGCTGCACCGGATGCACCAACGACCGCATCGTCATCGACAAGCTCACCTACCGCTTCGACGACCCCACGCCGGGTGACGTCGTGGTGTTCAAGGCGCCCACCGCGTCGTGGGACGAAGGGTGGACCTCGCCGCGGTCGAGCAACACCGTGGTACGTGGCCTGCAGGATGCGCTGTCGTGGTTCGGGTTCGCCCCGCCCGACGAGAACGACCTCGTCAAACGGGTCATCGCGACCGGCGGCCAGACCGTGCAGTGCCGCAACGCCGACAAGAAGGGCGTCACGGTCAACGGCAAGCCCCTGACCGAGCCCTACATCGACAAGGCGCTGCAGCAGCAGGACGCCGGCATCAACCCCGGTCTCGACGCCGGCGGCACCGGGACGCTGTCCAGTTGTCTCGGACCGGATTTCGGTCCCATCACCGTCCCCCAGGGCAACCTGTGGGTGATGGGTGACAACCGCGGCAACTCGGCCGACTCGCGGTACCACATCACCGACGAACTCCAGGGCACCGTCCCCATCTCCGACGTCCGAGGCAAGGTGCGCTTCATCATCTATCCGTTCTCCCGGATCGGTGGTGTCGGCTCCTTCGACCCTCAGCGGTGACCGGCGCACTCCCGGGGGCACGCTCCCGCCGCTGGCCGCCGCGTCCGCCCGTGCGACGCGCGGCGAGCCTGCGGACCTACGAATTCGCCCTGACCAACAGCGGACTGGGCCCGGTGGCCGGTGTCGACGAGGCCGGCCGCGGAGCGTGTGCCGGACCGCTCGTGGTCGCGGCCTGCATCCTGCGGCCCACCCAACCGGTGTCGCTGGCCGAACTCGACGACTCGAAGAAGCACACCGCGGCGATGCGGGAGACCCTCTACCGCTCGGTGCTGCGGCACGCGGTGGCGAGCAGCGTCGTGGTGATCGACGCCGAGGAGGTCGACCGGATCGGCATCCACGTCGCCAACATCGAGGGGATGCGCCGCGCGATCGCGACGCTGTCGGTGCGACCGGGATACGTGCTCTCCGACGGCTTCCGGGTGCCCGGGCTGACGGTGCCGTCGCTGCCGGTGATCGGTGGCGACGGGGCGGCGGCGTGCATCGCCGCGGCCAGCATCCTCGCCAAGGTGACGCGGGACCGCATCATGGTCGAGATGGACACGGAACTGCCGGGATACGAGTTCGCGGTGCACAAGGGGTACAGCACCGAGCTGCACATGTCCTGCATCGATCGCCTCGGCCCGTCGCCGCAACACCGCATGTCGTACCGGAACGTCCGCGAGCGAGCGACATCCGGCCCGCGTCCGGGATCGGCGCAGGACCGCACTGGTTAGGCTGAGCGCATGAGTGCGGAGGATCTCGAGAAGTACGAGACCGAGATGGAGCTGTCGCTGTACCGCGAGTACAAGGACGTGGTCGGTCAGTTCACCTACGTGGTCGAGACAGAGCGTCGTTTCTACCTCGCCAACAGCGTCGAGATGGTGCCCCGCAACGCCGACGGCGAGGTCTACTTCGAGGTGCGGATGTCCGACGCCTGGGTGTGGGACATGTACCGACCCGCCCGGTTCGTCAAGCAGGTCCGTGTCATCACGTTCAAGGACGTCAACATCGAGGAACTCGAGTCCTCGGAGCTCAGACTGCCGGAGGACGGGGACCTGCCGAGCTGACCGGCTCGGCAGGCGTACGCCGCACCGCGAGACACGCCACCGCCAACACCGCGGCCGTCGCGGCGATCGTCCACAACGTCGTGGTGAACGCGGCGAGGAACGCGCGGGCTGCCGCCTGATGCGCCGCGTCCCGGAGCGCGGGAGTCGCCGCCGCGAGCACCCGCGCCCGCGGGCCGGTGTCCGCGTCGCGGGTGGAGCACCCGGGTGGCGCCACCTCCGGCCGTGCCGACGACAGCTGTCGCCGCGCGCAGTCGGTGAACGAGCCGACGACGAACGGTGTCACCTCGGCCGGTACCGACGTCGTCCGCAGCGCCGCGGTCAGCCCGTCCGCCGACCGGGTGGCCGCCGTCGGCGCCGCGGTGGCCACCTGCGCGAAGAAGAACACGCCCACCACCGCGAGACCGACAGAGGCACCGATCTGCTGCACCGTCGGGACCATCCCGGACGCCGAGCCGACGGTCTGCTCGGTGGTCCCCGAGACGATCGTCGCCTGCAGCGGCGCGACGAACAGCCCCACGCCCGCACCACCGAGCACCAGGGCCGGTATCAGTGGCGGCAGGTCCAACGCGGCCGACGACGGATCGAGCAGGGCGGCGGTCCACGCGACGGCCCCGGCGAACACGGCCATGCCGAGCGCCAGGGTGCGCGCGCCGAGGCGCGGCACGACGAGCGACGACCCCACCGACCCGACGGCCGCCCCGAGCGCGAAGGGCAGCGTAATGAGGCCGGTACGCAGCGCGGAGTAGCCGAGTCCGAACTGCGCGGTCACCGACATCGCGAAGAAGAACGCACCGAACACACCGAAGAAGGCGATCGACAGCACGCACCCGATCGCGAAGGCGCGGCTGCGGAAGAGGTCGACCCGCAGCAGCGGTTCACCGCCTCGTGACAGCAGTGACCGTTCGTGGGCGAGGAACCCGACGAGCAGGATCACCGCGACGACCATGAGCACCCACGTCCAGGTGGGCCAGCCCTTCTCGCGTCCGACGGCGAGGGGGTAGATGAGGGCGAACAGACCGGTCGCGCAGAGGGCGACACCCCGGAGGTCGAGCGGCACGTCGCGGACCGCGCGCATCACCGGCAGACACCGCCACGCCACGACACAGGCGATCAGCCCGAACGGCAGGTTGACGAGGAAGATCGCCCGCCACCCGAGCCCGGCGACGTCGGCCGAGATCAGGGCGCCGCCGACCACCGGTCCACAGATCGCCGCGATGCCCGCTGTCGCGCCGTAGACACCGAACACGAGCGGGTGTCGCGACCGGGGGAACATCGTCGCGATCACGGCGATCGTCTGCGCCGACGCGCAGGCCGCGCTCACGCCCTGCACGCCCCGCAGCACGATGAGTTCGGTGGGCCCGGTCGCCGTCCCGCACAGGACGGACGCCACCGTGAACGCGGCCAGTGCACCGACGAACATGCGGTGCCGGCCGACGCGCTCGCCGAGCCGGGACCCGGCCATCAGGCTGCAGGCGAACGCCAGGGTGTAGACGGTGAGCACCAACAGCTGGTCCGACGACGTCGCCCCGAGATCGCGCGCGAGGTCGGGCAGCGCGATGTTGACGATGGTCGTGTCGACCATCTGCATGAAGACCGCGATGAGGCACGCCGCGAACGCGGCCCAGGCGGTCGCCGGCCGAGGACGGCCGTCGTGGCCGACCGGTCCGGCGGTCACCGACGCGTCGGGTGCCGAGCGCGTCGACGAGTCCGCCACGCCGGTCAGCGCGTCAGCGAGGCCAGCGACAGCGAGTGGTCACCGGCCGAGGCGACGGCCCGGAACATCTCCGAGAACCGCGCGACGTAGTGGTCGATCGACTCGGCCGCGGTGGCGGTGTCCGGGTACAGCAGGGTCATCACGGTGTACTCGGGGAAGCGGTTCACCCAGAGGTACACCTCCTCCGACGACCCGCGGTTGCCGAAGACCCCGCCGTTGATGTGGTCGAACATCTGCGCACCGGGGAGTTTGCGGACGTCGATGAAGCTGACCATCGGCACGACCCAGCCGTCGGGGACGGTGATGCCCGAGTCCGCGGGGATCAACTCGACCACGCGGTGCAGCGACACCTCGGACAGCGACTTCCCGGCGTCGAAGGACTGTTGGGTCCGGCCCACCAGCGAGGCGAACGTGTCGTCGCCGAAGTCGGTGGTGACCGGGATGAGGTTGGTGAACCAGCCGACCGAGTTGAACTCCTCCGGGGTGCTCCGCGTGTTCTTCGGCGTGAAGCCGAGATACCGCGATGCGCCGGTGATCTCGTGCGCCACCATCCCGGCGACGGTCAGGACGCCGGCGGTGAAACCGGCGCCGTTGGTCTTGCAGGCCGCGTCGAAGCGGTCGGCCGCGGGGCCGTCGAGGAGTTGGACGGTGAGGATGCGGCTGCGGGTGTACCCCTCCTCGGCGATACCGAGCTCGAGCGGGAAGCGCGGGAGCGTCCCGCCGTTCGCCGAGAGCAGCGACAGCCAGCGGGCGACGCGCTCGTCGGACAGGTCGAGTTCGGCGCCGGCGTCACGCTCGCGCACGCAGTAGTCGAGGTAGCTGCCCGCGGGGGCCAGTGCCGGTGCGGAGCCCGAGACCGCGCTGCCGTAGAGCGCGATGAGGTCGACGCATGCGAGCGCCTGCGAGACACCGTCGGAGTTGAGGTGGTCGACGGCGAAGTAGACGGTGAAGTTGTCGTCGTGCTCGATCACACCGACGGTGAAGCAGTCCCAGTGGAACGGGCCCGGCGTCGTCTGCTGCACGTGGGCGAGGATCGAGGCACTGTCGGCGAACTCGCCGTGGTCGGTGGGGGCGAACTCCAGGGAGTCGGCGTCCACCAGGTGGCGGGTGACGGTGTGGTCGTCGTCGATCGCGAACCAACTGCGGAAGGTGTCGTGTCGACGCAGGAAGTCGTTGACCGTGCGGGTCATCGCATCGACGTCCAGACGTCCGCCGATGTCGAAGGAGATGAGACACAGCCGGGAGAAGCGGAAGCCCGCGTTCTCGTTGCGGCGGGCGGCGCGCAGGTAGGACTGCTGCTGGTAGGACGGCGGCACGGGGGTGGCCGGCGCCGCGGCCGCCGCCTCGATCGCGGCCGGTGTCGCATGCCACGTGGTCACCCGACCCGGCGCCGGTGTCCACTCGTCGATCAGCCCGAAATTGATCATGGTCCATCCCCTCCGACGCGGGTGCCCGCGCCTCTCCCGGCACCGGCTTCGTCACCGCTCGCGGGTCCGTCACGCACCACTGCGTCCACGACCGACCCGCCCCATGCCCCGCACGTCGACGTGGACGAAGACCTGCTCTCACAACAGATGTCAGGACGTGACCGCCCCCACACGCGGGGCACGGTATATCGGACACATGAGCAGAGGCAACTTCCGACGTGGGACGCCACAAAGGGTGCTGTGACCTGCACAGCGAATGGTGTGACCTGCATTACCGTGCGGTAGGGTCTGCTCCGCGCCACGGGCCTCGACGCCCGACACGGCCGCCGGAGTCCGGTCCGCACCGTGATCGCCCCGGCGTGGGGACAAGGGGATGCACCGGGTGGGACAGCGACGGGCGACGGTCCGGCAGGGCGTGACGGCGACCGTGGCGACCGTCCTCCTACTGCTCGTGGGGATGGTTACGACACCGCAGGCCGGCGCGCAGCCCGCCGCGACCATCAACGCGGAGAGACCGGGCGTGCGCGGCACGATCGCGCTGACGGTCGACTCGCCGGCCATGCGCGCACCGATGCGCGTCGACGTGATCCCGCCGCGGGACCCCTCCGCCCCGCACCCGACGGTCTACCTCCTCAACGGCGCCCAGGGTGGGCTGAACGGGAGCAGTTGGCTCGACCAGACCGACGTCGTCGACTTCTTCGCCGACAAGAACGCGACCGTGGTGATCCCGGTGGGCGGTCAGGCCAGCTATTTCGCCGACTGGCGCGCCGACGACCCCGTCCTCGGCCACCAGAAGTGGTCGACCTTCCTGACGAAGGAACTACCGCCACTCATGGACGCCCGGTTCGCCGGCGACGGCCGCAACGCACTGGCCGGCATCTCGATGGCGGGGACGTCGGTGCTCCAGCTGGCGATCGCCGCCCCCGGCCTGTACCGCGCCGTCGGGTCCTTCAGCGGCTGCGCGCAGACATCCGACCTCGTCGGCCAGGCCTATGTCCGGTTGACCGTCGCCCGCGGTGGCGGCAACGCCGACAACATGTACGGCCCCGTCGACGACCCCGCCTGGGTGCTCAACGACCCCTATGTCAACGCCGAGAAGCTGCGTGGCACCGCGCTCTACATCTCCGCCTCGACGGGCGCGCCGGGCCCGTACGACCGCATCGACGGTCCCGGGATCGACGGGAACGTGAAAGAGCTGGTGTCGCGGATCGGCGTCGGGGCGGTCATCGAGAGCTCGGTCCGACGATGCACGGTCGCGTTGCAGGCGAAACTCGACCGCCTGGGCATCCCGGCGACGTTCTCCTTGCCGCCCGCCGGCACCCACAGCTGGCCTTACTGGCAGGACAGCCTGCACCGCTCGTGGCCGCTGTTCGCCCGCGCGCTCGGGACCCGCTGACGCTCCCCAGATCGGTCGGCCTCCACAGAGGTCGGGGACCGACATCGGTGCCGGAGGCCGCGCGACGGTCCCGACGATCAGAGTGGCCGACGTGGAGGACAGCGCACGGCCACCGAGCCGACAACTGATCGGCCGCCGGGGCGAGGACGCCGCGGCGGATCACCTGCTGCACAAGGGCTACTCGGTGCTGGAACGGAACTGGCGCTGCCGCTGGGGCGAGCTGGACATCATCGCCGGCGACGGACCCACCCTCGTCGTGGTGGAGGTGAAGACCCGCACCGGCGACCGGTTCGGCACGCCGGCCGAGGCGGTCACGCCGGCCAAGTACCGACGGCTGCGTCGGCTGGCCGGCCTCTGGCTCGACGGGCAGCAGCAGGGCTTCGCGGCCGTCCGGTTCGACGTCGTCGCGGTCCTGCTGGACCTGCGTACCGACGCAGTCGCGGTGACCCACATCCGGGGCATCTCGTGAGCGGGCTCGGGCGGGCCCGCTCGGCCGCGGTGGTGGGGGTGTCGGGTACGCCCGTCGAGATCGAGTCGTTCGTCAACCAGGGCTTGCCGGCAGTCGCGCTGGTGGGTCTGGCCGACGCCTCCCTGCGGGAGGCGAAAGACCGTGTGCGCGCGGCGGTCAGCAACTCGGGGTGCAAGTGGCCCGACGGCCGGGTGGTGCTGAACCTGTCCCCGGCGACCATGCCGAAGAGCGGGTCGTCGTACGACCTCGCGATCGCGGTCGCGGTGCTCGCCGCGAGCGACAAGGTCCCGCCCCACCTACTGGACGAGTGCCTGTTCCTGGGGGAACTCGCCCTGGACGGGCGGGTGCGGCCGGTACACGGGGTGCTGCCGTCGGTGATGGCCGCAGTCGCCGACGGGCTCACCCGCGTCGTGGTGCCGCGCGGCAACGCCGCCGAGGCGGCGTTGGTCCCAGGCGTGGAGATCGGTGCGGTCGAGCACCTGCGCGACGTCGTCGCGTGGCTCGCCGGCGAGCGGGTCCTCGACACCGTCGACGACGCGGTACCCGCGGCGCCGCGACCCGCCGCCGACGCGGTCGACATGGCCGACGTCGTCGGGCAGGACGAGGCCCGGCACGCGCTCGAGATCGCCGCCGCCGGTGGCCATCACGTGTTCATGAGCGGCCCGCCCGGGATCGGGAAGACCATGCTGGCGCGCCGCCTGCCCGGCATCCTCCCGCCGCTCACCGAATCGGAGGCGCTGGAGGCGACGGTGATCCACTCGGTGGCGGGCACCCTGCCCGTCGGCGGCCCGCTGCTCGTCGAGCCACCCTTCATCGCACCGCATCACTCGACGTCGCACACCGCGCTCGTCGGGGGTGGCACCGGGATGGCCCGCCCGGGTGCGGTGTCCCGCGCACACCGCGGGGTGCTGTTCCTCGACGAGTGCGCCGAGATGGGGGTCAAGGCGCTCGAGTCGCTGCGCACACCCTTGGAGGACGGGCAGACCCGGGTGTGGCGCCGGGACGGCGTCGCGACCCTGCCCGCACGCTTCCTGCTCGTCCTCGCGGCGAACCCGTGCCCGTGCGCGCCGGCGCAGGATGTCGACTGTGTCTGCACCGCGCAGGTCCGTCGTCGGTACCTGGGCAAGCTGTCGGGGCCGCTCATGGACCGCGTCGACCTGCGGGTCCGCATGGATCCGCCCGGAACCGCCGCGCTGACCGGTGGGGTGGGGGAGTCCAGCGCCGACATCCGCGCGCGGGTGGTCGCCGCCCGGGAGGCCGCGCGGGAGCGGTGGGCCGACCACGGCTGGGCCACCAACGCCGAGGTCCCCGGGTCGGCTCTGCGCACGCGATACGCGTTGCCGTCCACGGTGACCCGGCCGATCGGGCTCTACCTCCGCGACGGACGCGTCACCGCTCGCGGGGCCGACCGGGCTCTCCGACTGGCTAGTGCACTAACTTGGCGTATGTGACGAGACGCGTGGCCGCCTACCTGCGGCAATCTCAGGACCGCACCGGGAACGAGTTCGGCATCGAACGTCAGCGCGAACAGGTCGCGGCGATGGCCGCGACACGCGGCTGGACGATCGTCGCGACCTATGTCGACAACGACGTGAGCGCGACCAGCCGGAAGACGCGTCCGCAGTTCGAGGCGATGATGGCGGCCGTTGCGCGGGGCGAGGTCGACGTCATCGCCGCCCGACACATGGATCGGCTGCTGCGCCGCCTGTCTGACCTCGAGCGCGTGCTCGAGGTGTGCGAGGCGCACGGGGTGGCGATCGTGACCGCCGCCGACGGTGTCGACACATCCACCGACGGCGGACGCCTCGTTGCCCGCATCCTCGGATCGGTCGCGCAGGGCGAGGTGGAACGGAAGTCAGCGCGTCAACGTGACGCGGCGATACAGGCCGCGAGGGACGGCCGTTGGTCCGGGGGTCGCCGCGCGTTCGGATACGACTCCGACGGCGTCACCGTCCGCGACGACGAGGCGGCAGCGATTCGCCGTGGATACGACATGCTCCTCGCCGGGGAACCCCTCACCGATATCGCGCGCGATTGGAACGCCGCCGGACACGCCACGACGCAAAGTCACCGCGACGGCACCCCGAACCAGTGGACCCGCTCCGGTGTCCGTGACGTCCTGCTCAACCCGCGCAACGCGGCACTGCGCCGCCACCGACCCGACGGCGACGCCGGGTCGTTCCGCAAGGACCCGGAACGGTTCGTCGTGGGCACCGCGCAGTGGCCCGCGATCGTCGACGAGGACACCTGGCGCGCCACGGTCCGACTCCTCACTGCCCCCGAACGGCGAAAGAAGTCCCGCAACGCACAGGCACTCCTCACCGGCGTCGCCCGGTGCAGGTGCGGCGCGACCGTCCACTCAGGCGGCGCCCGACGTCAGTACCGGGCGTACCGGTGCAGCGAACGCCCCGGCGAACTCAACCGGATGGCCGAACCCGTCAACGACTACGTCGAGGCCGTCATCGTCGAACGCCTGTCCCGGCCCGACGCCCTCGCGATCTTCGCGCCCACGGTGGCGAATTCGACCCGCAACCTGTCCAAGCAGGCCGACACCCTGCGGCAACGGTTGACCGCGATCGCCGAGGACTACGCCGACGGCGCCATGACCCAGGCGCAGTTCCGCACCGCCAACGAACGCGCCCGCGCGAAGCTCGCCGAGGTCGAATCCGAGATGGCCGCGGCCGGTGCCGCCGACGTCGTCGCACCGATCGTCACCAGCGGCGACGTCGCCGCGACGTGGGCCGCGTTACCCATCGCCCGCCGCCGCGCGATCATCGACGTCATCGCCGACATCACCCTGCACTCACCGGGCCGCGGCACCCGCACATTCCGACCCGAGTCGGTCACGATCACCTGGCGCGACGGGCGCGACACCACCAACACCTAACCCGTCCGGAACGGTAATGTGTTGCGGTGCAACGACTGTCGTCTGCCGAGGGTCGTGGAACTATCTACAAATGCGTAATAGCTTTGGCGGTATAGCACCTAGCTAGCCGCGTCCCACCAACGCTGTGAGTGGTTCCCAGCCACAAACTTTCGCGGTACATCCCCCTCGGAGTACCCGTGCCCATCGACCCCACAATCGCCCACCACCGCGGCCGCGTTGCCGCGTTGACCCGAACCAACGACAAGAAGGGTCTCGCCGCCGCGCGTCGTGACCTCGACCGCGCACGGCTCGAGGCCCACATCCGTCGCCTCGTCGACGCCGCGCCACCCATCACCATCGAACAGCGCGACCGCATCACCGCAATCGTCCACGCCCACCCCAACACCGCGCAGTGACCCTGTTCATCGACCTGGCCCGCATCGTCGCCGGGCCGGTCCTCGCATGGGGTGCAGTGTTCGAGGTTGGCCTCGCCGTCGACGCAGCACTGTGGAGGTGGCGAGGTGTCTGACCCCGAACACAACGCCGCCCCCGGCGGGACACACCAGGGGCGACGTAGCGACACAACCAGCGAGGCGGACAACCTCACCACCGAGTCTATCGCCGAGACCCACGGATACGGGGCGGCCGTCGACCACTACCGCCGTCGCGGGTGGCAAGGAATCCTTCCCATCACTGCATCGGGGAAGAAGTACCCGCCGCCAACGAAATTCACCGGCCACACTGCGCCGTGGCCGTCTGGCGCGAACATCGCGGAATGGCAGGACCAGTACGCCGAGAACAACGTCGCGCTCCGGGTCCCCGAGAACGTCATCGGCATCGACGTCGACGCCTACGACACGAAGAACGGCGCCGCGACCCTCGCGCACGCCGAGAACCTGTGGGGACCCCTCACCCCGACGATCATGTCGACATCCCGCGACGACGGGGTGTCCGCGATCCGCCTGTACCGCCTGCCCACCGACCAACGCGCCCGCCGGTCGGTCATCAACTTCGGGCCGGGCCTCGGCGACATCGAAATCGTCCGCACCGGCCACCGGTACGCGATGGTGTGGCCGTCGATCCACCCCGACACCGGCACCCAGTACCAGTGGCGCAACCCCGACTGGACCGTCCGCGACACCATCCCGACCGTCGCCGACCTCACCGAACTCCCCGCCGGGTGGATCGACCCGATGTGCCACGGCGACGACGCCACCCTCGGCGCCGTCGACATCACCGCCGCCGTCCGCGGACTCACCACCGGCCCCGTCAACGGCCGAGTCCAGGACCGCCTGGACACCGCGCTGCGCGACCTCCTCGGCGGCACCGGGTCCCGACACGACACCACCCTCGGACACGTCATGGCGTTGTTGCGCCTGTCCGAACAAGGCGAGACCGGCGTCGTCGCCGCCCTCGAACAGTTGCGCGCCGTGTACACCCACACCGTGCAGGACCGCCTGACGAGTGACGAGGCGGCCGACGAGTTTAACCGGATGGTCACCAACGACCGGGCGCACCAGATGATCGCCGCGACGCCGACGATCACCCTGCACGACATG
>JAQIJH010000002.1:0-147570 GCA_036946345.1 Gordonia paraffinivorans | reverse complement strand
GATCAACATGAACATGGAGACGAAGTCGCCCGGCCGCATGGAGGACCGGTTCTTCGAGATGCTGGCGACCACCACCGACGAACGTCGTCTGCGCTGGAAGCCATGGCTCGCGCAGCAACCGTTGTCCGACGACGGCCCGGTCTTCGCGCTCCGTCACGCCGACACCGACCGACTCGACCACGTCAACAACTCGATCTACCTGCAGGCGCTGCGGGAGGTCTTCCCGCAGGCGGGGTCCCTCGTCGAGAACCCGTATCGCCTGGTCATCGAGTACGACAAGCCGATCACCTACGGCGAGACCGTCCACATCGTCACCGAGGAGTCCGCCCACGACACCGGTGCCGGGCTGCTCGTCTGGTTGACCGTCGACGGGGACGTGCGTGCCCGCGCCTCCATCGCCCCGCTCCCGGCCTGACGCCCTTGTGGCGGCGCAAACAGTACGCGCATACTGTTTGCCTGCAGTACGACCGTACTGCAGACGTCCGGGAGGCATCGCCATGTGGGACCCCACGCAGTACCTGACCTTCGCCGACCACCGCGGCAGGCCGTATGGCGAGCTCGTCGGTCGCATCGGCGCGACGTCTCCGCGCACCGTCGCCGACCTGGGGTGCGGACCCGGGAACCTGACCGTCGGCCTGCGTGACCGGTGGCCGGATGCCCGCGTCGTCGCGGTCGACTCGTCGGCCGAGATGGTCGCCGCGGCCCGCGATCGCGGACTCGACGCACAACTCGCGGACGTGGCGGGGTGGATGCCCACCTCCGACGTGGACGTCGTCGTCTCGAACGCCACCCTGCAGTGGATCCCGGGGCACCGCGACCTGATCACCCGGTGGGCCGGAGCCCTCGCTCCGGGCAGTTGGCTGGCGTTCCAGGTACCGGGCAACTTCGAGGCCGCCTCCCACCGGGCGATCCGCGACCTCGCGGCGTCACCGAGATGGCACGACCGACTCGCCGGCCTCCGATTGCGCGGGGGCGAGACCGTCGAGGACCCGGTCGGCTACGCGACGATCCTGCGGCGAGCCGGCGCCCGCGTCGACGCGTGGGAGACGACCTACCTCCAGGAACTGGAGGGCCCCGACGCGGTGCTCGAGTGGGTCACCGGGACCGCGCTCACCCCGATCCGCGACGTCCTCGACGACGCGGGGTGGGACGCCTTCCGCGCCGACCTCGCCCCGATCCTGCGCACGGCCTACCCCGAGCACGCCCCGGGTCGGACCTGGTTCCCGTTCCGTCGGGTCTTCGTCGTCGCGGAGATCGGGGCGTGAACGGTCCTCGACCACCGTGGTGGCGCATCGTGTCCTACAGCTACGGCGCCCGCCTCGATGCCAGGTTCTCCCCCTGGGTGACGCATGACCTGTCGGGGAGAGGAGCGGGTGCGCGGATGGTGGCCCGGTGGGCGGTTCCCTGCCTGATCCTGCTCGCCCCGTTCCTGTTCGTCCCGGCCGACTGGATCGTCAAGGGCATGATGACCATCCCCATCCTCCTGCCGTACGTGTACTTCTCGATCGCACTCAACCGCGTCTACCGCCGGCATCGGCTCGCTCAACACGGCCTCGACCCCGCGCTCGTCGACGCGCGCGAACGGGAACGCAACCGGCCGTCGGAGGACGCCTACCTCAGCAAGTACCGCGGGTCCTGATCCGACGGCGGACCTTCGGCGGATCAGTCGATCCGGGCCCCGGCGGCGGACATCTCCTCCAGCGCGGCGATGCTGGTCTCCTCGGCCACACCCGCGACGAGGTCGCGTCGGACCCGCACGGCGACACCGCCGCCGAGTGCATCCAGCGCGGATGCGCGAACGCAGTAGTCGGTGGCGAGCCCGACGACCTCGACCGCGTCGATCCCGTTCTCCCGCAACACCTCCGCGAGAGGTGTCCCCGTCGTCGGTGGCGCCCTCGAACGCCGAGTACGCGGGTTCGCCCCGGCCCTTGTAGATCTCGACGTCGACCGAGGACGTGTCGAACGCCGGGTGGTAGTCGGCGCCGTGCGTCCCCGCGACGCAGTGCGGCGGCCAGGTGACGGTGTAGTCGGCGTCGCCGTCGAGGGCGAAATGGCCGCCGTTGTCGGAGTCCCCGTCGTGCCAGTCCCGGGACGCGATCACCAGCGCGTAGTCGTCGCGATGACCGCGGAGGAGGTCGGTGACACCCTGCGCGACGGCGGTCCCGCCCGTGACACCGAGCGCTCCCCCCTCGGCGAAATCGTTCTGGACGTCGACGATCAGCAGTGCGGTTCCCACGCCGTCCGACAGTAGTCAACCGACACCCCCTTGCTTGTTGACTGCTTGGTCATTAATAATGACCGCATGGTCAACAACTCTTCCCATCGAACGGCTCACCTCCTCACCCGGGTCGTCGTCATCTACGCGGTCGTGGCGATCGGAACTCTCCTGGTCCTGGCGGTGCTGTCCGCGACCGCTCCCCGCCTCGCGCCGGCCGACGCCTGGGTCCACGCCGCGATCGTCGGCGTGTTCGCGGTCGTCCTCCCGCTACGACTGCGCGGCGTGCGCGCGGGGAGCCGCGGCAGCCTGCGGGCGGTCGGGATCATCTCGGGCGTCCTCGTCGCCGGTGAACGTCATCGAGGCCCTGGTCCCCGATTTCGTGCCGACGTGGATGCGCGTCGAGATGGTGGGGATCGCCGTGCTGATGGCCGCGTCCGTGGGGCTGGTGGTCCGCGCCGCGCTGTCGGGAGACAATGGCGCCCATGGACGGATCGCCGCCGGGTAGTCGCGTCCGCGACACACCCCGGGTACGCGTCCGACTCAGCGCCGACGAGCGGCGCGCCCAGATCATCGCGTCCGCGGTCGCGGTCATCGCCGATCGGGGCTTCGCGGCCGCCACCGCCACCGAGATCGCCGCGACCGCAGGGGTCGCCAAGGGCCTGGTGTGGCGATACTTCGCCGATCGCGACGACCTCATGCTCCGCACGGCGCAACACCTCGACGAGACGTTGCGCGCAGAGGTCGTGGGTCGACTCGACCTCGACGTGCCCGCGACCGACGTGGTCCGACAGGCGTTGCGCCACCTCGCGTCCCTGACCCGGACGCATGCGGCGCAGCTGCGCGCGCTCGACCAGATCATCCACAACCTGGTCACCCCCGACGGCGCGCAGCGACTGTCGCTCGCCGACTACGAGCGCGGGTACCGACTGCAGGAGGAACTGTTCGCCCGAGGCGTCGCGGAGGGCTCCATGTCCCCGGCCGACACCCGCGTCATGGCCGTGACCTACCAGGGCGCGATCGACGCCATGATCGCCTACCTCACAGCGCATCCCGAGGTCGACACGGACACCTACGCCGAGCAGTTGGCCGACATCCTCGTACAGGGTCTCGCGACCCGCTGAGCCCTCCCGTCGGTCAGGGCCGGACGCGGACCACCTGCGGATCGTGGTCGGAGACCTGGTCGGGGAACTCGGCGTTGAGGTGGACCACCTCGTAGCGGGCGGACGGACGCAGCGCCCGGCTGACCAGGATGTGGTCGAGCACCTGCGAGACGCCCGAGAACACGTAGGTGTACTGCCGGTCGCGCGGCAGGGTGGTGATGAGATCGCTCACGACACCTCCCGACGTCAGGGTCTGCAGCGCCGGGCTGAACGGGAAGTCGTTGAAGTCGCCCGCGGAGACGATCGCGGCACGCGGGTCGACGGCGAGTGCCGCACGGACCCAGTCGTTCTCGATCCGCGCCTGCGCATCCCGCTGTGTCTCCGACGGCCGCGCGGGTGGCTGGAACCGACCGTCCGCGGACTGGTCACCACCCTTCGACGCGAAGTGGTTGCCGATGACGAACACGGTGCGGCCACGGAACGTGAACTCCCCCACCAGCGGCTTGCGGCTCGTCGACCACGCGGGGTTCGTCGGGTCGATGCGACCGGGCGACTGCGAGAGCTGCGCGCCACCTGCGGGAGCCCGGACGACGGTCGACGACGTGGTCGACGTCGCGGGGGCGCCGCGGTCGACGAACGAGACACGCGCCGGGTCGAACAGGAAAACGGTGCGGATGTTGCCGCCGGGCTGTCCCCCGTCGGCGTCGTTCGCCGGGTCGATGCTGCGCGAGTCGTACCGCGGCCCGCCCGCGGCGACGATCGCGTCGGTGAGGCGACGGATGGTGAGGTCGGCGGCGGTGGTCCCGTCGTCGCGGGCGCCCGAGTCGTCCTGCACCTCCTCCACGGCGACGATGTCGGGCCGGGCCAGGTTGCGGACCACCCCGGCCGCGAGCGCCGCATACTTGGCGGCACTGTCACCGGGCGCGAGGTTCTCGACGTTGTAGGTGGCCACCGACAGCTCACCGGGCAGCGCCGTACCCGCGACCGTGCGGGCGAGACCGCCGGGGACGATCGACGGGAGCGACGACGCGTCGACGGTGAACCCGCCGAACGACGACCAGTCGACGACGCCGGTGAGCGGGCCCGCGAACCGGTCGCCGACCGTCAGCGTCGGCCTCGCGCCGTCCAGGGCCGTGACGTGGACGCGACCTGTGGGCAGGTCATAGCTCGACAGCAGGGCGCCACCGCGGTACGTGTTCTGCGCGAACGGCTTCGACGTGACGTAGATGTCCCCGTAGGTGTTGCTCGGGGCGATGACGCGTGGAGCGGGGATCTGCACCCGCATGCCCTCGTGGGCCTCCCAGAACTCCTGCGCGGAGCGACGGGGCGCCACGCGGGCGATGGTCTCGACGTCCCCGCGGGCGGGCGGGGCGAATCGGCCGGGGACGGTGGCGGGCCCGATGACCACCGGCGCGGGCAGGGCGTTCCCGCGAGAACGCGTCGTCACCACCGGTGCGGTGAGCTCGGTGACCGACAGGTTCGCCGACGTCGCTCCGCCGGCACGGAACTCGGTCACCGTCCCGGCGACGGTGACGTCGTCGCCGGGAGCAACGGTCGGGGCCGTGCGATCGGTGAACACGAACACCGCGTCGGATGTCGTGTCGTCGCGGTCCGGGGTCCGCGACTGGATCCAGAATCCCCGCGGCGCGCCCGTGCGCACCGCGGTCACGATGCCCTCGACACCGGTCACCGACCGTCCGGCGAGCGGGGAGACGAAACCGGGTCCCTGGATGTCGGCGATCGTGGTGCCCACCGTCGGCGTGACCGGCGTGGCGGACGCGGTCGAGACCGTCAGCGTCGTCGAGACCAGGGCGACGACCGTGGTCGCGACAGCGGACACGGCCGCCGACAGGATGTTCCTCACGGACAGTGATGTTAGTGACGCTTGCTACCGTCAGGTGAACGCCGGACGAACAGCCGACGCGAGGACATCCTCGTCGGGTGCGGGGACGGCGAAGAGTGTTCGGGGGTTCTGCAGCAGCGCGACCGGTCGGACCACCTCGCGCGGCAACCTGCCGATCCACCGGACCGCCCGCCGGTGCGGCACCGATGTCGTCGCGCTGCCGGAGAAGCGGTAGCCACCGGTGACCTCCCCGAGCAGGAGATGTTCTCCCCTCTCGTGATCCGGCACGACGACGGGGTCGCCCTCTGCCACGTCCTCGACGAACGCCGCGAGCACCCGCAGCTCCTTGCCGGGGCGACGGCCCGGCGAGCGGGCCTTGAGCAGTCCGCGCAGAGTGGCCTCGTCCCCGGCGGACGCGTCGACATCGATCCCGGACGCGGTGCCGAGCCCGACGACACCTCGTCGACGGAACTCCTCGACGGTGTCCGCGGATCCCGCCCGCAGCACCCACATCCGCGGGCCGATCTCGTCGAGCGGGACGGCCGGCGCGGGCGGTTCCGGCCAGAAGTAGGGCAGGTCGTCGGGGACGTCGCCGAACAGCGGACGGTATCGGTCGGGGTCCTTGCGTACCAGAGCCGACCGATGGCTGCGGTGCAGCCGGTCGTCCCCGAGCCACGGTGGCATCAGCCCGTCGGCGGCGAGATCGGCCTGGCTGCGACCGACGACCTCGGGTGCGAACTCCGCGACCTGCTCCGCGGTCGTGTCGGCACGTCCGTCGCGCGTCCACACCTCGGCGACGTCGAGGCCGTACCGCACCAGCGCAGGCACATGTCCCCGCCACATACGGACGGCCGGGTGCGTCGCCCAGCCGTAGTCGTCGAGCACCAGCGACCGAACCACCTGGAGCGTCTCCACGCGCTGCTTGCCCAGCCGCGGGACGTCGAGCACCTCGGCCGAGCGCCGGAAGTCGGCGTGGGGCAGGAAGGTCTGCATACCCACCGTCTACCCCGACCGGGCTCCCTTCACCCCTGGGGCGCGGTCCCGTCCCGTTCGGCGCGGACCTGCTCGAGTGCGGAGGTGAACGTCTCCGCCGGCTGCGCCCCGGAGATCCCGTAGCGGCCGTCGACGACGTAGAACGGGACCGCGCTGATCCCGTACGCACGGGCCTGCGCGATGTCGGCGTCGACCGCATCGACGAACACCCTGTCCCGCAATGTCGCTCGCACCTCGTCACCGTCGAGTCCGGCCTCGACGGCCAGAGCGGCGAGGTCGGCGTCGTCGCCGAGGTGGCGGCCCTCGGTGAAGTAGGCGGAGAACAGGCGTTCGGCGAGGTCGAGTTGTCGCCCACGGGTTCTCGCCAGGTGGAGCACCTCGTGGGCCTTGCGGGTGTTCGTGTGGCGGAGCGCGTCGAAGTCGTAGTGGAGACCCTCGCCGGCGGCGATCTGCGTGACCTGCGCCAGCATCTGCGTCACCTGCTGCGCGGCGAGTCCCTTGTGCCGCACCAGGAAGTCCACCTCGGAGCCGTCGAAGCCGGCCGGGGTGTCGGGCGCGAGCTCGAAGCTGTGGTAGGTCAGCACGACGTCGTCGCGACCGTCGAACCCGGCCAGACCCGCCTCGAACCGGCGTTTCCCGATGTAGCACCAGGGGCAGGCGATGTCCGACCAGACGTCGACCGCGATGGGGTCGGCGGTCATCGCAGCGGGGTGGTGATCGGGGCCTGCGGCGCGGACGTCACCGACGTCCGACCGGTCCGCAGGTACTCGACGACGGCCGCGTCGACGACGGGGTTCGACCGCCCGAACTGCGCGTGGTCACCGCCGGCGACGGTGACGAGCTGCGCGCCCATCCGCGCACGGTGCGCCAGGCTCGGTCGGTACGGCGTCTGGGGATCACCGAGTGCCTGGATCTGCAGGGGTCGCACGGTCAGACGCGCTCCCGTGATCGCGACCGGTCGCGCCGACGGCGTCACGCCGGAACAGAACAGCCCCGACGCGAACAGCAGGCCCGGGCCGGCGACGGGATCGGCGACGAGGAGTTGATCGGCCAGCGATGCAGGGGCCAGCGTGACGTCCGCCGGCACGGCGTTCTCGTTGCACAGCAGCGTCCCCGACATCGCCAGGGCGTTTGCCTCGACCCGCTGCTCCTCGGGCGACTGCTTCGGTGGCGCCTGGGGCGCCGCGAGGATCCGCTGCGCGATCAGTGGCCAGGAGTTCCTGTCGGGCGCGCCCGATCGCGTGAGGGCGAGCAGCGTCGACGCCGACTGCCGCCTGCCGGTGACCAGGCTCGCCAGCAGGTTCTCGAACCGCGCCCGGGCCTCACCGGTCAGGTCCTGGCCCCTGATGTAGGCCTGGGCGATCGACCGCAGACCCGGCGGCACGTCACCGACCCGCGCCGGCGGCGGGGGTCACCGACGGCGGGACACCGGCTTCGGCGGTCACCTTCGCGGCCCAGACGCGGTACACCGCGAGGGGTGTGGCGCCGAGTCGGTAGATCGCGTCGTGGTCGGCGATCCAGGTGAACAGGTCGGTGATGCGCGCCCGGTACCCCGGGGTCTGCGCGGTCAGCAGCGCGTTCCACTCCAGCCGGGGGTCGACCGCGGAGTCCAGGACCAGACGGTCGGGTGTGCTGGGGGAAGAGCGTCGCGTAGGTCGACATGAGTGCCGTCCCGTAGGAGATCCCCAGCAGATCCACCCGACCGCCGAGACCCAGTTGCCGTCGCGCGGAGTCGATGTCGCGGGCGGTGTTCGCCGTCGTGATCGAGCGGATGTAGGCCGACGACGTCCGCTTCTCGCACGACGCCCGCAATGCGCCCGCCGCGAACAGGTAGGTCGCGGGGTCGTCCGGGGACGGCGGGGTGCAGTCGAGCGCCCCGGAGCCGATCAGACCACGTGGCTGCACCGCGACGAGGTCGTAGGAGTCGCGCAGGGCGGCGGGTGTCTGCAGGAGCGAGAACATCCCGATCGCGTCGTCGCCCGGGCCACCGGGGTTGCCGATCAGGACCCCGCGCCGTTCACCGCGTGCGGGGAGCTTCGACACGAGCACGTCGACGGTCCCCGCGGACGGGCGCGCATAGTCCTGCGGCACCCGGATCGTCGTGCACAGCGTGTCCTGCGACGCGCCGTGTACTGCGGGACACGGACCCCATGTCGGTGTCGCCCGGGCGGACGCCCCCGGCACGAGCACCCCCGCGACCACTGCGACCAGCGCGGGCAGGACGACGGCACGGACTCGGCGCGAGATCACCGCGTCACCGTATCGGGCACGGCACGTCGACGCGGCGCCGAACAGGGCGTACCGTCGGGGCATGACCGAATCGAACACAGGTTCGACGTCCGGGACCGACGAGGTCCTCGGCGCCGATGCAGGCAACACCACCGAGAAGGACCCCCAGGACTGGGTCACCGGCGACGAGCCGATGACCGGCGCTCAGCGCAGCTACCTCGACACCCTCGCGCGCGACGCCGGTGAGACGCTGTCGGCGGACCTCACGAAGGCAGAGGCGTCCGCGGAGATCGATCGGCTGCAGGGCAAGACCGACCGCGGCTGAGCCGCGTCCTCTGTCACACGGCCGGGGTCCGGGGCAAGTCACCCGCGGGGATCTGCTCACCGTGACGCGAACCCTCGTCGGGGGGCGCGCGGTGCGTGACCGTCGGAGGACGGCGTCACCGACGCCGCGATGCGCCGCGTCCCGTCGACGGGGCACATCCCGCCGACACCGGGAGAACCTCGCGCATGGTCACCTCGATCGCCCCGGCACACGCACCGATCCCGGTCGCCGACACCGGCACCGGTCGGTCGGCGGCTCCGCGCCGCCGGGCCGACGGGTGGCGACGACACCGATGGACCGTCGTCCGCGCGCTGTCACCCATCGCGCTGCTCGTGCTGTGGCAGGTGGGCAGTGCGCTGCGCCTCATTCCCGAGCGGATCCTCCCCGCGCCGTCGCTGATCCTCGACGCCGGTGTCGATCTCGCGCGCAGCGGTGAACTCGCCGATGCCCTGGTGGTGTCGGGGACACGGGTCGTCGAGGGCCTGGTCCTGGGCGGCGTCGTCGGCGTGGCGCTCGGGTCGCTCGTCGGGCTGTCGCGGCTCGCGGAGGCCACCGTCGACCCACCCCTGCAGATGCTGCGCGCACTCCCGCACCTGGGTCTCATCCCGCTGTTCATCCTGTGGTTCGGCATCGGGGAGACCCCCAAGATCCTGCTCGTCGCGCTGGGTGTCGCGTTCCCGCTGTACCTGAACACCTTCTCCGCGATACGCCAGATCGACCGAGGCCACCTCGAGACCGCACAGGTCCTCGGCTTCTCGTGGCGCCAACGGTTCTCGAGGGTGATCCTCCCGAGCATCGCGCCGCAGCTGCTGGTGGGTCTGCGACAGTCGCTGGCCATTGCGTGGTTGTCGCTGATCGTCGCCGAGCAGATCAACGCCGACGCCGGCCTGGGGTACATCATCAACCAGGCGCGCGACTTCCTCCGGATCGACACCATCATCTTCGGGCTGGTCGTCTACGCGCTGCTCGGCATCGTCACCGACGGCATCGTGCGCATCCTGGAACGACGTGCCCTGCGCTACCGGGCGGAGCGGTCGTGAGCGCACCCGCGGGCACCGCCGTCGCCTCCCTCGTCGGCGTGGACAAGTGGTACGGCGAGCATCAGGTGCTCAACGGTGTCGACCTGCACGTCGACCGCGGAGAGATCGTCGCGCTCGTCGGACGGTCCGGCTCCGGCAAGTCGACGATCCTGCGTGTCCTGGCCGGGCTCTCCGACGATCACACCGGCCAGACCCGGGTCGCGGGTCGACCGGCCGTCGCCTTCCAGGAACCCCGGCTGTTCCCGTGGCGGACGGTGCGGCAGAACGTCTCCTACGGCCTGAACCCCGCGGGCGTGACCGGACGTGCCGCCGAGGAGGCCGCCGACGCGACGCTCTCCGAGGTCGGGCTGGACGACAAACGCGACGCCTGGCCGGCCACGCTCTCGGGCGGGCAGGCACAGCGCGCCGCGCTCGCGCGGGCGCTCGTGGGTGATCCCGAACTGCTGCTGCTCGACGAGCCGTTCGGTGCGCTCGACGCGCTCACCCGTCTGACGATGCAGTCGCTGCTGCTCGACCTCTGGCGCCGACACGGCTTCGGTGTGCTCGTGGTGACGCACGACGTCGACGAGGCGGTCGCTCTCGCCGACCGGGTGCTCGTCCTCGACGACGGCACGGTGACCGACCATGTCGACGTCGATCTCCCCCGGCCCCGCGATCGCGGCACCCCGGGGTTCGCCTCCCTGCGGGGCCACCTCCTCGCCGCACTCGGCGCGCACTGACCGACCCCCTCCACCCACGACCGGAAGTCTCGTATGTCCCTGCGCTCGACCCTGTCCCGCCCCGTCGGTGCCGCCGTGCTCGTCGTCGTCACCGCACTCGCCCTCGCCGGGTGCGTGTCCCGCGACTCCGACACGCAGTCGTCGGCACCGCCGTCCACGGTCGACGCGAGCAGGTTGTCGGCGGTGACGCTGAACGTCGGCGACCAGAAGGGCGGGACCCAGGCGCTGCTCGAGGCCTCCGGCCAACTCACCGGCGTGCCCTACCGGATCTCGTTCTCCACCTTCACCTCCGGCCCCCCGCAGGTGGAGGCCGCCACGGCCGGACGCATCGACTTCGCGGTCACCGGCAACACGCCGCCGATCTTCGGGGCCGCCGCCGACGCCCGGATCAAGGTCGTCAGCGCGTACGCCAACAACGCATCCGGCGACCAGGTTCTGATCCCCGCGTCGTCGACGCTGCGGTCCGTCGCCGATCTCCGGGGCAAGCGTGTCGCCGTCGCCAAGGGCAGTTCGGCCAACGGCCACATCCTCCTGCAGCTGCAGAAGGCCGGCCTCTCCCCGACCGACGTCCAGCTCATCTACCTGCAGCCCGCGGACGCGCTGACCGCGTTCACCGCCGGCCAGGTCGACGCGTGGGCGATCTGGGACCCCTACACCGCGATCGCGCAGCGGCAGAACGGTGCCCGCACGCTGACGACCGCCGAGGGCGTCGCGAACGGCTACGGCTTCGGGATCGCCTCCCAGCAGGCGTTGGCCGACCCCGCGAAGAACACCGCTCTCGCCGACCTCGTCGGACGCATCGCGAAGGCCTCGGCCTGGGCGAAGGCCAACCCGGCGGAGTGGTCGGCGAAGTACTCGGCCGCGGTGAAGATCGATCCCGCCGCCGGCGAGGTCGCCCAGACCCGCAGCCTGCGACCGGCGATCGCCCTCGACAGCACGGTGATCGGCTCCGAGCAGCAGCTCTTCGACGCATTCGTCGACGCCAAGCAGATCCCGCGGGGGAAGCCGTTCTCCGACTACGTCGACACCCGCTACGCCGACACGGTGACGGAGGCGGCCCGGTGAGCGCGCGCGTCTTCTGGTTCCTGCCCACCGCGGGCGACGGTCGCTCCATCGTCGGCGCGTCGCATGCGTCGTCACACCGGGTGGAGCCGGCCGGGTTCCGGCGACCGACCCTGCGCTACCTCACCGAGGTGGCCCAGGCCGCCGACCGTCTCGACTACGAGGGCGTGCTGACCCCGACCGGCACCTGGTGTGAGGACGCGTGGTTGACGACGGCCGCGCTGCTGCAGAGCACGCGACGGTTGAAGTTCCTCGTCGCGTTCCGTCCCGGACTGACGCCGCCGACCCTCGCCGCACAGCAGGCCGCGACGTTGCAACGGATGTCGGAGGGCCGTCTGCTGCTGAACGTCGTGACCGGTGGCGACGACGCCGAGCAGCGCCGCTTCGGCGACTGGGTCGATCACGATCGTCGGTACGCCCGTACCGACGAGTTCCTCGATCTCGTGCACCGCATCTGGACGCAGGGCCCCGTCGACCACGACGGCGAGTTCTACCGCGTGGCCGACGCGCGGGTGTCCGAGGCGCCGGATCCCCTGCCGGAGTTCTGGTTCGGCGGGTCGTCGGACCCGGCGTTGTCGGTGGCCGCCCGCCGCGTGCAGACATACCTCACGTGGGGTGAGCCGCCTGCCGACGCGAAGGCCAAGATCGACCGTGTGCGTGCACTCGCCGACGCCGAGGGTCGGCGCCTGCGGTACGGCATCCGACTGCACACGATCAGTCGCGACACCTCCGCCGAGGCATGGGCGGTGGCGCAACGACTCCTGGACGAGCTGCCGCCCGAGCGCATCGAGGAGGCGCACCGTCTGCACTCGGCGTCGCAGTCGGAAGGGCAGCGACGGATGGCGGCGTTGCACGGTGGGTCGACCGACTCGCTGGAGATCTACCCGAACCTGTGGGCCGGCGTGGGTCTCATCCGCGGGGGTGCGGGCACCGCGCTCGTCGGGAGCCACGAGGAGGTCGCGGATCTCGTCGGCGAATACCACGACGCCGGGTTCACCGAGTTCATCCTCTCCAGCTATCCGCACCTCGAGGAGGCCTACCACTTCGCCGAGGGTGTCCGGCCGATCCTCGACCGCCGCGGCATCACCGCCCCGGCCCCTCGTCGCGCCGCCTGACCGACGCAGCGGCGGTTGTTCGGGCCGCGAAGTGTTGTTGACCGGTTCCGAACAATGGTCGTACGTTCTCAGGAACTGACGTCGATTCGAGCGCGCGCCGCACGGACCCCGGTCGTCGGAGCCACTCCGTCAACGACGACCTCGGGAGTCCCTGTGCGCGTACTCGTCTGCCTGGTTGCGACCACCATCGCGGTTCTCACCGGTGCAGCAGCCCCGTCACTCGCCGACACCCCCCGACCGACGGGTTCCGCCGTGGCAGCTGCTGCGGCGCCGGGTCCCTTCGGTGTGCGGTCGACGACGACCGTCCATCCGTGCGTCGGCACGCGCGCCGACGGTCAGAACAGCCAGGCGCGTCGCGACGGTGTGTTCACCCCGCTGCAGTGCACCGACGCCGCCCCCATCGGCACCGGGCCGGGCACAGGGGTGAACTTCTACTACCCCGACGCGCGCGGCGCCCGGCCCCTGATCGTCTTCAGCGGTGGGTACGGGGCCAACCCCGGCTACTTCGACCGGATCGCCCGTCACTGGGCGAGCCACGGCTACGTCGTGGCGGTGTCGTACCAGATCGAGGAATTGGTGCCCTACAGCACCTTCCGTGGCCTCCGCCGTGCGGTCGAGGTCGACCGCGACCGGTCGTCGCCGTTGTTCGGTCGCGTCGACCTCCGGTCGGTCGTCCTCGCCGGCCACTCCTTCGGCGCGACCAACGCCCTCCACGCGGCCGACCTCATCGCTCTCCGCGCGCGGGGCATCGCATCACCGCCGGGGTTCACCGTCCCGGACGGCGTGCGCGTCGTGGGGCGTGCTCGCGATCGGTCCTGCCGTGGGGACGGTGACCGACGCGGTCGCCCTCCCGACGCTGGTGGTCGGGGGAACCCGCGACTTCGTCGCGCCGCCACGCGAGATCCGCCGGAGCTTCGACGCGATCCACGACGGACCCGCGTGGTGGGCCATCCTGCGGGACACGGCACATCTGATCACCCTCGGCCCCGTCGCCTCGAACCCCCAGGCGGGGATCGAGACGGCATTCCTCGACCACGTCACGACGGGTGCGTACTGCTCGGTGTTCGCCGGCCGTGACTGGCCGGGCGACCCCCGCATCGTCGACGCGGCGCGCAACGCCCGTGCGTTGCAGGAGCGCTGCGCGGGCACCACCGGCGGCGCGCCGGTCCGATGAGCGCCCGCGTCCTCGTCGTCACGTCGCCCGCGCGCGGGCACCTCTACCCGATCACCGACGCCATGCTCGCGCTGCGCGACCGCGGACACGACATCCACGTCGTGACGCTCGCGTCGGAGGTCCCGATGCTGCGGGAGCTCGGCTTCTCCGCGGAACCCCTCCCGCCGGAGCTCAACGACGCCGAGCTCGACGACTGGCGGTCACTGTCCAGACGGGACCGCATCCGATCCATCGTCTCGGAGGTGATGTCGCGGCTCCCCGCCCAGTTCGCGCTGACCGAGCGCCTCGTCGCCGACCACCGGCCCGACATCGTGGTCGCCGACTTCAACGCCGCCGGAGCGCAGTTCGCGGCCGAACGCGCCGGCCTCCCCTGGGCGGTGTGGTGTCCGACCTTCCTGCCGCTCTTCAGCGGGCGCGGACCGATGGTGGGCACGGGCATGCTCCCCGGGCCGGGACGGCGTCACCGGGTGCGCGACGAGGTGATGGCCGCGGCCGGACGCACCCTGTGGGACATGCTGTCGCTGCGGCCGATGAACGAGGCACGCACGTCGGTCGGTCTCGAGCCGCTGCGCCACTCCGACGACCTCATCCGGATCGCCCCGCTGGTGCTGAACTTCGTCGGTCCGCCCATCGAGTTCCGGCGGTCCGACTGGCCGTCGACCCTGCACCTCGTCGGACCGTCCCTCTGGTCGCCGCCCACGCCGGCGCACCCCGACATCGCCGCGATCGATCGGCCCGTGGCCCTGGTGACCTGTTCCACCGAGTTCCAGAACGACGCACGGTTGGCGCAGACGACGCTGACCGCATTGGCCGACACCGGACTCCACGTGGTTGTCACGTGCGGGGACACCCATCCCGCCGGCTTCATCGCGGGACCGCACACGACGATCCTGCGCAACGGTCCGCACGACCAGATCCTCGACAAGGCCGTCGTTGCCGTCACGCACGGAGGTCTGGGCGTCACGCAGAAGGCCGTCGCACGCGGGGTCCCCGTCGTCGTCGTGCCCTTCGGGCGGGACCAGCACGACGTCGCCGCCCGTGTCGTCGCGACCGGGGCCGGGATCCGCATGTCCCCCGCCGAGTTGACGCCGGCGGCCGTGCACGAGGCCGTCCTGTCGGCGTTGGGGCGCACGTCCGCGGCGCGCGCCGTCGCCGCCCAGATGGACGACCGTGCCGGGCAGCGGGCCGCGGTCCTGCTCGACGATCTCATCCGCCGGTCCGCCTGAGCCCCGACCCCCGCCGACGCCGAAGGCCGGCCACCGCGAACGGTGACCGGCCTCCGGTCGTCTGGTGAGTCAGACGAGTGGGCTCAGAAGCCCATCCCGCCCATCTCGTCGCCACCCGGCATCGCCGGGGCCGGGTTCTTCTCCGGCTTGTCGGCGACGACGGCCTCGGTGGTGAGGAACAGGGCCGCGATCGAGGCTGCGTTCTGCAGCGCCGAGCGGGTGACCTTCACCGGGTCGTTGATGCCGGCGGCCAGCAGGTCCTCGTAGGAACCGGTGGCGGCGTTGAGGCCGGTGCCGGTCGGCGAGTTGCGGACCTTGTCGGCGACGACGCCCGGCTCGAGCCCGGCGTTGACGGCGATCTGCTTGGCCGGGGCCTCGAGCGCGACGCGCACGATGTTGGCGCCGGTGGCCTCGTCACCCTCGAGCGAGAGCCCGTCGATGGCGGCCTCGGACTGCAGCAGGGCGACGCCACCGCCGGCGACGATGCCCTCCTCGACCGCAGCCTTGGCGTTGCGGACGGCGTCCTCGATGCGGTGCTTGCGCTCCTTGAGCTCGACCTCGGTCGCGGCGCCGGCCTTGATGACGGCGACGCCACCGGCCAGCTTGGCCAGGCGCTCCTGCAGCTTCTCGCGGTCGTAGTCGGAGTCGCTGTTCTCGATCTCGCCACGGATCTGCGCCACGCGACCGGCGATGGCGTCGGAGTCGCCAGAGCCCTCGACGATGGTGGTCTCGTCCTTGGTGACGACGACCTTGCGCGCGGTGCCGAGCAGCTCGATGCCGGCGCCCTCGAGCGAGAGGCCGACCTCTTCGCTGATGACCTCGCCACCGGTGAGGATGGCGATGTCGGCGAGCATGGCCTTGCGACGGTCACCGAAGCCCGGGGCCTTGACGGCGACGGACTTGAAGGTGCCGCGGATCTTGTTGACGACCAGGGTCGACAGGGCTTCGCCCTCGACGTCCTCGGCGATGATCAGCAGCGGCTTGCCGGCCTGGATGACCTTCTCCAGCAGCGGCAGCAGGTCCTTGACGGTCGACACCTTGCCCGAGACGAGCAGGATGTACGGGTCCTCGAGGACGGCTTCCTGGCGGTCGGCGTCGGTGACGAAGTAGCCCGAGATGTAGCCCTTGTCGAAGCGCATGCCCTCGGTGAGCTCGAGCTGCAGGCCGAAGGTCTGAGCCTCCTCGACCGTGATGACGCCTTCTTTGCCGACCTTGTCCATGGCCTCGGCGATGAGCTCACCGATGGACGCGTCGCCGGCGGAGATGCCCGCGGTCTGAGCGATCTGCTCCTTGGTCTCGACCTCCTTGGCGCTCTTCAGCAGGGAGTCGGTGACGGCCTCGACGGCCTTCTCGATGCCGCGCTTGAGACCCAGCGGGTTCGCGCCGGCCGCGACGTTGCGCAGGCCCTCACGCACGAGCGCCTGGGCGAGCACGGTGGCAGTGGTGGTGCCGTCGCCCGCGACGTCGTCGGTCTTCTTGGCGACCTCCTTGACGAGCTCGGCGCCGATCTTCTCGTAGGGGTCCTCCAGCTCGATCTCCTTGGCGATGGACACACCATCGTTGGTGATCGTGGGGGCGCCCCACTTCTTCTCCAGGACGACGTTGCGACCCTTGGGGCCCAACGTCACCTTCACCGCGTCGGCGAGGCTGTTCAGGCCCCGCTCGAGGCCGCGGCGGGCCTCCTCGTCGAACGCAATCTGCTTGGCCATCGTGAAGTGATCCTCCGATAGGGGGTGACACTGAAGTTCGTTGGCCGGACTCGGTGCCCGCGACGGACGACCGGGTATCAGCAGGACCCGCTCTCACCGTCCCGACCTGGCACTCACGGTCCGCGAGTGCCAAAGGCTTTTCTAGCACTCGACCATGGTGAGTGCAAGGTCGCCGAGGCCGGTACACAGACCACACCGATGGGGTCCGGCACGTGCCATACGTCCACGCCACGACGTATCGGTGTGGGTTGTGGACCTCCGTCCACGGAGTCAGCCGGCGTGTTCCCGGAGGAACGCGAGATCGTCGCGGGTGGGCTTGTCGACGATGTCGGCGTAGTCGTCGTGCTTCTCGACGAAGGCCTTGAAGAGAGGACAGACGGGCACGACGCGGGTGCCGACTGCGCGCATGGCGTCGAGGGACTCGCGGACCAGGATCGTGCCCAGGCCGCGACCGCCGTAGGCCTCGTCGACCTCGGTGTGGAAGAAGATCCGACGGCCCGCGTGACCGCGGTAGTGCGCGGAGCCGACGACGGCGCCCTCGAGGGAGATCTCGAACCGCTGCCGGTCCGGGGCGTCTGCGACGACCACCTCGGCGCCGGTCTTGTCGACGGTCACGACTGCACTCCTCGGGGTCGGGCGCGCGGGTCGGGGTTCACCCGCGGACGCAACGTCGTGGTGGGCAGCGTCGGGGCGGGAATCCGTGGCTTCGGGCCCACGTACCCCTCGACGGTGCCGAAGCGGTCGTCCGCCGCCTCCCATTCCGCGCGGTAGGCGGCGATCTCGTCGTGGGTCCGCCCCACGAAGTTCCACCACATGATGATCTCCTCGTCGAACGGCTCGCCACCGACCACGAGCACCCGGCCCGGCTCGTCGGCGGTGTTCTCGACGGAGATCCGGTGGGCACCGACGCCGACGTATCCCAACTCGGCCCGGTCCAGCGCCTCGCCCTCGACGGTGATGACACCGGTGTCCACGAGGACTCCGTGCTCGAACGCGGGGTCCACCTCGAGGACGACGGTCGCGCCGGGATCGACGACGAGCTCGGCGCCGAGCAGCGGTGTCGCGGTGGGTATCGGTGAGGTCGAGCCCGCGAGCGACCCCAGGAACACGCGCAGCGACCCACCGTCGACGGCGACGGCCTCCGGCGCGTGGTGGTGGAAGTCGCGGGCCCCGTGGCGGGCGGACTCCGGCAGGGCGAGCCAGAGCTGCGCCCCGTGCAACACGGTCGTGTCCGGGGTCGACACCTCCGAGTGGCTGATCCCGGCACCGGCGGTCATCAGGTTGATCTCGCCGGGGCGCACCATCGCGTGGACACCCGCGGCGTCGCGGTGCTCGACCTCGCCGGAGAACAACCAGCTGACGGTCGCGAGCCCGGTGTGCGGGTGGGGCGCGACGTCCATCCCGCCGGTCGTCGAGACGTCGTCGGGTCCGTAGTGGTCGATGAAGCACCAGGCCCCGATCAGCGAACGCTGTCGCTGCGGAAGCGTCCGACGGACCGCCATCGCGCGGGGCCCGCCGAGCGGCACCTCGCGGGCGGTGATCACCTCGACCGCGACGCGCGGCCCGGGCGCACAGTCCTCCACGACGGGATCGACCTCGAGATTGCTCATGACCCCTGCCCTCTATGGTGCGTTCGGGCACCGAGTTTAGGCGTCGAGCCCGGAAGAGAGGTCACCCGTGACGCAACCGCACGTGTTCGTCGACAAGCAGACGCCGACGGTCTACCGCGCCTTCGGTGAGGCCGCGTCGACGGTGACCGACGCGAGCCACGCGGCGGACCTTCCCCGCGTCCTGGTCGAGCTCGTCAACGTGCGGGTGTCGCAGATCAACGGCTGCGCGTTCTGCCTCGACCTCCACTCGCGACGGGCGATCGCCGCGGGCGAGACCTCGAACCGGCTGGCGACGCTGCCGGCGTGGCGGGACACGGAGTTGTTCGACGACGTCGAACGCGCCGCTCTCCGGCTGGCCGAGGTCGTGACGACCCTTCCCGACCACGACACGCAGGAGCGTGAGTACGACCGCGCGCGGGCGATGCTCACCGACGATCAGGTCTCGGCGGTCGTGTGGGTGGCGATCACCATCAACGCGTTCAACCGCGTCTCGATCCTCAGCCGACACCCGGTCCGGCAGTAGCTCAGCTCCCGGCGGGCACGCGCACGCTCATCGCGAGGACGTCGTCGACGAGGTGGTGAGCGTAGTCGTCGTCGACGTCGAGCCCGAACACCACGTGGTGGTACAGCGGCGCGATGACGTGTTCGAGCACCTGACGCACGGTGGGGACGGTCTCGCCGCGGTCGGCCGCACGACCCAGCATCGACTCGGCCTGCTGCTCGCGGACGTCCCAGCAGGGGCATGCGCCCGGGATGCCGACGCGCGCGCCGACCATCGCGCGGAGGTAGACGATGCGCTGCGGCCGGGTGATGTCGGCGGCGATGATCGACGCCCACTCCTGGAGATCCCCGACGATCGTCCCCGTGTCGGGCAGGGGTTCGTCGCCGGTCAGTGCCGCCACCGCGACCTCCGACAGCAAGGCGTCGATCGATCCCCATCGGCGGTAGACGCTGGTCGGGTTGACGCCGGCGCGCTCGGCGACCTGCGGGACCGTGACCGAGTCGCGGTGACCCTCGCTGACCAGCTCGCCGACGGCCGCGTAGACCGCGGCCTGCACGCGGGCGCTGCGACCGCCCGGTCGGCGCGTTCGACGGTTCGGTGTGGACATGCGACCATTATTGCAAACGGGTTGGCGTTAGCGACGAGGTTGGGCTACCGTTCCGAAAAGCAAACATCGTTGCTTTAGCGAGACCCGGAGGTCGAGATGCCCCGCTTGCCGCGCACCGTCGCGTTCTGGCTGGTCGCCGTCACCACGGCGACAGTGCTGCTGTCCTCGGCCGCGCCGTCGCCGCTCTACCCCGTCTACCAGCAGGTCTTCGGCTTCTCGGCCTTCACCCTGACGGTCGTGTTCGCGGTCTACGTCATCGCCCTTGTCGGAACGCTCCTCACCGTCGGATCCATCTCCGACCACATCGGCCGACGCCCGGTCCTCGCCGTGTCGATCGTGCTGCTCATCGTCGCGATGATCGTGTTCGTCGAGGCCGACAGCACGGGGATGCTCCTGACCGCGCGCGTCCTGCAGGGCCTGGCGACCGGGGCGTTGACGGGCACCGCCAGCGCGGCCCTGGTCGACCTGGCCCCGACACCGCATGTGGGCTCGATGATCACCACCGCCACCCCGCCGCTCGGGCTGGCCACCGGGTCCGTGCTGGCCGGCGTCCTGGTGCAGTACGCACCGCTGCCGCGTGAACTCGTCTACATCGTCGTCGGGACCGCGCTCGCGGTCATGCTGGTCGCCGTCACGTTCCTCCCCGAGACGTCACCATTGCATGGCTTCGACTCCCGGCGACACCTCGCGACGACGCTGGCGCCGTCGATGTCGGTGCCCGGCGAGGTCCGTTCCACCTTCCTCGCCGCCGCCCCGGCGATGGCGGCGACGTGGGCGCTCGGTGGGCTCTACCTGTCGCTCGGATCCTCGATCGCGGCGAAGGTGCTGGGCGTGACGAACCACGCCGCCGCGGGAGCCATCCTGTGCTCGTTCTTCGGGAGTGCGGCGACCGCCGCGGCACTCGGGACACGCCTGCCCTCGCGGGTCGCGATCGCGCTCGGCTACGGCGCCCTGGGCGGCGGCGTGCTGGTCACCATGGCGGCGACGCTGCTCTCGTCCGCGCCGCTCTACGTCGCCGGGTCCGTGGTCGCGGGCATCGGCTTCGGCACGACGCTGCTCGGCGTCATGACCACCATCGCGACGGCCGCCGCGCCGAGCGACCGCGGTCGCGTCTTCGCGGCGGTGTTCGCACTCTGCTACACCGCGTTCAGCGTCCCGGCCGTGGTCGCCGGCCTGCTCGCGACCCACGTCGGTCTCACCCCGACCGCGGTCGGGTACGCGCTCTTCATCATCGGCCTCGTCGTGATCGCCGCCGCCGGCGCCGTTCTCCTGGGCCGACGCGCAGGCGCCGACGAGTCCGCCGACGACGTCGAGGCCGACCTGACCGAGTGCGCCGCCTGACCGGTCACCCGAGGACGCGGGCGACGAACTCCAGCAGCGCCTCGCGCGCGGCGCGCTGGCCCAGAGCCTGACCGACGCGGTCGCCACCGAACGCGATCCCGCCGGTCCACTGCGCCGCGGTCGGGAACTCGCCGAACCGGATGAGGTGCCCGGCACCCGGGAGCACGACGAGCCGGTCGTCGTCGGAGCCCCGTCCACGGACCAGGGCGTGCGCCATGCGTGCCGACGGCCACAGCGCGTCGTCGGCGCCGGCGATGCACACCACGGGGACGGGCACCCCCGCACCCAACACGGGCCCGTCGGGCAGAGGGACCTCCGTCGCGGCGTCGAGTCCGGCGGCGTAGGCGGGCCACAGACGGAGCAGGCTGGGACGCCCGCGGGCGATGTCGCGCCGGACCGTCGCCGCCTCGGCCACGAGTTGCGGCATGAGGCGTCCGGTCGGGACGGGCACCGCGGGGACGGGCGCACCGGACCACCGCCACGACGGCGTCTCCGGGATGTCGCCGTCGGGACCGACGGCCTGCCAACTGACCGACGACGGGCTGACCAGCACCAGCCCCGACAGGACCGTCTCCCGGATCGCCGACCCGGCCAGCGCGACCGCCGCCAGCAGACCCTCCGCCCCGCGGGAGGTGCCGACCGCGACGACCTGCAGTGGGTTCGCGTCGTCGAGGGCGCACGCCTCGGTGACCGCCCGGGTGAACCGCTCCAGCGGGATGTCGACGACGGTCGCCTCGTCCGGCGCATCCGGCTCGTCGACCCACGACGCCGCGACCGCGAGATGGCCGTGCGAGGCCAGCATCGCCACGGTCGACCGCTGTGAGTCGACGCCGCCCTCGGAGCCGCCGAGACACAGCACCACCGGCCATCCCGTCGTCGGTCGTTCCCCCGCCGGTCGGGCGACGATCGCCGGTCGCCCCCCGAGGTCGACGTCCTCGACGCGCACGCCCGCGTCCGCGTGGGCTCGGGTGACAGAGCGACGCAGCAGGTCTCGACCCCCTCGCCGGGCGGTGACTGTCACCGACCACGCGTCGACGGGCGGTACGAACACCTCGTCGACGAGGTCGCCGCTCGGCTCCGGCCGCATCGCCCAGATCGGCGCGGCGGGATCGGCGGCAGGCCAGTCGCCGTCACGGGGTGCGTCGCGGCCGGTGTCGACCGTCCCGTCCGAGGACGCGACGAAGCGCGCCCGAGACGTCCACCGTCGCCCCACCAGGTCGACACCCGTGCACTCCAGCTCGACGTCGTCGTCGGGGTCGAGTCCCGTGATCCCGACGACGAACGGGTCGTCGTGACGACTCTCCGCGGGCAGGTCCAGCGCCGCGGTGTCGTCGGTGAGGTCCGACGGCGCCGACGGTTGGTCGACGGGCGGGGCCGGCCGGGACCGCGCGGCCACCGCGGCCGACTGCTTGTCGAACCACGGCGGGAACGCCCCGGAGACGGCGCCGGCGATCCCGAGCACGACGAACGGGACGACCCAGTAGCAGACGACGGACAGCGGGCGGTCGGCGTCGCGGACCGTGGCGCCGCCGTCGACGACGGGCGGCACGAACGACACCGCCGTCATCACCCCGAACGCACCGACCCACATCCACGTCATCGCGAGCGTGATGGTGCGGAACCCGTCGGTCCGGGCGGTGGCCTCGTCGACCGAGTCCGCGGCGTACTCCCGCACGAACGGCCGGCCGACGAGCACCCCGACCAGCGCCACGAGGAACAGCCCCAGGTTGCCGAGCGGTTGCAGCCAGCGCTCCAGCACCGCGTCGTCGAGGCTCAGCGCGACGATCAGCAGGACGACGAAGACGACCGCCGTGCCGACGTCGAGGGAACGCCACCGGTGATCCCTCGACCGCGTGAGCGCCACGGCCAGGACGGCGACACCGGTCGCACAGGCCACGGCGACGACGAAGCCCGTGTTGCCCACCAGCACCCAGAACAGGACCCACGGCGCGAAACCCAGGACGAAGGACATCTCTCCGACCGCACCTCTCGCTCGCCCCCGACCACATCTCATCGCATCCGGTCGCGTCCCGTGTCGGAGTTCGCTGTTGCCGACCTGCGACCTCGGGTCCGGCCCTCGATACGGGGTCGTGCTTCCGCGGCGTGTTACCCGGGAGTATCAAGGAGGTATGCACCTGCAGCTCACGCCCGACGAGGCAGCTTTCCGCGACGAGATGCGGACGTTCTTCACCACGAAGATCCCCAAGGAGATCCGCGAGCGCTCCGCGAAGGGCGCCCTCAAGTTCCCCGAGGACATCGTCACCACCCAGCGCATCCTCAACGAGGAGGGCATCGCGGTGCCGAACTGGCCCGTCGAGGCCGGCGGCAAGGACTGGACCCCGGTGCAGCGCCACATCTGGCAGGACCAGCTGAACCTGGCAGCCGTGCCGGAACCGTTGGCGTTCAACGCCGCGATGGTGGGGCCGGTGATCGCCCAGTTCGGGTCGCAGGAGATCAAGGACCGCTTCCTGCCCGCCACGGCCAACCTCGACATCTGGTGGTGCCAGGGCTTCTCCGAGCCGGAGGCCGGGTCGGATCTGGCCTCGCTGAAGACGAAGGCCGTCCGCGACGGTGACCACTACATCGTCAACGGCCAGAAGACGTGGACCACGTTGGCCCAGTACGCCGACTGGATCTTCTGCCTCGTGCGCACCGATCCGGACGCACCGAAGAAGCAGGCCGGCATCAGCTTCCTGCTCATCGACATGAACTCCGAGGGCATCGAGCGCCGCCCGATCCAGCTCATCGACGGCGGCCACGAGGTGAACGAGGTCTGGTTTACCGACGTCCGGGTCCCCGTCGAGAACCTCGTCGGCGAGGAGAACCAGGGCTGGAGCTACGCCAAGTTCCTGCTCTCGAACGAGCGCGGCGGCATCGCCCGCGTGTCGTACAACAAGATCCGGCTCGCCCGCGCCAAGGAGCTCGCCGCGTCGATCTCGACCGCGAACGGCACCCTCCTCGACGACCCGCACATGCGCGCACGGTTCGTCGAGCTCGAGAACGCCCTGCTCGCACTGGAACTCACCCAGCTGCGCGTCATCGCCTCGGAGACCGGCGGGAAGCCGAACCCGGCGTCGTCCGTGCTGAAGCTGCGGGGCAGCGAGATCACGCAGGACGTCACCGAGCTGATGACCGACCTCGCCGGCAACGACGCCCTCACCGTCTTCGACCCCGCCGTCGACGACTCGGAGTGGGCGCACCTGGCCATGCCGACCTACCTGAACACCCGCAAGGTCTCGATCTACGGCGGGTCGTCGGAGGTCCAGCGTCAGATCATCTCCTCCGGCATCCTCGGCCTGTAGCGCCGCGCCACCCCCTTCCTCACCGCCACAGACCACGAGAGGGTCACTCCCCCATGGATTTCGAACTGACCGAGGAGCAGACGCTCCTGCGTGACACCACCCGCGAGGTGCTCGGGCGCGCCTACGACGTCGAGAAGCTGCGCGAGGTCGCCGAGACCGATCGCGGATGGAGCGAGAAGGTCTGGAGTTCACTCGCCGAGATCGGCATCCTCGGCCTCCCGTTCTCGGAGGACGACGGGGGTGCGGGCGCCGGATTCGCCGAGACCTCGGTCGTCGCAGGCGAGTTCGGACGGTCCCTGGCCCCCGAACCGTTCGTCACGGGCATGGCCACCCCGGGTGTGGCCGTCGCCGCCACCACCGACGACGCGCTGCGCGGTCGGCTCGTCGAGGCCGTCGCGAGCGGCGAGCTCGTCCTCGCCTACGCGCACGACGAGCCGGGCGACCGCTGGCCCGCGGCCGCGCTGTCGACCACGGCGACCGTTTCGGGTGACGGGCACACGCTCACCGGCACCAAGGTGCCCGTCCTCGCGGGCGACGTCGCGGGGACGTTCATCGTGACCGCCACCCTCGACGGAGCGCCGGCGCTGTTCGTCGTCGACGCGGACGCCTCGGGCGTCACCCGCACCGCGCTGCGCACCCACGATCGCCGTCGCGCCGCCCGCATCACCTTCGACGGCGCCGCCGCGACGCACCTCCCCGTCGACGACGCCGCCGCGGTGATCACGAAGACCGAGGTGGTCACGCAGACCCTGCTGTGCGCCGAGGCCGTCGGCGCCATGGAGCAGGCACTCGACCAGACGACCGAGTACCTGAAGTCGCGCAAGCAGTTCGGCGTACCGCTCAAGACATTCCAGGCGCTCACGCACCGCGCGGCCAACATGTACGTCGAGCTCGAACTCGCGCGCAGCATCAGCACCTACGCCACGATGCGACTCGCCGACGACGACGTCGACCCCGCCACCGCATCCCGGGCGAAGCTGCAGATCTGCAAGTCGGCGCGGCTCATCGGCCAGGAGACGATCCAGCTGCACGGCGGGATCGGCCTGACGGCCGAGTACCCGGTCGGCCACGTGGTCAGCCGTCTGACGGCGATCGCGCGCACCATCGGGACCGCCGACGACCACCTGCGGGTGCTGTCGGACTCCGTCGCCGACCACGACATGCTCACCCTGATCTGACGCACGCCTGCGTCGTCGGGGGCGGGTGAGGTGTCGGGTACGCCCGGTTACACTCACCTCGCCCCCGCGACGAAGGAGTCCCATGGCCGCCCCGCTGATCGAACAGTCGACCGAGATCGCCGCCACCCCGGAGAAGGTGTGGTCGATCGTGTCGGACCTGAAGCGCATGGGCGAGTGGAGTCCGCAGTGCCGCAAGGTGATCGTGCGCGGAGGGACCGTCAAGCTCGGCGCCAAGACCGTCAACGTCAACAAGCGCGGTCTGCTGGTGTGGCCCACCACCGCGAAGGTCGTGCGGTTCGAGCCGAACAAGCAGATCGCCTACCGGATCGCCGAGAACCACACGGTCTGGGGTTTCGAGATCACCCCGACCGACGCCGGCGTGCGTCTCACCGAGCGTCGTGAGGCGAAGAACGGCCAGACCACGAAGGTCTCATCGACGCTCGTCGACCTCGCCTTCGGCGGCAACGACTCGTTCGAGGCCGAGCTCGAAGAAGGCATGCGCGAGACCCTCGTGAAGATCAAGGCAGCGGCCGAGCGCGGCTGACCCGCGCCCGGCTACCCGGAGCCCCCTCGCCGGTCTCACTCGGCGAGCTTCGCCACCGCCTGCGCCCACTGGAAGTACTTGTTGGTCCCGAGGTCCTTCACGGTCGTGATGTTGAAGGCCTCCTTCAGCAGCTCCGCGTGCCGCGGGCTCAGGCCCTGCAGGGCGTCGACCGGCGCACCGGCCAGTTCGTCGATCGGCTTGTCCTCGTACGCCTTGTCGAACTTCGCGGCGAAACCGGCCATGGGTGTTCCTCCTTCGTCGACCGCGCGACCGTGTCGGGTGGCCGCGGGCACCGATCACGCTACGAGCGCCGGCGCGTTCCCACCGCGGTTCCGCCCACCGCGCGGTGAACTCCCGACGAACGTCGTCAGATCTGCAACGACGCGACGAGGTCGGGGAGGTCGGCGACGGAGTCGATGACATGGTCGGGGACGGGACCGAACTCGTCGGCGAGGACGCGGTCGAGTTCGTCGGCACGGAACTTGCCCGTGCGCACCAGTACGCCCCGCAGCGCCGACGCCTGGGCACCGAGGACGTCGTTGTGCAGGTCGTCACCGACCATGACCACCGACGTCGGTTCCATCCCCAGCACCTCGACGGCCGAGCGGAACCCGATCGGCGACGGCTTGCCGATCGCCCGGATCGACTGTCCGGCCGCCTTTTCCAGGCCCTCGAGGTAGACGCCCGTGTCGATCTTGATGCCGTCGTCGGTCGACCACGTCATCGAGCGGTGCATCGCGACGACGGGCGTCCCCTCCAGCATCATCTGCAGCACCCGCGACATCGCGTCGTGGGTGAACCCGTCGCCCGCACCGCCGAGCACGATCACCTCGGGGTCGGCGTCGGGTCCGTCGACGATCTCGACGCCCGACATGTCCTCGGCGATCGGCCCCTTGTTGAGCACCCACACGCGACGTCCCGGGTAATCGGCGCCGAGGAACTCCGCCGTCAGACGCGCGGCCGAGAGGATCTCGTCGGCACCGACACGCAACCCGCACGACGTCAACGCGTCGGCGATCTGGTGCCGCGACTTGGAGGTCGTGTTGGTGAGGAACATCCGGGGGACACCCTGTCGCTCCAGAGCGTCCAGAGCCTCCACGGCACCGGGTAGGGGACGCCACGAGGTGACGAGCACCCCGTCGATGTCCAGCAGCAACCCGGTCATGCCGCGAATCTAGTCGCCCCCTGAACAGGCCGCATCGCACCCGTCACTGGCATGCTGAATCCCATGCCCCCGACGCCGGATCCGGCCCACACCGCCACCGCCACGACCGCGCTGCGACCGGTCGTCGACGACCTCATGGGGCGCGCCCGGACCGATCTCGCCGAGCTCGTCGCGTTCCCCTCCGTGCACGGGGAGCCGGGCCGCGAGCAGGCCTGCCAGGACGCGGCGACGTGGGTGGTGGACGCGTTCACCGACGCCGGTGTGCCGTGTTCGTCGATCTGCACGGTCGACGGCAGTCACGCGGTCATCGGCCATCACCCCGGACCGGAGGGATCACCGACGGTCCTGCTCTACGCCCACCACGACGTCCAGCCCGCCGACGACGGCGACTGGGCCTCGCCGCCGTTCTCGCTGACCGAGCGCGACGGACGCTGGTACGGACGTGGCGCCGCGGACTGCAAGGGCAACGTGGTCGCCCATCTCACGGCGCTGCGCGCTCTCCACGACGAGGACACGCCGGGCTTCGGAGTGGGCATCCGCGTGGTGATCGAGGGGTCCGAGGAGGCAGGCGGCGAGGGCCTCGATCACCTGGCCCGCGAACAGCCCGACCTGTTCGCCGCCGACGTCGTCCTCATCTGCGACACCGGGAACGTCACCGTCGGGACGCCGACCCTGACCACCAGCCTGCGGGGCGTCGTGAACGTCAAGGTCACCGTCGAGACGCTCGGGTCGCGCGTGCACTCCGGCCAGTTCGGCGGAGCGGCGCCGGATGCCCTCGCGGCGCTGATCGCTGGGCTCGCGAGCCTGCGGGACGCCGACGGCGACACCACGATCGACGGGCTCGACGCGACGGGGACGTTCGACGGTGCGCCCTACGACCCGGACACGTTCCGCTCCGACGCCACCGTCCTCGACGGTGTCGACCTCATCGGGTCGGCGCCGCCCGCCGACATGGTGTGGGCCCGTCCCGCGGTGACGGTCATCGGGATCGACGCGCCGTCCACGCAGAACGCGGCGTCAGCGATCGCCCCGCACGCCGCGGCGATGCTGAACCTGCGGGTACCGCCCGGCATCGAGCCCGCGACCGCCCGCGACGCGCTGGAAGGCCACCTGCGCGCCCACATCCCGTGGAACGCGCGCGTCACCGTCGAACCCGAGGCGCCCGGCGCGCCCTTCGCCGCCGACACCAGCGGTCCGGGCTACCAGGCCCTGACCGCGGCGATGGAGGAGGCCTACGGCCGTCCCGTCGTGCGCTCGGGACAGGGCGGCTCCATCCCCCTGTGCACCGTGTTGTCGGAGATCTGTCCCGGCGCGGAGATCGCGCTGCTGGGCGTGGAGGAGCCCCGCTGCCGCATCCACGCCGCCGACGAGAGCGTCGACCCCGACGAGATCGTCCGCACCGCACTGTCGGAGGCCCTGTTCCTGCGGGGACTGGCCTCGACGGGCCCGTCCGCGTGAGCGGACACGACCACCCGCTGAGGCCCGGCGAGACGTTGCGTCCGGTCGCCGACCACGCCCGTCGCGTCGCGGACCTGATCACGACGCGACCACCCGTGCGGGTCGCGCTCGCCGACGCCCTGGGCCGCGTCGTGGTCGACGACGTCCACGCCCCGATCTCGTTGCCGGGCTTCGACAACTCCGCGATGGACGGATACGCCGTCCGCGCCGCGGACGTCACCGGGGCGACCGACGACTCCCCCGCTCGGCTGCCCGTGGCGCAGGACATCCCGGCCGGACGGACCGACGCGCTGACGCTGTCGCCGGGGACGGCGCACCGCATCATGACCGGCGCACCGATGCCCGATGGCGCGGACGCGGTCGTGCAGGTCGAGTACACGGACGGCGGGACGGACACCGTCGCGATCCGACGCGGCGTCGACACGGGTACCTCCGTGCGTCGCGCGGGTTCCGACATCACCGCGGGCGACCTCGCGCTGTCGGCGGGGACCGTGCTCAACGCGCCGCAGATCGGTCTGCTCGCCGCACTGGGCATCGGCGACGTCGTCGTCCCCGACCGGCCCCACGTCGTGGTGCTCTCGACCGGCAGCGAACTCGTCGCCGCCGGAAAACCGTTGCAGCACGGCCAGATACACGAGTCGAACGGCGCCATGCTGTGCGCCGCGCTGACCGCGGCGGGGTGCCGCCCGACCGCCCTCCACTTCGTCCCCGACGACGTCGACGAGTTCCGAGCCCACCTCGACTCCATCGTCGACTCCGCCGACCCGCCGGACCTCGTCCTCACCTCGGGGGGTGTCAGCGCCGGCGCCTACGAGGTGGTGAAGGACGCGCTGGCCCGCGACGACGTCGAGTTCGTCAAGGTCGCGATGCAACCCGGCATGCCGCAGGGCAGCGGCCGCTACACCACCGCGACCGGGCGCCGTGTGCCGATCGTCACCCTGCCCGGCAACCCGGTCAGCGCGCAGGTCTCGTTCGAGATCTTCGTCCGCCCACCGCTGCGCGCCGCGCTCGGACTCCCGTCGGAGCGACCGCGGACCACGGCCGCCCTGGCCGACGACCTGCGCTCACCGCGCGGCAAGCGGCAGTTCCGGCGCGGAGTCGTCGAGACCGCAGCGGACGGCACGCTGCGCGTCCATCCGATCGGACCGCCGTCGTCGCATCACCTGCGGTACCTGGCCTCGGCGAACGCGCTCATCGACATCCCCGAGGACGCCGCCGACGTCCCCGCGGGCGGGTCCGTCGACGTACTCCTCCTCGACGACTGACGGCACGGGCGACGCCACCGTCGCCGTCCGATGTCACACCCCGGGTCGTCCGATCGTCCTCCCCGTGACGGATCGGCACATCAGGTGCCGACCGCGAGCCGAGAGGACCCCTCCATGATCGCCGGCCACACCACCGACCCGACCTCGACCGCCGCCGTGGTCGTCGTCCACCGCACCCTGCCCGGGCGGCGCGACGAGGTACGCGCTCTGTGGGAACGGCACATGGCCCCGGCCGTCCAGGGGAACCCCGGCCACCTGGCCTACTGCTACGGCCTCGACGTCGACGACCCCGACGTCATCACGGCGTTCCAGCTCTATCGCGGCGCCGACGACGCGTCCGCGTTCCTCGACCACCCCGCCTACGCCGTCTACGAGCGCGCCGTCGCCCCGCTGCTGACCGGGCCACCGCAGGTGCGGCGCCTGACGCCCATCTGGATCAAGGACTCCACGCGCCCCCACCCGCGGTCGGAGGATTCCGCGCCGCCGGAGACGAGCCGTTAGGCTGGCGATCCGAGGACACGCGTCGGGGCCCGACGCGCCGGGCGAGGAAGGGATGGTCGAGGCACGTGGCACGTCGCCCGAAGCCCGCCGCCTCCGCCGTCCCGGGTGCCCCCGCCGGCGACCGGGGCCGACTGACCCGCCACACCCGCGGCCTGACCCACGTCGTCGAACTCGTCGGACACACCCTGCCGCCGGTCCACCCGGCCGGGCTGCCGTTCGTCGCCGCACCCGCAGCGCTCGCGCTCGCGGGCCGGAACCGCCGCTGGATCCGCACCCCCGCCCTCGCCGCGTCGGTGGCGTGCGCAGCGTTCTTCCGTCACCCGGATCGCGTCCCGCCGACCGTGACCGGGGCCGTCGTCGCGCCCGCGGACGGCGAGATCACCCTGGTCGACGTCGCGCTGCCCCCACCCGAACTGGGTCTCGGCGCCGAGCCGCTCCCGCGGGTGTCGACGTTCCTGAGCATCCTCGACGTGC
The DNA here is from genome assembly GCA_036946345.1 of Gordonia paraffinivorans. Classification (GTDB taxonomy): domain Bacteria; phylum Actinomycetota; class Actinomycetes; order Mycobacteriales; family Mycobacteriaceae; genus Williamsia_A; species Williamsia_A paraffinivorans_A. The sequence goes on along the minus strand of JAQIJH010000002.1, from coordinate 116,870 downwards.
ACGTGCAGCGCAGCCCCGTGGCGGGTGAGGTTGTGTCGGTGACGCACACGCCCGGGCGCTTCCTGTCAGCGGACCTGCCCGAGGCGAGCGCCGAGAACGAGCGCACCTGCATGCACCTCCGCACCGACGCCGGCACCGACGTGGGCGTCGTGCAGATCGCCGGCCTGCTCGCGCGACGCATCGTGAACGACAAACGACCCGGCGAGCGCGTCGGGCTCGGGGAGACGTACGGGCTCATCCGATTCGGGTCGCGCGTCGACGTCTACCTCCCCGCGGGCACCGACCCGCAGGTGCTGCCCGGCCAGCGCGCCGTCGGTGCCGAGACCGTGCTGGCGAGGGTCTAGTGGTCCAGCAGCGGGCCGTGCGTGCCGACGCACGGGGCCGCACGATCCGACGGTCCGGTTCGCCCTCCTCGCGGCTGCGTCGCCCCGGACGGACCGGGGGCGATCGGCGCGTACCCGACCTCGCGGCCGGCCGGCTCCTCGTCCCCTCGGCCCTCACCGTCCTCGCGATCTGCGCCGGCCTCTCCGCGGCACGGTTCGCGCTCGACGGCCGCGTCGACCTCGCGGTCGGCATGATCGCGGCCGCCGCGCTGCTCGACGGCGTCGACGGCCGGATCGCCCGTCTGCTGGACGCGACCACCCGCATCGGCGCCGAGCTCGACTCCCTCGCCGACGCCATCAACTTCGGTGTGGTGCCCGCGTTGACCGTCTACCTGCTGCTGCTGCGCGGTCAGGACGCCGGATGGGTCATAGTCCTGATCTTCGTGTGCGCCATCGTCTTACGGCTGGCCCGCTTCAACATCCTCGACGACGACGTGACCGCGCCCGAGTACACCAAGGACTACTTCACCGGTGTCCCCGCGCCCGCCGCGGCCATCATCGCGTTGCTGCCCGTCGCGTGCGAGCAGCAGTTCGGCGACGGGTGGTGGACATCGACGCCCGTCGTCGGGGCGTGGCTGCTGATCACCGCGGGTCTGGCGGTCAGCCGCATCCCGACGGTCTCGGTGAAGACCATGTCCGTCCCACCGCACAAGCTCGCCGGCATCCTGATCGTCGTCGCGATCGGTGCCGCGCTCCTCGTGACGTTCCCGTACCTGCTGATGCTGCTGCTCATCGCCGGCTACCTCGCGCACATCCCCTTCGCGTGGCGGGCCAGTCGGTGGGCGGCGAAGCGTCCGCACACGTGGGACAAGGCGCCCGCCGAACGTCGCGCCGAACGACGGGCCGCCCGGGGCCGGGATCGCACCCGGCCCACCCGCTCGCAGGCCCGGCTCGGACTGCGGCGGCCGGGCCGGCCCTGAGACCGGCCCGGCGCCGGCGTCAGCTGGTGGCCGAGGACGTCGTCCCCGTCTGGCCCTGCTGAGTCTGACCCTGCTGGGTCTGGCCCTGCTGGGTCTGGCCCTGCTGGGTCTGGCCGGGCAGCATCTCGCCCTGGCCGGACTGACCCGAGCCGGTCTGACCCGAGCCGGACTGACCCGAGCCCATCTGGCCCATCGGCCCGCCCATCTGGCCGCCGCCCATCTGCCCCATCTGCCCGCCCATCTGGGTGATCCCGGGCGTCGACGACGACCCGGCGTCGCCGGCCCAGTAGCCGAGTCCGAACCCGGCGGCCATGAACGCGATCGCGATGCCGACGCCGCCGGCGATGAGGGCGTTCTTGAACTCGGTGGAGCGTCGGCGCATCGAGTCGGCGAAGCCCGCGGACGCGGGCTGCGTCATGGGTGCGGGTGCCGGCGCGGAAGAGAAGGTCTCGGTGGACATGGTGTCGCCAATCGGTCGGCGGGCGCGCCTCGCGCGCCCGATGTGTCGGACAAGCGGCTTCTCGCCGCCTCGTCGACACGATGCGCACCAGCACTCCGCGGGTGCTGCGACCGACCTGTCAGCTCGCTGACAACCCCGTCAGCCGCGGGTCACCTGGTAGAACACGGAGTTCCCGCCCCCGGCTGCGCCCGCCACGGACCCGACCTCCACCGTGTACCGGGTACCCGACTTCGTCGCGGTCAGGATGACCACCTTGTTGCCGCCGTCGGTGGTCCGCTGCTGCTCGGCGTAGCCCGACTTCGTCAGGTCGGCGACAGCGTCGTCGAGGGCGGTCGTCGCGTTCGCGGGACCCTGCACGGTGAGATTCCACCCCTCCTCCGCCGTCCCGCCCGCGGACAACAGAGGTCCGTCGAGGACGGGCACGTCGGACCTTGGAAAGTCAGAGGGCAGCGACAACGCGGACGGTCCCGTCGACTCCGACGGCGAGCCGGATCCCGACCCGCATGCACCGAGAAGCCAGCAGAGTGCGAGGGCGGCGGCCGCGATCAGGAGCGTCGCGCGCGAGAAGACGCGCCGCGGGGCGGCGATCGATGTGGCATGCATGGTGTCCCTCCGTTCTGCGAAGGCAACCTACCCCGCAGGCGGCCGGGGCCGTCGGGCCGACACCTCGGCAAACGGACACGGACGGTAGAGTCGTCACCGCGGATGAGCAGCGGCGTCGGCCTGCGCGGTCCGTGACACCCCGCCCACGCCGGACGAGACGAGGTGCCCCCCGTGTTCGCGATACTGCTCGCCCTCGCCGTGACGGCAGGGCTGGCACCCGCGATCATGACGTGGCTCGGGCGGCGCGGTTTCTACCTCCTGGCACTGGTCCCCGCCGCGGCGACCGTGGTCGTCGCCGTGCGCTGGCCCACCGACGACGACCCCTGGACCGAGCGGATCTCCTGGGTCCCCGCGCTGCGGATGGACATCGATCTGCGGATGGACACCCTCGGCGCGGTGATGTCGGTGCTCGTCCTCGGCGTCGGCGCCCTGGTCCTCTGCTACTGCGCGGAGTACTTCGACAGTGACGACGAGCACTCCGCTCCGCGGAGGGTGAAACGCCGCGTCGCCGGGTTCGGCGGAGAGATGGTCGCCTTCGCCGCAGCCATGTTCGGCCTGGTCGTCAGCGACAACATGATCGTCCTCTACATCTTCTGGGAGGCGACCACCGTCCTGTCGTTCCTGCTCGTCGGCTTCTACGCGCAGCGCGCGACGTCGCGTCGCGCCGCCACGCAGGCGCTGCTGGTCACCACCGCCGGCGGGCTGGCGATGCTCGCCGGGATCATCGTCCTCGGCGAGCGGGCCGGGAGCTACCTGCTGTCCGACGTGATCGCCTCGCCGCCGTCGGGCACCGCCGTCACCGTCGCGATCGTGCTGATCGTCACCGGCGCGCTGAGCAAGTCGGCGATCGTGCCCTTCCACTTCTGGCTGCCCGGCGCGATGGCCGCGCCGACACCGGTCAGCTCCTACCTGCACGCCGCGGCGATGGTGAAGGCCGGCATCTTCCTCATCGCCCGTCTGGCACCGGGGTATTCGCACCTCCTCGCCTGGCAGATCCTCTGCGTGGGCCTCGGCGGACTGACGATGATCCTGGGCGGCTGGCGCTCGTTGCGCGAGTTCGACCTGAAGCTGATCCTCGCCTTCGGCACCGTCTCCCAGCTGGGCTTCCTGATGATCCTGGTCGGCGTCGGCGACGCGAACGTGGCGCTCGCCGGCGTCGCGATGCTCGTCGCCCACGCCCTGTTCAAGGCGTCGCTGTTCATGGTGGTCGGCATCATCGACCACCAGACCGGCACGCGCGACGTCCGCAAGCTCGCCCGGCTCGGCTCGGCGGCACCGGCTCTCGCGATCATCGCCGCGCTCGCGTCGGCGAGCATGGCCGGCCTGCCGATCACGATGGGCTTCGTCGGCAAGGAGGCGGCACTCGCCTCCCTGCTCGAGTACCGCGGGGTCGGCGGCTGGGAGGGCGGGGTCCTCACCGCGGTCGTGGTCGTCGGGTCCGTGCTCACCATGGCCTACACGGTCCGGTTCCTGTGGGGCGGCTTCGGCCGCAAGGTGCAGACACAGCCCAGCGCCGCCGTCGCCCGCATGCACCGGCCGTCGCCGGCGTTCCTCGTCCCCGCCGGCCTGCTCGCTGTCGCCGGCGTCGTCGCCGGGTTCCTCGCGTCGCCGCTCGGCGACGTCCTCGAGCGCTACGCCGAGACCCTGCCCGCGCACGGACACGAGATCGAACACCTCGCCGTCTGGCACGGGTTCACGCCCGCGCTCGGACTCACCGCGGTGGTCATCGTCGGCGGTGTCGCGACGTTCGTGGTCCTGCGCGCCCGCCGACGTCGACTCGGTTTCACCACCCCACCGCTGGGCAACGCCGACCGCATCTACGACGCCGTGCTGCGCGGCGCCGACGTCGCGTCGCTGGCGCTGACCCGCGTGACGCAGACGGGCTCGCTGCCCGTGACCCAGGGCGTCGTGGTGGTCACCCTCGTCGTCACCCCGCTCGTCGCCCTGTTCCTCGGGAACCGGAACCGGTTGGCGGTGGCCGGTTTCGACTCCACCATCCAGATCGTCGTCGGCATCATCATGGTCGCGGCCGCACTGGCGGCGACCATCCTGCGCAACCGTCTCGCCGCCACCCTGATCGTGGGCGTGACCGGCTACGGCTGCGGGATGATCTTCGCCTTCTACGGAGCACCCGACCTCGCCCTCACGCAGTTCCTCGTCGAGACGTTGAGCCTCGTCATCTTCGTCCTGGTGCTGCGCAAGCTGCCGGCCGAGACCGAGAAGCGACACCTCACCGGCTTCCGGCCGCTGCGCGCCCTCATCGCCCTCGCGTTCGGTGCGCTGCTCGTGGTCATGGGCCTGTTCGCCGCGGCGGCCCGCAGCACCCAGGGCGTCGCGGTCGATCTACCCCGTGCGGCCTACGAATACGGCGACGGCGCCAACGCCGTGAACGTCCTGCTCGTCGACATCCGTGCCTGGGACACCCTCGGTGAGGTGTCGGTGCTCCTCGTCGCGGCGACCGGCGTCGCGTCGATGGTGTTCCGGCACCGGCGTTTCGGTGCCGCACCGCGCGTCGCCGACGCGGCCCGCCACCAAGGTGCCGACCCGGACGGGGTCGAGGGCGGCAGCACACGAGCGACACCGGCCGAGCCGCCGATGCCGTTGGCGCGCACCACCTGGCTGCGGGGCAGCGAGCTGCGCGACCCCCGGCACCGCTCGATGGTCCTCGAGGCGACCACACGCCTCATCTTCCCGACGATGGTGGTGCTCTCGATCTACTTCTTCTTCGCCGGCCACAACTCCCCCGGCGGTGGCTTCGCCGGCGGTCTGACGATGGGCATGGCCCTGGTGCTGCGCTACCTCGCCGGTGGGCGGTACGAACTCGGCGAGACCATCCCGTTCGACGCCGGCCGCATCCTCGGCGTCGGTCTCGCGTTCGCCGCCGGCACAGCCATCGCGTCGGTGATCCTCGGCGCCCCCGCGCTGTCGTCGGCGACCATCGAGATCACGCTGCCGGTGCTGGGTGACATCAAGTTCGTCACCGCGTTGTTCTTCGACCTCGGCGTCTACCTCATCGTGGTCGGACTCGTGCTCGACGTGCTGCGCAGTCTCGGAGCGCGCCTCGACATCGAGGAGACCGCCACCACCGCGCAGGCCGGCCACACCACCGAGGTGGTGACGAACGCATGAACGTCGACCCGAACCCCGTCAACCTCGGTCTGCTCGTCGTCGTGGGCCTCGTCGCCGCCTGCGGCGTGTACATGCTGTTGGAACGCAGCCTCATCCGGATGTTGCTGGGCCTGCTGCTCGTCGGCAACGCGGTGAACCTGATGATCATCGTGCTCGCCGGCAGCATGGGGAACCCGCCGATCTACGGGCGCACCTCGGACAACCGCCCCGCCGACGCCGACCCGCTGGCGCAGGGGATGGTCCTCACCGCCATCGTCATCACGATGGGCGTGGCCGCGTTCGTGCTGTCGCTGGCCTACCGCTCGTTCACCATCAACACCGACGACGACGTCCCCGACGATCCCGAGGACCGCAAGGTCTCCGCCCAGTCGCGGTCGGGCGCACCCGACCGCGACCGCAGCGACGACCCGCTCACCGGCGTCGACACCACCGCCGGCGACATGTTCGACGACGACGGGAACCCGCTGTCGGAAGAGGAGATCCGCGAGCGCAAGCGCAGCCGCATCGAGGCCGACCTCATGCCGTCCGACGACGACTCCGACACCGACGACCTCATCGACGACGAGTCCCTCCTCGACGAGGACAAGCGATGAGCGTCGACCGGTCGTGGTTCGCGACCCTCGTCGTCCTGCCGACGCTGCTGCCGCTGATCGGCGCGGCGCTCACCCTGGTCATGGGACGCAGCCCGCGGATCCAGCGTGCCGTCACCATCGTGGCCATCACCGGGGCCTTCGTCGCGTCGTGCCTGCTGCTCTACCTCACCGACCGGCACGGGACCTACGCCCTGCACGTCGGCGGCTGGGACGCCCGGGGCACCGGCAACGGCCCGCTCGGCATCACCCTCGTCGTCGACCAGCTCTCCGCGCTGATGCTGGTGGTCTCGACGATCGTGCTGCTCTGCGTCGTGCTGTACGCCGTCGGGCAGGGCATCCGGGACGGCACGACCGAACAACCGGTGTCGATCTTCCTGCCGACCTATCTCGCCCTGACCGCAGGTGTCTGCAACGCGTTCCTCGCCGGTGACCTGTTCAACCTGTTCGTCTCGTTCGAGGTGCTGCTCGCCGCGAGCTTCGTGCTGCTGACCCTCGGCGCCAGCGCCGACCGCGTGCGCGCGGGCGTGTCGTACGTGATGGTCTCGATGGTCTCGTCGCTGATCTTCCTGGCGGGCATCGCCTTCGCCTACGCGGCGACCGGCACGCTGAACCTCGCCGAGATGGCGGTGCGGTTGCAGGACGTCCCCGACGGCACCCGCACGGCCCTGTTCGCGGTGCTTCTCGTCGCGTTCGGGATCAAGGCCGCGGTGTTCCCGCTGTCGACCTGGTTGCCCGACTCCTACCCGACCGCACCCGCCCCGGTCACCGCGGTGTTCGCCGGCCTGCTCACCAAGGTCGGTGTGTACGCGATCATCCGGGCGCACACGCTGCTCTTCCCGGGCGGGTCGATGGACACCGTCCTGCTGATCGCCGGTCTGCTGACGATGCTCGTCGGCATCCTCGGCGCCATCGCCCAGGCCGACATCAAACGGCTGCTGTCGTTCACACTCGTCAGCCACATCGGGTACATGATCTTCGGCGTCGCGCTGTCGTCGAGGTTCGGCCTGTCGGGTGCCATCTACTACGTGGCGCACCACATCCTCGTGCAGACCACGCTGTTCCTGGTGGTCGGACTGATCGAACGCCAGGCCGGTTCGGCGTCCCTGCGCCGACTGGGCGGACTCGCCGCGAGCCCGCTGTTGGCCGGGCTCTTCCTCATCCCGGCCCTGAACCTCGGTGGCATCCCGCCGTTCTCCGGGTTCATCGGGAAGGTGGCGCTCATCGAGGCCGGCACGCAGGACGGCAGCGTGCTCGCGTGGGTTCTCATCGCCGGGTCGGTGGTCACGAGCCTGCTCACCCTGTACGTGATGGCCCGCGTCTGGACCAAGGCGTTCTGGCGTCCCCGTGCCGACGCGCCCGAGGGCGACCTCGCGGACGTCGGACCGTCGGGACTCGTCGACGAGGAGGGCGACATCGCCTTCGGTGACCGCGCGGACGTCGGCCGCATGCCCATCGGCATGGTGGTCCCGACCATGATGATGGTCGTCGCGGGCATCGCCCTGACCATCTGGGCCGGACCCATCTTCGACTTCGCGTCCACCGCCGCGGGCGATCTCAGCGACCGCGGGGTGTACCTCAGCGCGGTGTTGGGTGGACCACGATGACCCGACCGATGGGCCCCACCCCGACGAAGGGCCGTGTCCGCGGCTCGCTGCACCACCTGTGGCGGGTGGGCTTCATGTACTTCGCCTGGTACACCACGCGGGCCGCGGTGTGGGTCAAGAACCACGTGCACGTGCTCACCTGGTTCGGCTCCGACGGCCGCGAGGTCGCGGTCCGCCTGTGGACCATCGCGTGGCTGACATTCGTCTGGGTCTTGCTGTGGGGCACCGTCTCCTGGGCGAACATCCTCGGCGGCATCGCCGTGGCGATCGTCATCCTGACGCTGCTGCCGCTCCCCCGGGTGCCCGTCGAGGGACGCATCCACCCCGGCACCGTGCTGCTGTTGGTCGTGTTGCTGATCCGCGACTTCTTCGTCTCCAGCGCGGAGGTGGCGTGGTTGGCGGTCCGGCCGGGCCGGCCGCCGCTCAGCGCCGTGCTCCGCGCCCGGGTCGCGATCAAGTCCGACCTGGTGCTGACCCTCGCCGTCGACTACATCAACCTCGTGCCCGGCACGATGGTCGTCGAGATCGACCACCGACGACGACTGCTCTACGTCCACCTGATCGACGTGTCGTCGGAGAAGAAGGTCCGCGACTTCCACGCCCAGATGGCGCGCGTGGAGCGACTGTTCGTGCGTGCCTTCGAGCGCGACAGCGAATGGCACCCCAGCCCGTACCACGGCATCGACGACGAGTTCCACCGTCCGCTGCCGACCCCGCCCGCAGGAGGTGACCGCCGATGACGGTCGTCTGGATCGTCGCCGCGGGCATGCTGCTCGCCGCCGCGGCCATCACGATGGTGCGGGTGCTCGCCGGACCCGGCACCCTCGACCGCCTCGTCGCGCTCGACACGCTCATCGCGCTGTCGATGTGCAGCCTCGCCGGCTGGGCCGCCTACAGCCTCGACTCGACCGTCGTCCCCGGTGTGGTGGCGCTGGCCCTGCTCAGTTTCGTCGGGTCCGCGGCCATCGCCCGATTCCGTGTCCGCGACGACGTCGTGCGCGTCCTGCCGCCCCGCGACGAGACGGCGTACGCCTCCGGTCGGGGCCCCGACACCGTCGCCGGGACCGACGTCGACACCGACATCACCGCCGCCGGTCACGCCGACAGCGCCCTGGACGAGGCGGACGGCGACCCCGAGAAGAAGACCAGGGACGGGGGGCACTCGTGATCACCGACGTCGTCGTCGCCGTGCTCGTCCTGCTCGGTGCCCTGCTGGCCTTGACCGCCGCCATCGGCGTCCTGCGGTTCCCGGACACCCTCACCCGCATGCACGCGACGACGAAACCGCAGACGTTCGGTCTGTTGCTCGTGCTCATCGCCGCGATGATCCGGCTCTCGGGCAGCGTCGACTTCGGGATGCTGGTGCTGTCGGGACTGTTCGCCCTGATCACGGCGCCCGTCATCGCGCACCGCATCGGCCGGCTCGCCTATCAGGAACAGCGCGTCGCCGACGCCGAGGAACAGAACCCGCGCGGCCCTGACACCTGAGCACCTGTCCGTCCAGTCTGCCGCGCCACAGTCACAGCCAGATGTGTGCGATTGGTCGCTTTGCCGCGTCGTGAGCATCGGTTATGGTTCACGTCACAGCACCGTCGCGCCAGGCCGTGGGGGATGGCCGGCGGCGAACGACCGGGGAGGGTCACCACGTCATGACGTCGAACATCGGCGCCGAGGAATCGCGTACCGGAGGACTGACCATCACGGTCGCGGGTCGACCCGCGTCCCGCTCGTTGGCAGACATCAACAAGCTCGCCACGCAGATGGTCGGACACTTCGCCGACAACGTCGCGCCGTGCCACACCCTGCCCGGTGAGCAGCTGCACGGTGACGTCACCGCGGTCACGCAGACGTGCCTGCGGATGGCGGTCGACGTCCTCGACCAGGGCACGCTCCCCGACGAGGCCCAGCTCGCCCACCTGCGCGAGGCCGCCGCGCAGTGGGCACGCGAGGGCGTCCCGCTCGACACGATCATCCACACCTACCACGAGGGCATCAAGGTCGGTTTCGACCTCATCGCCGCCCAGGCGTCGCCCGACGACTTCTCCGAGCTGATTCCCGCCTTCCGTCTCGTGATGGGTCTGCTCGACACGTTCACCGTCGCCGTCTCCACGGCCTACGTCGAGGAGCACCACCTCGTCGCCGGACAACACCACTCCGCCACGCAGACCCTCATGTCGGCGCTGCTGGCCGGCCACACCGCATCGGCGGTGGCACGGCAGACCGGGCTGCCGGTCGCGCAGAGCTACCAGGTCGTGTCGATGGCGATCGCGCCCCACCCCGACGAGCTCGACCCGCGGGTGAACACCAAGATCGCCGCCCGCCGCAAGCTGCGTCGCGTGCAGTCGGCCATCGGCACGCTCTTCCACGGCCGCGCCCTCACGCTGCTGTCGAACAAGGGCGGCACCGTCCTCATCCCGGCCGACGCCGAGATGCCGCGGCTGACGTCGGCGCTGCTCGAGGAGATCAGCGCGACGGCGGAGGCGCCCATCATCGCCACCCAGGCGACGGGACCCACCGACACCATCCCGACGCTCAGCGAGGAGACGCACGAGCTGATGGACCTGGTGCGGGCCATCCGTCGTCCGCCGGGTCTGTACCAGATGCAGGATCTCCTCATCGAGTACCAGATCACCCGCCCCGGTCCGGCGCGCGACCACCTCGCCGCGACCCTCGCGCCGCTCGAGAACCACCCGGAGCTGCTCGAGACGCTGCGCGTCCACCTCGAGACGGGTCTCAACCGCAAGGGCACGGGACGTCGGATGCACATCCATCCGAACACCGTCGACTACCGGCTCCGCCGCATCACGCAGACGACCGGCATCGATCTCGCCCTGCCCGAAGGCATCTCGCGCGCGCACATCGCATTGCTCGCGCTCGACCTCGAGCAGCAGGCCCTGCGCCCGTCGTCCTGACCGGCGCGCCGGGCCGACCGCGGATCAGCTGCGGTCGAGTTCGGCGACGACCGCGGCGACCACGTCGAACATGCTGCCGGTGCGCTCGAGCACCGCGCGCTGTCGCTGGTACGACGCCCTGCCCGTGACGATCGACCACACCGAGGCCAGCTCGTCGCTGCACCCGAGTCGGGCGGCCGTGGGTGCGAGGCGCGTGAGGATGTCGGCGAGGTCGTCGGTGACGAGGCGCTCGGTGCAGTCGGCGTCGGTGATGATCACCGCGTCCAGCCCGTATCGGGCCGCCCGCCACTTGTTCTCCTGCACCAGCCACGGTGCCATCTCGCGGGGCAGCGTCCCGGCGGTGAACTGCTCGTCGAGATCGACGACGAGGCAGTGGATCAGCGCGACGATCGCACCGAGTTCGGTGAGCGAGGACACCCCGTCGCACACCCGGACCTCCACGGTGCCCAACCGCGGCGACGGCCGGATGTCCCAGCGGACCTCGTTGATGTCGTCGATGATGCCGGTCGTCTTCTGGTCGGCGACGAACGCCTCGAACTGCTTCCAGGTGGCGAACTGGAACGGCAGCCCGGCCGTGGGCAGTTGCTGGAACATCATGGCGCGGTTGCTCGCGTAGCCGGTGTCGGTCCCCGACCACATCGGTGACGACGCCGAGAGTGCGAGCAGGTGTGGGTAGAACGCCAACAGCGCGTTGACGATCGGCAGCACCTTCTCCTGCCGGTCGATGCCGACGTGGACGTGGACGCCCCAGATGAGCATCTGCCGGCCCCACCACTGCGTGCGCTCGATGAGCTCGGCGTACCGGGGCGAGTCGGTGAGCTGCTGCGTCGACCACTCCCCGTAGGGATGCGTGCCGGCCCCGAACAGGTCGACGCCGATCTCGTCGGCCATCCGGGACACGACGCGCAGGGTGCCACGGAGGTCGTCGATGGCCTCACCGGTGGTGGTGCACACACCGGTCACGAGTTCGACGGTGTTGCGCAACAGTTCCCGGTGCACGCGTTGCTGCAGTGCCGGGTCGTCGTGGGCGACGACCTTCTCGAAGAGCGCGGCCGCGGAGTTCGACAGCTCGCCGGTCACCTTGTCGACGAGGGCGAACTCCCACTCCACCCCGATCGTCGGGGCGGGTGACCCGCTGAACGCGATCGGTTCCCGCACGACCGGATGTCCGTCCGGGGCGGGCCGGGCGGTCACCCCTGCTCGATGACCCCGCAGGCCACCCGCGACCCGGCGTCACCCGTCGCGAGGGTCTCGCTGTCCGGGGCGGGCGCGTAGCGGCTCGGGATGTTGGCGAAGTTGTCGGGACCGGAGTGGATGATGATCGCCTTGCCGGTGATGTCGGACAGGGTGACCGCGTCGGTGGTGGTCACGGTCTCGCCGCGGCCGTTCTGATCGACCTGGATGGAGACGAGGTCACCGCTCGAGGGATGTCCGGTCCGCCCGTTCACCTGCAGGTGGCCACCGGCGGAGAGGAACGCGCCGGGGGCGCCGCCGGTCGGGGCGGTGCTGTTGTTCTCGCACTTGCCGACCGCGTGGATGTGCATGCCGTGGAAGCCCGGCGTCACACCGCTGGTGACGGTCACGTCGACCCGCACGCCGCCACCGGAGGACGTGAACTTCGCGGTGCCGACCTGCGTACCGGTCGGCGAGATGAGCGAGGCGGTGAGCCCCGAGCCCGACTCCGACTGGCCGGAGGCCGACGCCGATCCGGACGCCCCGTTGCCGGACTCGCCCTCGCCCAGGCCACCGGGCGCCTGGTCACCGGTGATGACCGGCGGGGTGGTGCCCGGCGTCGAGGACGGGTCCTCACCCGGGCTGCAGGCGGCGAGGACGGCACCCACGGCGGCAGCCGAGGCCAGGGCCGCGGTGACGCGACGAGCGGTGCGGCGGTGGGTCGGCTGGAACGTCATCGCTGGTGGTTCTCCCTCGCGTGCAGGCGCCGGGCCTGGCCGGATTGTGTCCCGGCGATCATATCGGTCGCTACGGCGGCGCCCGGCCACCGACCTAGCGGGTGAGGACGACGACCGCGATACCGCCGCGGCACTGGGTGAACGCCGACGGCCGGGCGTCGATGCTGGCCCCGCCGTCGAGGTCGGACGCGATCTGCTGGGCCTGTGTCCGCTGCGACGGCGTGTAGAAGACGGTGTTCTCGGTGATGCTCGAGGTGGACAGGTTGCCCGGCGCACTCGTGCGGTAGCCCTTCGCCTTCAGGGCGTCGGTCACCTCGACCGCGAGGCCCGTGATGGTGCCCGCGTTGAAGACACAGACGAGCGGGCCGGACGTGGAGGCGCTGCTCTCCCCCGCCGCCCCGGACGTCCCGGTCCCGCTTGCGCTCGACGACGTCGAGGGTGCGGCGGTGGTGCTCGGGGTGGCGGACCCGGACGCCGCCGCGGCACGCAGATCGGCCTCGGGGTTGCTGTCCGAACTGGCCGCGGAGTGCCAGCCCAGGCCGACGAACACGATGGCCACGGCCAGCAACAGCATCGCCCCGGCCCGCAGCGGCAGGCGGTTCGAGTCGCGTTCCGGCGTCATCACGGGCGACACTCTACAAAGAGAGTCAGGTGATCTCGAAGCCGAGACGACGCGCGGCGCGCGCCTTCTGTCGGCTGGCCCGCAGACGACGCAGACGCTTCACGAGCATGGGGTCCACGGCCAGCGCCTCCGGACGGTCGACCAGGGCGTTGAGCACCTGGTAGTACCGCGTCGCCGAGAGCCCGAAGAGCTCCTTGATGGCTTCTTCCTTAACGCCGGCGTACTTCCACCACTGCCGCTCGAAGGCGAGGATGTCGTGTTCGCGACGGGTCAGCCCGTCGGGGCCGACGACGTTCGGGTCGACGTGTTGCTCGCTGGGGCTCTGGGGTGTGGTCGTGTCGGCGGGGGAGGGCTGGCCTGCCGACCCCTTCTGGCTACGCGCGGTTGCGCCGTCCATCTCGCTCCCTCGAGGTACACACTGCGGACACATCGGGTGCGCGACACGTCTGTCCCGACCGAGTTACACCGATGTGTTTCACGGATCATCTAAGCACGGTCGGAGGCGGATTCCCGGGTGCGCCGTGCCGGGCGGAGACGCCGGATGTGCCGAGTAATCTCCCCCGCATGGCGATTCTCCCGATCTGCATCGTCGGCGAGCCGGTGCTGCACGAGCCCACGGCGCCGGTCGACCTCGACGCCGACGGCCGCCCGCCGGCCGACGTGGTCGCCCTGATCGACGACATGTACGAGACGATGGACGCCGCCCACGGCGTCGGTCTCGCCGCCAACCAGGTGGGTGTCGGTCGCCGGTTCTTCGTGTACGACTGCCCCTCCGGCGAGACGCGCGCGTCGACACGTCGTCGCGGTGAGGTCATCAACCCGGTCCTCGAGACGTCCGAGATCCCCGAGACCATGCCCGATCCCGAGGACGACGAGGAGGGCTGCCTGTCGGTGCCGGGCGAGCAGTTCCCCACCGGTCGCGCGGACTGGGCGCGGGTGACCGGCGTCGACCGCACCGGCGCCGAGGTCGTCGTGGAGGGCAGCGGGTTCTTCGCCCGGATGCTCCAGCACGAGACCGGTCACCTCGACGGCAAGCTCTACGTCGACGTCCTGATCGGGCGCAACGCGCGTGCGGCCAAGAAGGCCATCAAGCGCAACGGCTGGGGCACACCGGGTCTGACCTGGACGCCGGGTGAGGATCCCGACCCGTTCGGCCACGACGACCCCGACGAGTGACCGTCGCCGCCGACGGCGCACCCGGCGACCGGGTGGTGGTGCGTTTCGCGAAAGGCGAGGGCGCGCCGGGTGACTGGCGTCGCGACCCCTCCGCGACGCGCTCGGACGTGACCGGCACGCTCCTGTCCGTGGACGGCGACGCCGTCGTCGTCGAGCGGGACGGCGAGCGGGTCGCGATCCCCCGTGGGCTCGTCATCGCCGTGCGTGTCCTGCCGGACCGCGCGGTACGCACCAGCGAGATCCGCGACCTCGAGACCGCCGCCGCCCACGGGTGGCCGGGCACCGAGCGGGTGACCGTCGGCGGGTGGCTGGTGCGCGCCGGGGGCGGGTGGACGCGTCGGGCCAACTCCGCTGTGCCCCTGGGGTTCGGGGTGACCGCCGACGCCGCGACCCTCTCGGTGATCCGGCGTTGGTACGACGACCACGGCCTGCCGACCATCATCGCCGCAGTCGACCGGGTGCTGCCTGCCGGGGCGGTCCCCGAGGGGACCGAAGGCGTCGGCGTGGTCGTGATGTCCCGAGACATCCGACTAGGTCGTCGCGACCCCGATGTGGCCGTCGACATCTCGTCGACGGCATCCGAGGCGTGGCTGACGTCGGTGATCGACCAGCGCAACGAGGTCGTCGACCGCGCGGTGGCCGCCGACGTCCTGCGGTCCGTCGTCGACGGAACGCTGCTCTTCGCGTCGGTGACGGTCGGCGGGGCTGTCGTCGCCACCGGGCGCGGCGCGATCACCGCGTCGACCGCGGTGGCACCGAGCTGGCTCGGCCTGTCGTGTCTGTGGACCCACCCCGACCACCGGGGGCGGGGTGTCGGGTCCGCCGTGATCACCGCCCTGATGCAGACGGCGCGCGAGGTCGGGTGCGAGCGGACCTGTCTCCAGGTCGAGCAGGACAACGTCGCCGCGATCCGGCTGTACCGCCGCCTCGGCTTCGGTCGCCACCACGGCTACCGCTACCGCACCCTCTGACGGGTCACACGCGGTTCTCGGTCGGTTCACAGTCGGCATCCAGGTTCGCGGACCACCGTGGTCTCCATCGCCACCGCAACCGAGGAGCCCGCCATGATCGCCACCGCACATCTCACCGGTCTCGGAACCGACATCGCGGTGTCGGTCACCGAGCCCGCCGCCCTCGACTCCGCGGCTCGGGAAGTCGCCCGTCACGCACACAACGTCGCGTTGACCGTCGACCGCACCGATCCGTCGTCCGAGATCCACGCGATCGACGCCGCCGCGGGGACACCCGTCCTCGTCAGTGCCGTGCTCGAGCAGATCGCGACCCGTGCCCTGCATTTCGCCGACATCACCGACGGTGCGACGCAGTCGGTGCGCCGCAGCTCCATCCCCGACGACCGCTTCCTGACGCGTCTGCGATTCACCGACGACGGCACGGCGCCGATCGTCGTGACCACCGATCCGGTCGTGCCGGTGTGGCATCGACCGCGCCTGGGCGCCGGGATCCTCCAGGTCCCCGTCGACGTACGACTGGAGTTGGTGGCGACCGGCCGCGCGTTCCTCGCCGACCATGCCGCCCATCGCGTCGCCGATCGTCTGCAGTGCGGCGTGATGGTGACCGTCGGGTCGGTGAGCGCCACCGCCGGGCACCCGCCGCTGGGCGGCTGGGTCCTCGGCCCGGGCACCGCGTCACCGACGGAGATCGCCGACGGCTGGGCGTGCGCCACGGTCACCGCCGCGGACGTCGCCCGGCTCCCCCGTGGACCGTTCGAGCCCCGTCCGCACAGCGACCTCGTCGTCGCGCGCGTGGTCGCCGCCGACGCTGGTACGGCGCAGGCTGCCGCGATCCTCGCCCACGTCGACCCCGTCCGAGCGCAGGCGTGGGCCGAGGCGGAGGACATGCGCGTCACCACCACCCCGGTCCACGCACCTCACGCCGCGGCCTGACCTGGCCCCGCCGGCGCGCGGGAGAGGTGCTCGTGGCCGGTGGGTGTGCGGATCAGCGCTTCGTGCGTGCCGTCGTCGGTGGTCGCCGTGCCCACCTGCCAACCGCGGTTCTCTTTCTGTCGGTTGTGGGTTCGACAGAGGCCGTTCCCGTTCACGCTGTCGGTGGACCCGCCGTCGGCGTGGGGGTGGGCGTGGTCGATCTCGGCGATCGGGGCGTCGCAGTAGGGCATCCGGCACGACACGTCGCGGCGGACGATGAAGCGCCGCAGTCCTGTAGGGAAGATGCGAGCGCGGGACTCCATCGCGACAAGCGCGCCGGAATCCGGGTTCGCGAAGAGCCGTCGGAGCGCGACCAACGCGTCGGCGTCGAGCGCGTCGACGATCAGCGACCGCGCAGTGTCAGCCGGGATGGGTCCATAGCCGGGAACGTCGGCCGCGGCGTCGGAGAACCCGACGAGCGCATCACCGGCGATCACGACGTCGACCGCGACGGGCAGGTCCTCCACCGCCGCCTTGCCGGTGAGCCGTTCGATCATGGTGTCGGCCATGATCTGCGCGTGGGTCCGGTCACCCTCGCCGACGAGCCCGTCCGCGTGCTGCTTGAGCGCGGCGTAGGCCGCGATACCGGCTTTCATGGGCAACAGCGCCGAGAGCTGCACCATCGCATCCGGTTTCGGCCGCATCGTCACGCGGCGGTCCTTCGGTGCGCTGGCGTTGCGGTCTACGACCGCCTGCGGGTCCCGCTCGTAGGCGATCTTCTTCGCCAGCGCCTCGAGCGCCCGGTCGCCGACACCGTCGAGGGTCGCTGGGTCGGCGCACAGCGCCTGGTCGATCACGCGTCGGTCCTCGACCTGCAGGTAGCCGGTCTCGCGGACCAGGATGGTCGCCCTCCACTCCGACAGCGACCCCCTCCCGCAACCGGGCGAAGGTGTTGGGCATCTCCCCCATCGCCCGCGCGAACCCCAGATGTCGTCCACCTGCATTACCCGACACCCGCCGAGCCAGCGCCACCTCCGCCGACATTCCCCGACACCGACGCTCGACCGGAACACCGGCTTCGGCCTCCGCCGCAGACCGCAACTCCTGCAAGCGCAGCGTGTCCGCGGCCTGTCCAGCGGCACAAACAGCTTTGATCGACTCCATCAACGAGATGCGGTCGACCGTTTCGGACTCATCGGCAGCGATCGGCAGCTCGGCGAGCACAGCCATCACCGACCACAGCACCTCCCGCGCGTCGATGATGCCCGTGATCTCCATATGGACATGTCTACATGAGGGGTCCGACAACAATCCTCGACGAAAGTCGGCTGTGCACAACTCTTTTCGTACAGCGGTCACTCGATTCCGCGTCGCGTCGTGCCGACTCGGCATCACGTCGTCACGACGTCGTCTATGCTCGCGTCCAGGTGCACCGGAACCCGAGGCCTTCGCGCATCGGTTCGTCGATTTTCCGGTGGTCATGTGATCTCTCGCGCGTCGTTGTTGACCGTCCAGATCGACACCTGGGAATACTGCTGTTGCAGAACACCACCCGCGATCGGTGGCTGGGTGTCGGGACGGCTGGTCGCCCAACCCGGCAACGGCATCGCCGACCTGCACCCTGTCGGATGGGATGCGCATCGCGGGCTGGTGATCGTCGACGGCGGGTCCGCCTACTGGATTGGCGACGACGACGGCCCTGATCGGGGTGTCACGATCATGCTCACGTGGCACCCCGACGGTGCTCCCGGAGTCCGCGTGTCCGCGATCGTCAGTGGCCTGGTCCAGACCTTCTACCATGTCGACGACGACACCGCGCCGGTACGTCGCCAGCAGGCCCACAGGGCAGAGACATTTCGCGAACCACTCGTCGACGCCGACGGCTACAGGCTGGCGAGCCTCGTCGCGACGCTGACCGACCTCGACTTCGTCGAACCCACCCTCGCCGAGGTCGCCGCGCATCGAGCCACGCGCCGACGAGAGCACTCCACGGTGCGGATGTCAGCCCCCGCGACGTATTTCGGCCAGGCCATCCCCCGTCAGCACGATCGGATCACCGTCGACCTCGACGACCCCGGTGTCGCCGTCACTCCGGAGGAGTCGGCACGCGGCACGATCACCGGTGTGGTTTCACACATCGCGATGGGCACCCCATCGAGTTCGGGGGCATTCACCATGCTGTCCTCCGTCGCCGCGGAGAAGCCTGCAGACGACATCGTCGGTGACCTGTTCATCACCGTTGTGCTCGACGAGGACTCATGACCGCACTCTGGTTGCTCGAGGACCTCGAGCCGTTCCCGCATCCACCCGTGGTCGGCGACGTCTTCTCTCCGACCACGTTCTGGCTCGATGCCGGGAGCGAGGTCTATGAGTCCCTGCGACCACCTGCGCGCGGGTCACAGCCAGGGTCGGACCGAGGTCATACGGCGACCTCACCGAGTGGGTCGCCGAGTTCGACGGCGGTTTCCAGACGATGCTGCGCGGTGACCACAGACCGGGCATCGTCGAGCTCCACGGCTGCCTGATGTGGGATCGCTACCTGTGGCTCGACGTCCGCACCGAGTCGACGGGGTCGCTGCGTCTCGTTGCGCGCAGCGACTGCCTGGTGCAGCGACGTCACCTCGTCCCGACTCGGTACCCGCACTAATTCACCCCGCACTACTCCGGCCCGCTTCGTCTTGTCGACGGCGCAGCTGTTCTCGACAACCACGACGTACGCCTGAACGCCCTACGAGTCCAGACGGGTCGTGCGCTGCTGACCCCATGAACCGCGTCGGCCGCGCGACAGGTGCCCCTGCCGCCCAACATAGGGTTCCTGCCGCCCAACGAACGGAATGCCCGGGACGGGCAGGGATGGCCGGCCCGGGTCGTAACCTGACAGCGATGACGCTGCGCATGCCTCCGCCGATCGATCCCGGGCCGCCCGAGCAGGGACCTCCGAACCCCGGTCCCCCGGACGACGAACGACGCCGTCGGACCCGGATCCTCGTCGCCGTCGCTGCACTGCTGGCGCTGATCGTGATCGTCCTGTCCATCGGTGTCTCGTGCCGTGGCGACGACAACCCGACGCCCGCCGGGGTCACGACGGTGACCAGCACGGTCCCGACCACGACGCCCGAGCCGACGACGACCACCACGACGGACGAGACCACCACCACGACGACCGCCGAGGACACGCCGACGCAGCAGCAGCAGGCGCCGGCCGGTCCGCAGCAGGCGCCGGGACAGCAGAAGAAAGACGACAAGCAGCAGAAACCCGGGAACGGTGGCCCCGGCGGACCCGGAGACGCCGGAAAGGGTGCGGCCGGACCGCCGAGATGAGATCGTGTCCCGCGTGCTGCACACCCTTCATCGCGCGGGCCTGAGAGCAGGACGCGCGGCGGTGGCAGTGCTCGCCGCGACCGCCGTCATCGGCGTGGCCGGGGCCGTCGCCCCCGATAGCGTCGCGCCCACACCCGGTGTCGCCGCGGCAGCACCCGCACCACGCGCCGTCGGGAAGACGATCGGCTACAACACCGGCATGCCCGGCCAGTGCACCTGGGGCGCCATGAACCAGTTCCGGGCCTACAGCGGCCGGTACGCGGCGCTCGCCGGCAACGCCAAGGACTGGTACCGGAACGCACGCGCGACGGGGTGGTCGACATCGCTGTCGCCACAAAGGAACTCGATGGTCGTGTTCCAACCCGGCGTCCAGGGCGCGAGTCCGTACGGCCACGTCGGATGGGTCGACCGCGTCGTCCCCACACGGAACGGTGTGGCCGTCCACATCTGGGACATGAACGGGCCCGGCGGGCCGTTCAGCACGCGATGGTGGTGGACCATGAACACACCCGGGATGAGCTACATCCTGGCGCCGCCGCGCTAGCCACTCCGTCGCGTCAGAAACTCGAGTGCGGCGCCCCGATCCCCGGATCGATGGTCACCGGACCGGCGACACTCGGTGTGACGGGGAAGTCGAAGATCGCCGTCGGCAGGTACACCGTTGCGCAGGCGTTCGGGATGTCGACCACGCCCGACAACCGGCCCTCGATCGGCGCGGCGCCCAGCAGCAGGTAGGCCTGTTCGGGCGAGTACCCGAACTTCGTGAGGTAGTCGATGGCGTGCAGACAGGCGCGCTGGTACGCGAGATGCGAGTCGAGATACCGCTGTTCGCCGTCGAGGGTCACCGACGTGCCGGAGAACGCGAGCCACTCCGAGAACTGCGGGTCGGTGGTGTCGGGCAGGAAGATCGCGTTCTCGGTGACGCCGTAGGTCGTCATCCCGTCGGGGATGATCTCGACCCGAAGGTCGATGAACCCGCCCATCTCGATCGCTCCGCAGAAGGTGATCTCGCCGTCGCCCTGCGAGAAATGCAGATCGCCGACCGACAGGTTCGCGCCGTCGACGAACACCGGGTAGAACACCCGCGTCCCCTTGGTCAGGTTCTTGATGTCCTGATTGCCGCCGTTCTCGCGGGGCGGTGCCGTGCGGGCCGCCTCGGCGGCGGCCGCGTCGAACGCATCACCGCTCAGCGTGCCGAGGATCGCGTCCTTCGGCAGCGGCGGGAGGGCGAGCGGGGGGACTCGCTCGGGGTCGGTCGCGATGAGCGCCGCCTCGCGGGTGTTCCACGTCGACAGCAGGTCCTTCGACGGCGCGGTGCCCATCAATCCGGGGTGCACGATCCCGGTGAACTCGACGTGCGGGACGTGCCGTGAGGTACAGCGCTGCCCGCTGAAGTCCCAGACGGCCTTGTACGCGTCGGGGAACTGCTCGGTGAGGAAGCCGCCGCCGTTGAGGGTCGGGAAGATCCCGGTGTAGCCCCACCCCTGTCCGGCCAGCGGGCCCGAGTCCTCCTGGGGGATGGGTCCGAGGTCGAGGATGTCGACGATCAGCAGGTCCCCGGGCTTCGCACCCTCCACCGCGATCGGTCCCGACAGGACGTGCACGCCGTCGAGCGGCGCGTCGCGGATGTCGTCGGCGGAGTCGTCGTTGTTGATGGCCCCGTCGAACCACTCCCGGCAGTGCACGCGGAACTCGTCTCCGGGCTTGACGGTCACCGCGGGCGGGATGTCGGGGTGCCAGCGGTTGTGGCCCACCTTCTCCTGGTCGGTGAACGACCGCGTCGAGTCCAGCGGGAAGATCAACTCGGGCATGGGAACTCCTTCGATCGGTGGACGCGGTGGCGATGTCTCTACGGCCGCGGCAGCCGCCGGTGCCGCGGGTCGGTGGTGACGCGCCGCGCGGGCCTCGTCCGGCCGGGGATCGCCGACACGACCGCCGGTCGGTCGGCGGTTGCACCGGTCGCGTCGAGGAGGCGCGTGGCCGTGGGATCGGCGCCTGCCGCCACCGTGGTGATCACCCTGCGTGCCGCTGCACCGCATGTCGCACAGTCGATCTCGTCGGGGACCGCCGCCATCGTGAAGGCACGGTCGACGTCGGGGCACGTCGGGCAACGGAACACGTACAGCGGCATGGAGCTCCTGGGCGTGGTGGGTTCCCCGAACGCTACGACCGCCGGTCGGACCTGTCCACCGATGCGGCCAACTACCCTCGGTGGGCATGCGCATCGCGACGTGGAACGTCAACTCCATCCGGGCGCGGGCGGAGCGCGTCGTCGACTGGCTCGAGCGGTCGGACGTCGACGTCCTCGCGATGCAGGAGACGAAGTGCTCCGACGACCAGTTCCCGCTGATGACGTTCATGGCTGCCGGCTACGACGTCGCCACCGTCGGCCTCAATCAGTGGAACGGGGTGGCCATCGCGTCGCGTGTCGGCCTCGACGACGTCGCGACGAGCTTCCCCGGTCAACCCGGATGGGCGCGCGACGCCGAGACCACACCGGCGCAGGAGGCGCGCGCCATCGGTGCGACGTGCGGCGGCGTGCGGGTCTGGAGCCTCTACGTCCCCAACGGTCGAGCCCTCGACGACCCGCACTACGCGTACAAGCTCGAGTGGCTCGCCGCGCTGCAGGCCGCGGGGACGGGTTGGCTGGCCGACTCCCCCGACGCACCGATCGCGCTGACCGGCGACTGGAACATCGCACCGACCGACGACGACGTCTGGGACGTCGATTATTTCGCCGACAAGACGCACACGTCGGCTCCGGAGCGCGCGGCGTTCCAGGCCGTCGTCGACGCGGGGTACGCCGACGTCGTCCGACCGTTCACCCCGGGCGAGTTCACGTACTGGGACTACACCCAGCTCCGCTTCGCCCGCCGCGAGGGCATGCGCATCGATTTCGCCCTCTGCTCACCGGCACTCGCATCGCGGGTGACCCACGCCGCGATCGACCGGCAGGAACGCAAGGGCAAGGGGGCCAGCGATCACGCACCGGTGGTCGTGGACGTGTCGTGACCAGCCGGCAGCGACGGCCTCAGTGGCGGGACGAGCACACCGACGACCGCGCGACCCGTGGCCGCCACCATCGCGGCGACGTCGAAGTAGTCGCGCCACAGCGTGATCCGACCGTCGCGGACCTCGAAGACACCGCACACCCAGAACGTCATGACGAACGGCCCGACACCGATCAGGTCCGTGCGTTCGTTGAGCACCGTTCCGTCGTCCTCACCCGCTGCGCGATGGACCACGACGTCGAAGCGGCCGACGCGCGTGAAGTGCCGGAACAGCGCGATCGTCCTGCGGGACGTGCGGATGCTCGGCAACCCGACGTTCTGGTACAGCAGGTCGTCGTCGAGGAGTTCCGCGGCCCGGTCCAGATCGGCCGCCGCGAGTGCCCGGAGGAAGTCGTCGACGACCTCGACCGGGCCGCCGCCCGTCAGACGGCGACCGCCGCGTAGGAGGGGTGTGTCGTGAGGAAGTGTCGGGTGAACGTGCAGACCGGGCGAACCCGGGCGCCCGAGTCGACGACGTACTGCAGGACCCCGGTGGTGAGCCTCGACGCGAGGCCGTGACCGGTGAACTCGTCGTAGAGGACGGTGTGCAGCACCGTCAGGACCTGCTGCCCGTCCACGTCCTCGACCGAGTAGCCGAGCACGCCGACGAGATCCCCCGCGACGTAGAGCTCGAACCGATCGCGCTCCGCGTTGTGCCTGACCTCGGACAACTGGTGCAGGATCGACTGCGCCGATTGTTCTGGCCTCTTCTTCCGCCTGACGTGCATCGCCACCTCCTCGAGGTCGTCGTTCATGGTGTGACAGCGATCACAGTAGCGTGAACTACGCCTACGTAGGCGTAGTTACGGAACTGTTCGGTCATTCGTGACCACTTCGAGTCGCGCTCTCTGGGGTCGGTCACAGACCGGTCGCATGCCGTCACACCCATCAGACGCACGCGACGTCCCGCCGGTTCCCCGGCGAACGCGTACGCTCGCCCCCGGGACCCGACGCGGCCCCGCGACAACTGCACACCTTCCACGGGGGCTCTCACGGACCGAGGGCTGAGATGGCGGCAGGCGGCCGCCGACCGAATGAACCTGACCGGGTAATGCCGGCGTAGGGAGCACTCGATGACGACCGATACCGTCACGTCCATCACCACCGGGCCCATCCGGGGGAGCCACAAACACCACGAGTCCGTCGACGGCATGTCCGTGCCGTTCCGTCGGGTCGAGCTGTCGAACGGCGAGCACCTCGACCTCTACGACACGTCCGGGCCGTACACGGACGCGAACCCACACACCGACCTCGACGGCGGTCTGCCCCGGACCCGCGACGCATGGTCACGGCCCGATGCCGTCGACGGGGCGTCGACCCAGTTGGCCTGGGCTCGTGCGGGTCTCGTCACCCCGGAGATGCGCTACATCGCGGCCCGCGAGGGCGTCGACGTGGAGCTGGTGCGCTCCGAGGTCGCCGCGGGCCGTGCGGTGATCCCCGCCAACCACAACCACCCCGAGTCCGAGCCGATGATCATCGGGAAGGCGTTCGCGGTGAAGGTCAACGCCAACATCGGCAACTCCGCGGTCACGTCGTCGGTGGCCGAGGAGGTCGAGAAGATGGTGTGGGCGGCCCGCTGGGGCGCCGACACCATCATGGACCTGTCCACCGGTGACGACATCCACCTGACGCGCGAGTGGATCATGCGCAACTCGCCCGTGCCCGTCGGGACCGTTCCGATCTACCAGGCCCTCGAGAAGGTCAAGGGCGACCCGACGAAGCTGACCTGGGAGATCTACCGCGACACGGTGATCGAGCAGGCTGAGCAGGGTGTCGACTACATGACCGTGCACGCCGGTGTGCTGTTGCGATACGTGCCGCTCGCGGCCCATCGCGTCACGGGCATCGTGTCGCGCGGCGGGTCGATCATGGCCGCATGGTGCCTCGCGCACCACCGGGAGTCGTTCCTGTACACCCACTTCGACGAGCTCTGCGAGATCTTCCGTCGGTACGACATCACCTTCTCCCTCGGTGACGGTCTGCGTCCGGGGTCGATCGCCGACGCCAACGACGAGGCCCAGTTCGCCGAGCTGCGGACCCTCGGCGAGCTGACCGGCATCGCGAAATCGCATGGCGTGCAGGTCATGATCGAGGGCCCCGGCCACGTGCCGATGCACAAGATCGCCGAGAACGTCCGCCTGGAGGAGGAGTGGTGCGAGGAGGCGCCGTTCTACACCCTCGGCCCCCTCGCGACCGACATCGCGCCCGCCTACGACCACATCACGTCGGCGATCGGCGCGGCGATGATCGCCCAGGCCGGTACGGCGATGCTCTGTTACGTCACCCCGAAGGAACACCTCGGTCTGCCGAACCGCGACGACGTCAAGGTCGGGGTGGTGACCTACAAGATCGCTGCGCACGCGGCGGATCTCGCGAAGGGGCATCCCCGGGCCCAGGAGCGCGACGACGCCCTCAGCCGCGCCCGCTTCGAGTTCCGCTGGAACGACCAGTTCAACCTCGCCCTCGACCCGGACACCGCCGTCGAGTACCACGACGAGACGCTGCCCGCGGAGCCGGCGAAGACCGCACACTTCTGCTCGATGTGCGGGCCGAAGTTCTGCTCGATGCGCATCTCCGCCGACGTCCGTGCATTCGCCGAGGAGAACGACCTGCGCACACAGGCCGACATCGACGCGATGCTCGCCCGGGAGATGGACCGCAAGTCCGACGAGTTCATCGCGAGCGGCAAGAGCGTCTACCTGCCGATAGAACCGGTCGGCTGAGCGACCGACGCTCTGGCGGGTCAGTCGTTCGCGACCCGCCAGAGCGGGTTGACCGGCCCGTGGCCGGCGCCGAGCGGGTAGGACCACCGGATCGACTCGCTGACCCACCCCTTGGCGAAGCGGGCCGCGTCGGGCACCGACATCCCGTGCGCGAGTGCGCTCGTCATCGCCGAGGCGAGGGTGTCCCCGGCGCCGTGGTCGTGCGGGGTGTCGATCCGCTCGTAGTCGAGCCGGAGGAAATCGGTTCCGTCGTACAGGATGTCGGAGCTGCGCGGGCTCGAGCGCAGGTGTCCGCCCTTCACGATCGCCCACTGCGCACCCATCTCGTGCAGCGCGACCGCTGCGGCACGCTGGGTCTCGTCGTCGACCACCTCGATGCCGGTGATGAGGACGACCTCGTCGAGGTTGGGGGTGACCACGGTCGCGATCGGGATGAGGCGTTCGCGCAGTGCCGTCATCGCCTCCACCGCGAGCAGTCGGTCGCCGTGCATGGACGCGCAGACCGGATCGACGACGAGGGGGATGCGACGGTCCCGGCCGATGCCCACCTCGGCGGCGACGTCGACGATGGCGTCGATGATCGCCCCGGTCGCGAGCATGCCGGTCTTCACCGCGTTCAGCCCGATGTCCTCTGCCACGACACGGATCTGGGCGGCGACGGTCTCCGGTGGGATGGTGTGCACACCGGTCACGCCGAGGGTGTTCTGCACGGTGACGGCGGTGACGGCGACACATCCGTGAACGCCGGCGAGGGCCATCGTGCGCAGATCGGCCGCGACCCCGGCGCCACCGCCTGAGTCGGTGCCGGCGATGGTCATCGCGCGGACGGGCGTCTGTCCGAGGGGTGCGGTCGGCAGCAGTTCCACACCGGTGAATCTACGCCGACCGCACCCGCCTCAGGCGTCGCGTCGCCGGGTCACCACGACGCCGGCGGCGAAGATCGCGACCGCCCAGAGCGCGAAGTAGAGCAGCGAACCGTAGGGGCCCCACGGGTAGTCGATGCTGTCACCGACCGCGCCTTCGCTGATGAAGTGCGCCCCGTTGTTGAACGGCAGGTACGGACTGACCGCCGGACCGACCTTCGGGATGATCCCGATGATCCCCTCCAGCGCCAGCGACCAGATCAGCAGGATGACGATCGCGCCGGCACTCTGCCGGACGAGCGCGCCGATACCGAGTCCGATCAGCACGCACAGCACCGCGTACACGGGGATGCCCCAATACTGACGGACTGCTTCCGACCCGCCGAGATCGATGGCCGATCCCGCGTCGCCGGCGAGCGACGTGCCGAGCACGATGGTGACGATGCCCAGGACCAGGGTCACCACGCCGGCCAGTCCGCCGTACACGATCGCCTTGGCGCCCAGCACCATCTCGCGGCGCGGGATGGCCTGGAACGTCGTGCGGATGGTGCCGAACCGGAACTCGCTGGTCACCGCGAGGACGGCCATGATCATCAGCACGATCACGCCGATCTGGGACACCCCGATCGAGAAGGCCGACGGGTCGCGCAGGTCGGAGCTGCCGCTCGCGTCGCTCCCGGCGATGACGCCGATGAGCACCGAGAGCAGGATGCCGAGGACGACGACGATGCCGACGCACCAGTAGGGCGACCGGGTGCTGAGCAGTTTGATCCGTTCCGCGTCGATGGCGTGGCTGATCATCGTGCGCCTCCCTGGGGGCCGGTGGAGCCCGAGTACTGGACCTCGCCGGCGGTCAACGACATGAACACGTCCTCCAGCGACGCGACGCTGCCCGAGAGTTCGTGCAGGACGATGTTGTTCGCCGCGGCGAGCTCACCGATGCGGTCGGTGGTGACGTCGGGGACGGTCATGACGGGCGAGCCGTCGGACTTGGGTGCCGGTCGCAGACCCTCGGCCTCGAGGATCCGATGCAGTTCCGGCAGTTGGGGACTGCGCACGGTGACCGTCCGCTGTGCCTGGCTGGTGAACTCCTCGACGGAGCAGTCGGCCATCAGTCGACCCTTGCCGATGACGACGAGATGGTCCGCGGTGAGCGACATCTCCGTGAGCAGGTGGCTCGACACGAGGACCGTACGACCCTGCGCAGCGAGCGCTTTCATGAACTTGCGGATCCAGACGATGCCCTCGGGGTCGAGGCCGTTGACCGGCTCGTCGAACAGCAGGACACCGGGGTCGCCGAGCAGCGCCCCCGCGAGACCGAGACGCTGGGACATGCCGAGCGAGAAGCCGCCCGCTCGCTTGCCGGCGACGGCGGTGAGGCCGACGTCGGCGAGCACCTGGTCGACCCGCTGCGTCCCGATGCCGCTGGCGGCGGCCATCCACCGCAGGTGCGATCGGGCCGACCGGTTCGGGTGCACCCATTTCGCGTCGAGCAGGGCACCGACCTGCCGCAGCGGGTCGGTCAGTTCGCGGTAGGGGACGCCGTTGATGGTCGCCGTCCCCGAGGTCGGGTTGTCGAGTCCGAGGATCATCCGCATCGTCGTCGACTTGCCCGCGCCGTTCGGTCCGAGGAAGCCGGTGACCATGCCCGGCTTCACCTCGAACGTGAGGTCGTCGACGGCGCGGGTGCTCCCGTACGTCTTCGTCAGTCCTTGCACCTTGATCACAGCGGCGACTATGCCAGCCGACGCGACGACCCGGCATCGGACGAAAGGATGGACACGGCGTCCCGCCACGCTCGGCGGAGTCAGCCCGGGGTGGGCGTCCAGTCGAGGTCGGGGGACGACGCGTGCGCCCAGAACCGTCGGGGGATGCGGCCGGCATGCCGCGCGAGGTGCCCGGCCTCGACGGCGCGGGCCATGGCCGTGGCCATCGCGACGGGATCGTCGGCGCGGTTGACCGCCGACGCCAAGAGCACTGCGTCGCAGCCCAACTCCATCGCCAGCGCGGCGTCGCTCGCGGTGCCGATGCCGGCGTCGAGCACGATCGGGACGGTCGCAGCGGCCACGATCATCTCGATGTTGTGCGGGTTGGCGATCCCCAGCCCGGTCCCGATCGGCGAGCCCAGCGGCATCACCGCCGCCACCCCCGCGTCCTGGAGGCGGGCGGCGAGAACCGGGTCGTCGTTGGTGTAGGCGAGCACGGTGAACCCGTCGGCGACCAGGTCGTCGGCGGCGTCGAGCAGTTCGACGGGGTCGGGCAGCAGGGTCCGGTCGTCGCCGGCGATCTCCAGCTTCACCAGGTCGGTGCCGAGCGCCTCGCGGGCGAGCTGCGCGGTGAGCACGGCCTCGGCGGCGGTCCGCACCCCGGCCGTGTTCGGCAGGATCTCGATCTGCAGCGAGCGCAGCAGGTCGACGACGCCGCTCGAGCCGCCCTCCCCCGCCCGACGCATGGCGACCGTCGTCAGCTGTGTCCCCGACGCGACCAGCGCGCGACGCAGCAGATCGTGGTTGGCCGCGCCGCCGGTGCCCATGATCAGCCGCGACGACAGCGTCCGCCCGCCGATCGTCAGCGGCCCGGACTCACCCACCCTGCACCGCCGTCAGCACCTCGATGCGCGCTCCGGCGGCCACGCCGTCCCCCCAGGAGGACCGGGGTCGCACGCTGCCGTCGACGGCCACGGCGACCCCCTGGTCGGGCAGGTCGAGCCGACTCAGCAGCGCACTGACGGTGATGCCGGCGTCGACGTCGTGGTCGACGCCGTTCACGGTGACGGTGATCATGCGAACCTCCCGGGGTCGAGGATCTGCGACCGGCGCCCGTCCGGCCGGTCGGAGAGGATGTCGACGACGATGTCGGCGGTGAGTGGGGCGAGCAGTATCCCGCCGCGGCCGTGCCCGGCGGCGACGACGGTCCGCTCGTCGACGCGGCCGACGAGCGGGAGGCCGTCGGGGGTCAGGGGACGGAATCCGGCGCCGACCTCGTCGAGCCGGTACTCCGCGAGTCCGGGCATGAGCTCGGTGACGTCCCGCAGCAGGTCGCCGACACCGCCGGCACGAGGTGAGGTGTCGTCATGGTCGGACATCTCGTACTGGGTGGCCCCGACGACGACGCCGTCGGGCCGCGGGACGACGTAGACGGGCCGCCCGTGCCATCGCGCACGCACGACGACCTGGGGCGGGGGCGGGGCGGTCGGTGGGCGCCGCATCCGGAGCACCTCACCCTTCTCGATGCGCACCGGCGCCGACGGGACGAGTGCGGGGAGCCAGGCGCCGGTCGCCACGACGACCTGGTCCGCGTCCAACTCCGACAGCGCGTCGACGGGTCGGCAGCAGGTGCGTACGCCGGCGGCGGCACCGGCACGTGCCAGCGCCGTGAGCACCGCGCGATTGTCGACGGCCCCCTCACCGGGGGCCAGCACACCCCTGCGGACGCCGGCGAGACCTGGTGCGCGCGCACGGATATCGCTCGACCCGACCGGCTCGACGCCCACCGACCGCGCGGCACACCAGTCGGCCACCGACTGCAGTTCGGCGAGGTCGGAGCGGTCTGCGCCCACGAACAGCGTGTCGTGCGCGACCGTCACCTCCGAGGCGCCGAGCTCGGCGACGACCTGCGACCACCGCTGCGCTGCGTCTACCGTGAGCGCGAACGCCTCGTCGTCGCCGATGCGCGCCTCCCCGACCACGCCGAGCATCCCGGCGGCGACCTGCGACCCCGAGGCGGCACGGCCGTCGTCGACGAGGGTGGTCCGCCACCCTCCGAGCGCGGCCCGCCACGCGATCGCGGACCCGACGACGCCGCCGCCCACGACGGCGAGCGTCCGTGACGATCGAGCGAGACCCATGGCGGTGGAGAACCTTCCTTCGCCGGCATTACCCGGATCAGGTGTGACGGTCGGCGACGGATGGTGTCGCGATCTCAGCCCGGCCGTACCCCGAGCCCCCGTGTTGTCGGTTCGCCAGCCTACTCGCCGACGACCGGCCACTACGGTGGCTGACCGTGGACCTCCGCGCACGACTCGACGACGCCCGGCTCTACCTGTGCACCGACGCGCGCCGCGACCGCGGCGATCTCGTCGAGTTCCTCGACGCTGCGCTGACCGGCGGTGTCGACATCGTGCAGTTGCGCGACAAGGGATCCGTCGGAGAGCGGGAGTTCGGCGCGCTCGAGGCCGGCGAGGAACTCGAGATCCTGGCGCGGATGCGTGACGTCGTCGACCGCCACGGTGCCCTGCTCGCAGTCAACGACCGCGCCGACATCGCCGCCGCCGCGGGCGCAGACGTCCTGCACCTCGGCCAGGACGATCTGCCCCCGGCCGCGGCGCGGAAAATCGTCGGACCCGACGTGGTCATCGGTCGGTCGACCCACGACGCGGCGCAGGCCGATGCCGCCGACGCCGACGCATGCGTCGACTACTTCTGCGTCGGACCGTGCTGGGCGACGCCGACGAAGCCGGGGCGCCCGGCCGCCGGCCTCGATCTGGTGACCCACGCCGCCGACACCGCGCAACGGCTGCCGTGGTTCGCGATCGGCGGCATCGACGCCGACCGCACGCCGACCGTGCGCGACCACGGCGCCCGACGGGTCGTCGTCGTGCGCGCGATCACCGGGGCCGCGGATCCCGCGGCGGCGGCGCGGGAACTCCGGCATCTGCTGCTTGCCGACGGTGCCGGCACGGGTCTAGCCTGATCGGACCATGACACGCGCACTCGTAGTAACCCGCCGCAGCGGGGTCTGACACGACCGACCCCCCGTCTGCGGGTCGTCAGCGCGCTCTCTCCACTCGGTCACCCTCTCCCCGCGCCACGGCGCGATGACAGAAGACCATCGTCATGACCACTCTCCTCGACCACCGGTCCACCACCTCCCTCTGCGCGTCCGCGCACTTCCCCGGACTTCTGCCGCGGGGAGTCCGCGCCGACGCCGACGCCCTGACGTGGGAGTCCTTCGTCGCGACCTACGCACCCAGCGCGGGCACCCGCCTCGGCAGCTGGCACGCGACGCCCGCTCGCAACGACCTCACCGAGTACCACGCCACGATCGCGACCACCGACCGCATCTGGTCGATGCGGGAGGCCGCGACCGGGCCGCTGGCCGCGGTCACCGCGATGCTGCACGCGACCGGCGTCTCCGTCGAGATCACCGGTCTGCACCAGCAGCGGCTCGACGGACAGACCGCGATGCTCGTCGAGGTCGACCGCGACGGTCGTCGTGCCTGGGGCCTGGGACTCGACGACGCCGCCGACCGGGCCGGGGTCGTCGCGCTGTTGCACGCCCTGGACCGGACGGCCTGAGCTACAGCGTCCGCAGCCGATCGCGCAGCGTCGGCCAGGCGCGGGCGAACGCGGGGTGCAGGGGCAGGGTCTCGACGGTGTCCTCACCCACCCAGCGCAGCTCCGTCGACTCCACGTTGGCGACCGTCGACAGCGGCTCGGGCACCTCGGCGATCACCGTCGTGTAGGTCCACCCGCCGGCCGCGGTGTGGGTGACCACCTCGTCGCGGACGGTGAGGGCCGCGGGCGCGATCCCCGCCTCCTCACCGGCCTCACGGACCGCCGTGTCGACGGCCGTCTCGTGGGAGTCACGTGCCCCACCCGGGAGAGCCCACGTCCCGCCCTGATGCGACCACAGCGCGCGGTGCTGCAGGAGCACCGCACGCCCTCCGTCGTCGACCGGTGCCCGCAACAGCAGGCCCGCGGCACCGTGGAGACCCCAGTACCGGGCCCCGTCCGGGTCGAACACCCAGCCGTCTCCGTCTCCACGCACGCTCGCCCGGCCTCCCTCGACGTCCGGGCCGCCGACTGCAGGCGGCCCCGCGAACCCACGGTAATGACCCCGCGCGGGTTTAGAGTCGACCACAACCGCACGCGAGACCCGGCTGCGGTGGCGAAGCGACGAAAGAGGTACCGGTTGTGACCGGCGACGCGGCGTTCCTGCGCTCCCGGTTCACCCGTGGCGGCGACGGGCGCGATCGCGGTCGGCTCACCCCTCGTCGAGGCGACCGGGCACCACGCCTCACCCGTGACGAGCGACGCGAGTTGCTCACCCTGGCGCGCGAACAGGCACGCTCGCCGCTGGCGAGCGCCCGTCGGCTGGCGGGGACCACGCCCGGTCGGCTCCTCCTGATCACCGCACTGCTGGTGCTCGTCACCCTCACCAGCGGGTGGTACGCGTCGAACTCGCTCGACGCGCGCACCGCGGCGCTGCGCCAGACCATCACCGACACCGAGCCGATCGCCGAGTCGTCGCAGATCCTCTACAGCAACCTCTCGATCGCCGACGCCGCCGCGAACGCGGCGTTCATCTCCGGCGGCCTCGAGCCCGCCGCGCTGCGGGACCGCTACGCGAACGCAGTCGCCACGGCGTCGCGCGCGCTCATCGAGGCGGCGGGCGGCACCGCCGCGGAGAACGACGCGGTGCGCACCGACCTCGGCACCCTCGCCGAGGAGTTGCCCGTCTACACTGGGCTCATCGAGTCGGCCCGGACCAACAACCGACTGGCCAACCCGGTCGCGTCGGCGTACCTCGGCGAGGCGTCGAACCTGATGCAGACGACGATCCTGCCCGCCGCGGAACGCCTCTACGCGGCGCGGACCGCGGCGCTCGCGGACCCGCAGAACCGCTTCACCAGCCCGCCCTGGGTCGTCTACTCCACCCTCGCGGTGGTGCTCGTCGCGCTGATGGCCACCCACCGCTACCTGTCGCGACGCACCCGACGCCGGTTCAACCTCGGCCTCGTCGCGGCCATCGTCGCCACGGTCATCGCGATCGTCTGGGTGCTACTCGGCTCGCTGCTGTCGGTGTCCTCGGTCGACACGGCCGAGCGGCGCGGCGCCCAGCCCCTGCAGGAGCTCACCTCGGCGCGCATCCTCGCGCAGCAGGCGCGGTCGTCGGAGACGCTGTCGTTGGCACGGCGCGGCGATCAGGACGCCCTGCAGAAGCAGGTAGGCAGGGCGTTCGCCCAGATCGAGACCGCTCTGGACGACTACCGTGCCCGTGTGGGCGACGACTCCGACCGGACCATCGTCGACCGCGCGCAGAGTGCGCTCGCCGCATGGCGGGACTCGCACCAGGCCGCGATCGACATGTCGTCCTCGGGTGACATCGCGGGTGCGACATCGATGGCCGTCGGGGCGGCCCCCAACGGCGCGGCCGCCGCGTACACCGCGCTCGACGAGTCCCTCATCGACGGGATCCGGTCGACCCGGACCACGTTCCGCGACGACATCAACACCGCCCGCGTCGAGATCGGCTACGCCGGCACCGCGGCCCTGGTGCTCGCGGTGATCGCGGCCGTCGTGACCGTGCTGGGGATGATCCCCCGTATCCGGGAGTACCGGTGACGCCGCGACGGTCCCGGAGGCGGGTCCTCGCGGTGCTGGTGCTGCTGCTGACGGCGCTGACCGCGGCGGCGTGCATCCGCGCGCCGGCCCCACCGGAGGACCCACCCACCGCGGAGGCGATGACCCCGACCCCTCCGGGCCTGGTCACCGACGCACCGCGCGAGTCCCTCACCTCGGCGTCGTGCGACACCGGGAGCCTGCGTCCCACCCCGCTGCCGCCCGTCGGGCAGATGCCCCGTGGGTCCGCGATGGAGCAGATCTTCCAGCGCGGCCGACTCATCGTCGGCCTCGACATCGGGTCCAACCTCTTCAGCTTCCGCGACCCCATCACCGGCGACATCCAGGGCTTCGACGTCGACATCGCCAAAGAGATCGCCCGCGCGATCTTCGGCGACCCGAACCGCGTCGAGTACCGGATCCTCACCTCCGACGACCGCATCACCGCACTGCAGGACCGCGACGTCGACGTCGTCGTGAAGACGTTGAGCATCACCTGCGACCGCCAGCAGGAGATCGCGTTCTCGACGGTCTACTACGAGGCGAGCCAGCGCATCCTCGCGCTCCGCAACTCCACCATCACCTCCGCCGACGACCTCGCGAACAAGCGTGTGTGCGCGGCGCGGGGCACCACCTCGATCGCCCGGCTGCAGGCGCAGGTGCCCACCGTGCGCATGTCGACGGTGTCGACGTGGGCGGACTGCCTCGTGGTGTTGCAGCAGGGCGGGGTCGACGCGGTCTCGACCGACGACGCGATCCTGGCTGGTCTCGCCGAGCAGGACCCCTACGTCCACGTGGTCGGCGCGAGCCTCGGTGACGAGCCCTACGGCGTTGGCATGAACAAGGATTCGCCCGATCTGGTGCGGTTCGTCAACGCCGTGCTCGACAAGATCCGCGCGGACGGGACGTGGTACGAGATCTACAATCGGTGGCTCTCCATATTGGGGCCCGTCTACTACCCGCCCCAGCCGCGATATCGGGACTGAGAGCGAGGTGACGCAGCGCGTGCAGCAGGACTCCGTGGACCACCGATCGGACCGTTCGGATGTCGCGACGCAGGCCGCCGTCCCGGACCTCGACGTGGCAACCCAGGCCGCCGTCCCCGAGCTCGACGTCGCCACGCAGGCGGCCGTCCCCGACGTCGGCACCGTCGCCGCCGACGTCGCGTCCGACACCGACCAGACCACCGACGACGCCGGCACACGGGTGCCTCCCAACGCGCAGGCGCTGACCAGCCGCGTGACCCGCAAGCGTCGGCGCCTGGGTACCGGTCTCGTCGACGTGACGTGGGTCCGCGACATCGAGCCCGACGACGCGGTGATGGAGAACCCCGTCATCCCCGAGGCCAAGCGCAAGTGCTGGCAGTGCGGCACCGACCTGACCGACGAGGACCTGCCGCTGACGGGGTCGTGCCCGAACTGCGGGGTGCGGTACTCCTTCGTTCCGGGTCTGCAGCCGGGCACCATCGTCGCCGACCAGTACGAGATCCGCGGCGCGATCGCACACGGTGGACTGGGGTGGATCTACCTCGCCGTCGACCGCAACGTCGCCGATCGTGCCGTCGTCCTCAAGGGTCTGCTGAACTCCAAGGACCGCGAGGCGCAGGCCGTGGCGTTCGCCGAGCGCCAGTTCCTCGCCGCGGTGTCGCACCCGAACATCGTAAAGATCTTCAACTTCGTCGAGCACACCGACGACCACGGCAACACGTTCGGCTACATCGTGATGGAGTACGTCGGCGGCGCGACGCTGAAGAGCCTCACCGCTCCGAGCGGGGAGTCGGGCGAGCGGACACAGATCCCGCCCGAGGAGGCCATCGCCTACGTCCTCGAGATCATGCCCGCGGTGTCCTACCTGCACTCGGTGGGACTGGTGTTCAACGACATCAAGCCGGAGAACATCATGATCGGCGGACAGGAGGTCAAGCTCATCGACCTCGGTGCCGTGTCGGCCGTCAACGGCTACGGACACCTCTACGGGACACCGGGGTTCCAGGCGCCCGAGATCGTCTCCACCGGACCGCAGGTCGCGACCGACGTCTACAGCATCGGTCGCACGCTCGCCGTCCTCGCCGTCGACATGCCCATGGACAACGGTCGCTACCTCGACGGGCTGCCCTCGGCCGAGGACGCGCCGGTGCTCGCCGAGAACGAGTCGTTCCGCCGACTCCTGTTGCGCGCCACCGATCCCGACCCCGAGGAGCGGTTCGCCTCGGCGGACGAGATGACCGGCCAGATGGTCACCGTTCTCCGCGAGATCGTGGCCCGGCACACCGGTGTCCCCCGTCCCGCGCTGTCGGCGGTGTTCACCCCGCAGCGCACCACGTTCGGGACCGATCTCATGCTCGGACCGGTCGACGGGTTCTTCGACCCGGTCAACTCCGAGACGTTCCTCGACCCCGACGACATCGCGGCGGCGCTGCCCGTCCCGCTCGTCGACCAGTCGGATCCCGCTGCGGGACTGCTCACCTCGGCCGCACTGTCGGAGCCGAACCAGACGCTCGACACCATCCGGTCGGCGAAGCAGGACGGTCTGTCGTCGTTGATCGGCACCGACCCCTCCGACGACCACCCGTCGCTCGAGGTCGACCTCGCCGAGGCCCGCGCCTACATCGAGCTCCGCGACGTCGACACCGCGCTGGGTCTGCTCGACATCACCGCCCGTCACCACCAGCACTCATGGCGTATCGAGTGGTACCTCGGTCTGTGCGCCCTCATCAACGGTGAGGCGCAGCTCGCACACGACCGGTTC
The DNA here is from genome assembly GCA_036946345.1 of Gordonia paraffinivorans. GTDB lineage: Bacteria > Actinomycetota > Actinomycetes > Mycobacteriales > Mycobacteriaceae > Williamsia_A > Williamsia_A paraffinivorans_A. Next base: position 80,627 of record JAQIJH010000002.1, on the reverse strand, counting down.
TGCGCGGTGCTCGCCGCCATGCCCGGCGAGGTCGCACCGAAGCTCGCCGTCGGGGCGACCGCGGAGTTGATGGGTCGCTGGCTGCGCGCGGAGGCGAGCGACGACGCCCGGGATCTCGCCGACCGGGAGGCGCAGGTGGCCCGGTGGTTCCGCATCGCCCGCGACGAGTACTGGACGCTCTGGCAGACCGACCGCGGCATCGTCACCGCGGCGTTCGGGCTGGCCCGCATGCGGTTCGTCGTCGGCGACATCGCGGGCACGGTCTCCGCGCTCGACGAGGTGCCGGCCACCAGTCGCCACTTCAACACCGCGGCCTGCACCGCGGTGCTCGCTCTCGTCCACGGCCGTCCGCCGGAGGCCGTCACCGGCGATCAGCTGCGGGAGGCCGCGCGCCGGCTCGCCGCGATGCCGGAGACGGAGCCCCGCAAGCCGCGCTTGTCGATCATGGTGCTGGGAACGGCGCTGGGCTGGTTGGCCGTCCACCCCGACCGCGCGTCGGACGGGATCAGCCTCCTGGGTTTCCCCTTCACCGAGCATGGCCTACGCGAGGGCCTCGAGACGTCACTGCGTCGCCTCGCCCGCTCCACCGTCGACCGCAAGCAGCGCTTCCGCCTCGTCGACCTCGCCAACGTGATCCGCCCGCGCACGCTGTTCTGACATGACGATGGACGTTGCGAGCGTGGGTGTCACGGCGGTCATCACCGCGCAGATGCGGGCCATCGAGACCCGTCGCCCGGACCGACTGTTCTCGGACGACTTCGCCCATGCACTGGTCGCCGCTGCAGGACTCGGTGTCGAGAACGTGACACTGGATCAGGTCGGCGGACAGAGGGTCTACGAATCCGTCGCTGCACGCACGCACTACCTCGACGTGTGGTGCGACCGACTGCTGGGAGACACCGTCACACAGGTCGTCCTCCTCGGAGCCGGCCTCGACACCCGCGCCCTTCGACTCGGGTGGCTGGACAGCGGACTCTCGATCTTCGAGATCGATCGTTCCGACGTGACCCGACTGAAGTCGCAGGTGCTCAGCCGATCAGGCGACGACCATTGGCACGGCATCGTGGCCGACCTGGGCGCATCCACGTGGACGAACCAGCTCACAGCGGCCGGATTCGACGCATCCGCACCGGCACTGTTCGTCGCCGAGGGACTGTTCATGTACCTCGACGACACGACGAGCCGTCAGATCGTCCGCGGGGTGCGAGACCTCGCCGCTCCCGGCAGTCACCTTCTCGCCGTGCACTTCGGCCATGGCGCCCTTCTCGATGCGGAGACTCAGGCCATGTCGGCGGCGGTCGGGAGCAACGGCTACGCATTCGCGTCCGCGATCGAGACTTCCCCGGGTGAATGGCTGGGGACAGGTTGGGACGTCGAGGACGCCGCGTCGATTGCGCAATACGCCCCGAGCGTCGGGCGCCGGATCCCGTACGACGAGAGCGCGATCGGGTCAGAGGTGACGTGGATGTTCGTCGCAGCAGCGGCCGCCATGTAGTCGCGGCGTCACATCCAGCGGATCGACTCACACGCGAAGCGGCGCACCGTCCCGGGCACCGTCGCGCGGCACATCGTGAAGACGAGTTCGTCGGAGAGCTCTGCGCGCACAGTCACGGCGAGCCGCCGACCGTCGCTGCCGTCGAGCGTCACGCGGGTGACACCGTCGCCGCCGTCGACGGCGAGAGGCCGCCAGGCGTCGATGCGATCGTCGCCGGTGTGCTCCCGGGCGAAGTGCTGGGCGGCCTGCACCTCGTGGGACAGGCAGGTCCGTCCCCGCAGGTGTCGGCCATCGACCCGACCCTTCTGGTACAGCCGGACCAGTTCGACGGCGTCGGTGGTGTCCACCCGTCCGTAGGACAGTCCGTCGGGCAGGACCAGCATCGTCGCGGCGAAACGGTCACCGCCGAGGTGCGAGCACTCCCAGGTCTCCTCGGGGAACGCCGCGGCCAGCGCCGCGGTGGCGGCACGGCCACGCACGGCACAGCACCTGTCGTGGCGGCCGTGTGCGCAGACGGCGACCAGTGGATTCTCCACGGGTGCACCGGAGGACCCGTCCAGCGGGATGTCGAGGTAGTCGTCGGGTCGGTCGACCTCGCCGCCGACGAGGGTCGACTCGTCGAGCCGGGTGTCGGCGATGAACCACCGCCAGCGGCGCGTCCCGGGACGACGTCCGTGGCGGCGGACGGCGACGATCCGCATGGACGCCGCCTCCGCCCGACGGACGATCGCGAGACCCAGCTGCGGATCGATCACGGAGGGTGACTCGAGGAACGCCGACGGACCCCACGGCCCGCACAGCTCCAGGAGCAACCACCGACCCCCTGCCGAGGCGGTCGCGAACATCGGTTCGTCGGCCGACAGGGATCGGTCGCTGCAGGGGAAGGTCACCGGCGAGCGCCTCAGGAGGCGACCGGCACGACCACTGCCTCCCGGAGGAGCCGGCGGATCAGCACAGCGGAGTCGGCGTCGTCGAGTCCTGGCAGCGACGTCACGTCGGCCGTGGCTCCCTCGACGAGGTGGTGAAGCGCGTCCGAGCAGAGCACCGGGAACGAGATGGTCCGACCGGTCAGGTGCAGGTGGACGCGGTCGGCCTCGTCGGACACGGTCGCGATGAGGCCGCGTCGCATCCGCACGCGCTGGGCGGACGGGTCGGCCATGGCCTCGAGCGTGGCGAGCGGACGTACCGCCACCGGTCGTGTGCGCGTGGCGATCTCGCGGGTGAGGTCCGACGCGACACCGGCGCCCCACTCGTGGGCGCGGTCGCGGATTTCATCGGCGAACGCGAGCAGCGCCTTCGTCGCCTCGGCCTCGAGCGCCGCGTGGTCGGTCGGGTCGATGCCGAGGGGCAGCGACGACCGCAGCTCGGTCACCGACTCGGCGACGCGCGCCACCGCGGCACGGACGACGTCCACGCGGGTGAGCGCGGGGACGCCGATGGTCAGGTGAATCGAGGTCTCGTCGGTGGTGCGGGCGCTGTGCAACCACCCGCGGGGGAGGTAGAGCGCATCCCCCGGGGCCAGGGTCGTGTCGATGTGGGGCTCGTCGGCGACGCGGTCGGCGATGGCCTGACGGCTGTCGGTCCACGGCTGCGACGCGAGCGGCGACTCGACGACGGGCTCGTGGATCGTCCAGTGCTTGTGCCCGGCGATCTGCAACACGAACACGTCGTGCACGTCATGGTGGGAGTCGAAGCCCCGACTGCCCGGAGGGGTGATGTAGGCGTTGGCCTGCACGGGGTGTCCGAGGTCGTCGACCAGACCGCGGACGAAGTCGATGATCGGCGGCCACAGCCGGTGGAGTCCCTGCAGGACGATCGATGCGCCGTCGGCGAACGCGGCCAGTGCCTTGGCCGAGTCGACCTGGTCACCGATCTCCGCACCCACGCCCGCCGGCGACAGGAACTCGTCGCGGGCGAGCAGCGAGCCGTTCTTGGCCATGCGGATGAACGGGGCACGGACGCCACGCTCGGTGAGGAGCTCGTCGACGGCGTCCGTCGACAGCAGGTCACCGAAGTCGCGTGGCAGATCCGCGGCCCGACTGAGAAGAGGCCGGACACCCCAGTGACGACTGCCGAACGTCGCGGGATCGACAGCGACGCACCGGCTCAGGGTGTCCGACCTCTGCATGTCTCAGCTCTCGTGTGATGCGGTGCGATCAGGCGGTGCCGTCGGCGCCGCCGTCGTGGCCGTCGGGGTTCGAGCCGCCGTCGGCCGGGCCCTCGCCCGCGCTCGCGGTGCCGTCGGCGCCGCCGTCGTGACCGTTCGGGTTCGAGCCGCCGTCGGCCGGGCCCTCGCCCGCGCTCGCGGTGCCGTCGGCGCCGCCGTCGTGACCACCGGGGTTCGAACCGCCGTCGGCCGGGCCCTCGCCGCCCGCGCTCGAGGTGGTGATGTCGTTGTCGTCGAGTGCCATGGTGTGCCTCTCCTCGTTCGCGCTTGTCGGTGTGGGCGCGCCGTCCGGCGCCACCCACCTCATCTCTACCACCGCTGACGTCGGCCGCAGCCCGTTCGGTGAACCGACGCAAGCCGGCGGGGGATACCCCCGCGGTGTCCGGGTCAACCTCCCCGTCCGGAGGGGCATTCCCGCGTCGTCGCGACCGTCTCAGTCGCCGCGGACCACCGCGGCCGACTTGCGGGCGATGGCCAGTTCCTCGTCGGTCGGGACGACGAGCACGGCGACCGGGGCGTCGTCCGGTGAGATGCGACGGGCATCGCGTGAGCGCGCCTCGTTCGCGTCGGGGTCGACCGTGATGCCGAAGCCGTCGAGCCCGGCGAGAGCGTCGGCGCGGACCGTCGCCGCGTTCTCCCCGACCCCCGCGGTGAACACGATGGCATCGACCCGGCCGAGGTCGACGAGGTAGGCACCGATGTAGCGGCGAAGGCGGTGGATGTAGACGTCGTAGGCGAGGCGTGCGCGCTCGTCACCGTCGTCGATGCGGGCGGTGATGGTGCGGAAGTCGTTGTCGCCGCACAGACCCTTCAGGCCCGACGCGCTGTTCAGCATCCGGTCGACGGCATCGACGTCCATGTCGGCGACGCGCTCGAGGTACGGGATGATCGCGGGGTCGAGATCACCGCTGCGCGTGCCCATCACGAGTCCTTCGAGCGGCGTGAGACCCATCGTCGTGTCCACCGCGCGCCCGCCGCGGACCGCCGAGGCCGACGCCCCGTTGCCCAGGTGCAGGACGATCAGGTTCAGCTCCTCGGCCGGGCGGCCCAGGAAGTCCGCCGCCGCGCCACTGACGAACTCGTGCGAGGTGCCGTGGAACCCGTAGCGACGGATGTCGTATCGCTGAGCGATCTCGTCATCGATCGCGTATGTCGCCGCGTGCGCCGGCAGGTCGTGGAAGAAGGCGGTGTCGAAGACGGCGACCTGCGGCACGTCCGGGAGGATCTCGCGCATCGCGCGGACACCCGCGAGGTTCACGGGGTTGTGCAGGGGCGCGAGACTGCTGAGCTCGTCGATGGCGGCGACCGCGGCGTCGTCGAGGACGACGGGCTGGCTGAATCGTCTGCCGCCGTGGACGACCCGGTGGCCCACGGCTGCCAGCGGAGTCGATCGCAGGTCGGTGCCGGCCTCGACGAAGAGGTCGAGTGCGGTGTGCAGCGCGGCCTTGTGATCGGCGACGGCGCCGTGCGACTCGCGGGTGTCCCCACCCTGCTCATGAGTGGCGGACGCGTCGTCCGAGCCGATGCGTTCGACGATGCCGGTGGCGATGCGCTCCCCGGTGTCGGGCTCGACCAGTTGGTATTTCAGCGACGACGATCCGGCGTTGAGGACGAGGACGGCGTCACTCACCGCGACCGCCCAGTGCCTGCGCCTGGATCGCGGTGATGGCCACGGTGTTGACGATGTCGGACACCAGCGCACCGCGGGACAAGTCGTTGATCGGGGCGGCGAGGCCCTGCAGCACCGGGCCGATCGCGACCGCACCGGCGCTGCGCTGCACCGCCTTGTAGGTGTTGTTGCCGGTGTTCAGGTCGGGGAAGACGAGGACGGTGGCGCGGCCGGCGACGTCGGAGTCGGGCATCTTGCTCTTGGCGACGCTCGGTTCGACGGCGGCGTCGTACTGGATGGGTCCCTCCACCGACAGGTCCGGGTCGCGGTCACGCACCAGTTCGGTCGCCTCCCGCACCTTGTCGACGTCTGCGCCCGAACCGGATTCGCCCGTCGAGTAGGACAGCAGGGCCACGCGGGGTTCGATCCCGAACTGGGCGGCCGTGGCGGCCGAGGAGATCGCGATGTCTGCGAGCTGCTCGGCGGTCGGGTCGGGGACGATCGCGCAGTCACCGTATGCGAGAACACGATCGGCGAGACACATGAAGAACACACTCGACACCGTCGACACGCCCTCGGTGGTCTTGACGATCTCGAAGGCCGGCCGGATGGTGTGTGCCGTGGTGTGCGCGGCACCCGACACCATCCCGTCCACCATCCCCGCGTGGACCATGAGGGTGCCGAAGTAGGACACGTCGGTGACCACCTGGTGTGCGCGGTCCAGGTTGACGCCCTTGTGCGACCGGAGGTCGGCGTAGGTCTGCGCGAACTGGTCGCGATGCTCGGAGGTCTGCGGGTCGATGACCTGCGCGTCGGAGAGATCGATGCCGAGTTCCTGTGCGCGCGAGTGGACCTCGTCGACATTGCCGAGCAGCGTCAGATCGGCCACACCGCGCCGCAGCAGTCGGCCCGACGCGCGCAGGATCCGGTCGTCGGTGCCCTCGGGCAGGACGATGCGCTTGCGGTCGGACTTGGCGCGCGCGACGAGCTGGTACTCGAACATCTGGGGGGTGACGACGGTCGGCGCGGACAGGCGCAGCTTGTCCAGCAGGGAATCCGAGTCGACGTGGTTCTCCATAAGGGTGAGCGCGGCATCGATCTTGCGGACCGACTCGACGCCGACGCGCCCCCGGGCGAGTGCGGCGGTGCGCGCGGTCTCGTAGGTTCCCTGCTCGCAGGTGATGATCGGCAGTGCGGGCCGGAGGCCCTGGACCAGCGACTCGATCATCGGGTGCGGGGTGATCCCGCCGTTGAGGATGATGCCCGACAGCTTCGGGAACCCCTGTGCCGCATTGGCCGTCACCAGCGCGAGAAGGACGTCGGACCGGTCGGCGGGGGCGATCACGGCGACGCCGTCGGTGAGCCGTTCCAGGATGTGCTCGGCGGTCATGCCGCCGACCATCACCGACAGGGCCTCACGGTCGAGGAGTTCGGGGTCGCCGCTGTAGAGCTTTCCGTCGAGAGCGGCCATCAGCTCCGACATCGTCGGCGCGACCAGCACGGGGTCCTCCGGCAGCGCCCACGCCGGCAGGCCGGTCGCCTCCAGACGTTCACGGATCGTGTCGACATCGTCGGGATCGCAGCGGTTGGCGATCAGCGCGACGGCCTGGGCGTGCTCGCCCCGGACCTCGGAGAGGCAGACCTCGGCGAGCGACACCACCTCGTCGGCGGAGCGATCGGCCGCCTTCAGCGCCAGCAGCATCGGGGTGCCGAGGTTCGCCGCGATCCGGGCGTTGAAGCTGAGCTCCGACGGGCTCGCGACGTCGGTGAAGTCGGACCCAATGACCAGGACCGAGTCGCACTGCTCCTCGACGGCGTGGAAGCGGTCGACGATCTCGGCGAGCGTCGCCTCGGGGTCGGCGTGCACCTGCTCGTAGGTCACGCCGATGCACTCGTCGTAGGAGAGGTCGACCGAGTCGTGCTCCATGAGCAGTTCGAGGATGTAGTCCCGCTCCCCCGAGGCCGCGCGCGAGATCGGTCGGAAGACACCGACACGTCCGCCGGTGGCCGCGAGCAGGTGCAACGCCCCGAGCGCGATCGTCGACTTGCCGGTGTCCCCCTCCGGCGACGCGATGTAGATGCTGCTCGACGTGCCGGGGAGTCCGTCCGGACTGTCTGCGCCCATGGCCACAGCCTAGGGGCGTGATCCGATCGAGACGCGGTCGCTCCCAGATCGACGGCTCATACTCCCGACCCCGACGTCCCCCGCGCGTTTCACTGGACCGATGCGACGGTTTGCTACGTCAATGTCGACGGTGGCGGCGGCGGTCGGTGTCCTGGTCGGTGCGTTCGCCGCGCCCGCCGGGGCCGCACCCGCGGCGCGCGTGGTGTCGGTGGTCCCTACTGCCGACGCGCCGGCCTTCACCACGATCTCCGCGGTGCGGCGATATGCCCTCGACCATCCCGACGCCCGGCCAGCGGGGACCAACGACCCCGCCTGCAGACCGTCCGCGGCCCATCCGCGACCCGTCGTCCTGCTGCACGGCACCGACTCGAGCGCCTACGCGGACTTCTCCGCCCTGGCCCCCACACTCGCCGGTCAGGGATTCTGCGTCTACGTGATCAACTACGGCGGAGCCGCCGGCGCCACCACCTTCGGCACCGAGGACATCCGGCTCGGCGCCCCCGCGGTCCGGACCTTCGTCGACCGGGTGCGCGGGTGGACCCGTGCCGACCGTGTCGACATCGTCGGGTACTCGCAGGGCGCGACGGTGGGGCGCTACGTGGTGAACAAGCTGGGTGCCGGAGCGGTCACCGGCCACTGGATCGGCCTCGCTCCCCCGAGCCACGGCAGCACCTTCTACGGGTTGGGGTTGCTCATGCGGATGCCCGGCGTGCCGCAGCTCGTGTCACCGAAACCGGTCAACGCGTCGATGCTGCAGCAGGTGGTGGGCTCGGACTTCCTCCGGGACCTGAACTCCCCCACCGAGACCCTCCCCGGTGTCCGGTACCTCACCGTCCGCACCGTCGTCGACGAGGTGATCCAGCCGTCGAGCAGCGGCATCCTGCGTGGCGGGAACGCCCGAGACATCGTCATCCAGGAGCGGTGCCCGGCCGACATGACCGGCCACTTCCGTATGCCGTACGACGCCGTCGCGCAGAACCTCGTCCTCGACGAACTCGGTGGGAAACCGACACCCGGCGCCTGCCGGCCCGTCCCCCTGGGCGAGGGCATCGTCGACGTGATCCTCAACGCCCGGCGCTGACGGTCGCCGGCCGTCGACATACTCAGAACGGCGGTGGGTCGGCGTCGTCGGCGCGGTCGCATGCGCGGAGGTGCGCGGCGCGCTTTTCGACGCGTCGTGTGGCGAGTGTTGTTCTGGAGGGGTGGTTCTGGGGTTTCCCGGGTGGTCCGAGGGCGGGGAAGATGTCGACGGCGGTGTAGGCGTTGCCGAGGAACATGTGCCCGGTCGGGGATTGGAAGAACGCCTCGCCGAGCGGTGACTGGTAGTCCCGCCAGCGCTTGTCGAACGTCTTGATGCGGTGGTGGAACCGGCACAGCGGTTTGAGGTTCGTTCTCGAGGTCTTCCCGCCACGGTCGGGGTCGCGGTGGTCGAACGGGTCGGTGTGGTCGAGGTCGACCGACCAGGCCGGGGCTGAGCAGCCGGGGAAGGTGCAGCAGAGTTCGCCGGCCCGGACGAGTGCGTCGAGTTTCCTCGATGGCACGTACGTCGAGGCGGCCCGGGCTGCGTGGGCGGGGTCGTCGCGGCGGAGGAACTCCCGGTGGGCGTCGGCGAGCAACGCGCGCATGGTGTCGGCGTCGATGATCCCGCGCCCGTCGAGATAACCCGGCTGGTCGTCGAGACCGAGCAGCGTCGACAGGTTCACCACGATCTGGAAGGTCGGCCGCGCGGGACCGACGGATGCTGCGACCGGTTGCGGTGCGATGGGCTGCGAGGCGGACGGTTCGGCGACCGGTGCAGGCTCCACGGTCGCGTCGATGTCCACGTCAAAGTTCGCGCCGGAATCTGTGTCGATGTCCATTGCAGCTCTGCACGTGTCGCAGCAGCATTCGAGGTGGTCACGTCCGGCGGCGAGGGCGATGAGGGCGTCGGCGCGGCGCTGGGCTCGGGTGCGCGGATCGCTCGAGTGGACAGCGTTCGCCATTGCGGTGAGGCGGGCGTCGATGGCGGCGGCGTCGGTCATCGGTAGCGACGCCGACACCCGGGATGAGCCGGGCTGGAAGCGGTCGGGGCGGATCGTGACGTCGCGGTCGGTGGCGGCGCGTTCTTTGCGGCGCAGCAGCGCGTCGGGGTCGACTGTGGCGACGATGGTGTCGACGAGTGCGACTAGCCGTGCCCTCGACAGGGGTGGCCGGTCGAACAGGGCCTGAGCGATGTGGGTGTCGAGGACCTTCACCAGAGCGGGTCCACCACGAGTTTCGTGCGGGTGCAGATGAGCAGGAACCCGGCCAGATCGATACGCCCGACGGCGAGGGCCTGTCCGGTGAACACCAGCCGGTACCGGGCCACATCTCCGGCGACGATCAGTTCCCGCGCACGGGAGGCCGACACGTTCAGCACCGCCCCGACCTCGGCCGTCGCACGCTCCAGCCCGTCGGGGCCGAACTCGGCGCGGGGGTCTCGGCCGGCGAGATGGTCCATCCCGGCCGCCATCAACTCGTCCGCCGAGCTGCGCTGCCCGGAATCCCGTTCGGCGACCTCGACGAGGAAGTCCTCGCACCGTTCGTCGTGGATCAGGCTCGCGGCGTTCAGCATCCGATAGTCCGCGGAGGCGGCGATCGACCGGCAATGCGACAGGACCTCGACCAGCTCAGTGGCGGAGAGCTTCCCGTCGGCAGCCAACGACGCGACAACACCCGAGGTGTCGAAGGTCGTCGTCTCGCTCATGTGTTCGATTGTACGGACGCCCACCGACAAGAGCCAGGGTCGGCGGTGGGACTGTGGACAACCCGTCCCCCTGACATCCTCGAAGCCGTGGACGTCGAACGTGCGGACGTTGCCGCCCCGGTGGCCGCGCTGCGATGGGAGTGGGCGAGAGAACTGGACTCGTCGATCCCCGATGGCCCGAGCGCTGACTTCGTCGCAGCCGTCGCCGAGTGGATGGCGGACGCCACACGCACCGTCTGGCTCGCCACCGACGACGGCCCGGTCGGGATGGTCTGTCTCACCGAGTACACCCGGATGCCGTCACCGTCGGATGCTGCCGGCGGCCGGTGGGGCTACCTGGGCCACCTGTACGTCCGGCCGGATGCTCGCGGCGTCGGCGTCGGGGAGTCCCTCGTCCGGGAACTGCTCGCCGAGTCGACGCGGCGCGGCCACACCAAGGTGGTGCTGTCGCCGACCGCGCCGTCGGTCCCGCTCTACGAACGCTGCGGCTTCGTCGGCGGGACCGACCTCATGCTCCTGCGTCCGTGACGACAACGATTCCGGTGCTGAGGAGTGTCGCTGAGCGTCACCACGGAGCACCGGAACCGCTGTCGCGAGGTCAGGTCAGGGCGTAGACCGTCTGACCACCGACCGTCGTCGCGGTGTAGTTCGCCGCCACCCACGCGGCGATCTGCTGGGCGCTGGAGCTGCCGCCACCGGGACCGCCACCGGAGCCGCTGCCGATGTAGTAGCCGATCTTGCCGTCCTTCACGTACTGGATGAACTGCGCCAGGGTGGGCGTGGGATCACCACTCCACCCGCCGATGGCCATCACCGATGTGCCGCTGGCGATCTCCAGTCCTGACGCCGACTGCGAGCCGTTCGTGGCTGCCGCCCACGTGGTGGTCGTGGACTTGAGCAACGCGGTGAGCTCCGACGACGTGGCGCCGCCCATCCCCATGCCGCCACCACCGCCGGCGCGGACGCCGGACTGCTGCGTCGGAGCCGAGCCCTGCTGCGTGGCCGAACCCTGCTGGGACTGCGCACCCGACGGCGGGGTACCCCGCTGCGCGGATCCGCTCGGGCCGCCGCCCATGCCGCCACCGGGACCACCCATGCCCGACGCCTGCGACGTCGACACCGCGGTCGGGATTGACCCCGTGTGCTCGGTGGCGGCGGTGGCGATCCCGAAGGCGGCGGTGGCGCTGAATCCCATGAGGGCACCGACGATCGCGGCCGTCGCGATCACCTTCTTCCATCGCAGCACACCTCCGACGACGACGGCGATCGCTGAGAGAGCAGCGATGACACCCAGCGCCCACCGGGTCCATACCGGCCCGAAATCATTGCGGGACAACAGGACGACGGACCATCCGGCGGCCAGGACGATCATCACCGCCATGGCGATCCGTCCGTCCAGGCGGTCGCGCAGACGCCAGGCAACAGCGGCGCCGAATCCGACGAGCGCACCGATCGCCGGCGCGAGAGCCACCGTGTAGTAGGGGTGGATCGTCCCGCTCATGTAGCTGAAGATCAGGCCGGTGACGACGAGCCACCCGCCCCACATCAGCAGGCCGGCCTTCTCACCGCGATCGAGCCGTGCGGTCTCACGGACCCGGATGAACTGTCGCGTCACGAGATACACGCCGAACACGAGCACGAAGAGGGCGACCGGCAGCAGCCACGAGATCTCGTTGCCCATCTCGGACCCGAACAACCGGTCGAGGCCCGTCGCACCGCCGAAGCTGGAACCGGCGGCACCGGTGCCGCCCATCCCTCCTCCGCCACCGTTGCCGCTGCCACCGAGGATGCGGCCGAGACCGTTGTAGCCCAGCACCAGGTCCATCACGGTGTTGTCGGTCGACCCACCGATGTAGGGCCGCGAGCCTGCCGGCCACAGCGCGACCACCAGCACCCACCACCCGGCAGCGGCGACCAGCGAGACGGTCGCGAGGGCGAGATGCACCAGACGACGCACCCACCCCGTGTTCGCCAGCAGCAGGTAGGCCAGCCCGAAGGCCGGCAGCACCAGCAGGCCCTGCAACATCTTGGTGAGGAACGCGAAACCCAGTGCGACACCGACGAGTGCGAGCCAGCGGCCCGAGCCGGCGGTGATCGCACGGATCAGCGCGTACCCCGCGACGACCATCAGGAGCACCAGGAGTGCGTCGGGATTGTTGAACCGGAACATCAGCGCCGCAGCCGGGGTGAACGCCAGCACCGCACCGGCGATGGTCCCGGCGATCGTGCCGAGACGCTCGTCGGCGATCGTGCGCCGCATCGTCGCGTACAGCAGCGCGACCGCCGCGACGCCCATCAGCGCCTGCGGGGCGAGCACGGCCCAGCTGTTCATCCCGAAGATGCGCACCGACAACCCGGTCACCCACAGGGATGCCGGCGGTTTGTCGACGGTGATGAAGTTCTGGGCGTCGAGCGACCCGAAGAACCACGCCTTCCAACTGGTGCCGCCCGCCTGCGCCGCCGCGGCGTAGAAGGTGTTGGCGTACCCGTTCATCGACAGGTTCCACAGGTAGAGCACCGCCGTCACCACCAGCAGGATGGGAAGCGGCGCACGGGTCAGCAGACGGGAGCGAGACGAGCGGGACGTTCCGAGCTCGGCCCGATGGCGGCCACCATCGGGGTCCGGATCGGCGGGCGGCCGCGCCCGGTCGACGAGGGTGGTCATGGAGCCTCCAGGAGATGGGACCGGCAGCCGCCGGTCGATGAGGTCCCCACGATGTCCGTTCTGTCTCGCTCGCGACTGGGCGGACGCTGGGAGGTCCCTGGGAGCCGAGGAGGCTCACTCGCTGGTAGGAACGGGTGGTGATCGGCGACCGGTGGAACGTGACCGACGACGAGACCCGTCGGCACTTCGCCTGCGACGACCTCGTCCCCTCCCCGGCACTGCAGGCCTGGCGCGGTGTCACCGTGGCCGCACCGGTCGAGCGGGTGTGGCCGTGGCTCACGCAGATCCGCGTCGCGCCGTACTCCTACGACTGGATCGACAACCTCGGCCGCCGGTCGCCGCGGACCCTGCTCGACCTGCCCGAACCGGTTGTCGGAGAACCGTTCATCGCCTGCGGCGGGCGGCGGATGGGTCGGATCCTGCACGTGGAGACCGGACGCGCACTCACCGGTGAGATCGCGGGCGCGACGATGTCTTACGAGCTCGTCCCGCAGGACGGTTCCACCCGACTGCTGCTGAAGGTCGTCCTGGCACGCGGGCGCGTCATCGCACCCCTGGTGTCCGTCGGCGATCTCGTCATGGCCCGACGACAGCTGCTGAACCTCGCGCGACTCGCCGCAGGGTGACGCTCAGCTGCCGGCGATCGCCGCCTGGTCGCCGACACCGGTGACCGTCGCCTGCAGCGCCGCGACCGTCGAGGCATATCGCGACGACTTGATCTCCCCCAGCGTGCGGCCGCGGGTGTTCTGGTGGGTCCGTCCGTAGGTGATCGCGGCCGCGAGCACCTCGTCGACCGCGACCGCCGCGTCGGCGATCCCGAGATCGCGGGCCAGTTGCCCGCCGTAGCGACGGCCGGTCATGAGCATCTCGTGGGCGGGCCGCACCGGCAGGCGGTCGGCCACCAGCAGCACGCTTCCCGGCGCGTAGCTCGCGCCGATGGTGATGCCGGGCATGCAGATGTACCCGCGGTCCGCGCGCATCACGATGTGGTCGTGCGCGATGGCGACGAGCGCCCCGCCCCCGAACGCGTGGCCCTGCACCGCCGCGGCGGTCGGCATCGGGAACGTGAGCAGCCGGGCGAGCAGCTCCTGGACGCTCTGCGTGTACGCGTCGACCTGATCGACGTGCTCGAGCACCCACGCGGTGTCGAGGCCGGTGGAGAAGAACTTCCCTGCACCCGTCGTGACCAGTGCGGCAGGCCCCTCCGACGCGAGGACCTCGTCGAGGAGGTCGTTGATCTGCGCCACCTGCGGCGGCCCGAGGACGTTCTCGGTGTCGGTCGCCCCCTCCTCGTTGAGGTGGAGCACGAACACGGTGTCGTCACGCGTCAGGTGTGGCACGCGTCCGACCCTAGTCGGGCACGCGCGCCGGAGGCGGCGTGTCGGCGACAGCGGTCTCCTGCGCCGCCGCACCCCGCTGCCGGGGCCGCCGACGGCTGATCGCGACGCCGCCCAGGCACAGGGCGCCGCCGACGAACCCGAACACCGTCGGCACCTCACCGAGCGTCACCCACGACAGGCCGATCGCGAGCGCCGGGACCACCAGCGACGTCGCGGCCAGCTTGCCCGCGTCGGTGCGGGTGAGGGCGTAGGCCCACGTCGTGAAGGCGATGGCCGTCGGACCGATCCCCAGGTACACCACACCGATCACCGCGGAGGTCGGTGCGTCGGCGATCTCGGCGGCGCTCAGCGGCGCGAACGGGACGGTGGCCAGCATCCCCGCCGCGCAGCCCACCCAGGTGGCGGTCACCGAATCGACCTCCCGCAGAGCGGCTTTCTGCATCAGGACACCCGCGGCGTACAGCACCGCGGTCACCAGACCCAGACCGATGCCGAGCATGTCGTTGCTACCACCGCCGGTGCCCCCGACGGCGATCACCACCACACCGGTGAACGCGATCGCCATCCCGACGACCAGCGGTCGCGGGAAACCCTCACCGAAGAACAGGCCGGCGGTCACCGCGACGAGGATCGGTGCGAAGTTGACCAGCAGCGACGCGGTCCCCGCGTCGAGGTGCCGCTCGGCCCAGTTCAGCAGGACGGTGTAGGCGCCGAACCACAAGACCCCGTAGCCGACGACCAGCGCCAGCGACCGTCCGCGGGGGAACGGGCGACGATGGCGCGCGGCGATGACGAGAAGGACGACCGTGCCGACAGCCAGCCGCAGGAACGCCATCCCACCCGGCGAGAAGTGCTCGCCCGCAAAGCGGATGACGACGAACGACGACGCCCACAGCAGCATCGTGACGGCGGCGGCGAGGACAGGGAGCGTCCCCGCGTCGAGGCGACGGGTCATGGGACGAGCCTCGCCGACGGACCGGTCCGGGGACAAGCGAGTTCCGGACAGGGACCGCACAGTCGCTGCCAGATCACCCGCACAGAGGAAACGGGAGGCCCGCTCGGCGAGGAGGGATCAGACGCCGGACACCGACAGCTTCCGCAGGCGCGGCTCGAGGTCGGCGGCGAAGTTGTCGAGGAAGCGCTGCTGGTCGTGACCGGGCGCGTGGAACACCAGGTGGTTCAGGCCCGCGTCGGTGTACTGCTTCACGGCCTCGACCGCCTCGTCGGGGTCGGACGCGACGATCCAGCGCTTGGCGACCTGTTCGATGGGGAGCTCGTCGGCGAGACGCTCCATCTCGGTCGAGCTGTTCACGCTGTGCTTTTGCTCCTGCGTCAGCGACAGCGGCGCCCAGAACCGGGTGTTCTCCAGCGCCAGTTCGGGATCGGGGTCGTAGGAGATCTTGATCTCGATCATCCGGTCGATGTCGTCGACGGAGCGCTCCGCCTTCTCCGCGCCCTCCTTCACCGCGGGGATGAGCTTCTCGGTGTACAGCTCCATGCCCTTGCCCGAGGTGCAGATGAAGCCGTCGCCCTGGCGCCCGGCGTACCGCGCGACGACGGGACCGCCCGCGGCGACGTACACCGGGACCGGCTTCTCGGGGATGTCGTACATGTAGGCGCCCTGGGTCGTGTAGTACTCGCCCTCGAAGTCGACCTTCTCGCCGGTCCACAGCTCGCGCATCAGACGGATCGACTCGCGCAACCGGGCGAAGCGCTCCTTGAACTCCGGCCACTCGCCCTGGAAGCCGGTCGCGTACTCGTTGAGCGCCTCACCGGTGCCGACACCGAGCATGATCCGGTTCGGGTACAGGCAGGCCATCGAGGCGAACGCCTGCGCGATGACGGCGGGGTTGTAGCGGAACGTCGGGGTCATCACCGAGGTGCCGATCTGCACGCGCTTGGTGCGCTCACCCACGGCGGCCATCCACGACAGCGAGAACGGCGCATGGCCACCCTCGTGGCGCCACGGCTGGAAGTGGTCGCTGACGGCGACGGAGTCCATGCCCGCCCCCTCGGCCGCGACCGCGATCTCGACGAGTTCACGCGGATCGAACTGCTCCGCGGAGGCCTTGTATCCGAGCCTGAGTTCCTGGGCCACTGCTCCACCTCACCCTTCGACGGTCACTGCCGCGTACACGACGCTTCCACCGTAGTCCGACCTACGGAGCGAGTGATCCCTCGGGCGGACGGGCAGCGGGCAGGTCCAGCCGGAACACCGCACCGGGCGGGTCCGTCGGCACGAGGAGCACGTCACCGCCGTGCGAGCGGGCGAGTCCCCGCGCGACCGCGAGTCCGAGTCCGGACCCACCCGACCGACGGTCGCGCGAGTCGTCGAGACGCACCATCCGTTCGAAGACGCGGTCGCGGTCGGCGGGCGGGATGCCGACCCCGGAGTCGGCGACGACCAGGTGCACCCGGCCGGGCGACGCGTCGACGGCGAGCTGGACCCGACCGCCGGCCGGCGTGGCCTGACAGGCGTTGTCGACCAGGTTGGCGACGATCTGGGCGACGCGGACGGGGTCGGCCACGGCCGGGGGCGCGATCCCTTCGACCGTCACGGTCAGCTCGGGGTGCAACAGCCGCACGCGGTCCGCCTGCTCACGCGCGATCGCCCCGACGTCCGTGGGCTGCGGGGACAGGGTTATCCCGCTGTCGATGCGGGCCATCTCGAGCATGTCGTCGACGAGGCGCCCGGCGCGTCGGGTCTCCTGGATGAGCAGCAGGGTGAGTCGTTCCCGCTCCTCGACCGGCATGTCACGGTCTGCCTGCAGCAGCGTCTCGGCGACCGCCTGCACCCCGGTGATCGGGGTGCGCAACTCGTGTGCGGCATCGGCGACGAACTGCCGGACCGACTGCTGGGCACCGCGTTCCCGCGCCTCCGCACCCTCGAGGGAGTCGAGCATGTCGTCGAAGGCCGCTGCGGTGCGTCCGAGTTCGGTCCCCGGGTCCCGGGGGCTGAGTCGCTCGCCGCGGTGACCCCGCGCGATCGACCGTGCCAGCGATGTCATCGCGTCCAGCGGCGCGAGCGCCAACCGCATCCCGATCCACAGCAGCCCGACGGTGACGAGCAGTGCGGCGGCCCCGGCGATCACCATCCCCCAGAGCAGCCGCGTCTGGACGTCGTCGAGCAGTCGACTGTCCACGGCCAGCACCAGCCGCGCGCCCTGCGCCCACGCCCGGGCCGACCGCAGTTCGACGACGCGCCGTGCCGCGGAGTCGTCGTCGGGCAGTCGGGAACCGTAGACCCGACCGTCGGCGAGGATCACCTGCGCCCGGACCGATCGGTTGTCGACGCGCGCGAGCAGCGCCTGCGGGGTGGCCGCGGTCCGCGCGATCTGCCGCGCGAACGACGCGCGATCGGTGAGGAGCCCGTCGACGGCACGGTCCGAGGCGGTGGTGAAGAGCGTGACCCCGATGACCACCATCGCGACGAGGACCACCGCCACCACGATCGCGGCCAGGGCCGTCACCCGGAGGCGCAGCGACCCGCCGGATCTCACGAGGACTCTCCGCCCGCGGTGTCGGCGCTGTCGAGGCGGTAGCCCAGGCCGCGTTCGGTGTGCAACAGACGCGGCCCATGAGCCTCGAGCTTGCGGCGCAGGGTGCTGATGTTGACCTCGACGAGGTTCGGGTCGTAGTGCTCGTAACCCCAGACCGCGGTGAGGATCTGCGTCTTGGTGACGACGCGCCCGCGGCGGCCGGCGAGGAACACCAGCACACGGAACTCGGTGGCGGTCAGCGCGATCGGTGCGGCGCCGCGTCGCACCGACGCGGCCTCGGGGTCGATGACGAGGTCGTCGACGAGGATCGTCGAGGCCACGCGCCCACGTCGTCGCAGGACGGCGGTGACGCGGGCGACGAGCTCGGCCATCTCGAACGGCTTCGAGACGTAGTCGTCGGCGCCCTCGGTGAGCCCGTGCAGGCGGTCGGCCACGGCATCGCGCGCGGTGACCATGAGGATCCCCGCGTCGCTGCGACGACGGACGATGTCGAGCAGCACGAAGCCGTCGGACCCCGGCAACATCACGTCGAGGAGGACGGCGTCGGGACGGAACTCCCGGAGGTCGTGCTCGAGTCGGGCGCCGTCGGGACGGGCCAGCACGCTGTGGCCCGCGTCGACCATCGCGGCCTCGATCGCGACCCGGATCGGCGTCGAGTCCTCGATCAGCAGGACACGCGCGCCGCCCGGGCCAGCTGCACGGACCTCGTCCACGGACGCCGATTCTGCCAGCGGACGGCCCGGGCGCGGGGTCAGCTCGGCGCCGTGGTCGACGCGCCGCCGCTGCTCGGAGCCGTGCGGGCCACGCGCTTGACCACCCGGGTGGCCTCGACGGTCGTACCGGAGCGCTTGCCGGTGGCGACGATCCGGTCACCCACGGCGAAGTCCGACGCCTGCGCGGGCGCCGCCGCGGTCCCGAACCTCGTGTCGGACCCGATGGTCACGGTGAACGGCTGACCCTGGGTGGTCTGGATGGTCCAGGTCGAACCGGTGATGGCGGTGATGGTGCCGGCGACACCGTGCGACTTCCGGGCGTGCTCGCCCTGCTGTGCGTGGGTGCTGTCCGGCGTCTGGGTCTCGGCGACCGTGGTGGTGCGCACCGGCTGGTCGCTGTCGGTCGACGCCCAGCCGATCAGCCCGCCGACCACACCGCCGACGACGAGCGCCGCTGCCCCGGTGGCGGCGAGGGTGCGGCGGGACACCAGGCCGTGCCGCTGCGGCGGAGGTCCCTGCGGCGGCGGTCCCGCCGGCGATGCGTACGGGCGGGTGTCGTCGGCGGGCGGCTCGTACGGCGCCCGGTCGGCCGGCTGCTGCGGGTCGTGCGGTTCGGTCATGGCGGCCACGGTAGGAACGCTGTCGTCCCCGCGGCTGAAGACCGACTGAGAGTGCTGCTGCCGCTACCGGCCGACCTTGTCCGAGAGCGCGGTGAGGGTGCCGATCTCGTCGTCACTCAGACGCAGGGAGGTCGCCGCCAGCAGGCTGGGGAGCTGATCCAGACGGCTGACGCTGGCGATCGGTGCGATGATGCCGGATCGGGGTCAGCAGCCAGGCCAGCGCCACGGTGGCGATCGACGCCTCGTGGGAGGTCGCGATCGCGTCGAGCGCGGAGACCACTTCCAGACCCGCGTCGGTGAAGTAGCCCTCGGTGAGCTTCTCCCGTGGCGTGTCGGCGAGGTCCTCTCGCGTCCGGTACTTGCCGGTGAGGAATCCCGACGCCAGTGCGAAGTACGGGAAGACGCCCAGATCGTGCTGCAGCGCGAGATCCTGCAGCGCCGGTTCGTAGGACCGTCGGTGCACGAGGTTGTAGTGCGGCTGCAGCGCGATCGGGGCGGCGAAACCCTCGCGATCGGCGATGGTCACCCACTCCTCGATCCGCTCCGGGGAGAAGTTCGAGATCCCGACGTTGCGGACCTTGCCCGACCGGATCAGCTCGTCGAACGCGGCGAGGGAGTCGACGAGCGGGGTGTCGTCGTCGGGCCGGTCGTAGTGGGCGTAGTAGAGGTCGATGTGGTCGGTCTGCAGACGCTGCAGCGACGCGTCAGCCGCGGCGCGGATGGTGTCCGGTGCGAGCCCGAGGAAATCGGGGTGCTGACTGACCTTGGTGGCGATGACGACGTCGTCGCGGTTCCCTCGGGCCGCCAGCCACGATCCGATGACCGTCTCGGACTCGCCGCCGTGGTTGCCCGGGGCGAACGCGGAGTAGGAGTCGGCGGTGTCGATCGCGTTGCCGCCGCCCTCGACGAACGCATCGAGGACCGCGTGCGACTCCTTCTCGTCGCTCGTCCATCCGAAGGTGTTCGCGCCGAGCATCAGTGGGAAGACGTCGAGATCCGACGAGCCGATCGTTGCCATGGCGTACAAGAACGTCCCGGTCGACGGCGCCATTCCCGGCGCGATCGCCGTGTTCACCCGTCGCGAACAGCGGCCTTCCGGGAAGACTTCGAGCGCGCTTGAACGCTTACAGTCGGCTGCATGTCGATGGAGTCGGTCGCCTACAACACGATGTACCGCGGCCTGTCCGCGAGTCGGAAGCCGTCGAGGCTCCCCAAGGGGACTCGACGGTCGACGGTGCGGCGGATCGCGGCGTTCGCGCGACCACACCGCCGGAAGATCGCGGTGTTCCTCGCCCTGAGCGTCCTGACCGCGGTCCTGACCGTGGTGACGCCGATCCTCGCCGGTCGGGTGGTCAATCAGATCACCGGTCACGGCTCGACCGAGACCATCATGTGGCTCGCGCTGATCATCGCCGGCGTCGCCCTCGCCGAGGCCGGTGTCGGCATCGTCGTGCGGTGGCTGTCGGCGTCGATCGGCGAGGGGCTCATCCTCGACCTGCGCCGCACCGTCTACGACCACGTGCAGAAGATGCCCGTGGCGTTCTTCACCCGCACACGCACGGGCGCGCTGGTGAGTCGGCTCAACAACGACGTCATCGGCGCGCAGCGCGCCTTCTCCGACACCCTCTCCGGTGTCGTGTCGAACATCGTCACGCTGGCGCTGACCCTCACGACGATGCTGTTGATCTCCTGGCAGATCACCCTGCTGGCCCTCGTCCTGCTGCCCGTGTTCGTCATCCCTGCGCGGCTGATGGGCCGTCGGATGGCGGCGCTCTCGCGCCAGGCCGCCGAGTACAACGCGCAGATGTCCACGCAGATGACCGAGCGCTTCTCCGCGCCCGGCGCCACCCTGGTCAAGCTGTACGGCCGGCCCGACGAGGAGTCGCGGCGCTTCTCCGACCGCGCCGCGCAGGTCCGGGACGTCGGTGTCGCGCGGGCGATGTCGCAGTCGTACTTCGTCACCGCCTTGACACTCGTCTCCGCGCTGGCTCTCGCGCTCGTCTACGGGCTCGGCGGTGTGCTCGCCGTCGACGGTCACCTGAACGCCGGCGCCGTCGTGTCCCTGGCGTTGCTGCTCACCCGGATGTACGCGCCGCTGACCGCACTCGCCAATGCCCGCGTCGAGATCATGAGCGCGCTCGTCAGCTTCGAGCGCGTCTTCGAGGTGACCGATCTGGTCCCGCTCATCGACGACAAGCCCGACGCCGTGTCGGTCCCGCAGGGCCCGCTGTCGATGCGCTTCGACGGCGTACGGTTCGCCTACCCGTCAGCGGACAAGGTGTCGCTGGCGTCGTTGGAGGAGGTCGCGGCGCTCGACAACCGTGGTGGCGTCGAGGTGCTCCACGACATCTCGTTCGAGGTCCCCGCGGGCGAGATGGTCGCCCTCGTCGGCAGTTCCGGGGCCGGCAAGTCGACGATCGCGCAACTCGCGACGCGCCTCTACGACGTCGACGCCGGGGCGGTGCGGGTGAACGACCTCGACGTGCGCGACGTGACGTCGGCGTCCCTGCATCGTGCGGTCGGGCTGGTCACCCAGGACGGGCACCTCTTCCACGACACGGTCCGCGCCAACCTCATGCTGTCGAACCCGACGGCGACGGACGACGAGATCTGGGCGGCGTTGCGTCGTGCGCGCCTCGACGAACTGATCGCGTCGTTGCCCGACGGACTCGACACGGTCGTCGGCGAGCGTGGCTACCGTCTGTCCGGCGGCGAGCGTCAGCGCCTGACCATCGCCCGACTGCTCCTGGCGGCACCGTCGGTGGTGATCCTCGACGAGGCGACCGCACACCTCGACTCGACGTCGGAAGCCGCTGTGCAGGAGGCGTTGTCGGAGGCGCTCGTCGGACGGACGTCGATCGTCATCGCCCACCGGCTGTCGACGGTCCGCGCCGCACACCAGATCCTCGTGCTCGAGGCCGGTCGGATCGTGGAGCGCGGGACGCACCTCTCCCTGCTCGCGCAGAACGGTCGGTACGCCGAGCTCTACCGGACCCAGTTCGCCGACGACCCCGACGCCCCGGCGGTCGCCGTCGCCCAGGTGTGAGCGTGGCCCGGGCCGGGTAGTCCGTCGCCTGTCCGCTCCATGACAGACAGGTGCCTCATGACCTCCATCGCCCACCGCCCGATCGACGAACTGGGCGGGCCGACGAGCGTCCTCGTCCGCCAGCGCACCGATCACGTCGAGCTCGACCACCTGATCCGTGCCGCGCACGAGAGTCATGGCGCCGAGCGGCAGAAGACGGTGAACAGGTTGTGTCGGTTGGTGTTCCCGCACGCGTTCGCCGAGGAATCGGTGCTCTGGCCGGTCATCCGCCGGGTCCTGCCCGACGGCGAGGCGCAGACGCTCGAGATCGAGCGGGAGCACCAGCAGATCAACGAGCTGTTCACCCGCCTCGAACGCACCGAGCCCGACTCGATCGCCTACGACGACCTGTTCGCGCAGATCAGCGACCTGCTGCGCCAAGACGTCCGCGACGAGGAGGACTCACTGTTCCCCGAGTTGCGCGACGCCCTCGACGACCGTGACCTGCGTCGGCTCGGATGGGCGTGGCTCGCGGTCCGACGAACGGCGCCGACACGTCCGCACCCCGTCGTCGCGCGGCGGCCACCCGGCAACGCGCTCGCCGCTCTCCCTCTCACGGTGATCGACCGCTCACGGGACGGACTGGACCAGATCGCGGTGCGGGTTCCGTCGCGTCAGGCGGCGCGCGTGAGCAGTGGACTGGCGTCGCTCGCGGGCCGCATCGAACGCATCGGCGTCCTCCGGATCGGCGAACGCCCCGACACCCACATCACCGACGCGGACTGACCCCGCGAGTTCAGCGGGGTGAGGCGAGGAGCAGTTCGACGTTGTGGTCGGCCGCGCCACCGAGACGCTTCGCCTCGTATCCGATGTCGTTGTAGGAGAACTCGCGGTACATCGACGCCAGACCGGTGACCGAGTGGTCGGCATAGTCGACGGAGTACGGCGCCGCCGACTCGATGAGCGTGCAGAACAGCGACAGCGTCCCGTCCTTGTTGTCGCACACCTCGAGGATCCGTGCGTTCTGCGGGAAGTCGATGTGCGACGCGGTGTTGATCTCCCAGAAGCTCTGTGCGGGGGTCGGTCCGACGTGCGGGGTGATCTTGTTCTCGTGGGTGTGCCCGTTCACCCAGGCGACGACGTTCGGGAACCGGTGGAAGAAGTCGACGAGCTGCTTGCCCGTCCGCCGCGGTTCGAACGGCCGCTCGGGATCGGGGATCGGGAGCTCCATCGTGTCGCTGGTGTGGTGACTGAACGCGACGAACAGCGTCTCGCGGTTCGACGTGATGAGCCGCTCCATCCAGTCCAACTGACCCTGACCGATCGAACCGTCGGTGAACCCGGCGTGATTCGTCGTGTCCATCGACAGACCGACGACGCCCGGCGCGATCTCGAACGAGTAGTAGGTGATCCCCGATTGCGGTGCGTCCGGGGCGAACCCGTGTCCGACCGGCCCGGGGCCGGTGTAGCGCGGGCGGAAGTGCTCGGCCATGTACTGGCGTGGGGTGAACGGCGCCCGGCGCGCGTCGGGGGTGACCTTCCGGATCGGCCCGGAGGCGACCTGCGCGGCGAACACCTTCCCGGCCGCGTAGGGGTCGGCGCCGAACACCCGCGCCATGGCGTCGATCTGGCGCCGGTCCTGCGGGAGGTCGAGCTTGATGTCCCCGGTGTACAGCGCGTCGATGAACGCGATCCCGCTGGGGAGCGTGCCCTCGACGCTGTCGTCGTGGTTGCCGAACACGCTGTACCACCGCGTGGTGAGGCCCGGGCTCTCGATCGGGGTGATGCTGGACGACAGCAGCCCGGGCACCTGCGGGAAGCCCTTCTGCTTGTAGATGTCGTTCACGGCGGTCTCGGGTTGCCAGTACAGCGTCGACCCCCACACCTGGACGCCCTCGTACCGGTTCAGGTCGCCCGTCGACGGCTGGAACCGACCGCCGGAGAACACGGTGAGGAACCAGTCGAGCTCGGCGAACTCGTGGTTGTCGGTGTTGTCACCGGTCGACACGACCGCGTCGAACCGACGCCCGGTGAACGGCGACGACCCGAGTGCGTTGATGCGTTCGACGAGGGTGATCGCCCCGTGCGGGCCGAGCTTCTCGTGCGGACGGAACGCCGAGCCGTTCTGGAGGTGGATGAACTCGGCGCGCACCGGGCTCTCCGCGTCGACGATGTGGACGTCGGTGGTCTGCACGACGGACGCGAGGCCGACCCGACGGTCGTCGCGGCCCGCCTTGGGCGCGGCCAGCTCCGACCGCACGATCAGCGGCCATCCCGCGCCGGCGACGAGCTTCCGGTACTGCTTCGGGCCGGTGGCGGCCGGGACGCCGACGACGTCGAGAGTGGTCCCCGCGATCGACGCCGCCCGTGAGACGGCGGGCTCCGCCCAGGCGAACGGCGACAGCTTCGTACCCAGGTACGCCGCGGCGGCGCCGATCCCGGTCGCCTTCACGAACGTGCGACGGTCGAACGTCCTGCGCCTGCGGTCCATCGGTGTCCCTCTCGTCGACGGGCACGGCCCCGGTGCGCCCAGGAGGATCCTGCCCTACCGCCGCACAGTCCGTCGCCGTTCAGCCGACGCGGAGCCCGTCGAGCAGCACCCCGACCATCCGTCGCGCGTCGTAGCGGGAATCGGTGCCCGCCCCGATGCAGAGGTTCCCGACCCCGCGCATCACCTCGATCGCGCCGACGTCGCCGCGGACGTCGCCGGCGGCGACCGCGGCCTGCCGGATGTGGTCGCACGCGGGGACGAGCCTGTCGAGGAACCAGGAGTGCAACCCGTCGAAGGCCGCGTCGTCCGATCGCATCGCCTCGGCGAGGCCGTGCTTGGTGACGAGGAAGTCGACGAACTGGTCGACCCAGCGGACGAGCGCCTCGCGCGGGGACGGGCTCTCGTCGAGCAGCCTCGGCCCGGCCTCGGCGAGCGCCTCCACCTGATGCCGGTAGACGGCGACGATCAGGTCGGTGCGGGTCGGGAAGTGCCGGTAGATGGTGCCGACGCCGACGCCCGCCCGTGTCGCGATCTCCCGGACCGGGACACCGACGCCGGACTCGACGAACGCGGCGGCGGCCGCGTCGACGAGCGCGTCGGCGTTCCGCCGCGCGTCGGCGCGCTTGGGCGGTGGCGGTTCGCCGGTCATCGGCGCACCTCCCTCTCGCCCGTTGCCAAACGGAACACTGTTCCGTATCGTCGGTCCCATGGGCGGAACATCGTTCCGCTTCTCGATCAGGATGCCAGACCCACCGTCTCGCATCCACCACGTCAGGGAGAAGAGACCACCATGCAGTACCGCACCCTCGGCCGCACCGGCGTGCAGGTCAGCACCCTCGCCCTCGGGGCCATGAACTTCGGCGCCATCGGGCGCACCACGCAGGACGAGGCGACCGCCATCGTCGACGCGGCACTCGACGCGGGCATCAACGTCATCGACACGGCCGACATGTACAGCCAGGGCGAATCCGAGGAGATGGTCGGACGAGCGATCGCCGGCCGTCGCGACGACATCGTCCTCGCCACGAAGGTCTTCAACCCGATGGGCGACGAGCGCAACCACCGCGGGAGCTCTCGCCGCTGGATCACCACCGAACTCGAGAACAGCCTCCGGCGTCTCGATGTCGACCACGTCGACCTGTATCAGATCCACCGCGCCGACCCGACGACCAGCGACGAGGAGACCCTGTCGGTGCTCACCGACCTCCGACAGGCCGGGAAGATCCGCTACTTCGGGTCGTCGACCTACCCCGCGCACCGCATCGTGCAGGCGCAGTGGGCGGCCCGCGAGAACCACCTCGGACGCTTCGTCACCGAGCAGCCGCCGTACTCGATCCTGCAGCGTGGCATCGAGTCCCACGTACTGCCGGTCACCCAGGAGTACGACATGGGAGTGCTCGCGTGGAGCCCGCTGGCCGGCGGCTTCCTGTCGGGGGCCATCCGCGCCGGACAGGAGATCACCACCCGCCGTTCGTCGCTGCTGCCGGAACGTTTCGCCGGCGACTCCCCGACCACCGTCGCGAAGATCGAGGCCGTCGAGAAGCTGATGACCGTCGCCGACGAGGCCGGCCTCACGCTCATCCAGTTGGCACTGGGGTTCGTGACCGCACATCCCGGCGTGACCAGCGCGATCGTCGGGCCCAGGACGATCGACCACCTCCACTCCCAGCTCGCCGCCGCCGACATCGTCCTCGGCGCAGATGTCCTCGACGCGATCGACGAGATCGTCTCCCCCGGTCACGATCTCGCACCCGACGAGAAGTTCGACACCCCGCCGTCCCTGCTCGACCCGTCGTTGCGGAGGCGGTGACGTGACCCGCTTCGGGATCGCCACTCCCCCGCAGAACGTCGACCACGCCGACCTCGTGCGGGTGTGGACAGAGGCGGACGGCATCGCCGAGATCGACGATGCGTGGCTGTTCGACCACCTGATGCCGATCGGCGGCGACCTGGACGGTCCGATCCTGGAGGGGTGGACCCTGTTGTCGGCCATGGCTGCTCGCACGACCCGGCTCCGGCTGGGTCTGTTGGTGACGAGCAACAGGATCCGTCCGCCGGCGCTGCTGGCGAAGATCGCGACGACCGTCGACGTCGTGTCCGACGGGCGACTCGACTTCGGCATCGGTGTGGGGTCGCGCCCGAGCGTCCCCTGGGCCCGGCGTGAGTACGACGCGTTCGGACTGCCCTACGTGGAGACCCGGGAGGCGATCACGGCCCTCCGCGAGGCGCTGCCCCTCATCCGGCGCATCTGGACCGAGGAGGAGCCCTTCGACGTCGACGGCGAGGTGCTCCGGGTGACCGGCGCGTTCCAGAATCCGAAACCGGTTCAGCCGCAGGGGCCGCCGATCATGATCGGCGGTCGGTCGTCGGCGGTGCTCCGCATCGCCGCCGACCATGCGGACCTCTGGAACATCCCGGGCGGCGACATCGCCGACGCGACGGCCCGGAGCCGGCTGCTCGACCGGTACTGCGCGGACATCGGCCGCGATCCGGCGGAGATCATCCGGTCGATCCACCTGGGTGTGTCCGTCGAACGGCCGGCCGACACCCGGGCCGCGATCGAGGAAGCAGTCGGGGCGGGGTTCGCGCACGTCGTCCTGGGCCTCCGTGCGCCCTACGACGACGGTGTCGCCTCCTGGGTGGCGGAGGAGCTGATCCGACCGTTCCGGTGAACGCCGCTCAGCGGTCGTCGTCCCCGCGGGCCTCGGACACCAGGGTCGCGGCCTGGACGAGACTCAGGCCTTTGTCCGCGCGGCGGAGGGTGCGGATCTGCGCGACCTCGCCGTGGATGGGGTCGATCACCGCGCGCACCTCGTCGAGGGTCCAGTCGCGTGGCTTCGGGGTCGGCTTCAGCCGTACGACCACCACCCCGAAGTTCGCGATGATGACGACGGCACCGATGGCGACCCACCCCCACCGCCGGTCGTCCCACCACCCGACCATGAGGTAGCCGACGCACCCGATCAGCACCACCGACCCGATGAGGGTCAGGCTGTTGGCGAACGTCCGCATCCCCTTCTCCATGGGCAGCAGCCTAGTGGGGGGTCAGCGGAACGCGTCACGGCCCGTCAGCGCCTTGCCGACGGTGAGCTGGTGCATCTCGCTGGTGCCCTCGTAGGTGAGCACCGACTCCAGGTTGTTGATGTGGCGGATCACCGGGTACTCCAGCGTGATGCCGTTGGCGCCCAGGATCGTCCGGCACTCGCGCGCGATCTGGATCGATTCGCGGACGTTGTTCAGCTTGCCGGTGCTGATCTGCTCGGGCCGGATCTCGCCGCGGTCCTTGATGCGGCCGAGGTGCACCGCCAGCAACTGTCCCTTGCCCAGCTCGAGCGCCATGTCCGCGAGCTTCGCCTGGGTCAGCTGGTATCCCGACAGCGGCTTGTCGAAGACCTCGCGGTCGGCCGCGTAGGAGATCGCGGTCTCGAGGCAGTCGCGCGCGGCGCCCAGCGAGCCGAAGACGATGCCGAACCGCGCCTCGTTCAGACAGCTGAGCGGACCCTTGAGGCCGGTCACCCCGGGGAGCATCGCCGACGACGGCAGCCGGACGTCCTCGAGCACCAGCTCGGAGGTGACCGACGCACGCAGCGACAGCTTGCGGGTGATCTCGGGAGCGCTGAATCCCGGTGTGTCCGTCGGCACGACGAACCCGCGGATGCCGCGGGGCCCTTCGTCGAGATCGGTGCGGGCCCAGATCACGGCCACGTCGGCGACGGAACCGTTGGTGATCCACATCTTCGACCCGTTGAGCACCCAGTCGTCGCCGTCGCGCTTGGCGTTGGTGCGCATGCCTCCGGGGTTCGAGCCGTAGTCGGCCTCGGTCAGCCCGAAACACCCGATGGCCTGACCGGCCGACATCGTCGGCAGCCACTCGTCCTTCTGCTCGTCGCTGCCGAACGCGTGGATGGCGAACATGGCCAGCGAGCCCTGCACCGAGACGAAGCTGCGCAGACCGGAGTCGACCGCCTCGAGCTCCTGACAGGCCAGGCCGTAGGTCGTCGCCGACATCCCGGCGCAGCCGTAGCCGGTGAGGTGCATGCCGAAGAGCCCCAGCTCGCCGAGCTCGCCGGCCAGTTCGCGCACCGGCAGGTGGGCCTTCTCGAACCACTCACCCACGTGGGGTCGGAGCTTCTCGTCGCCGAAGCGCCGCACGGTGTCGCGGATCTCGCGCTCGTCGGCGTCGAGGATGTCGTCGAACGCGAACAGCTCACCGATCGTCTGAGCGGACATCAGCGGTCACTCCCTCTCGTGGTCATCTCGACCCACACTAACCCCGGCACAATGGGCTGATGGCCGACCGCGAATCCAAGGTGTGCGAGGTGTGCGGGCGACCGTTCACCAACCGGAAGCGGTGGAACTCCCGCGGTCAGTGGGACGAGGTCCGCTACTGCTCGCAGGCGTGCCGGCGCGCCGCCCGCAGGCAGAGGAGGAGCGGAGACCGCCCCGCGTCCTGAGGGATCAGAACACCGACCCCACGTCGGCGGGGATGATCTGGTCGATCGCCCACTCGGCGATCGCCGCGATGGTCATCGACGGGTTGCACGCGGCGGTGTTGCCGGGCATGAGCGCGCCGTCGAGGACGTAGAGCCCGCGATGCCCGTTGACACGTCCTTGCAGGTCACAGACCACGTCCATGGTCGCGCCGCCGAGCGGGTGCCAGGTCGACGGGTAGGGCTTGAACGTGTCGAACAGGAACGACGACGGCCCGGCGATCCTCTGCGTCAGCGGGGTGATGCGGGTGTCCTGCAGGACGTGGTCGCCGTCGCGCGGCCAGCGCAGGACCGCCTGGTCCTGGGCGCGGTCCCACACGAACCGCCCGCGGGCGTCGCTCACGCCGTAGCCGACCATCATGGTGGTACGCGGATCGGTCCCGAGCGTGGGGATGGATGCCTGGATCACCGTGGCGGCCCTGTGGGGGTCGCCCGACCAGTCGAGGCTGCCGAACACCACCGGACCACCTTGCCCCTGTGTGCCGAACGACTCGGTGGGGTCGGTCCACGTGTAGATGCGGTCGCCGTTGCTGCCCCATCCGGTCCCGAGACCGGCCGGCAGGTCGGGGATGGTGTCGTGCGCCTGCGCACGCATCAGCAGCTTGGTGGTGTTCATCGTCCCCGCGGCCATCACCAGGGCCCGGGTGGTCATCTCGACGGTCTCGATCGTCTGCCCCGAGTCGGAGATGCGGTTCACCCGCACCGTCCAGCGCCCGTCGCGCTCGCGGATCACGTCGGTGACCTCGTGCTGCAACCGCAGATCGAGCCGGCCGGTCGCCTCCGCCTGCTTGATGTAGGTGACGTCGACGGTGTGCTTGCCGCCGTTGTTGACCCCGAGGGACCCTGCGCCGTTGGTGTACGACCTCCGCATCTCCCCGCGCAGCTCGGCCAACGCGTAGCTCCAGTCGATCGGCATCGGGATCTTCGACACCGGCAACCCGGCCCTGATGCAGTGATCGCGGAACACCCTGGACGCGAGGTACTCCGGCGAGTCGATCAGCGCGTCGGGCGCCGTCTCGATCTGCAGCATCGTCGCCACCCGCGGGTAGTACGTGCGCGCCAGGAGCCCGTAGTCGATCCGGGACGGGAACTGCGTGTAGAAGACCGGTTCGATCGGCTGCAGCGTCATGCCCTGGTACACCAGCGAGCCGCCACCGAGCCCCGCCGCGCACAACGCCGACATGTTCTCGCCCGCAACGGCTTCGATGAGGCCGACGTACGGGTCGACGCCGAACGGGCGGCCGAAGAGCGTGGGGGCCGAGCGGTACCAGAGCATCCGCTTGTCCGGTGACGTCGGCTCGGCGAAGGTGTTCGCGTCGGGTCCGGTGGCCCACCGGCGTCCACGCTCGAGCATGGTGACGGGCACCCCGGCCTGGGTGAGTCGCAACGCCGTGACACCCCCGCCGAACCCGGATCCGATCACCACGACGCGGTGCTCCTCGCGGCGGAGCGGGATGCGTCCGGGTCGCGGCGCGGTGGGCTCGGACACGGCCCGCCCCGCCACGCCTGCACCGGCGACGGCGGCCGCCGCCGTGCCCACCCCTGCGATGAACGTCCTGCGTCCGAATGCCCCCACCGTCGACCCCCGTGCCGTCGTCTCGTGACCTGCGTCACGCGAGAAACTAGACAGATTCGGCTCAGAGTGTCAATTTTGCTGTGACGAGCTCCAGTCGGCGATCGCCGGTCCTATCCACCGCATCAAGAACGCGGCCAGATCGTCGTCGGTCCGGGCCGGGCTCTCGACGAAGACCGCGAACAGCCCGGCCGCGAGGGCGACGTCGATCACGTCGTCCCACCGATCCGACAATTCGGGATGACGAGATGCCAACGGGGCCAACATCTCCCGGGCAACGGGTCGCGCACGGTCGACCATCCCGGCGTCGAGCAGCGGGTTCTGGCCGGACGGCCCCTGCAGGACGGCGAGGACGGGGTGGTCGTGGACCACCGCCCGCCCGCGGACGATGACGGCGACGAGCTCGCCCGCCGCGCCGGCATGGGTCGGGCGTACGTCCATCATCTCGTCGAACACGGTCCGCACGAGGTCCGCGACGGAGTCGGAGATCAGTTGTTCGCGCGTCCCGAAGATGGAGTACACGGTCTGCCGTGACACGTCGGCGGCCGCCGCGACGGCGACGATCGACGCGGCGTCGAAACCACCCGAGCCGATCAACTCCAGGGTGGCGTCGATGATCTTCTGCCTCGAGCGCACCCGAGCATGATCCCACCGGCGTCACCCGCCGGCGTGACGTCAGCCGGCGTGATCGCGCGCGGCGTCGTAACGGGTGGCCTTGGCGGACCGCACCGCCTCCTCGATGAAGTCGGCGGCCAGCGCGATCGCCTCCAGAGATTCCGGGTGACGGGCGTTGAGCACCGGGAACGCGTGTACCTGCCACCGGAACCGGTGACAGACCGCAATCCCGCCGTCGGCGTCGATCGACTCCACGAGCTCGATGATGTCGGCCTCGAGCATCTCGTCCTGCGCGTTGATGATCAGCGTGGGCGGCATGTGGTCCGACGGGACGTCGGCGATCCGGCGCGCCCCCCGCAGCGGGATGGGTCCCTGGTCGAACATCGGGGCCAGCTCGGCCATCTTCGACTTCGGCAGGTACGCATCGCTGCGGCTGCTGCGGTCGGGGTTGGCGGCGAGATCGAGGTCGAGCAGGGGCGAGAACCCCACGAACGCGTCCGGCCCCGGCAGTCCGTCCGCAGCCGCCAGCTCCGCCACCTTCGGCGCCAGGAAGCCGCCGGCCGAGTCGCCCGCGACGACGACGTGGCGATATCCGCGTTCCAGGATCAGCTCGCGATAGGCCATGTACGTGTCGTTCACGGAGGTCCCGACACCGGCCTCCGGCAGCTGGCGGTAGGCCAGGGAGAACACCGGCAGGGACGTGGACCGCGACAACCTCGACGCGACCGCACGATGCGACGCGAGACCGCACACCACAAACGCCCCGCCGTGCAGGTAGAGCACGGCGGTGTCGCTGTCGCGGCGGCTCGGACCCGACGGGACGATGTACTCGGCAGGCCGTCCGGCGAGCTCGATCGGTTCGCCGACCACACCCTTGGGCTTCGGACCCACCGCGAAGGTCTTGTCGACCAGGTAGAGGAACTTCATCGTCGGGGCGGTCAAGGGCCAGTACTTGAGCACCGGCCGGATCAGCAGCCTGCTCCCGAACCAGATGGCGTACGAGCCCCGGCTGGGGGTGCTGTGGGTGATCACCGGCATGGAGTCCTCCTCCGGTGTCTGGACGGTCGTGTGGTCGCGAACGCTGTTTGCCGCACTGGACGCCGTCTCGCGTCGGTGTGGGGACCGGTGGTCCCTCGCACCCTCGCCGACACGGCACGTCTGCAGATGTGGCGGTCGGTCTCGTGAGGCCATCGTGCCCCGATATGCCCGAAGCTACACGGCTTTTGTGACGAGTCAGGGTGTCGTGCCGTCTGGTTGTGCACATCACCCGAGGTGAGCCGGGCCGACACGGATCCGCCGACCGGCGCCCTCGTCGGCGCCGTCGGCGTCGTGATGGGAAACTTCTCGACGGCGCGTACCCCGCCCGAGCGCCTCGGCCCGAGCAGCGGAAAGGACCCCGGTGGACGTCACCGCCACACCGTCGCAGCACCCGGCATCGTCGGAGCCCCGTCCCCCGTCCCCACCGCAGTTCCTGGCCTCGGCGGCGGCACCGGCGCCGCGCACGCTGATCGACGTCCTGCGCGCGACGGCGCAGGCACACCCGCAGGCCGCCGCGGTCGACGACGGCGAGGCCGTCCTGAGCTACGCCGAACTGCTCGAGGCGGTCGAGGAGGGCGCGGCGTGGATGGCGGCGCAGGGGATCGCCCGCGGTGACCGCATCGGCATCCGGATGCCGTCGGGGTCGCGGTCGCTCTACCTGTCGATCCTGTCGACGCTCGCGGCCGGTGCCGCCTATGTGCCCGTCGACGTCGACGACCCGGATGAGCGCGCGGACCTGGTGTTCGGCGAGGCCGGGGTGGCTGCCGTCGTCGACGCGAACGGTCTGCACCGCGCACAGGCCGTGCGCGATCGTGTGGTCCCCGCGGACGTCGCCCTCTCCGACCTGACACCCACCCCGTCCGACGACGCGTGGGTCATCTTCACCTCCGGTTCGACGGGGACCCCGAAGGGTGTCGCGGTCACCCATCGCAACGCGGCGGCCTTCGTGGACGCCGAGGCGCGGATGTTCCTCCGCGACAAGCCGATCGGCCCCGGTGACCGTGTGCTCGCGGGCCTGTCGGTGGCGTTCGACGCGTCGTGCGAGGAGATGTGGCTCGCGTGGCGCCACGGCGCCTGTCTGGTACCCGCACCGCGTTCGCTCGTCCGCAGCGGCATGGACCTCGGCCCCTGGCTCGTCGCCCGCGACATCACCGTCGTCTCCACGGTCCCGACCCTGGCGGCGTTGTGGCCCGCCGAGGCACTCGAGGCGGTGCGCCTCCTCATCTTCGGTGGCGAGGCGTGCCCACCCGAGCTCGGCGAACGCCTGGCCGTGCCCGGCCGCGAGGTCTGGAACACCTACGGCCCCACCGAGGCCACCGTCGTCGCGTGCGCGGCACCGTTGACCGGCCGCGGCCCGGTGCGCATCGGACTGCCCCTCGACGGATGGGACCTCGCCGTGGTCGATCCCAGCGGGCGGCCTGTCGCGGAGGGCGAGACCGGCGAGCTGGTCATCGGCGGGGTCGGGCTCGCCCGCTACCTCGACCCGGCCAAGGACGCCGAGAAGTACTCCCCCATGCCCACCCTCGGGTGGGACCGCGCCTACCGCAGCGGCGACCTCGTCCGGCTGGAGCCCGAGGGTCTGGTGTTCGCCGGTCGCGCCGACGACCAGGTGAAGGTGGGTGGCCGCCGGATCGAGCTCGGCGAGATCGACAACGCGCTGCAGCACCTGCCCGGCGTCGGCGGGGCCGCCGCCGCGGTGCGGAAGACCGCCGCCGGGAACTCCGTCCTCGTCGGGTACCTGGTCTCCACCGACCCCGACTTCGACGTCGAGGCGGCCCGCGACCTCCTCGTCGAGCATCTCCCCGCGGCGATGGTCCCCCGGTTGGCCCTCGTCGACGAGCTGCCCACCCGCACGTCCGGCAAGGTCGACCGCGCGGCACTCCCCTGGCCCCTCCCGGGCCCGGCCGGCGGCGACGGCGACGGCGACGACTACCTGACCCCGACCCAGCGGTGGGTCGCCGAGCGGTGGACCGCGGTGCTCGGCGTGACGATCACCGACGCCGACATCGACTTCTTCGCCGAGGGCGGCGGTTCGCTGGCCGCAGCCCAGCTGGTGACGGCCCTGCGCGAGCGCCACCCCGAGGTCACCGTCGCCGACCTGTACGACCACCCCCGCCTCGGGGCCCTCGCCGCGATGCTGGACGACCTCAGCCCGCAGACGAGCGAGGTCGAGTCCCGGGACGTCACCCCGACGCCGCGGCGCGCGGGGGTCGTGCAGATGCTCCTGTCGGTGCCGCTCACGACGCTCACCGGCCTCCAATGGGCGACGTGGCTCGGGGTAGCGAACAACGTGGCCACGCAGCTCACCGACGTCCCCTGGTCGATCTCGGTGGACTGGTGGCTGCTGCTGGTCGCGTTCGTCGTGTTCATCACGCCGCTCGGCCGTATGGCGATCGCGGTGGCCGGGTGTCGCCTGCTGCTCGCCGGCGTCCGCCCGGGTCGGCATCCGCGCGGCGGGGGCGTGCACCTGCGCCTGTGGGTCGCCGAGCGCCTCACCGAGGCCAGCGGCGCCGCCAACCTCGCCGGCGCCCCCTGGATGATCTACTTCGCCCGCGCGCTCGGGGCCGAGATCGGGCACGGGGTCGACCTGCACACGCTGCCCCCGGTCACCGGGATGCTGACCCTGGGCGACGGGTCCTCGGTCGAACCCGAGGTCGATCTCGCCGGCTGGTGGATCGACGGGGACGTCGTCCACATCGGGGACATCGAGATCGGCGAACGCGCCACCGTCGGGGCCCGCTCGACTCTGTTGCCCGGCGCGCGGGTCGGCCGCGACGCCGTGGTCGACCCCGGATCCGCGGTGATCGGCAAGGTGAAGGCCCGCCAGCGGTGGGCGGGATCGCCGGCGGTCAAGATCGGCAAGGCGACCGCCCACTGGCCCGCCGAGCGTCCGCCGCGTCGCAGCTGGTGGGTCCCGGTGTACGGGCTGTCGTCGGTGGTCCTGGCCGGTGTCCCGCTCGTCGCGCTCGCGGCCGGTCTCGGCGTCATCGCGAGTTGGGCGATCCACGCCGACCGGCTGCGCGACGTCGCCGTGCGCGCTCTGATCCTGCTGCCCGCGGCCACTCTCACCAGCCTGCTGGTGTTCGCGGCGATCACCGCGCTCGGTGTGCGCGCCCTGTCGATCGGCATGCGGCAGGGCTATCACCCCGTACGGTCGCGCACCGGCTGGCAGGTCTGGGCGACCGAGCGCCTCATGGACTCCGCCCGCACCTATCTGTTCCCCCTGTACGCGAGCCTCTTGACGCCGGTGTGGTTCCGACTGCTCGGGGCCGACATCGGCAGGGGCACCGAGATCAGCACGGCCCTGGTCATCCCCAAGTTCACCTCCGTCGGCGACGGCGCGTTCCTGGCCGACGACACGATGGTCGCCTCCTACGAGCTCGGTGGCGGGTGGGTGCACATCGACGAGGCGCGGATCGGCAAGCGGGCGTTCCTCGGCAACTCCGGCATGACCGGACCGGGGCGCAAGGTCCCGAAGAACAGCCTCGTCGCGGTGTTGTCGGCGACCCCGGACAAGGCGAAGTCGGGGACGAGTTGGCTGGGCAGCCCACCCGTCCGGCTGCGTCGCGCCGTCGCCGACACCGACAGCTCCCGCACCTTCGACCCGCCCCGGCGTCTGAAAGTGGCGCGCGCCGCCGTCGAGACCCTGCGTCTGATCCCGGTGATGATCAGCTTCGGACTCGGCCTGTTCGTGCTGATCGGTCTGCAGTACATCGCGTCGCAGTCGGCGTTCTGGGTCGCCGGTCTCGTCAGCGGACTCGTCCTGCTGGTGGCGGGCGCGTCGGCGTGCTGCATCGCGGCGGCCGCCAAATGGCTTGTCGTCGGTCGCATCTCGGCAGGTGAACACCCGCTGTGGAGCTCGTTCGTGTGGCGCAACGAGCTGTCGGACGCGTTCGTCGAGACCGTCGCGGCACCCTGGTTCGCCAACGCCGCGACCGGCACGCCGATCCTCAACCTCTGGCTGCGGATGCTCGGCGCGACGATCGGTCGCGGCGTCTGGTGCGAGACCTACTGGCTGCCCGAGGCGGACCTGGTGACCCTCGGCGACGGCGCGACCGTGCAGCGCGGGTGCGTCGTGCAGACCCACCTCTTCCACGACCGGGTGATGGCGATGGACTCCGTCACCGTCGCGGCCGGCGCCACCCTCGGCCCACATTGCGTGGCGCTGCCCGCCTCGGGGCTCGGGGAGTCGGCCACCGTCGGCCCGGCGTCGCTGGTGATGCGCGGTGACGTCGTGCCCGCCCACACCCGCTGGCAGGGCAACCCCATCGCGCCCTGGTCGGGGCGGTGAGTCCTACGCGCGGGCGCGGCGACGGCGATTGACGAGGTACCCGTCGACACCGGTGCGGCCGGTGTTCACCAGACCGACCGCGACGAGGGCGGCGATCAGCGCGAGCGGGAACTCGTAACCGCCGTCGGAGTTCCAGAAGCCCTTGTCGGCGTGGACCGTGATGATGGCACCGGCCATGTCGATGATGAGCAGGATCGACACCAGCGGCACCAGCACACCGACGATGAGAAGGATGCCGCCGACGAGCTCGACCCAGGTCGCGTAGTGCGCGCTGAACTCGGGGAACGGCACGTTCATCGCCTGGAACCCCTTCTGGGTGGCCGAGATGCCGTTCGTGTGCAGCTTCTGCCACCCGTGCATGATGAAGATGATCCCGAGGATCACCCGGGCGACAAGCGACGTGAGACTCCGTGACGAATCCATGGCGGGTGTCCTCTCGAGGGGTGGTGTGCCGGTGTCCGGTTGGTCGGACTCGACCCGCCGGGGACGCTACCTCGCGGTCGCGACGAAGGGAAGCCTAACCGGTCCCCGGTCCGTTTACGCGCAGGGGCCGGTCCCGACGGCCCCCGCCCGTCCCGCGGGCCCTCCTACCGCCGGGTAACGTCATGACTCACAACATCGCGGCCGGCGAGCGGAGGATCGGTGCCGGGCAAGTCCCACAAGCATGGCTCGGCCACGAACGGCGGCCCCCTTCTCGGTGATCCCACCGACGGCATCGACCCCTACCTGCCCGGCAACGGCAATCTCGGGTACCGCGTCAGCCGGTACGAGCTGGACCTCGAGTACAAGGTGGCGAGCAACCGCCTCTCGGGTACGGCCACGCTCACCGCGACGGCCATCGCCCACGTCGGCCGCTTCACCGTGGACCTGGCGAACCACCTGTCGGTGTCGAAGGTGACCGTCAACGGGTCCCGCCCCTCCCGCTACTCGCACCGCTCGGGGAAGTTGTCCATCACGCCTGCGCACGCGCTGCCGCCGGGTGCGGCGATGACGGTGGAGATCAAGTACGGCGGGTCGCCCCGTCCGATCCGAGGGCCGTGGGGCGAGGTCGGGTTCGAGGAACTCACCGAGGGCGCACTGTGCGCGAACCAGCCCAACGGCGCGGCGTCGTGGTTCCCGTGCGACGACCACCCGGCGTCGAAGGCGTCGTATCAGATCGCGATCACCACCGAGTCGCCGTACACAGCCGTCGCCAACGGCACGCTCGTCCGCAAGCGCACCAAGGCCGCGATGACCACGTGGGTCTACGAGCAGGTGGAGCCGATGGCCACCTACCTCGCGACCGTCTCGATCGGGCCGTACGAGAAGAAGTCGTTGGCACGCAAGCCCGTTCCGATCACCGCCGTGCTGCCGTCGCGCCTGGCGGACACGTTCGCGCACGACTTCGGCCGGCAGCGCGAGATGATGACGGCGTTCTGCGACATGTTCGGCCCCTACCCGTTCCCCGAGTACACCGTCGTCGTCACCGACGACAACCTCGAGATCCCCATCGAGGCGCAGGGGATGTCGACGTTCGGCGCGAACCACTGCGACGGACGTCGCGGCTCGGAACGCCTCGTCGCCCACGAGCTCGCCCACCAGTGGTTCGGCAACTCGCTGACCCTCACGCGTTGGCGCGACATATGGCTGCACGAGGGGTTCGCCTGCTACAGCGAATGGTTGTGGGCCGAGCGCGCCGGGGACGACACCGCCGACGCCCTCGCCCGCTCGCACCACAAGCGACTCGCTGCGCAACGCCAGGACCTCGTCCTGTCCGACCCGGGCGCGGACGACATGTTCGACGACCGCGTCTACAAGCGCGGCGCGCTGACGCTGCACGCCCTGCGGCTGACGATCGGCGACGACGCGTTCTTCGACCTGCTGCGCGACTGGACGCACGAGTACCGGTACAGCTCGGTCACCACCGACGACTTCGTCGGCGTGGCCGCACGCCACACCGACCGGTCACTGACGGAGCTGTGGGACGCCTGGCTCCACGACACGCCGCTCCCGGACCTCCCCGACGCCTGAGCCGGGGAGCCCCGGCGTTCTCAGGGGAGCTGGTCGGACGGGAGGGTGTGCACCGCAGCCTCTTCCGCCGACGCCGCTCCCGCGTCGATCCCGGCGTCGGTGGCGATCTCCTGGTGCGTGGTGTGGTCCACCCCACCGCCCGGTCCGACGAGTCGACCCGAGCGGTCGTCACCGGTCTCGGGGTCGTACTCCTCGATCTCGTCGATGTCCTCGGTGATGTCGTCGTCGTTCTCCGGCACCCGGGGCGCCGTGTCCTCGTGGAACGCGACCTCGGTGGCGGGGTCGGGCTCCTCCTCGGCGAGGTGCTGGTCCAACGACTCGCCCTCGCGCTGCTCCTCGGCGGTCACGCCGTAGCGCGTCGCCGGGCTGGGCTTCTCCGGCGGGGAGATCCCCTCGTCGAGGATGTCGTCGACACCTCGATCGTCGAGGGTGTCCTCGGGTTGCAGCTGGTCGTCGGGGTCGTAGTTGTAGTCCCCGTCGGATCCCTCGGAGATGCTCTCGACGTCGTCCTTCATGTCGTCCACCCTGCCACGCACGACGCGGGCGAGGCCACCGGCTCAGTCGACTGCGACGGTTCGCAAGAATTCCGTGACCGACTCGGCCGTCGGTAACAGTCCGGACTCGCGCGCCTGTGCCAGCGTCGGGGCGGCGGTGTCCTTCTCCGACAACCGGAACTCCAGCGGCGACCCGTCCCGGGCCGCCGTCGGCCACACGATCCCGACCTCCGGGTCCAACGGGTGGATCCCGTGCTCGCCGGTGGGGTTGTAGCCGGTGGAACAGAAGTACGTGACCGTGCTGTCGTCCTCGAGCGCGCAGAACGCGTGCCCCAACCCCTCGGACAGGAAGATGGCGCGGCGGTCCGTGTCGTCGAGGAGCACCGAGTCCCACCGACCGAACGTCGGCGACCCCACACGGATGTCGACGACGACGTCGAGGACGGCCCCGCGCGGGCACACCACGTACTTCGCCTGTCCGGGCGGCACGTCGGCGAAATGCACGCCGCGCAGCGTCCCCGCCGCCGACACCGACAGGTTGACCTGGGCGAGGTCGAGCCGCCGTCCGGTGGCCTCCTGCAGCGCGTCGGCCTTGAACGCCTCGAGGAAGACGCCACGCGGGTCACCGTGCTGGCGCGGGGTGACCTCCCAGGCACCGTCGATCGACAACGGGCGGATCTGCACGGGTCACCGCCCCCGCTCGAGCAGACGGAGGAGGTAGTCGCCGTAGCCGGATTTCCGGAGGGTCTCCGCGCGCTGCCGCAGCGTGTCGTCGTCGATGAACCCGCGACGCCAGGCGATCTCCTCCGGCACGGCGATCTTCAGTCCCTGTCGCTGCTCGACGGTGCGCACGAACGAGCCGGCGTCCTGCAGGTCGGCGAACGTCCCGGTGTCGAGCCACGCGGTGCCGCGGGGCAGCACGTGCACCGACAACCGGCCCTGCTGCAGGTACGTCGCGTTGACGTCGGTGATCTCGAGTTCGCCGCGGGCACTGGGTGTCAGGTCGCGGGCGATCTCGACGACGTCGTTGTCGTAGAAGTACAGCCCGGGGACCGCGTAGTTCGACCGGGGGTTCTGCGGCTTCTCCTGCAGCGCAACGGCCTTGCCGTCGTCGTCGAAGTCGACCACGCCGTACGCGGACGGGTTGGCGACCCAGTAGGCGAAGATCGCGCCGCCGTCCACCGAGGAGAACCGCATGAGCTGGTTGCCCAAGCCGGGTCCGTAGAAGATGTTGTCGCCCAACACCAGTGCCACGGAGTCGGTCCCGATGTGGTCGGCACCGAGGACGAACGCCTGCGCCAGGCCGTCCGGCGACGGCTGCACCGTATAGGAGATGTCGACGCCGAACTGGCTGCCGTCGCCGAGGAGCGCCTGGAACGACGGCGCGTCGGTGGGCGTGGTGATGACCAGGATGTCGCGGATGCCCGCGAGCAGCAGCGTCGAGAGCGGGTAGTAGATCATCGGCTTGTCGTAGACCGGGACCAGCTGCTTGCTCACGCCGAGCGTGATCGGGTGCAGCCGAGACCCCGTGCCACCCGCCAGGATGATTCCCCGCATGGGCGTCAGCCTAGAACAGCGGACAGGTGTCCGCGTGTCCCGCGCCCGGAGGACGTCGCAGACGCGCGAGATCCCCCCGCACGCCGGTACTGTCGCCGCATGCGTGTTCTGGTCACCGGCGGCGCCGGGTTCATCGGCGCGAACTTCGTGCTGCGGACGGTGGACCAGCGTCCCGACATCCGGATCACCGTGCTGGACAAGATGACCTACGCGGCCAGCCCCGACACCCTCGCACCGGTGGCCGATCGCGTCCGTGTGGTCACCGGGGACGTCGCCGACGCGGATCTCGTGGACGGCCTCGTCGCCGACGCCGACCTGGTCGTCCACTTCGCGGCCGAGTCCCACAACGACAACTCGCTCGCCGACCCGTCGGCGTTCGTGCAGACCAACCTCGTCGGCACGTTCACCCTGCTCGAGGCGGTGCGTCGGCACGACACCCGCTACCACCACATCAGCACCGACGAGGTCTACGGCGACCTCGAACTCGACGACCCCGCCCGGTTCACCGAGTCGACGCCCTACAACCCGTCGAGCCCCTACAGCTCGACGAAGGCCGGCAGCGACCTGCTCGTGCGGGCCTGGGTCCGGTCGTTCGGCGTGGCGGCCACGTTGTCGAACTGCTCCAACAACTACGGCCCGTATCAGCACGTCGAGAAGTTCATCCCGCGCCAGATCACCAACGTGCTGAGCGGCACCCGTCCGAGGTTGTACGGGGCGGGGACGAACGTGCGCGACTGGATACACGTCGACGACCACAACGACGCCGTGTGGACGATCGTGGAGCGCGGCGAGATCGGGCAGACCTACCTGATCGGGGCCGACGGCGAGACCGACAACAAGACCGTCGTCGAGAAGATCCTGACGATCCTCGGACACCCCGCCGACGACTACGACCACGTGACCGACCGCCCCGGTCACGACATGCGGTATGCGATCGACTCGACCCGACTGCGCACCGAGCTCGGCTGGCGTCCCCGCTACACCGACTTCGACGCCGGTCTGCGCGCGACGATCGAGTGGTACCGCGCCAACGAGTCCTGGTGGCGCCCGGTGAAGGACGCGGTGGAGCAGAAGTACGCGCAGGTCGAGAAGGTCCTCGGCTGACTCACCGACCACGTACGGCGTGCGACGGGGCCGCCTCCCGCGGTTTGCGCAGCACGACGACGCCGGCAGGCGCGTCGTCCGCCTCGACCTCCACGAAGCCGGCCCGGTCGTAGATGGCGAGGTTGCGCTCGCTCCGAGCACCGGTGAACAGCTCCACCGCGGTCGCCGCGTCGGGCGCGACGGTCTCCACCTCGGCCAGCAGTCGGCTCCCAGGCCCTTGCCCGCGCGGTCCGGCGCCACCATGAGGCGCCCGACCTCCCAGATGTCGCCGACCAGCCGGCCACGCACCGCACCGACCAGCCGCGGACCGTCCCGCACGGTGAGGACCGTCCACTCGTCGAACCAGGCGCGGACCTCGGCCTCGGTCTCGTGCAACGGGGGGATGTCGAGGGTGTCGTTGGCGACCGCCTCCTGTACCCAGCAACAGCGTTGCAGGACCAGGAGTTCCGGTGCGGCCGATGAGTCGGCGACGGTGATCGGGGACAGACCGCCGGGACGGGCCGACGTCGGATCGCCGTCCGCCCCGGGCGCCAGCAGCCGCAGCACACCGGTGATGACCTGGGACATCGGCGGGATGCCGGTGGAGTGGGCGAACAGTGTCGACTGCGCCGACCGCAGGAACGTCGCGCCGACCATCAGGTACGCGGCGGCGTGCGTGTCGGCGTCGGCGCCGACGAGCCCCGTCTCGCGCAGACCGTCGAAGTACTCCGTCATCGCCGCGACGCCGCGGTGCGGCCCGAAGTCGTTGGCCGTGACCACCGCTGCGACCTCGTCCCGGACCGCGGCGTCCCCGTGCGCGGCGATCAGGACCCCCAGCGCGTCGTCGAGGAATGCGCGCATCGCCTCCGCGTAACGCGCGAGCACAATCGCGACGTCGTCGAGGGTGCGTGCAGCGGCCGGGTCGAGGTCGTCCTTGAACGCGAACAGCGGTCGCAGGGCCTCGGAGAACACCGCTGTCAGCAGCCCCCGGCGGTCGGTGAAGTGGTAGAAGATCGACCCCTCGGAAACCCCTGCGCGCGAGGCGACCTCGCGCGTCGTGAGGCGTGCGACGCCCCGCTCGCGCAAGACGTCGAGCGCGGACGACAGCACCTCCCCCCGTCCGATCGCCGGAGGTCTACCGCGTCGCGCCATGGCGGCCACGGTACCCGCGGGAAGTCAATTCTTGAGTATGTACTCAGAATGTGCGATCTTCTCTGAGCCGATACTCAGACCGGGAGGCTCCATGGCCCGCAAGTGGCTGACCCTGACCGCCGTGTGCACCGGGGTGTTCATGCTCCTGCTCGACGTCACGATCGTGAACGTCGCGCTGCCCGACATCCAGAAGGACCTCGACTCGAACCTGTCGGACCTGCAGTGGGTGGTCGACGCCTACGCGCTGTCCCTCGCCGCGCTGCTCCTGACGTCGGGCACCATCGCCGACATCGTCGGTCGACGGCTGGTCTTCGCGACCGGCATCGTCGTGTTCACCGTGGGGTCACTGGCGTGCGGTCTCGCGCCGAACATCCTGACGTTGATCGTCGCGCGGCTCGCGCAGGGTGTCGGTGGGGCGATCATGTTCGCGACGGCGCTGGCCCTGCTCGCGCAGGCGTTCCCACCCCGCGAACGCGGCACCGCGTTCGGCGTCTTCGGCGCGGTCACCGGCGTCTCGGTCGCCGTGGGTCCGGTGCTCGGCGGCGTGCTCACCACCGGCCTGTCGTGGCACTGGATCTTCTTCGTCAACATCCCGGTCGGCGTCGTCGCGTTGGTCATCACCGTCCTGGGCGTCGACGAGTCCAAGGCCCCGGGCACACATCGCATCGACTGGCTGGGGTGCGTGACCTTCAGCGCCGCCCTCGCGTTCCTGGTGTTCGGGCTCATCCGCAGCCACGCCGACGGGTGGGGATCGCTGCAGGTCGCCGGGTCGCTGATCGCCGCCGCGGTGCTGCTGGTCGTGTTCGCCGTGGTGGAACGGGTGGTCGCCGAGCCCATGGTCGACGCCTCGCTCTTCCGCGTCCCGACGTTCACCGGCGGACTCATCGCCGCATGGGGCATCTCGGCGGCCATGTTCTCGCTGCTGACCTACATCGTCATCTACCTGCAGGGCACGATGGGCTACTCCGCACTGCAGGCCGGGCTGTACTTCCTGCCGTTCTCCGGGCTCGTGTTCGTCTCCGCCGCCGTCGCCGGCCGACTCTCCGACAAGGTGCCGGCCCGATGGCTCATCACGCCCGGCTTCCTGCTGGTCGCCGTCGGTCTGTTCCTCATGCGCGGCACCGACCCGACCGGCGGCTGGACCCAGTTCGTCCCGGGGTTCGTCGTGGCCGGCATCGGCACGGGCCTGATCAACGTGCCGCTCGCGTCCACCGCGGTCGGCGTCGTCGAGCAGGCCCGCGCCGGCATGGCCTCGGGCATGAACTCCACGTTCCGTCAGATCGGGATCGCGACCGGTGTCGCCCTGCTGGGCAGCCTGCTCGCCTCGCGCATCAGCTCCGACGTGCAGCAGGGCCTGGCGGGCACGCCCCTCGCCGACCGCGGGCGCGAGATCGGCGACGCGGTGGCGAACGGTGCCGCGGGTCAGGTGATCGCCGCGGTGCCCCCACATCTGCGGGCCATGCTCGCCGACCGCGCCGGGCGCGGATACGCCGACGCGCTCGACCTCATCCTCCTCGTCGCGACGTGCATCGCGGTCGCGGCGGCGCTGTGCTCCGCCGTGCTCATCCGGTCGAAGGACTTCCACGCGGCCCGGGTGGAGGCGGACCACGAAGCGGGGTTGGCCACCGCCGACTCCTGACCGGAGAATCTCCGCGAATCGCATCCTTCGGACGTCGTGACCGGGCGATACTGAGACCATGACAACGTCGGTTGATGTGGTTCTGGCGGCACCGGGGTCCGAGGGCGGCGGCGCGGCGCTCGATCAGGTCTTCGGGATGAGCGCCGCCGCGGCGGTCGTCTCGCTCGCGCTGCTGTGGATCGGCTGGCGCCACCGCACCCACAGGATCACC
Organism: Gordonia paraffinivorans; assembly: GCA_036946345.1. GTDB lineage: Bacteria > Actinomycetota > Actinomycetes > Mycobacteriales > Mycobacteriaceae > Williamsia_A > Williamsia_A paraffinivorans_A. Next base: position 35,999 of record JAQIJH010000002.1, on the reverse strand, counting down.
TGGCTCGCGCGGCTGGGCGCGTGGGCCGGCCGCCTCATCAACCGGCCCGGATGGGCGGCACTGCCCGTCGGGATGTTCATCTCGACGATCGTGTGTGCCCTCTTCGGGTTCCTCTGGGACGTCAGCCTGCACGTCGGGAAGGGCCGCGACGCCGGGCCGCTGGCCAACCCGGCCCACTACTTCATCCTGGTGGGCCTGTTCTTCCTGTTCATCGCGGGGATGCTGTCGATTTTCCTGCCCTATGAGCGGCCAGGTCGTGCGGCCATTCGCATCACCCGCCGGTGGTACGCACCCGTGGGCGGGGTGTTGCTCGCCGGCTGCGGCCTGTACGCGCTCATCGGATTCCCCCTCGACGACATCTGGCATCGCATCTTCGGCCAGGACGTCACCCTGTGGGGACCGACGCACCTCATGCTCATCGGCGGCGCGGGCACGTCGCTCATGGCGCTACTGCTCCTCGAGCGGGAGGGCCGGTCGGCGATGGGCGACGCGGCACCGAAGGACTCCCGCGGGGTGTGGCTCATGCGCTGCACCGCGTTCGGCGGACTCGTGATCGGGCTGTCGGTGTTCCAGATCGAGTACGACTTCGGCATCGAGCAGTTCCGACTCGTGTTGCAGCCCATGATGATCGCAGGTGCCGCGGCGTTCGCGCTCGTCGCCGCCCGCATCACACTCGGACCCGGTGCGGCGCTGATCGCCGCGATCTCGGCCGCACTCATCCGCGGCGCGGTGGCTCTCGTCGTCGGCCCGGGGCTCGGCGCCCCCATCAACGTCTTCGCCCTCTACATCGGGCCGGCGCTGGTCGTCGAGCTCATCGGACTGACCGCGCTCGCGAGGCGACCGGTCCTCTTCGGCGCGGTCGCCGGACTCGGCATCGGTACCGTGGGCCTCTGGCTCGAGTCCTTCTGGATCGACGGCGTCTACCACTACCCGTGGCCGCGCAGCATGTGGGGCGAGGCGCTCGCGATGGCCGTGCCGGTCGCGATCGCGATGGGCGTCTGCGGCGCCCTGATGGGGATGGTCCTCACCGGCACCCGCCTGCCGCGGCCGAAGCTGGCCGGCGTCGCCGTGGCGGTCACCGTCCTCGTCATCGGCGGGGCGGTGGCCAACGGTCTGCGCGTCGAGGTGCCGTCCGATGCGCGCGCGTCCATGACGCTCACGCCGGCGGCGTCGGTGGACGGGGAGTCGCGGGCGACGGCCGTCGTCGCGATCAGTCCGACGGACCTCGTGTCCGACGACGCCGAGTGGGTGACGATCCTGTCCTGGCAGGGCGGCCTGGACAAGTCGCGCGGCCTTCTCATCGACCCGTTGGAGAAGATCGGCCCGGGGCTGTACCGGTCGACGCAGTCGTTCCCGACGTCCGGCTCATGGAAGACCCTGCTGCGCGTCCAGGACGGCACGACGATGACGGCCGTGCCGATCTACCTCCCGGCCGACCCCGGTATCGGCGCGCAGCAGGTGACGGCCGACCGACAGATGACGCGGCCGTTCGTCAAGGAGATCACCATCCTCCAGCGAGAGCGGACGTTCGACTACCCGAGCTGGCTCTACGGCGCCGCCTCGCTGGTGGTGCTGGTCTGTTCGATCATCCTCATCGCCGCGCTCGCGTGGGGTGCCGCGCGGATCAACCGCGCGGACGCCGCCGGCGTCCGCGCGCGCGAGGACGCACCCGAACCCGTGGAGCCGCGCGCGTGATCGTCGCGTCGCACTCGCTCCTGCTCGCGCTGCCGGCGTTCGTCCCGGCCGTGCTGCTGGTCGGTGTCATCGTGACGGTGGCCGTGCGCGACCGGCGACGGGGCGACGACGGCGGCGAGCAGTTGCCGCTCGAGGACTGGGGCGGTGGTCGTGACCTGTCGTCCGACGCCGACCCCGACATCGACGAACCGCGATGAGCGAGAGCACGTTCTCCGCGCACGGGCTGGGCGCGGAGTACCTGCCGCTGCCCTACACCTACGCGCTCATCGGTGGGGCGTGGGCACTCACCGCGTCGTTCGCGATCGTGGCGTTCGCCTGGAAGACGCCCCGGCTCGACCCCACACGGGGCGGGACACCGCTGCCGCGGTGGGTGACCCTAGCGGTCGACAGCCGTGGCGTCCGCAGGGCGATCGCGCTGCTCGCCCTGGTGTTCACGCTCTGGGTCGGCGTCGCCGCCGTCGTCGGACCCGGCGACGCGGAGTCGAATCCCCTGCCCGGGGTGTTCTACATCCTGCTGTGGGTCGGTGTCGTCGTGCTCTCGGTGCTCGTCGGGCCGGTGTGGCGGGTGCTCTCGCCACTGCGCACCGTCACCGCGGTCGTCGGGCGACACGCCGCGGGCACCTACCCCGCCTCCTGGGGACACCGTCCCGCCGCGGTCGGCCTGTTCGCCTTCGTCTGGGTGGAACTGGCGTCGCCCGATCCCGACTCGGTTCTGGCCGTGCGGATCTGGCTCGCGGTGTACGCGGTGGTGCTGCTGGCCGGCTGGTGGTTCGTCGGCGACCGGTGGTTGGCTCGCGCCGACCCGTTCGAGACCTACAGTCTCGTCGCGTCACGCCTCGCGCCGTTCCGGCGTGACCCCGAGACACGTCGGGTCGTGCTCGGCAACCCGTTGGCGCACCTGACGACGTTGCCCCGGCGGCCGGGGATGGTCGCCGTGATGGCGATCCTGTTGGGATCGACGGCGTTCGACAGCTTCTCGTCGTTCCCGCTGTGGCGTCGATGGATCGACGACCTCGGTGAGGGTTCCGCCGCCGCGACGCTGGTGTCCACGGCCGCACTGCTCGTGTTCATCGGCGTCGTCGCCGGCACCTTCTGGGCGGCGACCCGTGCGACCGGCGGAGTGACGCCCGAGCAACGGGCCGAGCTGCCGGGTCGCATGGCACACACGCTGATCCCGATCGTGGTCGGCTACATCCTCGCGCACTACCTCAACTACATCGTGGAGCGCAGCCAGGCCGTGGTCTCCCAGCTGGGCGACCCGCTCGACCGCGGGTGGAACGTCCTGTGGCTGAGCGACATCCACCCCGAGTACGTGTTGTCCGAGCACCCGACCGTGTCGTCCACACTCAAGTTGGTGTTCGTCGTCGGCGGCCACATCGCCGCGGTGGTCAGCGCCCACGACGCCTCACTACGCCTGCTGCCCCGTCGACATCGTCTGACGGGGCAGCTGGCGCTCATGCTCACGATGGTGGGCTACACGTTCCTCGGGCTGTATCTCCTGTTCGGCGGGTGATCGGTCGCGTCAGCTCGCCGAGCGGGCGAGTTCGCGGTCGTCGGACCGCTCGGCTGCGGCCAGACCCGGGCGACGGTTCGTCCCGTAGGCGCCGAACCACCGACCGACCGCTTCGACGCGGTTGCCGACACCGGACAGGTAGTAGAGGTGCACCACGAGCCATGCGCCCCAGGCCGGAAGGCCGGTCAGACCGACCTTGACCGGGCTCTGCAGGACCGCCTTGCCGCGGCCGATGATCGACATGCTGCCCTTGTCGAAGTAGCGGAACCGCGTGCCGGGACCGATCTTCCGGGTGATGGTGTCCGCCGCGTGACGGCCCTCCTGCATCGCGACCGGGCTCTGCCCGGGGTAGCCGTTCAGGGCGGTCATGTCGCCGACGGCGAAGATGTCCGCGTATCCGCCGACGGTGAGGTCGGGGTTGACCTCGAGACGTCCGGCGCGGTCCGTGCTGCACCCGGTCGCGTCGGCGAGGACCTGCGCGAAGGGCGACGCCGCGACACCCGCGGCCCAGATCACGGTGTCCGCGGTGATCCGACGCGTCGCCGATCCCTTCTCGATGTCGACGGTGACGACGCCGTCGTCGATGTCGGTGACGAGCGACTTCAGAAGTACTTCGACACCAGCCTTATCCAGCGTCTTCCGGGCGTACCGGCTGAGACGACCGCCGTAGGCGGGCAGGACGTCGCCGACACCCTCGACGAGGGTGATGGTGACGTCGGCGCGCTGGTGGCGCCGTGCGAGTCCGGCGATCTCGCCGGCGAGCTCCACCCCGGTGGCGCCGGCGCCGACGATCACATAGTTCGACGCCGCCCGGTCGTCAGGCCGTGCGAAGTTCCGCACCAACTGCTCGCGGAGATGAACCGCGTCCTCCCGCGTCTTGAGCGCGAAGGTGCGGTGCGCGTACTCGTCGCGGCCGAAGTAGGACTGCGACGCGCCCGTGGCTGCGATGAGCGACGAGTAGCCGACCTGTCGCTCGCCCTCCTCGGCGCGGTAGGTGATGCGATGGGCATCCGGATCGATCGCGGTCACGCGGCCCTCGACCACGGTGACGCGATCGGGGAGGACCTCGTCGGCCTGCGGCGAGATCGTGTCGGCGTCCAGGACTCCGGTGGCCACCTGGTACAGCAACGGCTGGAAGAGGTAGTGCGCCGCGGCGGACACGACGAGCACCGACTTGCCCGACCGGGCGAGGCGACGGGCGGCGGCGACACCTCCGAATCCCGACCCGACCACGATCACGTCGAACTGCGGTGTGCTCACCTGTGGGCTCATCTCGGGCTCCTCTCGCATCCGATGAACTGTTCTCGTCATCGACAACGTCCATCGTCGGGACGGATACTCCCCACCACCAGCGCATTCTCGCGATGACATCTATCGACGTCTTCGATCAATCGGTAGCCTCGTCGTGTGGAGCTGCGCCAACTCACCGCATTCGTGACCGTGTGCGCGGACCTCAGCTTCTCGCGCGCCGCCGAACGCCTGTACATGTCCCAGTCGGCGGTCAGCCACCAGGTCGCCCGTCTCGAGCGCGACCTGGGCGTCACGTTGTTCGAACGGTCGACGCGATCGGTCGCCGTCACCGAGCCTGGACGGCGCCTGCTCCCCGTCGCCGAACAGATCCTCGAACTGGCCGAACGCGCCCGCGCGGTCGTCCGTGAACGCGCGTCACGGGTCCGCCTCGCCGCGAACATGTCGTTCGCGGAGCGTGCACTGGCCGCGATCGCCGCGGTGCGGGAGGAGCGGGCCGACATCGAGATCGAGTTCGTGCTCAAGGACTTCACCCAGCGCGTCGACGCGGTCGTGTCCGGCGACGTCGACGTCGCGTTGATACGGGGCGAGCTGGCCGACGACCGCGTGACGGTCCACCGCCTGTGGGTGGAGGACCTCGTCGTCGCCACCTCTCGCCGACATCCGTTGGCGGGCCGGGACATCGTCGATCTCGCCGAGCTGGCGCAGTACCCGCTGCTGCTGCCGCCCCCGCGTCAGCAGGTTTTGTTGCACGGCATCGTCGACGCGGCCTTCGGTGACGCCGGGTTGGCACCGCGCCTGGGGAAGCCCGTCGCCGCCGATCACACCGCCACGCTCGACCTGGTGAACCGTCCCGACGCCTGGACGGTCCTCTACGACGAGCCCCACGCGCAGGCCCTCTCCCGGCTCCGGGAGAGCAGTGGTCGCCTGCGGGTCCCCGTGTGCGCGATCGTGCGGGGCCGCCCGGGGGACCGCCGCCCCGCCCCGGAGGAGCCGGTGGTCGAGGAGCTGCTGGAGGCGTTGCGCCGGTACGGGAGTCACCGATGACGCTCGAGTGGCCACGCCAGATCCCGACGCTGACCGACGGGGTCGTCTGGCTGCGCCCGCTGGAACGGTCGGACGTCGACGCGGTGGTCGAGTGCGCGTCCGACCCGACCTCGCAACGGTTCACGACCGTCCCCAGCCCCTACGACAGGAACGACGCGGTGGAGTTCGTCGATCGGGCGTCCGCGCAGGTGTGGCCGGGGTTCGAGGTCGCGATCACGGACGAGGACGACGCGGTGACGGGCACGTGCGGGCTCCGCATCCGCGACGAGGACAGCGGGGTCGTCACCATCGGCTACATGGTGTCCCCGGCTGCGCGTGGACAGGGGATCGCCACCCGGGCAACGCGTCTGCTCGTCGACCTCGCGTGGACGATCGGCGCCCACCGCGTCGCGCTCGAGGCGTTCGCGACCAACACCGCGTCCCGGCGCGTCGCCGAACGCTGCGGGATGACCCAGGAGGGCGTCCTGCGGGAGGCGCACCTCGGCAACGACGGTGTCCGCCACGACGTCGTGGTCTACGGGTTGCTGCGCTCGGATCCGTCGGTGTCCGTGGGTGATACGCCGAGCGACGGGGGCGGCGTCCGGTAGGTCGGCGGCGTCCGCGACAGGCCGATGGGGTTGCGGACGGTCGGCTCGCCGCCGACGTCGACACGGGTGGCTGGTTCGATCCCGAACGACCGGGCGACGTCGAACGCCTCGGCCAGGTCGTTGATGGGACCCGCGGGGACACCTGCCGCGGTCAGCGCCTCGAACCAATGATCGGCGCCGTGGTCGGACAGTGCCGGGACCAGCACGTCGACGAGCTCGTCGTGGTGGGCGACGCGGTCACTGTTGGTGCGGAACCGGTCGTCGTCGGCCAGGTCCGGCCGACCGAGGGTGTCGACGAGGCGCCGGAACTGGGTGTCGTTGCCGACCGCCAGGGCGATCGGTCGATCGGCCGTCGGCAGGACCTCGTACGGGACGATGCTGGGGTGACGGCTGCCCATCGCCGACGGGACGATGCCGGCGGCGAGGTGGGCGGTGGTCTGGTTCGACATCGACGCGAGGGCGACGGAGAAGAGGTCGAGGTCGATGCGTTGACCCTCTCCGGTGCGGTCGCGATGGCGGAGCGCGGCGAGGATCCCGGCCATCGCGTGCACCCCGGTGAGGACGTCGACCACCGCGACACCGACCTTCACGGGCGGCCCGTCGGGCTCCCCGGTGATGCTCATGAGCCCGCTCATCGCCTGTATGAGGAGGTCGTAGCCGGGGATGGCGGCGCCCGCGTCACGACCGAAACCCGTGATGGCGCAGTAGATCAGGTCGGGCTTGACCGTGACGAGATCGTCGTACCCGAGGCCGAGACGTTCCATCGTCCCCGACCGGAAGTTCTCGACGACGACGTCCGCCCGCGCGACGATCTCCCGTGCGGCGTCCCGCCCCGCGTCCGTGGCGAGATCGAGGGCCACCGAGGTCTTGTTCCGGTTCACGGACGCGAAGTAGGTGGCCATGGCCTCCCCGTGGGGGTCCTCGACGTACGGCGGCCCCCACGAGCGGGTGTCGTCCCCCGTCCCGGGACGCTCGATCTTGACCACCTCGGCGCCGAGGTCGGCCATCAGCATCGTGGCGTACGGACCGGCGAGCACCCGACTGAAGTCGGCCACCACGATCCCGTCGAGCGCACCCGCCATCCGTGGTCACCTCTCGTCGTCGCGACGTCGTCGGACCTACCGTAGGTGTGCACCGCCCCGACCCCGAGGGAGAGCCCCGGTGACGGGATCGTCCGGGTTGCCATCGCGACGTTTGTGGTTTCACAATGGTTGCCATGGGTCATGAACTCGATGCGCGCCGGAAGACGATCATCCTGGCGACCTGCTGCCTGAGCCTGCTGATCGTCTCGATGGACGTGACCATCCTCAACGTGGCGCTCCCCGACATCCGCCGGGAACTGGGCGCCTCCGTCTCGGGGCTGCAGTGGGTCATCGACGTCTACACGCTGACCGTCGCCAGCCTGCTGCTGCTGTCGGGTGCCACCGCCGACCGGTTCGGCCGGCGGCGCGTGTTCCAGATCGGTCTGACCGTCTTCGCGGTCGGGTCGCTGCTGTGCAGCCTGTCGACCAGCGTCGACATGCTGATCGGCGCGCGCTTCCTGCAGGCGATCGGCGGGTCGATGCTGAACCCGGTCGCGATGTCGATCATCACCCAGGTGTTCACCGGCAAGCAGGAACGCGCGAAGGCCGTCGGCGTCTGGGGTGCCGTGGTCGGCATCGCGATGGCGTTGGGGCCCATCGTCGGCGGCGTCCTCATCGACACGCTCCGTTGGCAGTCGGTGTTCTGGATCAACCTGCCCATCTGCGCCGCCGCGATCGTCCTGTCGGCGATCTACGTGCCCGAGTCGAAGTCGACCACCGTGCGTCGGCTCGACCCCGTCGGTCAGGTCCTCGGCATCGTGTTCATGGCGTCGATCGTGTCGGGCCTCATCGAGGGGCCGAACATGGGCTGGGACGACCCGCGGACACTGGCCCTGTTCGGCGTCGGCCTGGTTGGCCTCGCAGCCTTCATCGCCTGGGAGCTGCGCCACCACTCACCCTTCATCGACGTGCGGTTCTTCCGCAGCGTGCCGTTCTCGACCGCGACGGTCGTCGGGGTCATGGCTTTCGCCGCCTACGGGGCGTTCCTGTTCCTGATGTCGAGCTACCTGCAGAACGTGCGTGGACTGTCGGCCATCAGCGCGGGCCTGATGTACCTGCCCATCGCCGTCGCGACGCTGGCGTTCTCCCCGCTGTCGGGCCGGCTCGTCGGGCGCCACGGCACGCGTCCGTCGCTGGTGGCGGCGGGGGTGCTCCTCACGGCCGGGTCGGTGCTGCTCACCCTGTTCACCCCGACGACACCGCTGTGGCAGGTGCTCGGGACGTTCTTCCTGTTCGGCACGGGGTTCGGTCTGGTCAACGCACCGATCACCACGTCCGCGGTCAGCGGGATGCCCCGCGAGCGCGCGGGAGCGGCCTCCGCGGTGGCGTCGACGAGCCGTCAGCTCGGTGTGAGTCTCGGCGTCGCGATCAGCGGGTCGGTCGCCGGCACGGCGATCGCCGCGACGGGCACCACGTTCACCGACGCGATCGCGCCGCTGTGGTGGGTCACCGCCGCATTCGCCGTCGCGATCCTCGCGCTCGGCGTCGTCAGCACCACCGCATGGGCCCACCGCACCACCGAGCGCATCGCGTTCCTGTTCGGCGACGAGGCGCCCGAGAGGACCTCCGTCGCGCGGGTCCCGGAGAGGGTCTGAGATGCGGTCACCGTCGAGCACCCATGAGGCGACCTCACCGACGACACCGGCCGACGAGGCCTGGCAGCGCATGGCGCACTTCGTCATCGACAACCGGGGGTCGTGGAAACGTGCCGTGACCGAGCGGACCGGGTTGGCGTTCAACCAGATCCGGCTCCTGCGACGGATCGCGGCCCGGCCACGGTCGCTGACCGAACTCGCCGACGCGGTGGGGATCGACGCCCCTGCGGCATCGGTCGCGGTGACCCAGCTCGAGCGCGACGGCCTCGTCGTGCGAGACGTCGACCCGGCCAACCGTCGCCGGAAGATCGTCTCCGCCACCGAGGACGGTCAGCGCGCGCTCGACGCGGCGATGTCGACCCCGGACCCGGCGCCCGCGGCGTTCGGCGCCCTCACCGACGAGGACATCACGACGCTGCACAGGATCGTCGCGACCCTCGACGCAGCGGCCCGCGAGCCGCGACCCGACCGGGACTGACCTGCCCGATCAGTCATCCGGCGCGGCGGCCCGGACTCGCGCGGCCTCACGCACTGCGGCGTCGTTCGGGGTGCCCTCCCGGGAGCCGGAGAGCTTGCGGGCGATGTGGTCACGCACGGTGATCGGCTCATAGGCGGTCCCGTCGTCCCCGTCGAGTCCGGGCAGGGTCTCGACGACCGCGTCGGGGTTGCCGTCGTGGAAGAACGCCGCGGACCGTCGCCTAGTGATGGTGCCGTCCACGATCGGCGGCTTCACGCGGTGCAGTGTCGACATCCACCGGTCGCCGGTGAGGCGCGCGGTGAGATCCCCCAGGTTGACCAGCAGCGCACCGTCCACGGGCGTGACGTCGTGCCAGCGTCGGTCGGACCCGAGGACCTGCAGGCCCGGGACCTGATCTGCCCACAACACGGTGACGATGCCGAAGTCGGTGTGCTCGCCCATGCCCGTCAGCTCCCCGTCCAGGGTGACGGTGCCCTCCGGCAGCGCATAGTTGTTCATCCGCAGCACGTCGATCGAGTGGTCGGTGATGGACGGGAAGAAGTCCTCGGGCACCTGCAGGGCCGCGGCGAAGATCCTCGTCAGGACACGCGCCACCCGCGATGCCTCGTCCAGGTACGACTCCACCCGGGACCGGAAGCCCTCGACGTCGGGCCACAGGTTGATCCCGTAATCCGACTCGGACAGACCGAGACCCGGGAACGACCGGGCCTCGACACCGACGTTGTAGGCCTCGAAGAAGTCGTTCATGCCACCGGCCGACGCCACGCCGAGGCTCAGCGACAGCGACTCGCTGGCGGGCGGACTGTAGCCGCGGTTCGCGCCGGGCACGCGATAGGTCCGCTTGACCTCCATGGGGAGACCGAACAGTGCGTCGACGGCGTCCGCGAGGCCGCGCGTCACCGGGTCCGGGATGCCGTGGCCGCGGATCTGCATGAAACCGACGCGGCGACACGCGTCGTCGACGGCCGCGACGACGGCGTCGATCCCCGCGGGGTCGGTGCCGAGGACGGCTGCGCTGATGTCGATGACGGGGACGTCGAATCCGACGTCGCGGGACTGGTCCATGTCTGATCCTCGCCGAACGCGCGCCCTCGCAGATCGCCGACGCCGCGGTCCGAGTGTGCGCCGCCGACGGCGCGCCCGCATCTCAGACGCAGATCAGATAGTTGACACAGCAATCACTGCGGGACGGATGTCGCCGAACCCTCCACCAGGTGGTCACGGACCTCGCCGAACACCTGGCCGACGCGCTCCACGTCACGCGGCGACAGGCAGTCGAACAGATGGTCACGCACCGCGGCGACGTGACCGGGACTGGTCTCGACGAGTTTGCGTCGGCCGGCATCGGTCAACTCCGCCAGCTGGCCGCGACGATCGTCGGGACACGGACGGCGGGTGACCCAACCGAGAGCGACCAGACGGTTGATCGCCCTGGTCACACCGCTGCGTGACGCCATTGTTGCGTCGGCGAGGGAGGACATCCGCATCCGCTGATCCGGCGCTTCGTCGAGCGTCACCAGCAGCTCGTAGTCGGTGAGGGACACACCGGAGTCGCGCTGGAGCTGGTGATCGAGCCGCTGCATGAGCACGCGGGTGGCCTCGAGGTAGGCGCGCCACGCGCGCTGCTCCCCCGGCGACAACCACCGCACCTCGTCCATGGCGGCCAGACTAGGAGAAACTGGTTGACAGCGCAATCATCTTCGGTAGCGTGAGGTGCGACAGAGTCCGACGTTCGAGGAGACACGAGTCCATGACGAAGATCGCGATCATCTACTACTCCGCCACCGGTCACGGCACCACGATGGCGAAGAAGTTGGAGGAGGCCGCCCAGGCCGCCGGCGCCGAGGTCCGCGTGCGGCACATCGCCGAGACCACCGACCCGTCGGTGTTCGCGCAGAACCCCGCCTGGACCGCGAACTACGAGGCCACCAAGGACCTGCCCGCCGCCACCGGCGAGGACATCGAGTGGGCCGACGGTGTCATCCTCGGCTCGCCCACCCGCTTCGGCAACACCGCGGGGCCGTTCCAGGCGTTCATCGACACCCTCGGTGGCCTGTGGGCGCAGGGCAAGCTCGCGAACAAGGCGTACGCCGGATTCACCTCCAGCCAGACCGCGCACGGCGGCCAGGAGGCCACGCTGCTGGCGCTCTACACCACGATCATGCACTGGGGCGGCCTCGTCGTGGCTCCCGGCTACACCGACGGCCTCAAGTTCGCCGACGGCAACCCGTACGGCGTCGGTCACGTCACCGGCCCGAACAACACCGAGGAACTCGCGCCGGAGACCGTCGCGGCCCTCGAGCACCTGGCTCAGCGCGTCGTCACCTTCGCCGGCAAGCTGGCACAGTAGATCTCACCACCGCGGCGGGTGTTCCGACACCGGGGCGCCCGCCGTGTCATCTTCGAGCGTCGGTGTCGTTCCCCCAGAAGCCGTGATCCCAGTGAGGTTCGCATGACTGCACCAGCACCCGTCGTCGACGTCCGTCGCGCGGCAGACCGGTTCTCCACACAGATCGGGTGGCTCGACTCGCACCACTCGTTCTCGTTCTCGTCGCACTACGACCCCGACAACACCCACCACGGGCTGTTGCTGGTCAACAACGACGACATCGTCACGCCGGGGCAGGGTTTCGACACCCATCCGCACCGCGACATGGAGATAGTCACCTGGGTGCTCCAGGGATCCCTCGTGCACCAGGACTCGATGGGCCACTCCGGTGTCATCTACCCGGGCCTCGCCCAGCGGATGAGCGCCGGGACCGGCATCCTCCACTCGGAGAAGAACGACTCCTGGCGGCTCGGGACCGCCGCGGGAGGCCACGCGGGCGTGCACGAGGACCCGGTGCACTTCGTCCAGATGTGGGTCGTCCCCGACGAATCCGGGATCACGCCGAGCTATGAGCAACTCGAGATCGACGACGAGCTGCTGTCCGGCGGGTTGGTGACCGTGGCGTCGGGCATGCCCGAGCACGTCGACCACTCGGCCATCCGCATCGCCAACAGGTACGCGGCGATGCACGTCGCGCGTCTACGGCCCGGCGCCGAGCCGGTCACCCTCCCCGACAGCCCGCTCGGGCACGTCTTCGTCGCTCGCGGTGAGGTCGACATGGAGGGCGTGGGACCGCTGCGGGAGGGAGATGCGGTGCGACTCACCGGCTCCGGCGGTCAGCGCCTCTCCAGCACGACCGGCGCCGAGGTCATCGTGTGGGAGATGCACGCGACCATCGGCTGAGTCCCCTCAGAGGGGCAGGTGGTCGGTCATCGGTCGGTGCTCGCCGTCGGCGTGACGGAACGACTCCAGGCCCATCACCGTCCGGAGCAGGTCCAGCGGCATCTCCAGGAACGGTCCGAAGTCACCCACCTGGGTCGCGTGCGCGACCATCGCGGCGCGCTTGGCGTCGATCGCCGCGGTCACGTCGATCTCGACGGTGATCTCCGACGCCGGCACGCCGAACGAATCGAGGTCGAGGCCGGGGTCGTCCTCGGTCCACCGCGGGTTGGCCTTCATCATCTCGCGCATGCGGTCCCGGTTCGCGACGCTCTCGAAACGGTGTGCGGTCCCGGCCATCTCGGCGGCCGCGCGTCCGACGTGGTGCACCGCGATGTGGTCGGGATGCCCGTATCCGCCGTTGCTGTCGTAGAACGTGACGACGTCCGCCGACTCCTCGCGGAGAACCTGCGCGAGGCGCTGCGCGGGCTCGTCGACCGGCAGGTTCGAGAACGCCGCGGGGTTGTCGTTGTCTGCTGTGCCCGCCATCCCCGAGTCGGGGTAGTCGAGCATGACGAGTCGGTGGACGCCGAGGGCGTCCGCCGACGCCTCGAGTTCCCGACGTCGGCGTGACAGCAACGACTCCCCGGGCGCGAGCAACCCCTCGGGCACCTGCCCGACGGCCCCGTCGGTCGCCGTCACCAGCACGACGCGGTGTCCGGCGTCGGCGGCGAGGCGGATGGTCCCGCCGGTGGAGAACACCTCGTCGTCGGGATGGGCGTGGAAACAGACGAGAACGCTCATCGGCGGCCTTCCGGAGCTGGGGACGGGCGATTCGGACGTGTCCGCCGAGTCTAGGAAGGACGCGGCCCCCCGCTCGCCGCCGGGGCGTCGGCCGGCGTCGGCGACGCGGTGCGCGTCCGCGTGTGCAGCGCCGCCACCGCGAGGCCTCCCGCGACCGAGATCGCGGCGGTGACCACGGCCGCGACGTTCCAGCCATGGGTCAGCGCGGTCGCGGCCGAGCCCGCACCCGGACGTGCTGCCACGACAGCGACGATCGTGACGCCGACGGCGGACCCGACGTACCGGGCGGTGTTGTTGGCACCGCTGCCCATCCCGCCCCGTCCGGCGGGCACACTCGCGACCGCCTCGCGGCCGAGGGCCGCGTTGACGACGCCGGTCGCGACGCCGGCCACCACCAACCCGGGCACCAGGTGCACCCAGCGGGAACCGGCGTCGAGGCCGGTGAGCAGGGCCAGACCGACCCCGACGCCGATCAGGCCCACCGCGAGTTGCGCGCGTCCCGACCACCCGGCCGGCAGGCGGCGTGCCAGCAGGGCCGTCACCACACTCGTGGCGGACCACGCGAGCAACAGGACGGCAGCACCCGTCGGGTCCAGATCGAGTGCGGTGACGACGAACCCCGGCATGTACGACATGAGGGCCACGGCACCGGCGCCCACCGCCACCGCGGCCACGGTGGCGGCGACGAACGCCGGGGACCGCAGCAGTTCGAGGTCGATCATCGCCGACCGACTGCGGCGTTCGACGATGACGAACAGCGCGGCCAACAGCACCGCCGCCACGAACAGCACGATGACGATCGGGGCCGTCCAGCCCTGACGCCCCTCGACGAGCCCCGCCAACAACGCCGCGACCGCCGCCGCGAACACCGGTGCACCGACGAGGTCGAGCCCGCGCCGCTGGTCCGACCGTGACTCGGGGACCGCGCGCTCGGCCACGACGGCCAGGGTCAGGCAGAGCGCGGCGAGCACCCAGTAGGCGTCGTGCCAGCTGTCCGCGCGTTCGAGGAGCGCCGACAGCAGCGGCCCGACGGCGATTCCGGCGCCCACGCTCGCACCCCACACGCCACTCGCCGCCGCACGCGACGGTCCCGGAGCGAACGCGTGCGCGATCATCCCCAGGCTCGCCGCGATGACGGCGGCGCCGCCGATCCCGACGACCACCCGGGACAGGACGAACACCGTCACGTCGCCGACGAGGACACCGACCACGGACCCGACGGCCATGACCACCAGCCCCACCGCGAAGGTCCGACGCCGTCCGACGTCGTCGGCGATGGTCCCGGCCGACAGCAACGCCGCGCCGAGGCCGATGCTCATCGAGCTGAGGATCCATGTGCGGCCGGCGACGTCGGCACCCAGCGACGACGCGGTCGCGGTCAGCGTGGACAGCGGCGTGGTGAACGCGACGAGCACCAGGAGCGTCCCGAGAGCCGCGACGACCAGCACGACCCGGGCCTCGCGCGTCGACGTCATGCGCGAACCCCGTTCGGCGCGAGCAGGATTTTTCCCCGGCGGTCGCGCCGCGCAGCATGCGTCAGTGCGTCGCCGATGTCGTCGAGGGGGTACGTCGCCTCGATCGGCGACCACAGGGTCCCGTCCGCGACCAGTTCCGCGAGCTCCCGGTAGCGTCGCGTCACCTCGTCGGCGGGCTGCGACGCCTGCCAGTTGCGCAGCCAGAACCCGTGCACGGTGAGTCCACGGAAAACCAGGTCCGCGATACCGACGGTGACGGGGTTGCCGCTGCGCGAGGTGTAGCTGATCACGCTGCCCCCGGTGGACAGGCACCCGGCCAGGGCCGTGGTGGTCTCGCCGCCGACACCGTCGATGATCAGGTCCGCGCGGTCGCTCCCGAGGATCTCCCGGACCCGTCTCACGACGTCGGGTCCGTCCACGACGACCTGGGCTCCCGAGTCCCGCAGCGCCGCCGCCGATTCGGGCCTGCGCGCTATGTCGATCAGCCGGACGCCGGCCCGTCGCGCGAGCGCACGGACCATGCCCGCCGTCGCGGAGTTCGCCCCGGTCTGGATCACCCGCGCACCGGCCGGGAGATCGACGACGCCGAAGAGCATGGCCCACGCGGTCATCGGGTTGATGCCCAGCATCGCCAACTGCGCGGTGTCCCCCTCGACCGCGATGGCGTCGTGGTCGTCGACCACCATCTGCTCGCGCCAGGTCGCGTCGACCAGCGTGGGGCGAATGACCACCTGCTCACCGAGGCGATCGCGGCCCACGTCGTCACCGACCGCGACGACGTGCCCGACCGCCTCCGCGCCCAGGATCGTCGGCAATGGCGGCCGGTACCCGTAGTGACCGGCGATGAGCAGCAGGTCGGACGGGTTGATCGGGCTGAGGTCGACGGCCACCGCGACCTGCCCGGGCCCGGGCGTCGGCGTGGGCACGTCGACGAGGACGACGGTGTCCGGGCCGGGGGGCCCGTAGGCGTTCAGTTGCACCGCTCGCATGTCCGGCCTCCGCTCCCCGCGATGACGGTCGTCATCGCCGCTCACCGTAGCAGCCGATGACGACCGTCATATGGCGACTAGACTGCGGCGATGACCACCGACCCCGACCAGCCCCCCCGGGCGCGCATGGTCCACAGCGCCGCGCGGATGATCCGCGAGCGCGGCGTCACCGGGGTGGGGATGCGCCAGATCGCCGCAGACGCGGAGGGTCCCCGGGGGTCGTTGCAGCGCTACTTCCCGGGCGGCAAGACCCAGGTCATGACCGAGGCCCTCGACGTCGCCCTCGACGACTTCGCGGCGGGGACGCGGGATGCCGCCGACGCCCCGGACCTCCACACGGCGATCGTCCTGATCATCGCGTCGTGGCGAGAGGTGCTCGTGCGCAACGACTTCGCCGCCGGCTGCCCCATCGCGTCGTTCGTCGTCGACGTCGCGGCATCCGATCCCCTCCGCGCGGAGGCCGACGCACGGTTCACCCGATGGCGCGCGGCCGTCGCCACGATCCACCGACGGTTCGGGTACGACCGCGCGGCGGCATGGGACGAGGCTGCGCTGCTCATCTCCGCGATCGAGGGGGCGGCGCTCATCGCGCGGGCCGGTCGATCGATCGAGCCGCTCGATGCCGTCGAACGGTTGCTCGTCGATCGCGCGAGAGCGATCACCCAACCGGGGTGAGGTCGCCGATGAACGGCGAGACGTGTGGAGCCGCCTGCGAGAATCGAACTCGCGACCTTTTCATTACGAGTGAAGCGCTCTACCGACTGAGCTAAGGCGGCGTGCCGCCCGGAGGCAGCGTCGACCAGTGTATCGACCGCCGCGCACGCCGACCAAACCGCGTCGGCAGGACCGGTTCTGTGTACTTCTCGCGCCGCCGACCTGGGGTTTCTCTCGCGAGAACTACACAGGATCGGGGTCAGTGGCGTAGGGCGGTGGCGATGGACGCGACCATGGCGTCGACCGCGAACTTCGGTTTGACGTTCTGGTCGAGCACCTCGCGGCACTCGAGCACCGCCTCCACGCACCGCAGCAGGCGTTCGGGGGGCGCGTAGGCCGCCATGCGGTGGGTCTGGTCGGCCATGTCGGGGTGCATCGCGGCGACGGGCGCGCCGTAGGCCGCGACGACCGCGTCGCGGAACAGCGCGGCGAGGTCGACGAGGGCGCGGTCGAGGACGTCGCGCTGCAGACGCGTCCGTCGGGACTTCTGTTGCCGTTCCAGGTCTTTGAGCACGCCGGCCGAACCGCGGAGTGCCCCGGCGGACCCCTTTCCGGTACCGCCGGCACCGAGCGCGGTCCGCAGCTCCTCGGTCTCGGCCTCGTCCATCTCTGCACTGATCGACTTCGCGACGGACTCGGCGGTGCGCACCAGGTTCTCCGCGTCGCCGTACACCGTCGACTCCCGGGTGGCGGCGCGCGCGAGTCCGAGGGCCTGGGTGCGCTGGCTGCGCGCGTGCTCGTCGGTGGCGAGGCGGCGTGCCCGACCCACGTGGCCGCCGCACACCGACGCCGCCCACCGCGCGGTCTCGGGGTCGACACCGTCGGCGGCGAGCACGTCGGCGATGGCGGGCACCGACGGCATGGTCAACGGGATGTGCCGACACCGCGACCGCAGGGTCACCGAGATGTCCTCGGGATCGACACTGGGTGCGCACAGCAGGATCACCGTGCGCGACGGCGGCTCCTCGACGACCTTGAGCAGGGCGTTCGCGGCCTGCTCGGTGAGGCGGTCGGCGTCCTCGATGAGGACCACCTGCCACCTCCCGGTCGCCGGCCGGCGGGACGCGATCTGGACGGTCTCGCGGATGAGCTTGACCGAGATGCTCAACCCGTCCGGCACGATTCGACGCACGTCTGCGTGCGTGCCGCTCATGACGGTGGAACATGCGTGGCAGTGACCGCAGCCGACCACGTCGGGGTCCTGGCACTGCAGCGCGGCGGCGAAACACTGCGCGGCGACCGACCGGCCGCTGCCCGGAGGCCCGGTGAACAGCCACGCGTGCGTCATCGAGCTGCGGACCGGAACCGTCCCGGCACCGGAGTCGTCGCCGAACATGGAGACCGCGCCGTCCTCGGCCCGCGAGATGTCCGACGACACCGCACGCGCCGACCGCGCGGCGGCGGCGAGCTCGTCGACGACGTGTTGCTGCCCGACGAGGCGGTCGAACACCGATGTCACGCGGCCCAGGGTAACCGCGGCCACCGACGCGGCCCACCACCCGCGGGCACCGTCGTCGGGCCGGTGCGACCAACACCGGTGGAGGCCGCCCCCGGACCGCTACCGTTACATGCGTGGTCGAGCGTCAGTCGCGAACGCGCAAGGTGGTCCACCTGCTGCGCTGGCTGGCGCACACCCCGTGGCCCATCCTCGCGCTCGACCTGCTCCGCGCGAACATCATCGGCGCCCTATTCACCTTCGCCTTCCTCCGGTTCGGGATGCCGTACGAGTACACGGTCCGGCTCGACGAGATCAACGGCTACAACCAGGCCGTCTTCGTCGGCTATCTCGTCGCGGCCGCGTTCGTGGGTGGCTACCTCAGCATCCTGCTGACCCTTCCCGTGCTGGTCTGGCACCGTCGACGCAGCCGCCTCGACAACGACTTCGCGCGACGGCGGGCACTGCGGCTGCCGGTGCTCCTCACGCTGGTCAACCTCGCGCTGTGGGCGGTCGGCGGCGTGTTGTTCGCGCTGCTCAACCTGCATGCCTCGGGGTCGACGGCGCTCGTGGTGTGGATCGCCTCGGCCATCGGCGGGTTCGTCTCGTGCGTCCTGGGTTACATGCAGGCCGAGAAGGTGCTGCGTCCCATCACCGTCTCGGCGATGGCCAACGACCCGACGAACACGCCGATCGCGCCCAGCGTCACCGGACGGATCGTGCTCTTCTGGTGCATCAGCGTCGTCGCGCCGCTGCTGTTCGTCCTGCTGCTCGTGGTCGGGCAGCAGACCGGGGTCATCACCACCGACGCCGCCGGGCTGCAGCGACCGCTGTTGTGGCTGGTCGTCGCGACGGTGGTCTTCGGCCTCATCGGGCTCATCCGGCTCGTCGGGGCCATCGCGGACCCGATCAAGGAACTGCGCGAGGCGCAGCGTTCCGTCAGTGCCGGGGACCTCGACGCCTCGGTGCGCATCTACGACGGCAGCGACATCGGTCTGCTGCAGGCCGGCTTCAACGACATGGTCGCCGACCTGCGGGAGCGACAGCAGCTCCGCAACCTGTTCGGCCGGTACGTCGGCGAGGACGTCGCGCGCCGCGCCATCGAGACGGGCACGGAACTCGGCGGCGAGGAGCGGTACGTCGGGGTGCTCTTCGTCGACATCGTCGGCTCGACGCGCCTGGCCGTCACCCGTCCCCCTCGTGAGGTCGTCGACCTGCTCAACGAGTTCTTCCGCGTCGTCGTCGAGACGGTCGGGCGGCACGGCGGGTTCATCAACAAGTTCCAGGGTGACGCCGCGCTGGCGATCTTCGGTGCACCCCTGGACCTCACGGATTTCGCCGGGCAGGCGCTGGCCGCGGCCCGCGAGCTGCGCATCGAGCTCGAGCGCACCCTGGGTGAGACAGACGTCGGCATCGGTGTGTCCGCCGGCAAGGCGATCGCCGGGCACATAGGGTCCGAGAAGCGCCTGGAGTACACCGTGATCGGCGACCCGGTGAACGAGGCCGCCCGCCTGACCGAGATGGCCAAGGACGAGGCGGCCCGGGTGCTGGCGTCGGCGCGGGCGATCTACCTCGCCTCCGACGCCGAGGCGGAGTGCTGGGACATCGGCGAGAGCGTCGAACTGCGGGGCCGCGGCATCGAGACCAAGCTCGCGCGACCGAAGTTCGCGCTCGTGGTCGACGTCGACGAGGACTCCGACGACGACACCGACGGCGTCGTGGACAGTGCGGTCGGCGCGTCGCTCACCCGCGGCCCCACGGGCACGCGCACCGGTTCCGGTACCGGCGACCTCACCAGCGAGGACGAGGACGACGACGAGGAAGCCCGCTCCCGCCGGTGATGAAGCGGCGCAGCATCTCTGCTGTCGGGGGCTCCCGCGTCAGTCGCCGATGATCCGTCCGGCGCCGGCGCGTTTGGCCCGGTAGAGCAGGGCGTCGGCGCGGGTGAAGCAGTCCGACGCGGTCTCGTCGGCGCGGAGGGTGGTGTGGCCCGCGCAGAAGGTCTGGCCGTCGGGCACCACGGCCGCCAACCGCATCAGCACGTCCGCGGCCCGCGCGGCGTCGGCGTGCGGGAGTGCGATCGCGAACTCCTCACCGCCCCAGCGTGCGACCACCCCCGGCGGCTCGACGGTCGCGACGGCCCCGTGCGCGAAGTCGACGAGGAGCCGGTCACCCGCGTTGTGCCCGTGGGTGTCGTTGTAGGCCTTGAAGCGGTCGAGATCGATGATCGCCAGTGAGAGCGTGCCCGGTCGGACGGGGGCGGACTCGAAGCGCGCCAACCGGTTCTCCCACCCGCGGCGGTTGAGCAGTCCGGTCAGCGGATCCGTCCAGGCGGCCGCGAGGAGGTTCTCCTCGGCACGACGCCGCTCGGTCGTGTCGTGGATGACGGCCATCGTCCATGCGCGCCCGTCCGGGCCGGTCACCGGGCTCGCCGAGACCCATCCCCACCGGACGGTGCCGTCGGGGTGCACGTAGCGCTTCTCCTCGCGGTGCACGTCACCCCGCGCCGCGGCGGCGGCCATGCTCGACTCGATCGCGTGGTGGGCGGCGATGTCGTCGGGGTGGGTGAACTCGCGCGACGACTTCCGGGCTATCTGCGCCCACGTCCGTCCCACCATCGCGCAGTACGCGGCGTTCGCGGCCGTCAGCAGACCGTCCTCGTCGGCCAGTGCCATCGGGACGGTGCTCGCGTCAAACATCGCGCGGTACCACCCGACGTCGAACGGATGGACTGTCCCCGCACGGACCTCGTCATCCCCCACGGATGCCCCCGCCCCGCCGTGACGGCGTCTAGGTGGTCCC
Organism: Gordonia paraffinivorans; assembly: GCA_036946345.1. Lineage (GTDB taxonomy): Bacteria > Actinomycetota > Actinomycetes > Mycobacteriales > Mycobacteriaceae > Williamsia_A > Williamsia_A paraffinivorans_A. The sequence goes on along the minus strand of JAQIJH010000002.1, from coordinate 15,327 downwards.
GGACGACCCGGAACCACCGGCCTTCTTCGCGGCCGACTTCGTGGCGGTGGTCTTCTTCGCGGTGGTCTTCTTCGCCGTGGTCTTCTTCGCGGTGGTCTTCTTCGCCGCCGTCTTCTTCGCCGCCGTCGTGGTGGCCGTCTTCTTCGCCGCCGCCTTCTTGGCGCGCTTCGGCGCCGGGCCGCGTGCACGGCGGTCGGCCAGCAGTTCCATCGCCCGCTCGGGGGTGATCGAGGCGACGTCGTCGTCCTTGCGGAGGCTCGCGTTGGTCTCGCCGTCGGTCACGTACGGGCCGAACCGCCCGTCCTTGATGACCATCGGCTTCTCGCTGACGCTGTCGTTGCCGAGCTCACGGAGCGGCGGTGCGGCGGCCTGCCGACCCCGACGCTTGGGCTCTGAGTAGATCTTCAGGGCTTCCTCGAGCGTGATGTCGAAGATCTGCGACTCGGTCGCGAGCGAGCGCGAGTCGGTGCCCTTCTTGAGATACGGCCCGTAGCGGCCGTTCTGCGCGGTGATCTCCTCACCCGACTCGGGATCGGCACCGACGACCCGCGGCAGCGACAGCAGTTTGAGGGCGTCGTCGAGGGTCACCGAGGCGATCTCCATCGACTTGAACAGCGAGCCGGTCCGCGGCTTCGGTCCGGCCTTCTTCGCCGCGGTCTTCTTGGCCGCCTTCTTCGCCGGTGCGGCCTGCGTGGCAACGGCTTTCGTCGCCGTCGCGGTCCCGCCACCCGACGCCACCGCGGGCTCACCGCCGTCGAGGGGTGTCGGAGACGAGGGCCCGCCGCCGATGTCCGAGCCGTCGCCGTCAGATCCGTCGTCGTCCGGGTCGGGGAGGATCTCGGTCACGTAGGGACCGAAACGGCCTTCCTTCGCGACGATCTCGTGTCCCGTCGCCGGGTCGAACCCGAGCGAGCGGCCCTCCTGCGGGGTGCTGAAGAGCTTCTCCGCCACCTCGAGCGTCAGCTCGTCCGGCGTCATGTCGTCGGGCAGATTGGCGCGCTGCAGGTCCGGCTCGGCGTCGGGCGCGGCCACGTTGCGCTCGAGGTACGGACCGAAGCGGCCCACACGGACGTGGACCGGGCGGCCCTGCTCGTCGTCGAACAGCTTGATCGAGTTGATCTCCCGGGCGTCGATCTCCTCGAGGTTGACCCCGACGAGCTTCTTCAGCCCGCCGTCCTCCGCGATCTCGGCGTCGGCGTGGGACCCCGAGGTGGAACCGCCGAAGTAGAAGCGCGACAGCCAGTCGGTGCGGTTCTCCGACCCCGACGCGATCTGGTCGAGGTCGTCCTCGAGGGAGGCGGTGAAGTCGTAGTCGACGAGACGACGGAAGTAGGCCTCGAGCAGACCCACGACCGCGAACGCGATCCACGACGGGACCAGCGCGCTGCCCTTCTTGTGGACGTACCCGCGGTCCTGGATGGTGCCGATGATCGACGCGTACGTCGACGGCCGACCGATCCCCAGTTCCTCGAGCACCTTCACCAGGGACGCCTCGGTGTAGCGGGCGGGCGGGTTGGTCGTGTGCCCCTCGGCCTGCAGGTCGGTGCTGGTGAGGTGCTGTCCCTCGGTGAGGGTCGGCAGCCGGACCTCGTCGTTGTCGGCCTGGCCGCCGGCCTGCTCGTCGACGGTCTCGACGTAGGCCGAGAGGAAGCCGGGGAACGTGATGGTGCGCCCGGACGCGGCGAACGTCGCACGCTCGCCGGTGGCGGCGGTACCGCTGATGCGCAGGCTCATCGTGGTGCCCCGCGCGTCGGCCATCTGCGACGCGACGGTGCGCTGCCAGATGAGCTCGTAGAGACGGAACTCGTCGGACTGCAACGCCGACGCCACCTGTCCCGGCGTGCGGAACGACTCGCCCGCGGGACGGATCGCCTCGTGCGCCTCCTGCGCGTTCTTCACCTTGCGGGTGTACTGCCGCGGCGAGGGATGCACGTAGTCGGCGCCGTAGAGCTCGCGGGCCTGGTCTCGCGCGGCGGTGATCGCCGACTCCGACAGCGTCGTCGAGTCGGTACGCATGTAGGTGATGTAGCCGTTCTCGTACAGCCGCTGCGCCACGCGCATGGTGCGGTCGGAGGTGAACCGCAGCTTGCGCCCGGCCTCCTGCTGCAGCGTCGACGTCATGAACGGTGCATACGGGCGACGGGTGTAGGGCTTCTCCTCGACGGAGGTGACCGTCATGTCCGCGCCCTGGAGCCCTTCGGCGAGGGAACGGGCGCGGGCCTCGTCCAGCACGACGATCCCGTCGGCCTTCTTCACCCGGCCGGTCGCGTCGAAGTCACGACCGCTGGCGACCCGGGCGTCGTCGACGGAGACCAGCTTCGCCCCGAACGTGCGTGGGGTCACCTCGGCACCGGCGTCGAGCGTGGCGGCGATGTCCCAGTAGCCGGCGGAGACGAACGCCATGCGTTCGCGTTCCCGCTCGACGATGATGCGCGTGGCCACCGACTGCACACGGCCCGCCGACAGCTTCGGCATGACCTTCTTCCACAGGACCGGCGACACCTCGTAGCCGTAGAGGCGGTCGAGGATGCGGCGGGTCTCCTGCGCGTCGACGAGGTCGGTGTCGAGGTCGCGGGGGTTGGCGGCGGCGGCCTGGATGGCCGACTGGGTGATCTCGTGGAACACCATGCGTCGGACCGGGACGCTCGGTCGCAGCGTCTCCAGCAGGTGCCACGCGATGGCCTCGCCCTCGCGGTCACCGTCGGTGGCGAGGTAGAGCTCGTCGACGCCCTTGAGGAGCTGCTTGAGTTCGCTGACCGTCGACTTCTTGTCCGGCGAGACCACGTAGAGCGGCTCGAACTCCTCGTCGACGTTCACGCCGAGGCGCGCCCAGGGCTGCCCTTTGTACTTGGCGGGCACGTCCGCGGCACCACGAGGGAGGTCGCGGATGTGACCACGGGAGGACTCGACGACATAGTTCGACCCGAGGTAGCCCGCGATCTTGCGCGCCTTCGTCGGTGACTCGACGATCACCAGACGACGCACGTCGCCCCGTGACGAGGACGTGGTGTCGCTGTCTGCCACGGTGTCTTCCCGCGCCTTTCCTCATATATGTCGGCACGCTGCCGACCGCGGCGCCGGTTCTCACCGGCGCACTTCTGGCCTGTTCTACCTCATACCCGACTCTTTTGGCACAACGCCGGACGGGTCCCGATCGTTTCCGGCCGCACCGACACCCGGCGCGTCGCGGCCGGGTTCCGTCCACAAACCGCAGGTCAGGGTCGTGCGTGTCCGCTCATCAGACGGTCGGCCAGGCGGCGAACGCGGCCGGGTGGTCCGGTGGGGCACCGATGCTCTCCACGAGGCGGCTCAGCCGTCGGCGACCGGCGATGCGCAGACCCGGGCTGGCGCCCCGGGTGCCGACGAGCGTCGGCGCGATCCCCGCCCGCATGAGTGCGGTCGCGAGCGGCGCGTGGGTCTCGGGGGCGTGCGGGTCGAGGCCGAGGGTGTAGCGGCCCTCGTCGGGCCGCCCCGCGGCGATGGTCCACAGTCGTAGCGCCCTGGGTGACGGCACCCACCCCGCGGGCATCGTCTTCACCGCGCCGGTGATCCAGTCGCGTGTGAGCGACTCGAGGGCCTTGCTGGTCTCGGTGCGCGCCATGGGTGAGCCCTCGTCGGACACCGCCGTCGACGCACGGGCGCCGCTGCGCTCGATCTCCTCGACGAGCGCCTCCGCCCGCCAGGGCGCGGCCACGACGATCGAGACGCGGCTGCCCGCGGGGGTGTGGCTCGACTGGCCCTGCGCCGCAAACAAACCCGCGAGATCGGCGAGCGACGGCTCGTCGGTCTCGGCGGAGAAGAAGGACAGCTGACCCACGGGTGGACCCTACCCCGGGCCATGCGGCCGACCTGCCCCCGCGACCGCGGGCGGGTCTCGGACAGACGCCGACCCGGCAGGCCCCGGACAGACGTCGCCCCCGGCACCGCGGGGGTGCCGGGGGCGACGACGAAGAGTCACGGTCGCAGTACCGCGGGACCGGTGGTCACCGCCAGGACCGAGAGACCCTCAGAGTGCGCGGACGCCGGTGGCCTGCGGGCCCTTGGTGCCCTGACCGACCTCGAACTCCACGCGCTGGTTCTCCTCGAGGGTGCGGAAGCCCGAACCCTGGATCTCCGAGTAGTGGACGAACACGTCGTCGGGGCCCTCGTCGGGTGCGATGAACCCGAAACCCTTCTCCGCGTTGAACCACTTCACAGTCCCCTGTGCCATGTACTGCTGTCCTCACTGCTCACAGATTGCGGCGTGACGTGCATCGCGCCGGGTCCGTTCCGGCCGCCATACCTGGTGGCGACGCTTGCGGACGAACCGCGCACTAACCTCGGGTACCACGTCCGCAACACGTTCCCGAGGGAGCACGACGCCGTCGAAGCGACCCCCGGGAGCTGCGACCGACGACAGTCAATCATGAAGGAACCGGTCCCGACAGTCAGGAAGCCACACTGAGCGCAACGCTGTCACATTTCAACTCATCGACACCTGCCGGTCATGGTGTCCGACAACGTCGTCGCGCCTGGTGACCCTGCCCGACACCTTCGGCGGCGGCCTGCTGCGACGCACGCTGGCCGGCGTCGACGACTCCTTGTCACCTGTCACATACGCGACCGTGATCAGTTCGCAGACAGCACAGTTCGACCCGTGGCCGGAGTGGGCCGACCCGGCTGTCGTGGCGGCGTTCCGTGAGCGAGGGGTGTCCCGTCCCTGGACGCACCAGGTGCAGGCGGCCGACCACGCGCACGCGGGACGACATGTCGTCGTGGCCACCGGCACCGCGTCGGGGAAGTCGGTCGCCTACCAACTGCCGGTCCTCACCGACCTCGTCGCCGACCCCCGCGCCACGGCTCTGTACATCTCTCCGACGAAGGCGTTGGGTGCCGACCAGATCCGCTCGGTGAGCGCGCTGATCGCGGGCCGTGCCGAATTCGCCCACATCGCACCGTGTTCCTACGACGGGGACACCGAACCCGATGTGCGGCAATGGGCCCGCGAGCACTCGAGGTGGCTGTTCACCAACCCCGACATGCTCCACCTCGGGTTCCTCGGGTCACCCGGACGGTGGCGACACTTCTTCCGGCATCTGCGCTACGTCGTGATCGACGAATGTCACCACTACCGTGGTGTTTTCGGTGCGCACACGGCCCTGGTCGTGCAGCGCGCCCTGCGCATGGCCCGCCTGTACGGGGCCCAGCCCACCGTCGTGGCCGCCAGCGCGACGGCGGGCGACCCCCGGGGCGCACTGACCCGGCTCATCGGCGACGACTGCGTCGCGGTCACCACCGACGGCTCCCCGCACGGTGAGCGCACCGTGGCGCTGTGGGAGCCGGGCTTCACGCCCGGGGTCACCGGCGAGAACGGGGCACCCGTGCGACGGTCGGCCGGGGCCGACGCCGCCCGCATCCTCGCCGACCTGGTGGTCGAGGGTGCCCGCACCCTGTGCTTCGTCCGCAGCCGTCGGGGCGCGGAGATCGCCGCCCTCAGCGCCCGGCACCTGCTCGCGACGGCGGACCCCGAACTGGCCGACCGTGTGGCCGCCTACCGCGCCGGATATCTCGCCGACGACCGTCGTGCCCTCGAGGCCGCTCTGTCCGACGGCACCCTCCTCGGCGTCGCGACCACCAACGCGCTCGAACTGGGCGTCGACATCGCCGGCCTCGACGCCGTCGTCGTCGCGGGGTACCCCGGCACCGTCGCGTCGTTCTGGCAGCAGGCGGGCCGTGCCGGGCGACGCGGGGAGGGCTCGCTGGTGGTGATGGTCGCCCGCGACGACCCGCTCGACACGTACCTGGTGCACCACCCCGAGGCGCTGCTGGGGCGTCCCGTGGAGGCCGGTGTGTTCGACCCCGCGAACCCCTACGTGCTCGGTCCCCACATGCTGTGCGCCGCGACGGAGGCGCCGCTGACCGAGGGCGACGTGGCGCGGTTCGGCGCGGACGCCGTCGTCGCCGACCTCACCGGACGCGGACTGCTCCGCCGACGGGCGGCCGGCTGGTACCCCGCAGCGGGTCTCGAACCACACGGCGACGTCGACATCCGCGGCGGGATCGGCGGGCAGGTCATGATCGTCGACACGACGACGTCGCAGCTGCTCGGCACGGTCGACACCGGCCGGGCGATGTCGACCGTCCACGCCGGCGCCGTCCACCTCCACCAGGGACGGACCTTCGTCGTCGACGAGCTCGACCTGGAGGAGGGCCTGGCGCTGTGCCACCCGGAGGAGCCGGACTGGACGACGTCGGCACGGGAGACCACCTCGACCGACGTCACCGCGGTGCTGGGGTCGTTCGACGCCGGGCCGCTGCACGTCGCGTTCGTCGAGGTCGACGTGACCCACCAGGTGGTGGGGTACCTGCGCACGCTGGTCTCGGGTGAGGTCCTCGACGTCGTCGAACTCGACATGCCGCCGCAGACCCTCCACACACGGTCGGTGATGTACACGCTCACCCCCGAGGCACTCGAGGGCGTCGGCGTCGAGGCGGCCCGGTTCCCCGGCGCGCTACATGCTGCCGAACACGCCGCCATCGGTCTCCTGCCGCTCATCGCGACGTGCGATCGGTGGGACATCGGCGGGCTGTCGACCAACCTGCACCCCGACACCGGTCTGCCGACGGTCTTCGTCTACGACGGCTACCCCGGCGGCGCGGGGTTCGGCGAACGCGGTTTCCGCGCGTTCCGGACCTGGATCCAGGCCACCTTCGACGCGGTGACGGCGTGTCGGTGTGAGTCGGGATGCCCGTCGTGTGTCCAGTCGCCGAAATGCGGCAACGGCAACGATCCCCTCGACAAGGCCGGCGCGATCGCCGTGTTGCGTCTCGTCCTCGACCTCGCCGGCGACTGAGCGCTCACCCGTCGTCCTCCGACGGGCCGGCGCGCGCCCGGGCACGGGCCTCGCGGGACCCGAACGGCCCGAGCGACATCGACACCGCGGTGCGCACCGACACCTCCGAGCCGTCGACCGCGCAGTCGGTGACGCGGACCGCGTTGGCCGACCCGATCGCCCGCGCGGCGCCGCACGGATCGGGTTCGGCGAGCAGCGCCCGCCCGGCCGCGGCCAGGGCCGCGAGGTCGGCGCCGCTCTGCGCTCGATGACGGGCTGCGGTCGCCGCGCCGAGGTACACGATCAGCACCGTCACCCCCACCAGTGCGGCCACCACGAACGCCCCGAGCACGGTCACCGAACCGCGCTCGCCGCGGACGAACTCGCGCGTCCGCGGCGAGCTCACCCGCCGCCTCCGGGCTCGCGCGCGGCGACCGCTGTCGCGCCCAGGTCGACGCCCGGCAACAACGGTGAACGTGCCGTCACCCGCGCCGTGGCCCGATCGGCGTCGACCGTCAGTGCGACCCGCGCCCCGCCCGGCGCCACCGACCGGCCGGCGTCGACCGCCCGGGGGTCGTCGGCCGCAGCGAGCCGTGCCACCTCGCGTGCGGCGTCGACACATCGGACGTGCGCCGCTGTCGCGGTCACCACGCCGACGCCCAGCACCATCACGGCGACGATCGCGGCGATCGCGAACGCCGCCTCCACGGTCACCATCCCGCGGTCGTCACGGACCACCGTGCCGAGGGCGGTCCTGCCCCGTCCGTCCCGACCCACCATGTCCATTGGACGCGGCGACCGGCGACGCGGTTCCCCTGGGGCTCAGTCCGCGACGCGCGTCAGCGCACGACCGCCGCCCCGCTGCTTCGCCTCGTACATCAGCGTGTCCGCCGTCCGCAGCGCCGGGAGCACCACGGACAGGTCGGCGGAGGCGACGATCGGCTGCGGGACGATCGCGGCGCCGACACTGACACTGCACCCGATCGACCGGTCCTCCCCGACCACGGACGGGACGCCGTCGATGCGCCGGCGCAGGTCGTCGGGGCCACCCGCCAGGTAGGCGGTGAACTCCTCACCCCCTGTCCGGGCCAGCACGCCGTCACCGACGGCCGTCGACAGCGCGTCCGCGAGCCTGCGCAGCGTGCGGTCGCCCTCGTCGTGGCCGTGGTTGTCGTTGATCCGCTTGAAGTCGTCGACGTCGACGACGAGCACCGCGACCGCGTGCCCGGCATCCGCGGCGGCCGACCACAGCGGCTCCACCGACACGTCGGCACCGCGCCGGTTGAGCAGGCCGGTGAGCGGGTCGCGGATGGCCTGGCGGGAATCCGCGGACAGTGTCGACCACGCGAAGTGCGCCACCGCCGGGATGCCGTCGACAGCGGCCACGACGATGATCGTCCCCGCCACGACGGCCCGGGTGTCGAACATCCCGGCGGCCTGCAGCCGCAGTGCGGCGAGCACGATGACCACCGTCACGAAGGCCGTGTGCACGAGCAGCCACCGCGAGCTCACCAGGAAGGTGCAGAGCGCACTGTTCACCACGAAGAAGACACACGCGAACGCGCTGATCACCGGCGTGTACAGGAACAGCACCGAGGTGAGACCGAGGTCGGCGAAGATCCCGAACCCCACCAGACATGCCCGCGCGTGCCGCGTGAGGAACGACTTGCGGATGCACAGGATCCCGGTGATGACGATCAGCTGGACGGCGAACACGATCCACACCCACACCACGCCGGCCGACGTCGTCGGCCCCTCCTCGCTGCCGAGCAGGAGCATCGCGCAGATCGCGAGCAGGGAAGCGTTGCCGGCGAGGATCACGCGCATCGGCTGGTACAGCGGCCGCAGCGAGTGATGCTCGATGACATACCGGTAGTCGAAGTCGTCGACCAGCCACCGCCACACCAGTTGCCGGAAGGACGGTCGCGCCGTCGGGCCGGCGGCGGCGCGGTGCACCATCGCCCGTGGGTTCACCGAACACACCTCCTCCCGGACGCACGGTCGGCGCCGCGTGATCCGGCGGCCGCCACCACCATCGTGACCCGAGCCGACCGGGTCACAGGCGGATTCGGTGTCTTCTCGCGACCGGTGACCCGACGGCGACGACCCGGCGATGCTTTACTCCCGGGGTGACCAGCAGCCCCGGTGACGCGACCACACCCGCGGTCGCCGTCGTCGTCCCCGCCCACAACGAGGAACGTCTGATCACCGACACCCTGCGCGCGCTCGATCGCCAGCGCTTCGCCTCGGTGGTCCACCGACACGTCCTGCACGGGTACCGGGTCGTCGTCGTCGACAACGCGAGCACCGACGGGACGGCCGACGTCGTCCGCTCGTTCCTGGACGCCGGCACGTCGGTGCCGATGGAACTGGTGTCCGAGCCGGAGAAGGGCACCGGCTGCGCCGCCGACACCGGCGTCCGTCGCGCCATCGACCTGGGCGCCAGCTTCATCGCGCGGACCGACGCCGACACGCTGCCCGCCCCCGACTGGCTCGCGAACATCGTCGCCCCGTTGCTCGACGGCTATCGGCTCGTCGGTGGGCGCGTGCAGGCGCGCTCCGACGGCGGGACGTCGGCGACGATGTTCAACGCAGTCGGGAATCTGTGGCGGGTCGGTCACGCGGTGGAGTGGGTACGGACTCTGCGTGCGGCCCCACACGAACGTCGGAGCTTCGCCGTCGTCGGCAACAACATGGCGATCGACGCCGAGATGTACGAGCGGTCCGGCGGTTTCCCCCGCACCCGCATCGAGGACGCGCACGAGGACGAGGTCCTGCACCAGCGGGTCCGGGCGCTCGTCGGGGGTGACGGCATCGCGCTCGCCACGCGCGCCGTCGTCCGCACGTCGCTGCGACGCCTCGACGAGTACGGCACCCGCGACTTCGTGTCCTGGTACAGCTCCGACGGGGGCGGGCGACCCGATCGCGACGCCGACATCCGCTGACCTGAAGCGGCCCTGCGGCATCGATTCACCTGTGTTGTACTGAAGTGATGACGAGCGATCAGTCGCCGGTTGCCGTGATCGTCGCTGCGTTCAACGAGGAGAAATACATCCTCGACACGCTCCGCGCCCTCGACGCACAACGCTTCGACTCCGTGCTGGCGCGCCGCGTGTTCGACGGGTTCCGCGTCATCGTGGTCGACAACAACAGCACCGACGGCACCGCGGACATCGTCCGTCGACACATCGAGAGCGGGCCCCGCTTCCCCGTCGAACTCATCTCCGAGAAGGAGAAGGGCACCGGGTTCGCTGTCGACACCGCGACGCGCTATGCGATCGCGACCGGCGCGACGTTCATCGCCCGCACCGACGCCGACACCCTCCCCGAACCCGAATGGCTCGACCAGCTGCTGCGCCCGCTGTACGAGGGCAACCGTCTCGTCGGAGGCCGACTCCGCGCCCGCACCGACGAGGGCGTCGTGAACACGGTGTTCAACGTGATCGGCCACGGGTGGCGGCTCGGCCACCTCGTCGAGTGGTACCGGACACGCAACGAGCCGGAGGAGAACCGTCGGAGCTTCGCGGTGTGTGGCCCGAACATGGCCTTCGACGCCGAGATCTACGAGCACAGTGGCGGTTTCCCCCGCGCGGCGATCGACGACCTCGACGAGGACCTCACGTTCGAGCGTCGGGTCCGGACGGTGACCGGCGGTGAGGGCGTCGCGCTCGCACCGAAGGCGGTCGTCCGGATCTCGCTGCGACGACTGCACCACGTCGGGGTCCGTGACTTCGTCGCCTGGTACGGGGAGAAGAACCGGGACACCACGGGCAAGACCGTCGACATCCGCTGACTCCTCGAGTCGCGCGGCGGGGCGCGCTCTGCCACTGTCGGGTATGTCGCATCAGCGGGTCGCCGTCGTCATCCCGGCCCACGATGCCGCAGATCTGCTGCGGGACTGTCTCCCGACCGTCGTCGGACAACTGCTCGAGGGCGACGAGCTGGTCGTCGTCGACGACCGGTCCACCGACGCGACACTCGTTGCGTGCACGGAGACGGGTGTCCGCGCGATCCCGAACACCCACGCGGACGGACCCTACGGCGCTCGCAACTGCGGCGTCGAGGCGACCGACGCCGAGATCCTGGTGTTCTTCGACAGCCGTTGTCGTGCACGGCCGGGATGGCTCGATCAGCACCGCCGGGCGGTGTCCGCCGTCGGGAGGCCGGTCATCTCGTACTCGAACGTCGCCGTGGCCGGCGGGGGATCCGCCGCCGGTGCCGTCGCCGAGCACATGAACCCCTTCGGGGTCGCGACGTACCGAGGCCTCGGATTCTTCCCCGCGTGCAATCTCGCTGTGCGGCGGTCGCTCTGGGAGTCGCTCGGGGGTTTCCCCGAGGTGCGCAGTGGCGGCGACGCCACGTTCTGTCGCCGCGCCGTCGCGCTCGGCGCCCGCTTCGACGCCGACCCCGACACCCGCGTGGACTGGACACCACGAAACCGGTTCGCCGACCTGCTGTCCCAGTATCACCGCTATGGCGCGAGCTTCTACGACACCCGCGCCGCGTCACCGGTGACATTCACCGCCCATCGGCTGTCCTTGCTGCCGCTCAGAGCGTTCGGCACCTTCCTCGGGCCTCCCTCCCGCCGGTCGCCGCTGGCCGCGCGGCTGGGCGCGGCGGTGGTGCAGACGGGCTTCGAGGTCGGCGGTATCCGCGCCGCCGTCGACGACTTCCGCACGCGCCGCAGCGTTCTCGCACCGCGAGCCTGACCCGGCGGGCTTCCCGCGACGGCACGACGTCGGACCGCCGCGGGTCCCCGACCTCAGCCCACCGAGGTGTTCAGGGCCTTGGTGACGATGCCGGTCAGCGCCGACACGATGTTGTCGCCGGTGACCACCGTGTACAAGATCGCACCGAACGCCGCCGCGGCGATGGTGCCGATGGCGTACTCCGCCGTCGACATGCCGTCGTCGGCGGCCGCCGCCTCCAGGACGCGGACCTGCGCGGCCTCCATCCATCTGTGCTGCATGTGTTCTCCCCTCTCGTGACCGACGGACCGTCCGTCGGTCGGCTCCGCGGACCGCTGTGTCACAGCACCCCTCCGCGCAGGACCGTCCCCGCCAGTCCGACGACCACCGGCACGATGCCGAGGCAGACGAACGCCGGGAGGAAACAGAGGCCGAGTGGCCCGGCCACGGCCACACCCGCCCGTTCGGCGGCCGCGGCGGCGGCATCCTGGGCGCTCTCGCGTTCCGAGCGGGCGAGCTCCGCCAGTCCGCCGACGGGCGATGAGCCTGCCCGTGCGGACCGACGGGCCATGGCGCACAGCGACACCGCAGCCGGCGCGGCACCGGGACCGGGTTCCCACGCCTGCAGGGGGTCCGCGCCGAGCGCCAACAGCTCGGCGGCGCGCCGCAGCGTCGCAGCGAGTTCGGGAGGTGCCGACTCCGCCACTACCCCTGCCGCGGCGCTCACCGGCATCCCGGCGCGCAGACACAGCGCCAACAGGTCGTAGCCCGCCGCCACCGCGAACGGGTCGGTCCGCTCCCGCGCCACGCCGAGCCATCGGGGTGACCGATCCGCGGGCGGCGGTGGCACCAGCCGCGCGACCATCCACCCGCCGGACGGGGCGAGGAGGAGCGCGAGAGCCGCGGCCACCCCCGCCGCCGCCCACCACGTCGTCACGGGGTCATCACCTTCTCGGTGATGCGTCGCGTCCATCCCAACCCGACGACCACGAGGGTCACGCCGCCCACCAGCAGCATCCCGCCGAGACCACCCCCGAGGAGCACCGCGGTCGGTCGGGCACCCATGGCCTCCCCGAGGAGCACACCGAGCACCGGCAGCCCAGCCAGGACCGCGGATGTCGCGCGGGCACCCGCGAGCGCCGCCCGTGTGCGCTCGGCGAATCGCCGACGGGCCACCAGGTCGTCACGGACCGACTGGACGAGGTCCGCCATCGGCAGGCCGTGCTGTTCGGCCGTGCTCCAAGCCACGCCGATGCGCGCCCACGCGTGCGACCGGTCCCCACCCACCGCCTGCAGCCCGCCGGCCACGTCACCGCCGAGTTCCGCCCGTCCGGCCATCGCCGTCACCACCTCGAGCGTCGGCGCGACCCCCTCGGTCGACGTCCGCCGTGTCAGGTCCTCGGCGGCCTGCCGGCATGCCCGGGCCGGATGCGCACCGACCGACATCTCGGCGACGATCACCGTCACCGCATCCAGGACGGCGTCGAGTTCGGCCTCTCGCGCACGGTCGCGTCGACGACGGCGGCGGTGTCGGAGGACCGCTGCCGTGACGATCCCGGCCGCGACACCGGCCGCGGTGCCGACGACCACGAGAGCACCTATCACGCAGGCGCATCCGCCGACCACCCACCGGTCGACGCGGGAACGTCTGCGCCGCAGCCCGTTCGGACGATCCTCTGCGCCGACCGCGGCATGGAGGCGGTCGCGGGGAACGCCCACGGGCCACAGTGCCACCACCGCGGCGACGGACATCCAGAGCGCCGCGGCGGTCACGACGTCACCGTGGACGGGTGGATCCGGCGCATCCGCGCACGGAGATCGGCTGTCGCGTCGGTGAAGCCGACGCCACGTCGCCACACCGGGCGTGTACGCACCCACCCGTCCCCGCCGCGCTCGAGCAGTCCGATCTCGGCGATCCCACGGTGCCCGTCGGGATCCCGCGCGACGGCGACGACCACGTCGACGGCGGCGGCCAGCTGGCTGTGCACCGCGGGCCGGTCCATCCCGCCGAGTGCCGCGAGGGCCTCGACCCGTGCGGGGACCTCCTCGACCGAGTTCGCATGCAACGTCCCGGCACAGCCCTCGTGCCCGGTGTTGAGCGCGGTCAGCAGGTCGACGACCTCGGCGCCGCGGACCTCGCCGACGACGATGCGGTCGGGGCGCATCCGCAACGCCTGGCGGACGAGTTCGCGGACGCCGACCGCCCCCACGCCCTCGACGTTCGCCGTCCGGGCGACCAGACGGACGACGTGCGGGTGCGTCGGTGCGAGCTCGACGGCGTCCTCGACGCACACGATGCGCTCGGCGGGGTCGACGCGGCCGGGCAGGCCGCTCAGCAACGATGTCTTAACGGCACATGAGTTGTGACACCCTTTCCCGCGTGAACCCTCCGACCGCCGCGTTGTACGTCCGGATATCTCAGGACCGCGAAGGCGCTGGTCTCGGCGTCGAGCGTCAGACCGAAGACTGTACGGCGCTCGCCGCGCGGCTCGGCTGGACGGTGACGAAAGTGTTCACGGACAACGACGTGAGCGCGTACTCGGGGAAGCGCCGGCCGGCGTATCGGGAACTCCTCGACGCGATCGAGCGGGGCGAGGTGGCCGGCGTGATCGCGTGGCACCCGGACCGGCTTCACCGGTCGCCGGCGGAGCTGGAGGAGTTCATCGCGCTCGTGGAAGAAGGCGCGGGCGTCGTGACTCACACGGTCCAGGCGGGGCGCGTGGGATCTATCCTCGGCGTCGGGGCGAGCGATAGCGCGGACGCTCGGCGCGTGGGCGCGGTACGAGAGCGAGCACAAGGGCGACCGGATCCGGCGCGCGTCTCAGCAGCGGCTCGCGGCCGGCGCGTTCAATGGCGGGATCCGTCCCTACGGGGTGGGAGCGTGACGGGCTCACTGTCGTCCCGGAGGAGGCGGAGGTGATCCGCTCCGCTGCGGAGCAAGTGATCGCCGGCGTCTCGCTCCGGCAGATCGTCCGCGACTTGAACGAGCGCGGGATCCCGACGGCGAGCGGTCGGGCTCGCTGGTCGTCTCAGGCGATGCGCGACAAGCTCGTCTCTCCGCGGTCCGCCGGGGCTCACTTCGTACAAGGGCGAGGTTCTCGGGCGCGGTCAGTGGGGGCGCGCTGATCGACGAGGACATGCTCGCGGCGTGTCAGGCGATCCTCCTCGACCCCGGCTCGGCGGACGACTCCGGGAGCTACTCCGAAGTGGCTCGGCTCCGGGCTCTACGTGTGCGAGGTGTGCGGTCAGCGCCGGATCCGCGTCGGGCACTCGAAGCCGCGGAAGGACGGGACGAAGATCCCGGCGTATCGGTGCGCCGTGCGGGAGGACGCGTGGACGAGTGGACACGTCATGCGGCAGGCGGCCGGCGCTCGACGCGTACGTCGAGGAGGTGATTGTCGGCCGGCTCCAGGCCGGCGACGTCGCGGGATCTGTTCGCGCGCGAGGACGCGGAAGACGGACGTCGGTTCTCTTCACGTCGAGAAGTCCGGGCTCGAAGCGCGGCTCGACGAGCTGGCGACCCGGTATGCGCTCGGCGAGATCACGGGCCGTCAGATGAGTGTCGCGTCTGAGCGGATGCGGGGGCCGGCTCGACGAGATCTCCGCGGCGCTCGCGGCGGCGGCGACGTCGAACCCGCTCGTCGGTCTGCCGGCCGGCGAGGATATCCGGGCGGCGTGGTTCGGGACGCGCGAGGACCGGTCGGACGGCTTCTTGCTCGCGCGCCGGCGGGCGATCCTCGACGCGCTCGTGGACGTCGTCATTCTGAACTCGACGAAACGGGGCGGCGTCTCGGGGCGACGGAACTTCGATCCGTCCAGGCGTCCCC
>JAQIJH010000001.1:0-244138 GCA_036946345.1 Gordonia paraffinivorans | reverse complement strand
GGTGGCGTGCAGGGCGCCGAGGAAGCACGCGGCGTACCCGGCCGAGAACAGCTCCTCGGGGTTGCTGCCCTCGCCGCTGCCGCCGAGCTCCTTCGGCGGACGCAGGTCGAGGTCGATGTTGCCCGTCGCGGAATACACCTGCCCGTCACGTCCACCACCGGTGGCCTTGGAGGAGATGGTGTAAGCCGTCTCGATGCTCATCTGCAGTCCTTTCGGTCGTCGGCTCCGCGCGGGACACGCGGCTCGCCGCCACGATCCAACGCTGCGTCACGCATGGGGCATTCCCTTGGGTGAGGGTGGGCTCAGTACCCGGTGGTCCGCCCGGGGCGCAGGCGCATCGGTGCCGGGAGCCAGAGGTTCACGTCGCGGCGGAACGTGAACAGCGCGGACAGGATCAGCAGGCCGAACTGCACCCACGCGATCACCGTCATGACCGTCGGGATGTCCGGGTAGTCGAAGAGGAGATCGACGCCGACGGGGATCGCGAGCAGCGTCACCACCACGACGGTGACGTAGAAGTTGCGGCAGTTGCGGCTGTGGTGCCGGGCGATCGCGACCAGCAGCGGGTACTGCAGCGCCAGTGCCACGAGGATCCCGACCAGCAGGATCGGCGGGACCGTCGACGACAGGGAGTCGATGTTCGAGGCGGGCGCGGCGTTGTCGGGGTCGCGGACGACGCCCTCGGCCAGGCGGGCGCGCAGTGCGTCACCGATGGTGCCCAGCGCGACGAACCCGTAGACGACGGACACGAGCGCGAGGGCGGCCTGCGCGTACCAGACCGTCAGAGCGTGACGCAGGGAGGCGGGCGGCGGGCCGGGGTCCTCGTCGCGCAGGTGCTTGTCGGCCGACGTGCGTCCGGCGGCGATCTCGGCCATGTCGAGGGCGTCGAGTTCGGCCATGCTCGGCACCCGCTCGGGCGTGCCGTCCGCGTCGGGGTCTCGTGCCGTGCTCATGGGACCAGTGTGGCACCCGTCTCACGAGCCCCCGGTGTCATCGCGCGACGAGCAGTTCCGCGATCTGGATGGTGTTCAGCGCGGCGCCCTTGCGCAGGTTGTCGCCCGCGACGAACAACGCCAGGCCGCGACCGTCGGGCACGCCGGGGTCGACGCGGAAGCGCCCGACCAACGACTCGTCGATACCGGCGGCGTCACGGGGGGTCGGGACGTCGACGACGCGCACACCCGGCGCACCGGCCAGGATCTCCTGCGCGCGCTCCGGGGACAGCGGCCGATCGAACTCGGCGTTGATCGACAGCGAGTGACCGGTGAAGACGGGGACACGCACGCACGTGCCGCTGACCAGCAGTTCGGGGATGTCGAGGATCTTGCGCGACTCGTTGCGCAGCTTCTGGTCCTCGTCGGTCTCGAACGAACCGTCGTCGACGATCGACCCGGCGAGCGGCAGCACGTTGAACGCGATCGGCGCCACGTACTTCACCGGGTCGGGCCCGGTGACGGCCGAGCCGTCGTGGACGAGCTTCTCGACGTCGTCGATCCCGGCGCGCAACTGCCCGGCGAGTTCCTCGACGCCGGCGAGACCGCTGCCGGAGACGGCCTGGTAGCTCGACACGATGAGACGACGCAGGCCGGCCTCGTCGTGCAGCGGCTTGAGCACCGGCATCGCGGCCATGGTGGTGCAGTTCGGGTTGGCGATGATCCCCTTCGGTGGGGTGTGCGCCAGGTGGCCGTTGACCTCGGACACGACCAGCGGGACGTCGGGGTCCTTGCGCCACGCCGACGAGTTGTCGACGACCGTCACGCCGGCGGCGGCGAACCGCGGCGCCTGCTCACGGGACATCGTGGCGCCGGCCGAGAACAGCGCGACGTCCAACCCGGACGGGTCGGCGGTCGACGCGTCCTCGACGGTGATCTCGCCGTCACGCCAGGGCAGCTTCTTCCCCGCCGAGCGCGACGAGGCGAAGAACCGCACCTCGTCGGCGGGGAAATCGCGCTCGGCGAGCAGGGTGCGCATGACGGCGCCGACCTGGCCGGTCGCGCCGACCACTCCCACACGGATGCCCATGGCTCAGCGCCCCGTTCCGGCGTGGACGACGGCTTCCTCGTCGCCGCCGAGGTCGAAGGCTGCGTGCAGGGCCCGCACCGCGTCGTCGAGCTCGCTGTCGCGGGTGAGCACAGAGATGCGGATCTCCGAGGTGGAGATCAGCTCGATGTTGATGCCGGCGTTGCTCAGCGCCTCACAGAACGTCGCGGTGACGCCGGGGTGGCTCTTCATGCCGGCGCCGACGAGCGACACCTTGCCGATGTGGTCGTCGTAGAGGATCTCGGAGAACCCGATCTCGTCCTTGAGCTTCATCAGCTTGTTCGTCGCGACCGGGCCGAGCTCGCGCGGCAGCGTGAAGGTGATGTCGGTCTTGCCGGTGTCCACCTTCGACACGTTCTGCAGGACCATGTCGATGTTGATGTCTGCGTCGGCGACCGCGCGGAAGACCTTGGCCGCGTAGCCCGGCCGGTCGTCGAGGCCGACGACGGTGATCTTGGCCTCGCTGCGGTCGTGTGCGACACCGGTCAGGATTGCGTCTTCCACGGGGATGTCCTCCATCGATCCGGACACGATGGTCCCGGGCTTGGTGGTGTACGACGAGCGCACGTGAACGGGAACGTTGTAGCGGCGGGCGTACTCGACGCACCGGAGCATCAGCACCTTCGCCCCGCACGCCGCCATCTCGAGCATCTCCTCGAACGAGACCGTCTCGAGGTGCCGTGCGTCGGAGACGATGCGCGGGTCGGCGGTGTAGATGCCGTCGACGTCGGTGTAGATCTCGCAGACGTCGGCGTTCAACGCGGCCGCGAGCGCGACGGCGGTCGTGTCCGACCCGCCTCGGCCGAGCGTGGTGACGTCCTTGGTGTCCTGCGAGACGCCCTGGAAGCCAGCCACGAGGACGATCTTCCCCTCGTCGAGGGCACTCCGGAGGCGACCCGGCGCCACCTCGATGATCTTCGCCGAGCCGTGGCTGCTGGTGGTGATGACGCCTGCCTGCGAGCCGGTGAACGACTGCGCGTGCGCGCCGAGGGAACTGATCGCCATCGCGACCAGCGCGTTGGAGATGCGCTCACCGGCGGTCAGGAGCATGTCCATCTCGCGGCCCGGCGGGGACGGGCACACCTGCTCGGCGAGGTCGAGGAGTTCGTCGGTGGTGTCGCCCATGGCCGAGCACACGACGACGACGTCGTGCCCGGCCTTCTTGGTCTCGACGATGCGCTCGGCGACCCGTCGGATCCGTTCGGCCGACGCGACGGACGACCCGCCGTACTTCTGCACCACGAGTGCCACGCCGGCGTACCTCCACGCGATTCGATGCTGGTCACCGATGCGCGCCACACTGCGCGTCCACTCGGCGATGTCGCGCCACACACTACCGACCGTGCCGAGGCGGGCAGATCGGGCGCTGCGCCGGTCGCCGGAAGAGCGCCCGTGCCGGATCGGCTTACGATCTCTGCCGTGGCGACAACGACCACCGCGACCGTCGGCGGCGCGGACGAGACGACGACGCGGCCGACGGGCCCGGTCACGTGGCTCGCCGGGCGTGAGTGGGTCCTCCCGGTGGTCGTGTTCCTGGCGGTCCGAGCGATCGGGGTCGCGACACTGGCCCGCTTCACCGACCTGCGGGGCGGTTCGCTGGGCGCCACCCTGTCGGCCTGGGACGGCAAGTGGATGCTGGCGATCGCCGAGTACGGCTACGACGGGGTGCCGTACACGCAGGCCGACGCGCACGGCTACCGCGACGCGAACACGCCGTACGCCTTCTTCCCGGGGTACCCGTACCTCGTCGGACTCGTCGCCGACATCCCCGGCGTCTCCGTGCTCGGTGCCGCGATCGCGGTGAACATCGTGCTCGGCGCGATCGCGGCGGTCGGCGTCGCGCGGCTCGGCGCGTTGTGCGCACGACGGATGTCCGAGCGGCCACGCGGCGGCCGGGGCTGGTTCACCGACAACCTCCGCGCGCGGACGCGGGTGTCGATGCTGTGGAACGAGAACCCCTCGACCACCGGCGATCCCGACCCGACGCGAGTCGGCCTGATCCTCGTCGTCCTGTTCGCGGCCGCGCCGATGGGCATCGTGCTGTCGATGGCGTACACCGAGGCGTTGTTCTGCGCGTTGGCCGTGTGGGCATTGCTCGGCGTGCTGGAGCACCGCTGGATCCTGGCCGGCGTCATGACGCTCGGCGCCGGACTCACCCGGCCGACCGCCGTCGTGCTGATCGGCGTCGTCATGCTCGCGGCACTGCTGGGCCGTCGCGACGGACCGTCGACGTGGATCGCGTTCGTGCTCGCACCCCTCGGGTACATCGGGTACCTCGCCGTCGTCTGGCATCAGACCGGCAGTCCGACGGGGTGGTTCACCATCCAGACCCAGGGCTGGGGCACCGAGATCGACTGGGGCAGGAGCACCTGGGACTTCGTCAACTACTCGCTGGTGAACTCGTCGGAGGTCGCGTTGGTCGCGACCGCCTGGATCACCGTCGCGACGGTCGCGCTCGTCGCGGTGGCCGTCTGGGAGCGGCTCCCCTGGCCCGTGCTCGTCTACGGGACGCTGGTCGTGGTGTCGATCGGTGCGTCGAGCGGTTTGATGATGAGCCGACCGCGGCTGTTGCTGCCGGCGTTCGTGCTGCTGGTGCCGGCCGCGATCGCGCTGGCGCGCAGTCGGCCCTTCACCCAGGCGTGGGTGCTCGTCGCGGTGGTGGCGCTGAGCTCCTGGTTCGGTGCGCACATGCTCACGGTCTATCCGCACGCCATCTGAGCCGTCGGACTTCACCGGACCCCGATCCACCCCGGTCCGGGGAAGCCACGACGGGGGTCGTCGGCCGGCTGCTCGTGGGCGGCGACGGCCCGGATCTCGGCGCGGACGCGATCCGCGTCGGGGCTCAGATCGCCGTATCCGCCGGACACGGCGTCGAAACCGAACGGGACACGGGGTCGGTGCGCGGTGCGGATCTGGTTGCGGTACACCACGATCGCGACGAGGAGGACGGGGACGAGGATCAGTGCAATGGTCATGGCACTGAATATGCGTCCGTCAAGATCCCGCCACCAGTGGCAGCGATGCCACCGTCGGTAAATTTTCTGCCATCATGGTCGGGTGCTGAGAACAGTCGCGGTGATCGTGCAGGACCCGGTCGCGCTCTTCGAGTACGGCGTCATCCACGAGGTGTTCGGCCTCGACCGCACCGACGACGGGGTACCCCCGTTCGAGCTGCGGATCTGCTCGCCGACACCCGGCGTCCCCCTGGCCAGCGGAAACGGGGCGTCGGTGATCGCGCCGCACCCGCTCTCGGCGGCGCTCGACGCGGACCTCGTCGCCATCCCCGGCGGGAAGGTGGACGTCGACCCACCCGAGGCCGTGCTCGACACGCTGCGTGAGGTCGCCGCGCGGGGCGGGCGGTTGCTGTCGGTGTGTTCGGGCGCGTTCACCATCGCCGCGACCGGCCTGCTCGACGGGAAGCGCTGCACGACCCACTGGCGCTACGGCGAGCTCCTCGCCGAGCGCTTCCCCGAGGTCCGCGTCGACACCGACGTCCTGTTCGCCGACGAGTTCCCGATCATCACCAGCGCCGGCACCGCCGCCGGCATCGACGCCTGCCTCTACGTGGTGCGCGAGGAGCACGGACCGGTCGTCGCGAACGCGATCGCACGGCGCATGGTGGTCCCGCCGCACCGCGACGGGGGTCAGCGGCAGTTCGTCGCCGCCCCCGTGCCCCGCTGTTCCGACGACGGGTTCGGGGCGATCCTCGCGTGGATGGTCGAGAACCTCGACGCCGACATCGCCGTCGACGATCTCGCCCGCCGCGCCCACATGTCGTCCCGCACCTTCGCCCGCCGGTTCGTCGACGAGGTCGGGACCACCCCACACAAGTGGCTCACCGAGCAGCGCGTCGCCCACGCCCGGACGCTGCTGGAGTCGACCGAGATCGGCATCGAGCAGGTGGCGACGCAGGTCGGCTTCGGGTCGGCGACGCTGCTCCGCCACCACTTCACGTCGTCCGTGGGCCTGTCCCCCACCGCCTACCGCCGCCGCTTCGGCTGCGGAGTCGCCGACGCGAGCTGAACTGGGTCTCGCCCGCCGTTTCTCAGGGTCGCCACCGGGATTCGGGTTCGCCCGCGAAATGGTGCGGGCGAGCCGGGGTTGCGTGGGCGAAACCCCGAAAAGCCAGCTGGGGACAGGGAGCGGGGTGGCGAGTTCGCATGCCGGGCCGCCGTTCGCACGTTGCCGGACCGTTCGCGTGCCGCCGGAGCCATGCGAACGGCGCGACCACATGCGAACGCACGCCGACCGTGCGAACGTGCGCCCTACTTCCCCTGTCCCGGCTGGTTTTCGGGTTTCGCCCGCGGTGGGACGACTTCGCAACCGGGCCGAGGGCCCGCCACCTGAATCCCTCAGGCGAACCCGAAACACGGTGGCGAGAAGCGAAAACCGCGGGCGAGATCAGCCCCTCGCCTCCCGTGCGACCGCCTCGAAGCCGATGCAGAGCATCTCCACGCCGCGGTCGAGGCGGCGACGCATGTCGGTGAGGCCGACGTCGCGTCCGGCGCCGACGAGGTCGGCGATGCGCGGAGGTGGCTCGACGGGCGGGGTGCCGTCGAGAACCTCGTCGAGCCCACCGCGGGCGGGGTCCTGGTCGGGCCCGGTGGTGCGGACCAGGTCGGCGCTGACCGCGGTCAGCGCGACGCCCTGGATGTAGCTCCACAACGTGAGAGTCATCTCGGCCGCGCCGACACGGTCGACACCGAGCTGGGAGAACCCGGCCATCATCCAGTCGAGGCAGTGCAGGCTGGCCGCGCCCATGCTGTGCCGCGGCGACGAGTACGCGAGCACCACCCACGGGTGGCGGGTGTAGAGGTCCCAGTCGGTGTCGGTGGCGACCTGCACGCACTCCCGCCACGACCGCCCGCCGACCGCCGCCCGGTCGTCGGCCGGGTCGTCGGCGGCGTGCTCACCGTAGGGGTACGGGAACCGCGCGCCGATCTCCTCGGTCATCGCCATGAGCAGCGCGTCCTTGTCGGAGACGTGCCGATACAGCGACATCGCGCCGACGCCGAGCCGATCGGCGATCTTGCGCATGCTCAGCGCGTCGAACCCCTCCACGTCGGCGATGTCGATGGCCGCCGACACGATGGCGTCCCGGGTCAGTCGCCCTCCCGCGTCACTGTCGGTCACACGCGCCCCCTCCTGGAATGTCCGCGCTGGTGAAGCCGTTTGCGTACAGCGTACCCAGTGGGTATGTTCGCGTGGGCAACCATTCCGCGTACGCCGTACGCGCCGCCGTCACCGAGCCGAGAAGGAGGCGAACACGATGAGCACCATCCACCACCCCGCGGAGGCCGACGTCCGTCGTGGCGACCTCCCCACCCTGCGCACCTGGATCGGCCTCGCCGTCATGTGCATGCCGGTGCTGCTGGTCGCCATGGACTTCTCCGTCCTGTACCTCGCGATCCCGACCATCACCGATCAGCTCGCCCCGACGGCCGCGCAGCAGCTGTGGATCGTCGACATCTACGGGTTCCTCATCGCCGGTCTCCTCATCACCATGGGCAACATCGGCGACCGCTTCGGTCGCCGCCGCGTCCTGCTCAGCGGCGCGATGCTCTTCGGCGCCGCCTCGGCGGTCGCCGCGTTCGCACCCAGCGCCGCCGTGCTCATCGGCGCCCGCGCGGTGATGGGCATCGGCGGCGCGACGCTGCTGCCGTCCAGCCTGTCGCTGATCTCCAGCATGTTCCCCGACGCTCGCCGGCGCTCGCTCGCGATCGGCATCTGGACGGCCTGCTTCGCCGGTGGGTCGGCGGTCGGCCCGGTGATCGGTGGGGTGATCCTGCACCACTTCTGGTGGGGCTCGATCTTCCTGCTCAACGTCCCGGTGCTCGTCGCCCTGCTGGCCCTCGCGCCGAAGCTGGTCCCCGAGTACAAGTCCGGCACGACCGATCCCTTCGACATCCTCGGGGTCGTGTTGTCGCTGGCGGGCATCCTGCCGGTGGTCTACGCGGTCAAGCACATCGCCTCCGACGGCCTCGACGCGACCGGCGTCGTCGTCGGCGTCGTCGGTGTGGCCGCGCTCGTGGCGTTCCTGCGTCAGCAGCGTCGCGCCCGGCACCCACTGCTGCAGATCGCGCTGTTCCGCCTGCCCAGGTTCTCCGCTGCGGTCACGTCCGCGCTGACCTGCATGATGACGCTCGGTGCGCTCTCGTACCTGACCGGGATCTACCTGCAGTCGGTGCTGGGTCGCGACGTGCTCGCCGCGGCGCTGGCCGGCCTGCCGATGGCCGTCGCCGTCGCGGTGTTCTCGCTCGGCGCCTCGAAGGTCGACGCGCTGCTCGGCACCCGCGCGGCGTTCGTGCTCGCACTGCTGGCCGCCGCGATCGGCAACGCGGGACTGCTGTTCGTCGGCACCGACACCCCGCTGTGGGTGTACCTGCTGCCCACGACGATCGCCGGTGTCGGCTACGGCATCGTGTTCAGCCTCGTGTCCGAGGTCGCCGTCGGCTCGGCACCGCCCGAACGGGCGGGCGCGGCGTCGGGCATCAGCGAGACCAGCTTCGAACTGGGCAGCGCCCTCGGCCTGGCGCTCCTGGGGTCGCTCGCGACCGCGGTGTTCCGGGCCGACGACGGTGGGCGCGGCTTCGCCGACACGCTGGGGCAGACGCTCGACCGGGCCCGCGCGGTCGGCGACTCCGCCCTGGCGACCGACGCCCGCGCCGCGTTCGTTGACGGACTTCACATTGCCGTCGGTGTCTCCGCGGTGCTACTCGTGGTGCTGGCCGCGGTGATCGCGGTGGTGCTCCGTCGCCGCGAACCGCGCGACGCCTGAGCACCGGGTCGCCGGGCCTGCCCGACGGCGTCACGACGACGGGAGGGCACATGCACGAGTTGTTCGAGAAGCGCTGGAGCGCACGAGGACTGGACGCGTCGGCGACCATCTCCGCCGATGACCTGCGCGACATCCTCGAGGCCGGACGGTGGGCGCCGACGTGGGGCGCCACCCAGCCTGTCCGGTTCGTCGTGGGCGTCCGGGGCGACGAGACGTTCGAGGGCCTCGCGGAGACCCTCAGTCGCGGGAACGCCTGGGCGCGGGCGGCGTCGGCGCTGGTCCTGGTGACCACACGCAACGACGTCGACGACGAGAACGCCACCACCTACGGCGCCGTCGACCTCGGGCTCACCGTGGGTCAGATGATCATCCAGGCCGTCGCGTCCGGTCACGTCGCGCACCCCATGGCGGGGTTCGAGGTCCCCGCCGTCATCGAACGGTTCTCCGTCCCCGCGGCCGAACGTCCGCTCGTGCTGCTCGCGATCGGCACCCTCGCCGACCCGTCGACGCTGGAACCGACCATCGCCGAGAAGGACGCCCGCGAGCGCACCCGCCTGCCGCTCGAGGACATCGCCTTCGCCAAGCAGTGGGGCTTGCCGTTCCGCGGCTGATCGACCTGTGACGACCCCCGCACCCACCGAGTTCCCCGGCCCACCCGTACGGCCGTCGGTGCTGCGGACGTTCGTCACGGTCGACGGCATCGGCACCAGGTGGCCGGCGGCGATCCGCGCCGCCGCGGCGTTCGCGCTGCCCGCCTCGGTCTTGCTCGCCGCGGGCCTCGGTCGCACCGCGCTGCTCGCGGCGCTCGGCGGGTTCGCGGTGCTCTACGGCGAGAACCGTCCCTACCGCATCCGCTGGCGGGTCATCCTCACCGCGGGCCTGGCGCTCGTCGTGTCGGCCGGGACGCTCGGCGCACTGTCGCACCTGGCCGGCGCGACGCCGTCGACGGCGGCATCGATCGGGCTCGTCGTCGCGACGGTGGCGCTGTCCGCGGTGGTGGTGTTCGTCGGCAACGCACTGCGGATCGGCCCCCCGGGTCCGTTCTTCCTCGTCCTCACCGGCGGCGTCGCGCTGTCGGTCGTGCGCCACGGCGTCGACCCGCTCGAGGTCGTCGCCGTCACCGCGGCGGGTGTCGTCGGGGCCCTCGTGGCCGGGATGGCGCCCGCTCTCGTCCGGCGTCGTGCCCCCGAGGCGGCCGCGGTCGCAGCGGCCACGAAGTCGGTCGAGGCCTACCTCGACGCCGGGGCGTCCCGCGCATCGCACCTGCGGCAGGGCGCGGGTGGTGCGCTGTTGCAGGCCTGGAGTGTCCTGCACGACGCCGCGCAGGTGGACGGTCCGCTCGCCCGTCGGCTGTGGGAGGCGCACCACCGCGTGCACACCGGGGCGAACCCCGACCCCGACGACCCGGCGGCAATGGCACCGCTGCCGCGTCCGTCGATCGCCCACCGGCTCCGGTCGGCGATGCACGTCGACAGCCCGGCGGCGGTCGCCACGCTGCGGGTCACGGTCGCGGCGACGGTGGCCGGGGTGGTGTCGGTGCTGTGTGGGCTCAGCCGGCCGGACTGGGCGATCGTCGCCGTGGTGCTGGTGCTGCAGCTCGGCCCCGACCGCATCCGGGGCGCACTGCGCGGCGCCCATCGTCTCGTCGGCACCGCCGTGGGCGTCGGTCTGTTCGCGCTGATCCACCATCTCGCGCCGTCGCCCGCCGTCCTCGTCGTGCTGCTGACCGTCCTGACGTTCCTGATCGAGCTCACCGTCGTCAGCAACTACGGACTCGCGGTCATGGCCATCACCCCGCTCGCACTGTCGATGTCGGCGTCGGGTCCGGCGATCGCGACGCCCGCGCTCGACCGCATCCTCGAGACGGTCATCGGTGTCGCGGTGGGCATCGGTGCGCTGTGGGTCGTCGCGCCCCACGCCCATCGGCGGACCATCCGGTTCACCCGTGCCGGCACGCTGGCCGCCATGACCCGACTGCTCGACACCGTCGCCACGGCGCCGCCCGCGTCGCCGGCCGGCATGGAACGACGTCGCGACGTGCAATGGGCCTTGATGGAGGCCGAACTCGCCGCGGGCGTGGCCGCCGTCGACGAGCCCGCCTTCGCCCACCACGACTGGCCCCGACACGTCCGACTCCGCGCCACCGTGCACGAGCTGCTCGGCCTCTGCTGGCGGCACGGGAGCACACCGCCGGCGCCCGACGACGAGGAGATCCGCACCGTCCGGAGCGCCGTCGCCGACCTGTCCGCTGACGCGATGTTGTCCCCGTCGGCGGGGCGGGGGTAGGGTCTGCGCTCGTGCGGCGTGCTCTTCTCCTCGGCTGCCGCGGCGGGGTCTGATCGGACCGGCTCCTCGCCGCGGGATCCCTGCGTGTGCCGGTCTCCTCTCACACAGACCGCTCACACGAATCGGAGATCCACCCCCATGCCCGCAGCAGACAGTTTCACGTCGGCCGCCAGTCGCATCGTCGAACCCGCCGGCCCCATCCCCGCCGACCAGCCCGCCTGGAACACGCAGCGCGGCTCGGCGATGCCGTCCCACCGGTACCGACCGTTCGCCGACGAGGTCGAGACCATCACCCTCCCCGACCGCACCTGGCCGGACAAGGTCATCGACCGCGCCCCGGCGTGGTGCGCCGTCGACCTGCGTGACGGCAACCAGGCACTGATCGACCCCATGAGCCCGGCGCGCAAGCGCCGTATGTTCGACCTGCTGGTCCGCATGGGCTACAAGGAGATCGAGGTCGGCTTCCCCTCGGCCAGCCAGACCGACTACGACTTCGTCCGCGAGATCATCACCGACGACGCGATCCCCGACGACGTCACCATCCAGGTGCTCACCCAGTGCCGGAAGGAACTGATCGAGCGGACCTTCGACGCCTGCCGCGGTGCGCGCAGCGTCATCGTCCACTTCTACAACTCGACTTCGGTCCTGCAGCGCCGCGTCGTGTTCCGTGCCGACAAGGCGGCGATCACGAAGATCGCCACCGACGCAGCGCATCTGGTGAAGTCCGAGGAGAAGAAGTACCCGGAGACGCACTGGCGCTACGAGTACTCGCCGGAGTCCTACACGGGCACCGAACTGTCGTACGCCAAGGAGGTCGTGGACGCGGTCAGCGAGATCATCGCGCGCACGCCCGACGACCCGATGATCGTCAACCTGCCGGCCACGGTGGAGATGGCGACCCCGAACGTCTACGCCGACTCCATCGAGTGGATGCACCGCAACCTGGCCCGCCGTGACTCTCTCATCCTGAGCCTGCACCCGCACAACGATCGCGGGACCGCCGTCGCCGCAGCGGAACTGGGCTATCAGGCCGGCGCCGATCGCATCGAGGGTTGCCTGTTCGGCAACGGTGAGCGCACCGGCAACGTGTGCCTGGTGACGCTGGGGATGAACCTCTTCAGCCGCGGCGTCGACCCGCAGATCAGCTTCTCCGACATCGACGAGATCCGTCGCACCGTCGAGTACTGCAACCAGCTCAATGTCCCCGAGCGTCACCCCTACGGTGGCGACCTGGTCTACACCGCGTTCTCCGGCAGCCACCAGGACGCCATCAACAAGGGACTCGACCAGATGAAGGTCGACGCCGACGACGCGGGCGCCGACGTCGACGACATCACCTGGGCCGTCCCGTATCTGCCGATCGACCCGAAGGACGTGGGCCGCAACTACGAGGCGGTCATCCGCGTCAACAGCCAGTCCGGCAAGGGCGGCGTCGCGTACATCATGAAGGCCGACCACGGGCTGTCGCTGCCGCGCCGCCTGCAGATCGAGTTCAGCCGCGAGATCCAGAAGATCACCGACGGCGAGGGCGGCGAGGTGAACCCGAAGGAGATGTGGGACGTCTTCGCCGAGGAGTACCTGCACCCCGTCCGACCGCTCGAGCGGATCAGCCAGCGCGTCGACGCGTCCGAGACCGACGGCGGCGACGACACGATCCACGCCGTGGTGAAGGTCGACGGGGTCGAGAAGGAGATCAGCGGCACCGGCAACGGACCGCTGGCCGCGTTCGTCGACGCCCTCGGAACCGTCGGCTACGACATCCGGGTTCTCGACTACAGCGAGCACGCCCTGACCGCGGGCTTCGACGCGCAGGCCGCGACCTACATCGAGACCGAGATCGACGGCGAGACCGTCTGGGGCGTGGGCATCGCGACCTCGATCACCACGGCGACCCTGCGCGCGGTCGTCAGCGCGGTCAACCGGGCACACCGGTCGCACGCGCCGGAGTCCGGCGAGCAGGCCCCACGCACCTGGGCGCCGTGATCGTGCGGGTCACCCGGCCGGCGACGGCCGGGTGACCCCGATCTCCCGGGTCGCCCGCTCCCGCAGTTCCACCTTGCGGACCTTGCCCGTGACGGTCATCGGGAATTCGTCGAGGATCTGCACGTACCGCGGGATCTTGTAGCGGGCCAACCCGTCTCGGCAGAACTCGCGGAGGGACTCGGCGGTGATCTCGTCGGCGCCCGGCCGCAGCCGCAGGCACGCGACGAGTTCCTCGCCGTACTTCGGGTCAGGGATCCCGACGACCTGCGCGTCGAGGATGTCGGGGTGGCGGTAGAGGAATTCCTCGATCTCGCGGGGGTAGATGTTCTCCCCGCCGCGGATGACCATGTCCTTGATGCGGCCCGTCACGGCGACGTAGCCGTCGGCGTCCATCACCCCGATGTCGCCGGTGTGCATCCAGCCGTCGGGATCGATGGCCTGCGCGGTCATCTCCGGGTTGTCCCAGTAGCCGAGCATTACCGAGTACCCCCGGGTGCACAGCTCGCCGGGCTCGCCGCGCGGGACACGCTCGCCGGTCGCGGGGTCGACGATCGCGACCTCCAGGTGCGGACCGACGCGTCCCACCGTCGACACGCGCTTCTCCACCGGGTCGTCGACGCGGGTCTGCAGCGAGACCGGTGACGTCTCGGTCATGCCGTAGGCGATCGACACCTCCGCCATCCCCATCCGGTCGATCACCTGTTTCATGATCTCCATCGGACACGGCGAGCCGGCCATGATCCCGGTCCGGAGCGACGACAGGTCGATCTCGGCGAACCGTGGGTGGTCGAGCTCGGCGATGAACATGGTCGGCACGCCGTAGAGCGACGTACAGCGTTCCGCGGCAACGGCATCGAGCGTGGCGCCCGGGTCGAACGCCGGTGCGGGGATGACCATCGTCGACCCGTGGGTCACACACGCGAGATTGCCCATCACCATGCCGAAGCAGTGGTAGAAGGGCACGGGGATGCAGACGCGGTCGATCTCGGTGTACCCGCAGAGCTCGCCGACGAAGTACCCGTTGTTCAGGATGTTGCGGTGGCTGAGCGTCGCGCCCTTGGGTGATCCGGTCGTGCCGGACGTGTACTGGATGTTGATGGGATCGCCGACCGCGGTGGCGGCACGCGCACGAACCACCGCGTCGGCGTCGACAGAGCGACCGGCCTCGACGAACTCCGACCAGCTGTCGGTACCGATGAGGACCACGCGCTCGAGGGTCGGCACCTCGGGCGCGACGGCATCAAGCATCGCCGCGTAGTCGGACGACCCGGCGGTCGGTGTCGCGACGACGAGTCGCGTCGTCGACTGCTGCAGGACATAGCGCAACTCGTGCGCGCGGTACGCCGGGTTGATCGTCACGAGGATCGCGCCGACCGTCGCCGTCGCGAACTGCACCAACGTCCACTCCGCGCAGTTGGGTGCCCAGATCGCGACCCGGTCGCCCTTCTGCACCCCGGCCGCGAGCAGCGCCGCGGCGACCTCGTCGACGGCTGTGCGCAGCTCGGCCCAGGTCCACCGGCGGCCCGTGGCCACCTCGACCAACGCGTCGCTCTCGCCCTGCCGTTCTGCGGTCCCGACGAGCACCACCCCGATCGGGTCCTCGATGAGCGGCGGCTCGGTCGGCCCCGCCTCCTGGCTCGTCGCCGGGTGATCGCTGGTCTGCATGCCGCCCGCCTCTCGTGTCGCGTCGTTGCGTTAAGCGCCGCTAACCGAAAGCGTAGGCGTGACGGCGGTCACGTGGGACGGTCTCGCCGAGATCCCCGGTCGTCACACGTCGTCGGCGTCGACCAGTCGGAAGAAGGTGCTGTCGCTGCCGTCGGCCTTCTCCTCCTGGTAGACCAGCGCGAGGCCGGCGTCGTCGAACGACGCGAACCACTCGTCCCATTCGAGATGTCGCAGTTCGTCCTCGTCGGCACCGCCGGGGAAGTCGAACCGCAGGACGCCGGCCTCGTCGCCGGACTCCGTCCCGCGGACCACGGCGGGGACCCCGTCGTGGTCCTCGACCCACTCGCGGATCTCGTCGTGGTCGGTCGTCGTCCGCGTCTTCGATGCCATGCGTGCTCCTTCGTCGTCGCCGATCGGGTCATCGGGGGCTACCCGGGCAGGGTCGTCGGCGAAACCCGCGAGCGGTCTTGACGGCCCCGGGGGCGTCGCGCAGACTGCTCCGATACCTGTTACGCCGAGTTATAGACAGAAGGGCGGTGTCGACGATGACACCAGATTTCGACGCGGTGATCGTCGGGGCCGGCTTCGGCGGGATGGGCGCCGCCATCGCACTCCAGGAGCTCGGGTACCGGAACCTGACGATCCTCGACCGCGAGGACGATCTCGGCGGCACCTGGCACGTCAACCATTACCCCGGCCTCGCCGTGGACATCGCCTCGGTGACGTACTCGTACTCCTTCGCGCCGAACCCGAACTGGTCCCGACTGTTCGCGCCCGGAGCGGAGCTCAAGCGGTACGCCGAGCACATCGCCGATTCCTACGACCTGCGTCGCGCCATGCGGTTCGGCGTGCTCGTCGAGCGCGCCGAGTGGGACGACGCCGGGAAGTTCTGGCGCGTCACGACCGCGGACGGCGAGGAGGTCACCGGCCGGTTCCTCGTCACCGCGACGGGCTTCCTCTCGCAGCCGCACACCCCCGACTTCCCCGGGATCGACACCTTCGCGGGCACGGTGCTGCACACGACGCGGTGGGACGACGACCACGACGTGACCGGCGAGCGGGTGGCCGTGATCGGCACCGGCGCCACCGCGGTGCAGCTGATCCCCGAGATCGCCGAGCGCGCAAAGGCTCTCACCGTCTACCAGCGGACACCGATCTGGGTGGTCCCGAAGATCGACTTCCCCATCCCGCCGGTGGCGCGGCAGCTCTTCGCCCGCATCCCGGCGACCCAGAAGGCCGCGCGCAAGGTCAATGACGCGCTGCTCGAGGCGTTGATGATCGTCGGCGTGCTGCACTTCCGGCAGGCCAAGCCGATGAACAAGGCGGCGGCGCTGCTCGCCAGGGCGCACCTGCGCTGGTCGGTGCGCGACCGTGCGACACGGCGGGCCCTCACCCCTGACTACGACTTCGGCTGCAAGCGGCCGACGTTCTCCAACAGGTACTTCCGTGCGTTCAACCGCGCGAACACCCGCCTCGAGACGTCACCGATCGAGCGGTTCGACGCCGCGGGCATCGTGACCGCCGACGGGAACCACACCCCGATCGACACCCTGGTCCTGGCCACCGGGTTCAACCTGTGGGACGTGAACTTCCCGGCCCTGCAGATCGTCGGGCGGGAGGGCCGTGACCTCGGGCAGTTCTGGCGCGACAACCGCTTCCAGGCGTACGAGGGCATCACCGTCCCCCGCTTCCCGAACCTGCTGAGCCTCAACAGTCCCTACTCCTACAGCGGCCTGTCGTACTTCACGACCATCGAGTCGCAGATGGGTCACATCCGACGACTGCTGAGCGAGATGCAACGACGCGAAGCGAAGTCGTTCGAGGTGACCGACGAGGCCAACGACGCGTTCCTTGCCGACGTCACCGAGCGCCTCGGCGATTCCGTCTTCTACCGCGGACAATGCTCGACCGCCCGCAGCTACTACTTCAACCAGCACGGCGAGGCGGCGCTGCTGCGACCGACGTCGACGACCGCGTCGTTCCGGGCCGCGTCGAGCTTCCCACTGGACGACTACGAGTTCCGCTCGACGGCGACGGTGTAGCGCCGCGGTCGGCCGGATGCCGTCACCTCGTCGCACAGAGACCGAAGCGCGTCGGCGACCGAGGCGTTCACCGGGCGACCGAGAGCCTGCGGCCGGTGCAGGATCTCGTAGATCCGGGCCGCGCGGACACCGGCCAGGACGAGTTGGTGCACCGACGGATGCCGCACCGCGAACCGCGGTATCAGCGCGACGCCGTGCCCGTCGGCGACCATCGCCTCGATCACCGCGAAGTCGTTGATGCGGTGGACGACCCGTGGCTGGACACCGGTGATCGTCGCCAGCGACAGCAGGACGTCGTCGACGGGGAAGCCACCGCGCACGCTGATCCAGTCCTCGTCGGCGAGGTCGTCGAGCGTCACCGCGTCACGCCCGGCGAGTCGATGGCCCGGCGGGACGACCAGGTCGACCGGTTCGCGCATCACCACCGACGACCGGATCCGGGGCGAGCGCACGGACGGGGCACGTTCGTCCCGGTGGGTGAGCACGAGATCGTTGTCGGCGAGGGTGTCCGGAGCCGAGCCGTACGGGACGTCGACGTCGGTGGCGACGACGGCGACACCGGACGCACCCATCTGCGACAACAGGCCGGGCAGCAGCAGCGAGGCGGCCGACGGGAACATCGCCAGGCGGACCGACCCGACGGTGGTGCGGGCGCGGGCGGCCATCTCCTCGGACGCCCGGTCCACCGCCGCGATGACGTCGTCGGCGCGCAGGACCAGCGCCCGCCCGGCGTCGGTGAGCCGCAACCCACGGCCGTCCTGTTCGAGCAGGTCGATCCCGGCCTCGCGGGCGAGCACCTTGAGCTGCTGGGAGACCGCCGACGGCGTGAGCCTCATCGCATCCGCGACGGCACCGACGCTGCCGCGATCGGCGAACTCCCTGAGCAGCCGCAGGCGGTGCACGTCCATGTAGAAAATCTACACATACGGTCCACATCTATTCGATTGTGCTGAACATCGACCGCCCCGCACGATCGGTGCCATGACCACACGGGACCGCCTCATCGGACTCACCGTCGTCGTGCTGTGGGGGCTCAACTTCCTCGCCATCCACGCCGGCCTCGATCACTTCCCGCCGTTCTTCTTCGCCGCGCTGCGCTTCGCGGTGATGGCGGTGCCGGTCATCCTGTTCGTCCCCCGACCGCAGGTGCCGCTGCGGTGGTTGCTGCTGTACGGCACCGGCTTCGGGATCATCCAGTTCGCGTTCCTCTTCCTCGCCATGGCCAGCGGGATGCCGACCGGGCTCGCATCACTGGTCCTGCAGTCGTCAGCGCCGTTCACCGTCATCCTGGGAGTGCTGCTCCTCGGTGAGCGCATGTCGCGGCGCCAGGTCGCCGGGATCGCGGTCGCCGTCGGCGGCATGGTCCTCATCGCCGTCGACCGCATCGGGCACGGCGCGAGCGCCGGGCTGGTCCCGATGCTGCTGACGCTCGTGGCCGGCCTCGGCTGGGCCTTCGGCAACCTCGGGAGTCGCCAGGCCAAGGCCCCCAATCCGTTGCACCTGACGCTGTGGATGTGCGTGATCCCGCCGATCCCGCTCTATCTGGTCAGCCTCACCGTCGAGGGCCCGCAGGCCGGGTTCGACGCCCTGCGGACCGTCGGCGACCACAGTGGACTCGTCGCGCTCGCCGGCCTCGCCTACGTCGTCGTGCTCGGGACCGCCGCGGGATCCGGTCTGTGGACCTACCTGATGGGTCGCTACCCCGCGAGCACCGTCGCGCCGATGTCGCTGATGGTGCCGGTGGTGGGGATCACCGCGTCGTGGCTGATCCTCGGCGAGACGCCGACCGCGCTGCAGGTCACCGGGGCAGCGATCGTCATCGTGGGGTGCGTGGCGGGCCTCATGGCCCCGCGAAGGCGAGCGGCGGCTGTGGGAGACTCGTCGCCATGTCCGACGCCCACGCTCGATCCCGGGCACGTCTCCCTCTCCGCACCCGCACCGCGCTCGCCGCAGCCGCCGGCGCCCGCTGGGCGTCGCAGCGAACCGGTCGCGGCAAGGGGTCGATGATCGGTGGCCTGATCGCCGCACGGATCGACCCGTCGATCATGCGGCGACTGGCCGCCGGCAAGCGGACCGCCGTCGTCACCGGCACCAACGGCAAATCGACCACGACGAAGATGACCACCGCCGCGCTCGGGACGCTCGGTGACGTGATCAGCCAGGCCGACGGCGCGAACATGGATGCCGGGATCATCGCGACGCTCACGCTGGGCCGGACCGCTCCGTACGCCGCGATCGAGGTCGACGAGCTGCATGTCCCGCACGTGAGCGACGCGGTCGACCCGGAAGTCCTGGTGCTGCTGAACCTCTCGCGCGACCAGCTCGACCGCGTCGGCGAGATCACCATCATCGAGAAGCGCCTGCGGGAGGGCATCGCCCGACATCCCGACATGGTCGTCGTCGCGAACTGCGACGACGTGCTGGTGACGTCGGCGGCCTACGACGCGAAGAACGTCGTGTGGGTCGCCGCCGGTGGCGGGTGGGCGAACGACTCGATCAGCTGTCCCCGGTCGGGTGAGCCGATCGTCCGGGACGGCGACGACTGGTGGTCCAGCGGAACCGATTTCCGACGCCCGACGCCGACGTGGTGGTTCGACGACGACGCCGTCCACGGCCCCGAGGGGTTCACCGCGCCGCTGCGTCTGACCGTTCCGGGAAAGGCCAACCGCGGCAACGCCACCCAGGCGGTGGCCGCCGCAGTCGCGATGGGCGCGGACCCGGCTGCTGCCGTCGAGGCGGTGGGAACAGTCGGTGAGGTCGCGGGTCGCTACGGCGTCCGGCAGGTCGGACCGCACTCGGTCCGGATGCTGCTGGCGAAGAACCCGGCCGGGTGGCAGGAGGCGCTGTCGATGATCGATCCCGACGCGTCCGGACTCGTCATCGCCGTCAACGGCCAGGTGCCCGACGGGGAGGACCTGTCCTGGCTGTGGGACGTGCGGTTCGAGCACTTCGAGAACAACGCCGTCGTCGCATCCGGTGAACGCGCAGCCGATCTCGGTGTCCGCCTGCTCTACGCGGGCGCCGAGCACACCACCGTCGACGACCCGCTCGCGGCGATCGCGTCGTGTCCACCGGGGCGCGTCGACGTGCTGGCGAACTACACGGCGTTCCGTGACCTCGGGGTCGCGATCGACCGCATCGAGCGCAGTGCGGGGGTCGCTCGTGGCTGACACCTCCACCCTCCGTATCGGTCTCGTCCTCGGCGACGTCATGGGCACCTACGGCGACGGCGGCAACGCGCTCGTGCTGCGTCAGCGGGCGCTGATGCGGGGCATCGACGCGGAGATCGTGCAGATCACCCTCGACGACCCCGTCCCCGACTCCCTCGACGTCTACACCCTCGGTGGCGCGGAGGACTACGCCCAACGTCTCGCCACCCGACACCTGCTGCGCTACCCCGGTCTGGAGCGCGCGGCCGAGCGCGGCGCACCCGTCCTCGCCATCTGTGCCGCGATCCAGGTTCTCGGCCACTGGTACGAGACGTCGGCGGGTGAGCGCGTCGAGGGCATCTCGATGCTCGACCTCACCACCAGCCCCCAGGGCAAGCGCAGTATCGGCGAACTGGTTGCCGAGCCGCTGGTCGACGGCCTCACCGACACGCTCACCGGTTTCGAGAACCACCGCGGCGGAACGGTTCTCGGTCCGGACTCGAAGCCGCTGTCACGGGTGTCGGCCGGCGACGGCAACAAGGCCGGCGACCGCTTCGACGGCGCGGTGACCGGATCCGTGATCGGCACCTACCTTCACGGTCCTGCGCTGGCACGCAACCCGCAGTTGGCTGATCATCTGCTGTCGCAAGCGGTCGGCTCTCCCCTGCCGCCGTTGGACCTCCCCGAGATCGACCGCCTCCGCCGGGAGCGGATCGCTGCTGGTCGTCGCTGAGCGTCCCTCCGCCCACTCGATGCCGCGTCTTCCGGTTGGCGCTGTACCTGCAAGGTTGCGGCCCTGGTTGCGAGTCAGCGCAACGTGCCACACGTGAGGATCTATTGCTTTTCGGCCATCAACGCCGCCAATAGATCACCCGAACAGTGCCGATTTCCGGTTGTGGTAGCGCGACCGCCGGGGTTCTTAGGGATGCCCGACGGAGTTCAAGGGGCCAATCGGTCGTTACGTAAACGCCTGCTGTGCAGGGGATCGTCGCCGCCGCGCGCCAGTAACTCGTCTTGTGTCAGGCAGCGTACGGAAAATTCTGTTGGATAACCGCTTTGGTACGCCGATCGGATCGTTGCTTCCCCGGCACATGTGGCTCTAGGCTCCGATCCCTGTTTACGGACCGGGACACCACGACCGGCGAGACTTTCACCTGATAAGGGCCATAACCTCGCTGGGCGTCGGTGTGCCCACCACGGCCACCGGGAGCCCGCGATGGGCTGGGGCTCGCGGCGGGGTCGGCTGCCATCGCTGTCTCGCTTCGGCGTCGACGCAGGTGGCCGGTGTTGCCGTTGCCGGACGCTTGTGAGAATGTCTCTTTCCCTAGGGTCGGTAACGAGAGGGTGGTAGACGGTGGCGGTGCGGATTCGCGTGCTGGTTGCGTGTGTAGTCACGGTGAGTGGCGTGCTGGCGTCTGGGGTTGTGGCGGGTTCGGTTGCGGCGGCCCCGAGCCGTGGCAATCCATTCGCTGATCGCTCGCTCGCGCGGACCACCGACGATGGGTGGCAGGTCACCGCGACCAAGGCGCGCGAGGCCGTGCATTCGGTGCGTCCACTGAACCAGAGCCCCTGGACACGAGAGGGATTCGTGTCCTTGCGCGCGGCCGGCTCTATCGGGGGAGCGGGAAGCTCGCCGGTGACCTCAGGAACGGTCACCGGCGGATTCCAGGTCGGGTGCAACACCGATGTCACCTCCGGCGCGACGATCGGTATCGCGGGCGGGCCAAACGCCACCTTGAACGTGTCGTACCCGCCGGCGCTGGGGATCGGGGCCTCGGTGCAGCCCTCGATCTCGTCGGTGTTGCGGCCCGGCACGATCGCCGATGTGTCATTCGGCACGAAGCGCCTTACGAGTACCAGTGGGGCGATCAACGCCACCGACGTCCACATCAAGGTCGACGGCTGCCTGGGACCGGTGGTCCTCCGCTCCTACGTCACAGTCGCCATCTCCACACCGAACAACGACGACACGGTCAACGTCTACGGACTGCCGCACTACCTCTGAGACCACGAGGAAGAACAGGTACACCGATGAGCACCCCCGCCACCCGTGACAGCCGCCCCCAGCCGGCAATGACCAGCCAGACGACCCACGGCACCGACGTCCACGTTGGTCCGTCTCATACGGCCGCCACGGCGATGACGACGGCGTGGCGGTGGATCTCTTTCGTGCTCGGATGTGTGCTGCTGGTGTTGTGTGCGTGGGCGTTGAGCACCCGACTGCAGCAGTGGAGCCACGACTACGGCGGCATCCTGGTCTTTCTGGTGTTCTTCCTCATCATGTCCATTGCGGGACGCTGGTTCTGGGCCGGGATCGACGCCGCCTTGGGCCGGGTGATCCAAGGCCGCGCACGGTGAATGGGTTGATCGCGGACCGACGCTCACCGTCGGCGACGGCGGGCACACCCACCCCGCGGATGCGAACAACAGCCAGCGTGCCGCGGCACCGCTGCGCAGCAGCCCTTCTCGCCGCGATCATCGGCGCGCTGGGGCTGGCGGCGATCGTCGTGTCGGCGCCGGCTCACGGGGACGCCTTGTGTGATGCGATGCGCGCCCGGTTCGGGCCGGGTTACCCGTGCATCAGCGTTCCGACAAACACCTTCACGCCGACCGCGCCGGCAGCGCCGACCACCACTGGCGATAACAACGGCGCCTCAGGCGGGGGACCGTCGGTGGGATCGAATATCGGCCCCGGCCCCGGTGTCGGAAACGGGACGCCCATCGTCCCGGTGCCCGGCCTAACACCTACCGTGCCGACCGTTCCCGGCGCCGGAACTGGCAACCAGGCAACCCCGCCTAGAAGAACGCCCGACACAGGATCGGTGGTGGCCCCCACAGCCGCTCCGAATTCTCTGTCTCTCGCGCCGGCTACGTCCACGCCGCCGAACTCCGCCACACCGGTGGCGCCAACAGCCTCTGCGCAATCGGCCTCGGGGACCGCCTCTCCCGAGAGTCAGGCGACGGTCAGCCCCAGCACCCAGGACAACACCGAAACGGCCCTGTGGCTCCTCGTTGGAGCAGCAGCACTGCTCGCAGGTGGAATCAGCGTCCGCGGCGGCAGGTTCGGCGGCTACGCGGGCCTCGCCCGCGTCAATGGCTACCCCTCGCCTGGGGCCGCGCTGCGATCATGGCTCCCCCGCGGCGGATCTGCACGAGCCACGATCGGTCCGTCACAGCTGGTGCTGATCAACGACCCCACCAGTCCCCGCGAATACGTCTTCCACGAGAACATCCCACCCGGCGGTCACATCAGGATCAACCCCAACGGGTCAGCCACCATCTACAACCGCAACGGCGAACCCGTCAGCCAGATCGCCAAACCTTGGGCCTATGACTCCCTCGGCCAGCCGCAACGCACCTGGTACACCGTCAACGACAACGGTGACCTCGTCCAACACGTCGACCCCGAACCCAACGCGCTTTACCCCATCCTGGCCGACCCCCTCAGCGGTGGAGAGGACCCCGTCACCGGGAGGCCCATCACTGCCACACCGCTTGCCAACGGACAGGAGTCGATCCAGGGAGAAGGGGCCGGAGAGCAAATCGTCGGCAATCCCGATCCCGGATACAGCCCGTTCCAACCAGATCCCGAGACAATGCTCGACAATCGGGAGGTCGCAGTCGACCAGGGCGACGGCACAACGGACATCACCCGAACGGACGGCGGCGGCCGGGCAAGCACGATCAACGTCCCTACTGAACAGTCCTACCAAGACACAGCGCGACTCCAGGCTGAGAGCGAGGCTAAGGCACGGCTATCGGTAGTGACCGACGAGGAATCGGGACAGGTTTGGCGCCGAACCCCCGGTGGGGACGAGTCGCACAGCGAGTGGACCACCACAGTCGACGGGAAACCACTGACGGTTGCTGTCACGACAAACAGAGACGGGACCACCACCGTCGTACACGACGGTCGTCAATACACGTACGACGAAGACGGTGGCCTTGTCTCAGAGTTTGACCCGGATCCCGGGCACGTTGCAGAACGACCTGCGGGCCCGGACATAGGTACCGCAGCGGACTCCGTACTTCCCCTACCGCTCGGCGCCAAGCTCAAACTTGCGGTGCTACTTCAGAAGCTCCAGAACGAGAACGAGCAAAGCCAGCTTAGCAGCGGACCAGGCGCGGACCGTGGCGACGGACGAGATATAGCCGGA
Organism: Gordonia paraffinivorans; assembly: GCA_036946345.1. Classification (GTDB taxonomy): domain Bacteria; phylum Actinomycetota; class Actinomycetes; order Mycobacteriales; family Mycobacteriaceae; genus Williamsia_A; species Williamsia_A paraffinivorans_A. Next base: position 220,038 of record JAQIJH010000001.1, on the reverse strand, counting down.
CGATTCGTTCCTCGAGGACGAGCAGCAAACAACGCGAAACTCGCTGAATCCAAGCAACTGGATCGCATCGAGCGCACCCGTCCAGGTCTAGTCAGGCAGCAGCGCCGCGCAGTGTTTCCGGAAGGGCCAACATCACCCGGCGGCCTTCTCGGGCAGACCGCGCGATATTATGATGGCTTGTACCCCAATGGAGATGGCACCTACACCGGCGTCGAAATTAAGAGTGGTCAGGCTCGGCCAACAACCGGACAAGCCCAGTTCGACAGACGCGTATCGCCCGAAACGCCGGCGAAAGTGACGCTGCCAAACGGAGAGACAGTGTTGATCACGCGAGTTCAACTGTTCAACGTGCCGGCCGAAAAGTACTGATAGAGGGGCGAGGAAGGGCCAAGCCTATGGGCACTCCCAGTCACATCATGTGCGACATCGACGACGACGGCGCGCTGGAATCGTTTATTGAGCCCGGCGAGTCAGAATCCGCGATCGCGCACGCCTTCGCAGCGATGGACGGCAAGACCTATTACGCGCGCTACGCGTCACGACTCCCGAGGCCGATGCGTCCGGAAGATGTCACCGCTGCGGATCGACGCAAGACCGAAGAGAAGTTCATACAGGTCGGTGGGTCGGCGGACTGTTTGACGATCGAGGCTCGCACCGCTCCTGGATCCGATGGCATCTTCACCGTCGGCCGCTCCACAGGAGAGGACGGAGGAAACGCATCGGAAGCCCGAGTCCGCATCGGCACCACAACGAAGCGTGTCCGCGCCGACGAAGTGTTCCAATCAGCTGAGGCGGCGCGAATCTTTAAGTACTACTTAGACCACGACGAGATCCCACCGGGCTATGAACTGAGGCCGTTGCAAATTAGCCAGGCCTAGCTCTGCGGCAGGCACAGGAGGGAGCTCCCCAGACGGCGGGACTGGGAGCGCCGATTATTCACGTTATGTCGGATTGAGGCTGAAAGACGCTGCCCTGCTACCGTTCTCGGCCATGCTAGCTGAGTGGTTCGGGCGCCGTGTGCTCGACAAGCGGCTCGAAGCGCATGTCGAGCGCACCTACCGGGAGGTCGTCGATGCTCTGGTGGGTGGCGAACGGGATCCTGAGGCGTTGGAGTTCCTGATCGCAGCGCACTATGACCAGCTCGCCGACGCGATCGCCGAGCGATCGGCGCTCGTCCTCAGCACTTACGTGCTTGTCGGCGCCCTCGATGCGATCCACCAGGCCGTCGGCGCCGGCGAGACGGCCGACGGCGTCGTAGACCGGATCGCGGGCTACTGCTGTGCGGTCTCCGGCCTCGACGACGCCGCATTCCGCAAGCTGTTCACCCAAATCACAACCGGTGACAGCCAGGTGGCCCAAGACATCGCCGACGACACACCCACGCACGTCGTGCTCGCAGCCTTCGCCATCGAACACCAGCTCCGCGACGTCACCACCGGGCGCCGGTTCACCATCCGCCACTTCATCGACACCTACAACGCCAGCGACGGACCCATCTACCCGCCGCGACACATCACCCACCCGCCGCAGCCAATCGAAGCGCTGTACTACCTGGCTACCGCCGTCCTCGTCGGACTGTGCGGAGCCTGGCTCACCGTCGGCAACAGCCCACTCGTGTTCGACATCGCGATCGGCCTCGTGGCGGCATGGCTCGCAGTCCAGGCCGTCGTCACCTACGTGAGATCCCGGCGGCCGCAGTAGCCGTCGGCCCCGGGCGTGCAGGCGGCTCGTCGGCCAACCTCCGCGGCCCATGGCAACCAGCGTGGCCCTTCTCCACCCTCAGGCGTCGAGCACCCGACAACGCTCGCGGGTGCGGTCGACGGCGAACCAGCCGGTCTCGAAGTCCTGCCACCGCTTCAGGTGCGGTCGCGCGGACTCGCCATCACGCGCCACGGCCCGTTCCAGACGCGCCTCGCGGTCCTCGCCGTCGATCCACAGGGACATCGCGACGCGGTCCGCGACACGACGCCGCGCGGACGTCACACCCTCGATCACGAGCAACGGTTCCCATCGCCGCCACACTCGCGGACCCGGTTCGGCGGTGTCCCCCGACCACACGCGCGGGCGGTGGCGGAAGTCGTGGCCACGGGAGAACGCCCGCAGCACTTCACGTTCGAGCTCGGGCCACCATCCGGCGGGGTCGTCCCAGGTGGCGAACTCGTCAGTGCGGACCAGTGCCGCGTGGGTGCGACGGGCCGCGAGTGCGCGCATCAGCGCGTCGGCGAACGTGGTCTTCCCGGCGCCCGACGGCCCGTCGATCACGACGATGCCCGTCTCGAGCTCCGCGGCGATCTCAGCCGCGACGGCGTCGACGTCGAAGCCGCTCACGTCAGGATGCGACGACCCGACAGCGCCCGACCGAGCGTCAGCTCGTCGGCGAACTCGAGGTCACCACCCATAGGCAGACCCGAGGCCAGGCGCGTGACCGAGAGTCCCGGGAAGTCCTTGAGCATGCGGACGAGGTAGGTGGCCGTCGCCTCGCCCTCGGTGTTCGGATCGGTCGCGACGATCACCTCTGTGACGTCGACACCATCGGTCTGATTGGCCAAGCGGCGCAACAGTTCCCGGATGCGCAGCTGGTCGGGGCCGACACCGCCGAGCGGGTCGAGCGCACCGCCGAGCACGTGGTAGCGACCGGTGAACTCCTTGGTCCGCTCGATCGCCTGGACGTCCTTGGGTTCCTCGACGACGCAGATCTTCGTCGCATCGCGGCGGGCGTCGGAGCAGATACGGCAGAGCTTCTGAGCGGAGACATTGCCGCACTCGGCACAGAAGGTGACATTGTCGCGGACGTTGCCCAGCGCCGCGATCAACCGATCGATGTCGGTGCGCTCACCCCCGAGGAGGTGGAACGCGATCCGCTGAGCACCCTTGGGACCGAGCCCGGGCTGCTTCGCCAGCTCGTCGATCAGATCCTGGATCGGCCCCTCGTACACCGGCCCGTCACTGCCCCAGACCCGGGCCGCCGAAGCCCGGGATGCCACCGCCGAGCCCACCGGCCAGCGGGCCCATCGTGCTGGCGGTGAGGTCGTCGCGCTTCTTCGCCAGGTCGGACAGTGCACCGACGATCAGGTCCTGCAGCGTCTCGACGTCGGACGGGTCGACCACGGACGGGTCGATGGTCACGCTTGTCACGTCGCCCTGGCCGGTGCCGGCGACCGTCACGCGACCGCCGCCGGCGGTGCCGGTCAGCTCGGTCTGCGCGATCCGGGTCTGCGCCTCCAGGAGCTGCTGCTGCATCTTCTGCGCCTGCTCGAGCAGACCTGCCATCGGGTTCTCGGGATCCACCTCCGCCAGGGTAGTGGCCCGATGCGACAGGTCAGCGGATGAGGCGCTCGACGTGGTCGGCGATGTCCTCCAGCGTCATGCCGTCGGTGGGCTCCGCGACGAACGACAGCACGTCGGCGCCACCGAAGATGCGCGCGGCGCGCGGTGTCAGCGCGAACTCGAAGCGGTCGTCGACGCGCCGCCAGTCGACGATCCCGCCCGCCAACGGCGACGAGACCCCGGTGGTCAGGTGGTAGGTCGGCGCTGAGTCGGTGACGGGCGCGGGTAGGTCACGCTGGATCTGGAAGCACTCGCCGCTCTCGGTGTCGAGGAACACGACGGCCTCGATCCCGTGCCGCTCCAGGCGGTCGTACGACGCGACAATCACCGCCCCATCGTCGCACCGGGTTGACCCGGTGGCCTCGACAGCGGGTTTCGGCACGGTCGGCGGGCGCTTTTGGCACGGTCGGAGGGCAGTTTTGGCAAGGTCGGCGAGCACTTTCGGCCCGGTCGGCGGGCAGTTGTGGCACGGTCGGCGGGCAGTTTCGGCACGGTCGGCGGTCAGCGGCGGGAGACGAATTCGCGACGGTGCCCGGTCAGGGGGTCGTCGAACGCCAGGCGGCGGGCGACGAGGCGGAGCGGTCGGGTGAAGTCGCCCCCGTCGGGGAGCGCGGCCAGGTCCGGGCGGACCTCGGGATAGAGCGGGTCGTCCACGATCGGCACGCCGAGGGACGCCATGTGGAGCCGCAGCTGATGGGTGCGGCCGGTGTGGGGTGTCAACCGGTACTCGGCCAGACCCGGTTCCGGCCCGTCCCCGATCGCCTCGATCCGCGACCGTGCGTTGACCGGGCCGTCGACGACGCGTGCCCGCAGATCGCCGGCCGTCTTCTCGATGCGGTCGGCGACGTCGCACGGCAACGACAGCCCCGGCGGCGGCTCGGGAGCGATCGCCCGGTACTCCTTCGTGACCCGGCCCTGGGCGAAGAGTTCCTGGTAGGCGCGACGGACCTGCGGTCGTCGCGTGAACAGCAGGACGCCGGCGGTAAGGCGGTCCAGCCGGTGCGCCGGGCTCACCGCGTCGTCGCCGAGCACCCGTCGCAAGCGGACCAGCGCCGTCTCGCCGACGTGCGCGCCGCGCGGCATGGTCGCGAGGAAATGCGGTTTGTCGACCACGACGATGTCGTCGTCGGCGTGCAGGATCTCGAGGTCGAACGGGATCGGGGTCTCGACGGGCAGGTCGCGGTACATCCACAGCGGCCGGCGGGCGGCGACGGGCTGATCGGCCTCCAGCGCACCGCCGTCCCCGTCGACCACCTCGCCGTCGGTGAACCGGGCCAGCAGCGCGGCGTCGGACAGGTCGGCGAGCGACGACGCCGCACGCAGGGCGTCGAAGGCGGACCCGTCCGATCGCGGGACGATCCGGGTCGCGTCGACACCGTCCCGGGCCGGCAGCGGCACCGGGCGGCGTCGACGGGCCACTACTTCTCCAAGTGCGACTTCAGGTTGCCGAGCAGCGCGGCCTGGATGCGGTTCAGGCCCTTCGGCGCGAAGGTCTTCTCGAAGAAGCCGCCGATGCCGCCGGCCCCCTGCCACGACGTCGTCGTCGACACCGACGACCCGGATCCGCTCGGCGTCACCGTGTAGGTGGTGACCATCGTCGAGTTCGCGTCGGTCTCGGTGATCGTCGAGCCCTCGACGGCGACGGTGGCCTTCACGTTCCGTGAGCGCTTCTTCGTCGCCTGCAGCGTCCACTGCGCGACGGTGCCGGTGCCCGAGGTACCGCTGACGACCTGGTAATCGAGGTACTGCTCGGGGAGGATCTGCGGCCGGACCGTCGCGTAGTCGGCGAGGGCGGCCAGCGTCGCGTCGGGCGCGGCCGCGATGTCGATCGACTCGGTTGCGCTCACCTGTGCCACGTCGTCACTCCTGCGTTCTCGGGTGCATGTCGGCGTTCAGGGTACGGCGCACGACGACTGCGACCGCTGTTCAGCCCCGCGTGATCGTGACCGGGACGTTGAGGGTCTGCGCGACCACGCAGTAGCGCTCGGTCAGCTCGAGCAGCTTGTCGACCTTCGCGTCCTCGGCGTCGGTGTCGAAGGTGAAGGTGAGGGCGATGTCGGACATGCCGACGCGCGCCTCCCGATCGGTGCCGAGCGTCCCGCGGGCGTCGAAGGTGCCGTCGGCGCGGACCGACACGTCACGCACGTCGATCGACATGGCGGTCGCGACCGACCGGAACGTCACCCCGGCGCAGCCGAGCAGCGCCTGGAGCAGCATGTCGGCCGAGCAGGCGTCGCTGCCGTCGCCGCCGGTCGTCGGGTGGAACCCGGCGCGCACCGGGCCCGACCACGTGTCGACCGTGGCGGTGATGCCCGGGTCGGCGAAACTCCCCTCCGCGTGCACGTGCGCGACGGCGGCCGACGGGTCGGTCTTGTAGGTGTCCTTGAGCGGCTTCTGCAGCTCCCGCAACGACGAGGCATCCATGCTGCGATCGTGCCATGGGGTCCGTCTGGCACCCCTCTGCCCAGGGTCCTAGGCTCAGCGGTGATGACTGCCGACGGTGCGCGGGCGAGCGGGCGGGAGATGGGCTGGGAGGCCTTCTCCCGCGGAGTCGCCACCCTGCAGGCCAGCTACCGGGCGATCCCCTCGGACGCGACGGTGCGTCTGGCCAAGAAGACGTCGAACCTCTTCCGGCGCCGGGCGGCCAACCCCCACCCCGGTCTCGACGTCTCCGGTCTCGACCGCGTGATCGAGGTGCACCCCGACGAGCTGACCGCCGACGTGGCCGGCATGTGCACCTACGAGGACCTCGTCGCCGCGACGCTGCCCTACGGCCTCGCGCCGCTCGTCGTCCCCCAGCTGAAGACCATCACCCTCGGCGGCGCGGTCACCGGTCTGGGCATCGAGAGCACGTCGTTCCGCAACGGGCTCCCCCACGAGTCCGTGCTCGAGATGGACATCCTCACCGGCAGCGGCGACATCGTGACCGCGGCGCCCGACGGCCCCGACTCGGCGCTCTTCTTCGGGTTCCCGAACAGCTACGGGACGCTCGGGTATGCGACGCGACTGAGGATCCGGCTCGAGAAGGTGCAGCCCTACGTCGAGCTGCGCCACGTCCGCTTCACCGACGTCGCGGAGCTGCAGGCGGCGATGGACCGCATCGTCACCACCCGCGAGTACGACGGCGAGCGGGTCGACTACCTCGACGGCGTGGTGTTCACCGCCACCGAGAGCTACCTGACGCTGGGTCGGCAGACCGATGTCGCCGGCGCCGTCAGCGACTACACCGGCATGGACGTCTACTACCGGTCCATCCAGCACGCCGCCGCGCAGTCGCCGATCCGCGACCGGCTGACGATCCACGATTATTTGTGGCGCTGGGACACCGACTGGTTCTGGTGCTCCCGGGCGTTCGGCGCGCAGAACCCCCGCATCCGCCGGCTCTGGCCGAAACGGTTGCTGCGCAGCAGCTTCTATTGGAAGCTCATCGGCCTCGACCACAGGTACGACATCGCCGACCGGCTGAACGCGCGCAAGGGCCTGCCTCCGAACGAGCGCGTCGTACAGGACATCGAGGTGCCCATCGAGCGCACCGCCGAGTTCGTGACCTGGTTCCTCGAGAACATCCCGATCGAGCCGATCTGGTTGTGTCCGTTGCGTCTTCTCGACCCGCCGCCGGTCGGCGCCGACGACTCCCGGCCGTGGCCGCTCTACCCGCTGGAGCCCGGGCGGACGTATGTGAACGTCGGGTTCTGGTCGGCCGTGCCGATCGAACCCGGTGCGCCCGAGGGCCGCGCCAACCGCCTGATCGAGACGACGGTGTCCCGGCTCGACGGCCACAAGTCGCTCTACTCCGACGCGTTCTACGACGAGGACGAGTTCGACGAGCTGTACGGCGGAGAGCCCTACCGCCTGCTGAAGAAGCAGTACGACCCCGGGTCGCGCCTGCTCGACCTGTACGCGAAAGCCGTGAGACGACAGTGATGGTGACCCGATGACCACATCCCGCGAGCGCACCCGCGCCGACCACGCGACGGCCCGCACCCTGCTCGACCCCCCGAAGATGACGCTCGCCGAGATCGTCGAGACCATCGCCGGCGGTGACCTGCAGGTGCGCATCACCGCCTACGACGGCAGCACCGCCGGACCCGAGGACGCGCAGTACGGCCTCGACCTCGTCACCCAGCGCGGGACGACCTACCTCGCCACCGCCCCCGGCGATCTCGGTCTCGCGCGGGCGTACATCGCTGGCGACCTGCGGATGCACGGGAGCCCGCCCGGCGACCCCTACGAGGCGCTGAAGGCGCTGAGCGACACCGTCAGCTTCGCCCGGCCGGACGCACTCACCCTCGCCGCGATCGCGCGGTCTCTGGGACTCGAGCACTTCAAGCCCGTCGCACCGCCCGCCCAGGAGGCGCTGCCCCGGTGGCGTCGCATCGCGGAGGGGCTGCGCCACAGCAAGACCCGTGACGCCGAGGCGATCCATCACCACTACGACGTCTCGAACACGTTCTACGAGTACGTCCTCGGGCCGTCGATGACCTACACCTGCGCCTGCTTCCCCGAGCGAGACGCCAGCCTGGAGACCGCACAGGACAACAAGTACCGCCTCGTGTTCGAGAAGCTCGGACTGAAGGCGGGCGATCGTCTCCTCGACATCGGCTGCGGCTGGGGCGGGATGGTGCGCTACGCAGCCCGTCAGGGCGTGCACGCGATCGGTGCGACACTGTCGGCGGAGCAGGCGGCGTGGGCGCAGAAGGCCATCGCCGACGAGGGGCTGTCGGAGTTCGCCGAGGTGCGGCACAGCGACTACCGCGACGTCACCGAGAGCGGTTTCGACGCCGTGTCGTCGATCGGCTTGACCGAGCACATCGGCGTCGCCAACTACCCGTCGTACTTCGGGTTCATGCGGGACAAGGTCAAGCCCGGCGGGCTCATCCTCAACCACTGCATCACCCGCCCCGACAACAAGGGCAAGCACAAGGCCGGCGCGTTCATCGACCGCTACGTCTTCCCCGACGGGGAGCTCACCGGCTCGGGCACCATCATCAGCGCGATCCAGAACCTCGGCGGGCTCGAGGTGATGCACGAGGAGAACCTCCGCGAGCACTACGCGATGACGCTGCGCGACTGGAACCGCAACCTCGTCGAGAACTGGGACGCGGCCGTCGCCGAGGTCGACGAGTCGACCGCACGCCTGTGGGGCCTCTACATGGCCGCCTGCCGGATCGGGTTCGAGCGCAACGTGATCCAGCTGCACCAGGTGCTGGCGGTCAAGCTCCACGATGACGGCTCCAACGGCCTCCCCCTGCGGCCCTGGTGGAGCGCCTGACAGTCGGCACCCGACTCTCGACGGCGCCGAGGCAGGTACGATGGGCGTCGTACCTATCACGTGAGGGAGTGAGAGTGATGGCCGACGCCGACGGGCACCCGGATCTCGACGAGTTCGACCTGTCGGCCGTCCTGCACGCCCTCGCCGACGACAACCGCCGCAGCGTGATCGCCCAGCTCGCACACGAGCCGTCGGGGACGGAGCAGTTCTGCAGCGTCTTCGGTCTGCCGTGGGCCCCGTCGACGCGCACCCACCACTTCCGGGTGCTGCGGACCGCCGGCCTGGTCTGGCAGCGGGACGTCGGCAACGGACGTATGACCCGACTGCGCCGCGAGGACATGGACCGGGTCTTCCCGGGACTCCTCGACGCGGTGCTGACCGCGGACACGACGAACCGCTCGAAGGCGGCCTGACCCGTCGGTCGACCGGCCTCCGAGCGGCTGTCGTGGTCAGCCGTCGGCCGTCACCAGGTGACGGGTAGCGCCACCGGGCGGTGAACGAGGATGCCGGTGTCCCAGCTGATCTCGGCCGGGTCGACCGCGAGTCGCAGATCCGGCAGCTCCCTGGTGAGACGCCGGATCGTCTCGGTGATCTCCATCCGCGCGAGCGCCGCACCCATGCAGTGGTGCATGCCGTACCCGAACTGCAGGTGACGTCGTCCCTGCCGCGACACGTCGATCACCCACGGGTCGGGGTACTCGGCGGGGTCGCGGTTCGCCCGATGGGCGTCGGCGTAGACGACGTCGCCGGGATGCAGCGTCCCGTGCTCGAGTGCGACGTCGCGCGTCGCCACCCGCGGGAAGGTCGAGATCCGGCCCAGCGGCAGCAGGCGCAGGAACTCCTCCACCACCGCGGGTATCGAATCCGGCTGCGCCACCAGGTGATCCCAGAGCTGCGGACGGGCGAGGGCCACGTAGGCGATCTTGCCGATCACCGACAGCACGTTCTGGTCGCCGCCGACGATCGATCCCAGCAGGATCGCCGTGTACTCACCGTCGGTGACCGGCGGTGACACGGACTCCCGCGCCGCGAGCAGGTCACTGATCAGTCCCGGTTCCACCTCGCGGCGCCCCGCCACGAGATCGCCGATGTAGCCGTAGAGCGTCCAGAAGCTCTCGAGCAGGGCCGGGACGTCCGCGTCACTGGCGATCTGCATCTCCCGGGAGAGCGCGCGGAAACCCGGCACGTCGCGGCGGGGGATGCCGAGGAAGTCGACGTTGACCCCGATGGTCAGCGGGTCCAGCAACGTTCCGACGAGGTCCGCGCGACCCGCCTCGCGGTCGGCTCGCAGCTCGGCGATCGCCCCGTCGAGCACCCGATCGACGCTCGGGACGCGCCGGGCGACGGCCGCCGCGCTGTAGGCCGACCCGACGAACCCCTTGAGACGCCCGTGATCCGGATGATCGAGGTTGAGCAACATCTCGGTCGGCATGATCGTCGGCAGGAACGTGGGACCGTCCTCGACGTTGGTCTCCGCCCGGGCGAAGCTGACGTCGGTGAGCACCTGGTGCACGTCACGGTAGGACGTCAGGTGCACGGCACGGTGGCCGCTGGGGAGCAGCACCTGGGGGAGCCCTCCCGCCGACGGCTCGTCCACGGGGGTGGTCATCCCCGGCGGGTGGAGTCCGGGGAGGTCCCGGACGTCCACCCGCAGTCCTGCGGCCGGAGCTGCGGTCGACACGGTCATCTCATCCTCCTGCGGTGGGTGTCCCGTCACCGGCAGTGACGGGCGTGCGGCGACGGATCGCCAGGATCGCGGCGGTGACGACGACCAGCAGCGCGATCAGGATCGCGACGGTCGTCGCGAACGCGTGCTGGTAGACGTCGGGGTGGCCGTACTGGCCGGCGGCGGTGTCGTCGGCGGCGTTCCCCGAGAGCCGGGTGCCGATGACCGCGGAGAGCACGACGGCGTATCCGGCGACGAACACGGCCTCGCTCCCGATGCGGAAGAAGTTGAGAAGGCCTGCGGCGGTACCGGTCCGCTCCTCGGGGACGACGGACAGTGCATGCCCGTCGACGAGGCCGATCGGCAATCCGAAGCCCAGGCCCAGGAACACCATCGGGACGAGGATCCACAGCACCGAGTGCCCCTGCGTGAGGAGCAGGATCCCGGCGTTGCCGACGATCAGCGCGAGCAGGCTGGCCACGACGACCACACCGACGGTGAGCGCTCGGATTCGGGTGACGAGCTGTGCCACCAGCAGCGGTGTCACGAGTACCGGGATGGTCATCGCCAGCATCACCAGACCGGAGCGCCCGGCGTCCAGATCCTTGATGCCCGACAGCGCGCTGGGGAGGTAGGTCAGCAGGGTGACGAAGCCGATCGAGCCGGCGACGGGGACCAGGCACATGGCCAGGAACTCCCGGTTGCGGAGCAGCCCCAGATCGAGGATCGGGCCGCCGGCGGCACCGCGCGCCGGTCGGACGGCGGGCAGCACCCGGGATCCGACCGCCGCGGCCGCGAGGATCACCGCGTGCACGACGAAGACGCCGCGCCAGTCGACCGCGGCGACGAGCGCACCGGAGATGGTGGGGCCCAACGCCAGGCCGAGACCGTTGACCGTGCCGAAGATCGCGAACGCATGGGTGCGGCGCGGTCCGTCGTAGGCGCTGGAGATGAGGGAACTCGACCCCGTGAGGATGGCGGCGGCACCGACACCGGCGACGACGCGACCCACGTCCAGGAGTGCGAGGTTCGGGGCGAGGGCGCTGAGAACGCTGCCCAGCGTGACGGCGATCGACCCGAGGGTGAACGTCTGGCGGTGACCGATGCGGTCGCTGAGCGCACCCCAGACGAGGGTCGCGAGGGCGAACGCGACGTTGAAGCCGTTGACGACCCACTGCAGTGCGGTCGGGTTCGACCCCAGGTCCTCGGAGATGCGCGGCAACGCGATCGCCGTCCCGGCGATGGCCGTCGGCGTGACGAACTGCGCGGCCAGGACGATCGGCAACGTCCAGCGGCTCGGTGACTCCGGCGTCGACCCGTCCGGTGACCCGGTCGCGGCGACCGGGGTCTCGGTGCTCGATGGGGACACGACAATTCCTTCCGTCGGCGGCACCGCCGGTCCGGCAGTACTGCGGTGGTCGTAGGTACGACGCTTATAGTAGGTACTAGAACCGTCGGTGCAAGCGCTGGAGGAACGATGAGTCGAATGCCCCATCACGACGAGCGGGTGGAGGTCGCGGTCGTGGGCGGCGGCCCGGTCGGCATGGCCCTCGCGGCGGAACTCGCCCTCGCGGGACGCGAGGTGACGGTGGTCGAGACCCGCACGGAGGTCGACGAGCGTCCCCGCGCCGGGACCGTGCACGCGCGATCGCTGTCGCACCTCGCCCGTCGCGGGTACATCCCGTCGCGCCGCGCCGACGAGATCGCCTCGGGCGCAGACCGTGTGGTGACGACCCCTTTCCAGTTCGCCGCGCAGCCGGTGCTCATCATCAGTGCCCCCGCGGTCGAACCGGGCCCGATCGCGGGTATCCCCCAGGCACGCCTGGAGGCCGCGTTCGAGCAGCGGGCGCGGGCGTCGGGCGCCACGGTTCTGCGTGGCCACACCGTGGCCGACATCCGTGTCGACGACGACGGTGCCGAACTCGACGTCGCCGCAGTCGGTTCCGACGAGACCCGTGTCATCCGCGCCGACTGGGTCGTGGGTGCCGACGGCGCACGGGGGATCGTGGCGCGTCACGCGGACTTCGGCGCCACGACCTACCCCGCCACCATGAACGCGATCGCGGGTCTCGCGGTCGTCGGTGACCCCGCGCCACCCCCCGGATGGTTCCCGACCGATCGCGGATGGACGCTCCACAACCCCAACCCGTTCGGCGCCGCCCGCGTGATCGCCCTCGACTTCTCCGGTCCCCTCACCGAGCGCGGCACCCCCCGGGAGCCGGAGTTCCGCGCGCGCATGGCGTCGATCCTCGGTCACGACCCGGGCCTGTCGCAGATCTCCCACCTCACCCGGTTCAGCGACTTCGGGCGGCACCGCACGCGGATGCGACAGGGCCGCCTGCTGGTGGTGGGCGACGCGGCCCACGTGCACTACCCCCTCGGGGGCCAGGGACTCAACACGGGCATGCAGGACGCCTTCACACTGGGATGGCGCCTCGCACAGGTCATCCGCGGTGGTCTCGACGCGTCCGTCCTCGACGAGTGGTCCCGATCGCGGGTCGCCGTTGCCGGCGCCGTCGTGGCGAACACCGTCCTGCAGGCCCGCATGATGAACCCGTCGGACACGGCCCTGCGCGACGCGGTGCTGGCGATGCTCGCGCTGCCCCACGTCCACGACGCGGTGGCGGAGATGATCAGCGGCCAGTTCCAGTCCGGTTTCCAGACCGACCTCGTCGTCCGGACCGGGTCGGGCGAGACCCACACCCTCGGCGAGCTCCTGCGTGCGGGCCGTCCCGTCGCGATCGTCCCCGACGACACCGTGGCTCCCCCTGCCGACCTCCCGGGCTGCCTCGTCGTGGCGGGGAAGGTCGTACCCGAGCAACCGTGGGTCGCCGCGGTGATCGCGCCCGACGGCTACCTCGCCGCCGCCATGTGACGGCGGCGGCGAGGTGCCGATCGGGGCGCCGGTCGTCACACCGCGAGCGCGCCCACCGCCGCGCGGACCTCGGCGACGGCCGACGCGGTGTCGGTGAAATGGATGGCGCGCCACCCCGCCGCCTGTGCCGCCGCGCAGTTCTCGGCGAGATCGTCGACGAGGATGTTGTCCTCGGGCCGGACACCGTTGCGCTCCGCGGCCAGGGCGAAGATGGCCGCGTCCGGCTTGCGCACGCCGACCCGGCAGGAGTCGACCAGGTCGGTGACGACGTCGTCGAGTCCGACCATGGGCCGCCAGTACGGCTCCCACTCGACGACGTTGTTCGACAGGATCCCCACCCGTACACCGGCGTCGAGCAGTTCGATCGCCAGGTCCCGGATCCCGGTGTTGACGACGTGCCCGGCGAACCACTGCCGGCCGAAGTCGGGTTCGCTGCGCGACAGGTCGAGGTCGGGATGCTCGGCCCGGATCGCGGCGTGGAGTTGCGCGACCCAGGTCCGTTCGTCTACGACCGCCAGCTCGATCGCCGCCAGCGGCGGCAGGCCCGATTGCGCGCCCACCGTCCCGATGGCCCGTTTCAGGACCGCGACGGGGATGCCCGTCACCTCCTCGTAGCGGAGGAAGAGGTCGTCCAGGGGAGGCGACAGCACCCCACCGAAGTCGAACCAGACGAACGGCGACGCGACCGCGCGCGGCCCGGTCACTGGACCATCGTCGCGACGTCGGCGCCCAGCAGGTTCAGGTGCACGTCGCCGCGGGCGATCACGTCGTCGCCCTGCTGCAGCCGCACCGACGCGGTGGCCCCGCCGACGCCGTCGGGCTCCACGGTCGCGCGGGCCTCGGTGTCGCGCTCGAACTCGCCGAACGCGGTGAACTCCATCTGCAGCCGGTGCATCACCATGCGGCTGGTGTCCAGCCCGAGGGTCACGTTCGCCGACGCCATCGCGATCTGACGCGCCGCCTCGAACTGCAACATGCCCGGGACGTGGTCGAGCGCGTGGTCGAACAGCGACGGGTGGTTGGTGTCGATGACGGTCAACGCCCGCAGCTCCGCCCCGACGAGCTCGGGGTTGGCCAGGATCGCGTTCCGCGGGTTGTGCCGTCCGACGGATCCCGGGCGCATCCGGGCGACGTGCAGCGCGGCCGGGATGCGGTGCTGCGGCGGCAGACCCAGCGCGTCGCGCCCGCGGATGCGGATGCGCTCCCACACCGTCGACGGCATCCACTGGTAGGTCATCGCCTCGCGCGCGGCGGGGCGACCCTCGATGGTGGCCGACATCTCCAGCGTCAGGCCGATCACCTGCCCGTCGCGCTTCTTCTCGACCACGACGTGCGCGTCGATCACGCAGTGCCCGGGGCACGCGCCGATCCGCAGGGTCGCGGCGTCGAGGATCTCGAAGTCCGCGGCACCGAAGACGAACTTCTCCGTCCGCGCCACACCCAGGAAGGTGTGGGCGTAGTAGATCGCGACCTGGCGGAACACCTCCACCAGCAGCAGCGGGTCGTACGTGGTGGCCGCACCGCGATGGTCACTGAAGTAGGAGTGGTTGCGCGGCAACTGGGCCGCGAACACGGCACCGTCCTCGGTCGCCTGGGCGTCGGTGAGGAACACCTCGGCGATCGACTGCCGGTGGACGATCCCCCGCGGGATGTTCCGGTCGAAGGTGAGGGGTTCGAATACTGCGGTCATCGTGCACCTCTTTCACTGAAGGGAGTGGTCACTCGATCGGTCGTGCAGGGTCACTCGGTCCGGACTGCGATGTCGTAGGACCACCCGTTCGCCACGTTGCGAGGCGGGTCGAAGAGAGTCGTCAGGTTGTGCACCGCGGACGTCGCCGCGACGCTGTTGCGGTCGGTGAACAGTGGGATGGCGACGTTCTCGGAGAGGATGCGGTCGTTCACACGGGCGAACAGGTCAGCCCGACGCGTCGGGTCCGTCGCGGTGGTCGCGTCGACCAGCCACCGATCGACCTGGGGGTCCGCCAGTTTCGACCCCCCGACGATCGACCCGAGCGTGATCCCGTCGATCTGCCCGTACTTCAGGTCGGGGGTGGTGGAGCCGAACGCGCGGTTGAGCTGCAGCGACAGGTCGAGGCCTCCCACCTGACGCGGGAACGCCTGATAGTCGTTGCGCGCCAACAAGTCGTAGACCTGGGCGTTCTCGACGTACTGCAGTCGCAGGTCGATGCCGAGATCCTGTCGCAGCTCGGCCTGCCACGCCTTGAGCACGTCGTCGAGCGGATAGGTCGGCGTCGTGGCCAGCAGCGTCAGCCGCAGCGGCGCACCGGATGCGTCGACGCGGAAGTCCTGTCCCGGCCGCGTCGTCCATCCGGCCTGGTCGAGAAGACGGCGGGCCCCGTCAGGGTCGGCCGCCCGTGCCTGTGCCTCCTTCCCGTGGTACTTGCTGTCCGACGGGATGAGGCTGTGCGCGCGCTGCTGGGTGCCCCGGGTCACCGAGGTGATGAGCGCGTCGAGATCGACGCCCTCGGCGACGGCCTGCCGGACACGGGGATCCCGCGTCGCGCCGTCGGTGACGTTGAGCATCACGACCGTGGGTGAGGCGACCGATCCGACCTGGTCGTACTGGAACCCGTTCTGTCCTTTGAACAGCCCGATGTCGGTCGCCTTGACGGTCGAGATGGCGTTCACCTCGCCGCTGCGGAGAAGCCCCGCCCGGGTGGATCCCTCGGGCACGTACTTCACCACCAGCGAGTCGACGTATGCGGCGCCGGTGTGTTTCGCCGTCGCCGGACCCCACCGGTAGGCGGCGTTCTTGCGGAAGCGGATCTCCTGACCCGGCACCACACGGTCGATGACGAAGGGTCCCGACCCGACGAGGCCGGTCCCGGCGGTGAGCGTCGCCTTGTCCGCCTGCAGCGATCGCGGTGCGACGATCGCACCGCTCAGTCCGGCCAGCGTGGAGAGGAAGTCGGCGCGCGGCGACGACAGCGAGATCCGGACCTTGTACGGGGCGACCGCGTCGACGGCGGTGACGCTGGAGTACTGCAACGTCCCGAGCGTCGTCCACGACGGGTAGCCGGGATCGCGAAGACGGTCGAGCGTCGTCTTCACCGCAGCGGCGTCGAGCTTCTCACCGTCGTGGAAGGTGACGTCCTCGCGCAGCGTGAAGTCGTAGGTCTTGCCGTCGGGCGAGATCGTCCAGGCGGTGGCGAGCCAGGGATGGAAGTTCTCCGAGGCGTCCTCCGACACGAGACTGTCGTAGACGTTGCGCAGAACCTGCGAGGCGTCGAACGACGCACCGTAGTGCGGGTTCAGACCGCGTTCCGGATAGTTCTCCAGCGCGATCGTGAACGTGCCGCCTGCGGCCGGACGACCGCTGGGCCTACCGCCACCCGAGCCCGGCTCGGGGTCGGAGGCACACGCAGCCGTCCCGATCACGAGCGCCGCCAGCGTGGCGATCAGGGCGGCACGTCGCAGCGCCGACAGTCGCGGTCGGCGCGACAGGAGGGTGCGGGAGTGAAGCGTCATCGGTTCACCTCTCGGGGGTCGGAGTGGATGTCGGTGTCGGCGGTGTCCCCACCGACCGCGGGTGTCGTGGGGATGCCCAGGGACGGGATGGCCGCGAGGAGTTCACGGGCACGGGCCGATCGCGGGGTGCGGAAGATGTCTTCGGTGGGGCCGGACTCCACCACCTCCCCGGCGTCGAGGACGAGGGTGCGATGACACAGCTGCCGGACCACCGCGAGGTCGTGGGAGATGAACAGCATCGCGAGACCGTCGGCGGCCAGATCGCCCAGGAGCGTGAGGATCTGCGCCTGCACCGAGATGTCCAGGGCCGACACGGGTTCGTCGCAGACCAGCAGTCGGGGGCGGGATCCGATGGCCCGGGCGATGTTCACCCGCTGGCGCTGCCCCCCGGACAGTTCCCTCGGGTGGCGGTCCACCACGGACGCGGGCAGGTGCACCCGGTCGAGGAGGTCGGCCACCGCGGCGCGGCGCGCTGCCCGGTCGTCCTCCACGATCCGCACGCTCTCGGCGATGATCTCCCCGACGTCGTAGCGGGGGTCGAACGATCCGACGGAATCCTGTGCGACGAGGCCGATCTCGCCCGGGCGGGCGCGACCGCCGGACCGCCCGTCGCCGTCCGGGAGGCGCACGGAGCCCTGCTGTGGAGCGAGGAGTCCGGTGACCACCTTGGCGACGGTCGACTTGCCCGAACCGGACTCGCCGACGACGCCCAGCGCCTCGCCGGGTCGGATGGCGAACGACACGTCGCGGATGCCGCCGACCGTCTCTCGACCGACTCGATAGGCCACCGTCAGGCCGGTTGCCTCGACCACCGGACCGCCGGGCCGTTCGACGGGCACGGGAGCAGCCCCGCGGGGCACCGCCTCGATGAGGGATCGGGTGTGGGCGTGGGCCGGCCGCTCGATGACGTCACGGACCGTCCCCTCCTCGACGATTCGGCCGTCCTGCATCACGACGACCCGGTCGGCGATCTGCGCGACGACCGCGAGGTCGTGACTGACCAGGATGACGGCTCGTCCCTGCGCGGCCTGGTCCACCAGGAGCGCCAGCACCTGGGCCTGCACCGTCACGTCGAGCGCCGTCGTCGGCTCGTCGGCGATCAGCAGATCCGGTCCCGCCGCGATCGCGGACGCGATGAGCGCTCGCTGTCGTTGGCCGCCGGAGAGCTGGAACGCGCGGCGCGGCAGGACCGACGACGGGTCGGGCACACCGACCGACGTCAGCAGTTCCTCGGCGCGCCAGGCACGGTCACGACGCGGCAGGTGTAGGAGCGCCTCCCCGATCTCCGCGCGGACGGTGCGCAGCGGGTCGAGGGCGGTGAGCGCGTCCTGCAGCACCAGTCCGATGTGTCGGCCGCGCAGGTCATCCCACCGTGCCCGACGGTCGTGCAGGGGATCGCGTCCGAGGACGTCGAAGGATCGCGCCTCGACCCGGGCGCCGGGCCCGGCCAGTCCGGCGAGCGCACGGGTCGTCACGGACTTCCCCGACCCCGATTCACCGACGACGGCCAGGACCTCCCCGCGGCGGACATGCAGGTCGACGCCGTGGACCACCTGCACCCCCGCGAACGACACGCGCAGGTCGGTGACCCGTGCGACCACCTCGTCGGCCTGCCCGTCGCCGACCGGGGTCACCACCGTCGACCGAGCCGTGTCCTCCGTCGTCGCGGTCACGCCGACACCCGGTTCTCGAACCGGCGCTGGGCCGTTCGGCCGAGCACGGTGGTCGCGACGACCGTCGCGGTGACGGCCACCCCCGGGAAGAACACGGCCCACCAGGCGATGCGGAGGTCGTCGCGGGACTCGGCGAGCATCGATCCCCATTCCGGGGTGGGCGGCTGGGTGCCGAAACCCAGGAAACTCAGCGCGGCGGCACCGAGGATCGAGGTACCGAGACCGAGGGTGACCAGTACCGGCAACGCACCGACGGCGTTCGACAGGATGTGGCGCAGCACGATCCGGGTCCGCGACCGCGTCAGGAGACGGGCGGCCAGGACGTGGTCGGCGCGCGCGACCAGGCGTGTGTCGGTACGCATGACACGGGCGAACCGTGGTGCGGCAGCGATGCCGATGGCGAGGACCACGTTGCCGGTCCCACGGCCGGTGATCGCGATGAGGACGAGGGCCAACAGGATCTCGGGGAACGCACCCATCAGGTCGAAGACGCGTGACAGGAGGGTGTCGGCGACGCGGTTGCCGAGGCCGGCGAGCAGGCCGAGCGGCACGCCGATCACCACCGCGAGCGCGGTCGCCGCCGCGCCGATCGCCAGCGACTGCCGGGTGCCGTGGACGACGCGGGTCCAGACGTCCCGGCCCAACTGGTCGCACCCGAAGGGGTGCCGGAGCGACGGGTGCGCGTGCATCTGCACGAGGTCGATGTGCAGCGGGTCGCCCGGCGCGACGACGGACGGTGAGAGCGCGGCCAGCGTCACCGCGGCCAGGACGAGGCCCGCGACCGCGGGTGCCAAGGGAAGCCGGCGGGTACGCGGCGACGGCCGGCTGTGGACGAGCGGTACGGCGCTCACCGGGCGCCCTCCTTCAGTCGCGGGTCGATCAGGGGCACGACGAGGTCGACGACGAGATTCACCCCGAGGTAGACGGCGGCGGCGAGCAGGGCGACGGCCAGCACGACGGGGAGGTCCTTGGCCGTCACGGCGTCGACGGTCACGGTGCCGAGACCGGCGCGCCCGAACACCTCCTCGACCACGACGGTGCCGGTCAACAGGCTGCTGATGGCCCATCCCGCCAACGTCGTCGCCGGGACCAGCGCGTGACGCAGTCCGTGGACGACCCGCAACCGGACGGGGCCGACGCCCCGTGCCCGGGCCGTCACGGCGAACGGCTGCTCGAGGGCGCGTTCGACGCCGCCGCGGACGACCTGCGACAGCACGCCGGCGATGGGCAGCGCCACCGTGATCCCGGGCAGGACGAGGCGTTGCAGTTCCGTCCCCGACGTCACCGGGAGGACGCGCAGGGTGAACGCGAACACCCAGATGAGCACCAACCCGATCCAGAAGGTGGGCGCCGACGCGGCCGACAACTCGAGGCCGCTGACCAGTCCGGCGAGCGGGCCGCGGTGGCCCGCGGTGAGCACCGCGAGGACAGGCGTCACCACCACGACGACGACCAGAGCGGTCCCGGCGAGCGTGACGGTGGACCACAGCTGGTCACCGAACAGGATGTGGCTCACGCGGTCGCCCTGGACGAAGGAGTAGCCCAGGTCGCCGTGCAGGAGGTCGAGCAGGTAGTGCCCGTACTGCACGATCAGCGGGCGATCGAGACCCCACTCGTGGGCGATGCGCGCGCGTTGTGAGGCGTCGCCGCCGTCGCCCGACGCGGCGGTGATGACGTCGCCGGGGGCGAGATGCAGGGCGAGGAATGCGACCGTCACGGCGGCCCACGCGAGGAGTACGGCCGACCCGACGGTCGCGAGGACGCGTCGGGAACCGACGGCTCGTCGGGTCGCGAGGCCGGTCATCGCTCCACCGGCGCGCCGACGACGCTGCCCCACTCGGTCCACGACCCCTCGTACACGCGCACCCCGTCGAGGCCGAGAACATCGGTGAACACCAGCCACCCCAGCGCGGCACGGTGGGCCAGTCGGCAGTACAGGATCACGTCGTTCGCCGCACCGACCACGTCGGACACGCTGCGGCGCAGCGTCTCCCGGTCGCGGATGCGACCGTCGGCGTCGAGCAGGTCCAGTGCGTGCAGATGTCGCGCCCCAGGGATGCGGCCGGCGCGCACCGCACCGTGGTCGACCGGCATCGACGGAGGCGCGACGCGGGTCCCCGCGAACTCCTCGGGTGACCGCATGTCCACCACCACGGTCGCCGGTGAGTCCGAGGCCGCCGCGACACCCGCCCGATCGACGACCGCAGACGGATCGGGCACACCGGCCCCGAACCGCTCGTCGGAGGCAGGCCGGGCCGGGCGGTGACAGGTGAGGTCCGTCCCGGCGATACGTCCGGGCGCGATCCGAGCCAGGGCCGCCACCCCGCCGTCCAGGTAGCGGAGGTCGGCGTCGACCCCGACGACACGGGCCGCCCACAGGACATATGCGGCGAACTGCGTCGGGTCACCGGCGAGCACCACGATCGACCCGGGACCCGCACCGAGGTCGGCGAGGCGCCGGGCGATCACGGCGGCGTCGGCGAGCTCGCGACGGGACTCGTGCCAGACGAGAGACGCCCAGTCGACGACGATCGACCCGTCCACCCGGCCGGGGGTCGACGGATCGTCCATTACCTCCAGCACGACGACTGGCGCACCCTCGCGGAGCGCACCGGTCAGCCAGGCGATGTCGACGATCGGCGACGTGACCGTCGGCGTCATGTGTCCCCCTCGTCCCAGGTCCGTTTGTTTGCACGAGCAATGTATACAAACGGACGTGAACGTGCGGTAACAAAATCACGATGACCGGAATATTGTTTGCAGACCGTCACGAGCCGTACTTTTCGCCCATGACCGGACCGCGTTCGCAGCACTTGGTGTCCGCGAGGGAGCTGCTCACGCCCACGTCGCGCCGCACCGTCGTCCTCGACGTGCGCGTCGACGGCGACGGCCGTCCCGACCCCGCCGCGCACCGCGCACGCCGTGTCCCGGGCTCGCGCTTCGTCGATCTCGACCGCGACCTGTCGGGCCCGCCCACTCCCGCCGCCGGCGCGCGGCCCCTTCCCCGGCCCGCCGACCTGACACGCTCGCTGCGGCGGTGGGGCATCGGACGGTCGACGACCGTCGTGGTCCTCGACGCGACGACGTCGGCGGCCGCCGCCCGTGCCTGGTGGGTGCTGCGGTGGGCGGGGCTCACCGACGTGCGGGTGCTGGACGGCGGGTTGCGCGCCTGGGTCGCCGCCGGCGGCGCACTCGAGACGGGCGCGGCGGTCTCGAGCGCGGCGCGGGTCGCCGACCACGTCACCGCCGACCACGTCACCGCCGTCCCCGGCGCCATGCCGACCGTCGACATCGACGACGTGGCCCTGCTCGCGGGGCGCGGTCTTCTCCTCGACGCCCGCCCCTCGTCCGCGTACCAGGGCCGGGACGGCAGCCCGGGACACATCCCCGGCGCGGTCAGCGCACCGGTGTTCGCCGACCACGGCGCCGACGGCACCCTCCTGCCCGAGGAGGACCTGCGATGTCGCTACGGGACCCTCGGCGTGGCCACCGGCCACCCGACCATGCCGATCGCGTCCTACTGCGGCAGCGGGGTGGCGGCCGCCCTGCAGGTTCTGCACCTCGCGACGCTGGGGATCGAGGCCGCGCTCTACCCGGGGTCGCTGTCGCAGTGGACATCCGACCCCGCCCGACTCGTCGTCGGGGCCTGCATCACACCGCGGGTCGACGACGCAGGTCCGACCAGAACGGAGGCGCCATGGGTGGCCACACCGACCGCCGCGAGGTGATCCTCAACGCGAACCTGATCCCCGGCGGCACCATCGGGAGCCCCTGGCGACGGGCTGCCGAACCCGGCGAGCACTTCGTGTCGATCGAGCACTACCTCGACGTCGCGCGCATCGCCGAGCGCGGCCTGTTCGACGCTGTGTTCCTGGCCGACTCCCCCGACCTCCAGACCAAGGAATGGAACGCACCGAGCCGACTGATCGACCCGATCGTCGCGCAGTCGGTGATCTCCGCGCACACCGAGCGGATCGGCCTCATCGTCACCGCGACGACGTCGTACAGCGATCCCTACGTGCTCGCCCGTCAGCTCGCCGGACTGGCCGCGGTGTCGGGTGGCCGAGCCGGGTGGAACATCGTGGTGACCGGAGGCGACGCCGCGGCCCGCAACCACTCTCTCGAGCAGGCGCTGCCCAAGGCCGAACGCTACGAGCGGGCGAGCGAGTTCCTCGACGTGGTCACGGCGCTGTGGGACTCGTGGACGCCGGACGCCATCGACGCCGACAAGTCCACGGGCCGGTACCTGCACCCAGGCCGGATCCACCCGATCAACCACGACGGCAAGCACTTCCGGGTCGCCGGGCCACTCAAGGCGCCGCCCCTGCGGCACGGTCGGCCGGTGCTGGTCCAGGCCGGTGCATCCACCCACGGCGTCGAGCTGGGCGCACGCACGGCCGACGCCGTCTACACCGCGCACGTCGACGCGGACTCGTCACGGCGTCGGCGCGAGGAGATCCGGACACTCGCCCGTGCTGCCGGACGCGACCCGGACAGCGTGAAGCTGTTGCCCGGGTTGATCGTCGTCCTCGCCGACTCGGAGGCCGCAGCGCGCCGACGCCAGGACGAACTGGCCGACCTCATCCCCGACGAGGTCCAGATCCTGAACCTGGCGTCCCGTCTCGGTGTCGACCCCGACGACCTGTCCCTCGACGCGCCGATCCCGTGGGATCGCGTGCCGCCGAACGACCTGTCGGGGGGTGCCCGCGGCCAGCGGGCGGTCTTCCTCGAGTTCGTGCGCCGACAGGGTCTCGACACCCGCGGGGCCGCACGGCTGCTCGCCGCCGGCAGCGGACACGCGACGGTGGTCGGCGGTCCCGACCAGGTCGCCGACGTCATCACCGAGTGGTTCACGACCGGCGCCTGCGACGGCTTCAACGTCATGCTCGACGAACTGCCCTCGGGGCTGCAGGCATTCGTCGACGAGGTGCTCCCGATCCTGCGCCGCCGTGGGCTGTTCCGGCACGAGTACACGTCGGACACCCTGCGCGGCCACTACGGGCTGTGACCGCCTCCGCCGACGGCGGCACGCGCACGCTCCGCCGCCGCGCGCTGTTCGTCCAGCTGCGCGCGGGCCGGCCGACCCGGGAGATCTACCGGCGCGTCGTCGACCTCGCCGTCGTCGCCGAGGACCTGGGGTTCACGTCGATCTGGTTGGCCACCCGCCATT
The DNA here is from genome assembly GCA_036946345.1 of Gordonia paraffinivorans. Lineage (GTDB taxonomy): Bacteria > Actinomycetota > Actinomycetes > Mycobacteriales > Mycobacteriaceae > Williamsia_A > Williamsia_A paraffinivorans_A. The sequence continues at coordinate 196,566 of JAQIJH010000001.1, read as the reverse complement.
TCGGGGCCCACCACGCCGCTGCGCCCACGGCGTTCCCGATCCTCGCCGCGATCGCCCAACACACGCGCCACATCCGCCTCGGCACCGCAGTGGTGGCGCTCCCGTTCGAGAACGCCGTGCGGCTCGCCGAGGACGCCGCCGTCACCGATCACCTCGCCGACGGTCGCCTCGAACTGGGTGTCGGGAAGGGCCTGGGTTTCGGGCACTCGGCGTCGGCGTACCGCGCGTTCGGGCTGTCGGTGCACGACCGGGAAGCGCTCTACGACCGGCGCCTCGCCGAACTCCACGACCTGCTGGCCACCGGCGTCGTCGACGACAGCGTGCCGATCTGCCCGTCGCCGCAGGACATCCGCGGGCGGGTGTGGCAGTCGACGGGCAACGCGGACACGGCACGACGGGCGGGCGCCGCAGGAGACGGCCTCCTCCCCCACCCCGGGTCGGAGGCCGGTCGGTCCGCCGGTGTCGACTCCGTCGTCGACGCCTACTTCGAGACCGTCGGGACCAGGCCCCGGATCGGTGCCACCCTCGGTGTGCTCCCCGGTGCCGTCGGCGACCTGCTCGACATCGACCGCGTGCTCAGTCCCGGCTACTACGCGGACACCGCGGCCGGGTCCGATCCCCGGACGTTCCTCGACGACGCACGGGTCGCCCACGGATCGGTCGACGAGGTCGTCGAGACCCTCGCCCGCACACAGGCTCCCGACCGGGCGACCGACTGGCTGTTCTCGGTCCCACTCACCCTCGAGCACCCCGCGTACGTGGACACGCTGCGCGCCGTCGCCACCGCCGTCGCACCGGCACTCGACGAGGCCGTCGCCGCAGCTGACCTGCGCTGACCGCAGCCGCCGACCCGGTCAGTCCAGGAACTCGCGGTGGACCGCCGACGCCGCCTCGGCGACCTGATCGGCGAGGTCGTCGATGGCCGCATCGTCGTCGGGGAGCTGCGGGACCGCGATGCGGAGGAGTCCGGCGCCGTCGCCGACGAACGATCGTGCCCCGCTGCCGACGTTCACCCCGCGCCGCGCGAGTTCGAGCATCGCACCCGTCTCGTCGCGGACCTCGGCCCACACGACGAGGCTGTTGGGACCCGACCACGAGGTGATCCCCCGGTCGGTCAACGCCGACACCAGCGCCGTCCGCCGGCGGCTGTAGTGCTCACGCGCGGAGGCGACGACCTCGGCGGCCGAGGGGTCGGCGACGAGGTGGGCGAGGGCGTTCTGCAGGATCCGGCTGTTCGCGGCGATCCCGTGGACCCGCAACCGGATCGCCTGGTCGACGACCGCCGCCGCGCCGCCGATGACGCACGTCTTGATGTCCATCCCGTAGGCCTTGCAGTAGCTGCGCACGCGGACCGTGCGGTGCGGCAGCCGGTCACCGAGTGAGGGGGCCTGCCGGCCCGCCAACGGACCGACAGCGTCGTCCTCGACGATCCACGGTGTGTGCTGGGCGTTCTCGACCACGTCGGCCAGCGCGTCCGCCCGTTCCTCGTCGAGTACCCCGCTGGTCGCGTAGGCGCCCTCGGGTTGCAGCACCACCACCGTGGGACCCTGCGCCAGGGCGGCCGCGAGTGACTCTGGACAGGCACCGTGGTCGTCCGACTCGATGCCGACCACCCGGTACCCGACCGCCTCGAGGGTGTCGAGGAAACCGGGGATGATCGGTTGCTCGACGGCGACGAGGTCGCCGGGCGACGCGGCCGCCTCGACGGCGAGCAGGAGCCCCTCGGATCCCCCGCCGGCGGCCACGTACGACTCCGCCGCGAACGGCCAGTCGCGGGCGACGACCTCCCGCAGGCGGTCGGTGATGTAGTCGCGGCGGGGGCGGTTGAGCTCGTCGGTGCGCAGTCCCGCGAGGATCGCCGGCGCGAGATCGGGCTGCAGGGCGTAGTCGGGACTGCCGGTCAGCAGGTCGCGGTCGGCCCAGCCGCGATCACGCGACGTCCCGTCGGCGGAGCCGGCGACGACGGTGCCGCCGCGCCGGTTCGTGTCGATGAGGCCCGCCCGTCGCAGCTCCGCCCAGGCGCCGACGATGGCTCGGCTGCTCAGGTGCGACCCGTGCGCGAGGTCGCGGATGGTCGGCAGTCGCGCACCCTCCGGCAGCCGACCGTCGCGGATGAGGGCGGCGACCTCCTCGCGGATGTCGTCGGCGGTGTGGATGTCATCGCGGGACAGGGCGTGGAAGACCATCTCGGCCGGGTCCCGGACATCCGCGTGCGACACACGTCCACTGTAAACCCGGTCACGAGGAGCAAAGGTCGATTTGTGCACACCTGCGCGATAACACAAATCGGGAATGCTCCGCCCCGCCCATCGAGGCGGCGCCCCGTCAGTCGATCCGACGAGCGCCGAGCTCGGACTGCAGCAGTTCGAGGGCCATGGTGTCGGGGTCGTGGTGCGGGTCCGGCTCGCTGTCGCGGGCGTCGGCGATCATCTCGTCGCGCTCGGCGTCGCTGAGGTCCTCGTCGGCGACCGGCGGTTCCGGTTCCGGCGCAGGCTCCTCCGGCGGGGGCTCGTCGTCGTTCGACGGGGGCGGCGCGCCCGCCGACCGGCCTCGACGCGTGTACGTCGGGGCCGCGGCCTTCGCCGGACGGTTTCCGCCGCCCCGCCCGTTCGGCGGCGCTGCGGGAGCGGCGTCGGCGGGCATGTGCACGCAGCGCATCGACCAGTCGCCGCCGAAGATCTGCCCCATCGCCGCACCGACCGCCGACGACGCCCGCGCATCCGAGAGTCGCGCGACGAGCGGTGCGGTGTCGTGGCTGATGACGAGCGTGTTCCCCTCGACGGCCCGGACGACGGCGGCCGACAGCATCACCTGGATGACCTTGTCGTTCTCGCCGACCTTCGCGCGGATGTCGCCCCACGCCGCACGGACGGCGTCCACGTCCACCCCCGCGGCAGCCGCCGGCTCGGGTTCCGGCTCCGGCTCGGGTTCGGGTTCGACTGCCGGTTCCGGCACGACCTCGGCAGCCGGCTCCGGCTCGGGTTCGACTACGGGAGCAGGTTCGACGGGCTCGGGTTCGGGTTCCGGCGCCGCCGGTTCGTCCACGGCCGCCGGAGCCGCCTCGGGTGCGGGCTCAGGCGTCGGCTCCGGTGTGGCAGCCGGTTCCGGCGTCGGTGCAGGCTCCGTGGCAACAGGCTCCGTGGCGACAGGGTCCGGTGCCGCGGCCGGGTCGGGCGTCGGTACGGGTTCCGGGGCGGCGGCGTCGGGCTCGGGTTCGGGGGCCGGCACCCGCTGCGACTTGCGGACGAATCGCGACCCGGGTTCCGGGCGGGAGGGATCGGAGGGCGCCGCGACGGGCGGCGGTGCGGACACGGCTGCCGGCGCCGCGGCAGCGCCGTCGCGGACGGCCGGCGGGGGAACGACCGCGGGTGCACCGCCGGCGAGCTGAGCCTCGATCCGCTCCAACCGCTGCAGCACGGCCGACTCCTCGTCGGTCGCCGCGGGCAGCAACATCCGTGCGCACATCACCTCCAGGAGCAGTCGCGGCGACGTGGTCCCCCGCATCTCGCCGAGCGCGGCGTTCACCGTCTCCGCGTAGCGGGTGAGGGTGGCGGGCCCGATCCGTCCGATCTCCTCACGGAGGTGCGCGAGCTGATCGCCCGGCGCCTCCACCAGGCCACGGTCGGCGGCGTCGGGGACGGCCTGCAGCAGGATCAGGTCGCGGAACCGCTCCAGCAGGTCGACGGCGAACCGACGCGGGTCGTGCCCGGCGTCGACCAACCGCTCCACCGCCGAGAACAACGCAGCGCCGTCGCCGTCGGCGAGCGCGTCGACAGCGGCGTCGATCAGCGCGACGTCGGTGACGCCGAGCAACGCGAGCGCGCGCTCGTAGGTGACGCCGGTGTCGTCGGCGCCGGCGAGCAGTTGGTCGAGGACGCTCAGCGAGTCACGCGGCGACCCGCCGCCCGCCCGGATCACCAGCGGGTAGACCAGCGGGTCGACGGTGACGCCCTCACGGGCACAGATCGACTCGAGCAGGCCGCGCATCACCGGCGGCGGCAACAGTCGGAACGGGTAGTGGTGCGTACGCGACCGGATCGTCGGCAGCACCTTCTCCGGCTCGGTGGTCGCGAAGACGAAGATGAGGTGCTCCGGCGGCTCCTCGACGATCTTCAACAGCGCGTTGAAACCCGCCGTGGTCACCATGTGCGCCTCGTCGACGATGAACACGCGGTAGCGGGACTCGGCGGGGGCGAAGAACGCGCGGTCGCGCAGTTCGCGCGTGTCGTCGACACCGCCGTGGCTGGCCGCGTCGAGCTCGATGACGTCGAGGTTGCCCGGGCCGCCCGGTGCGAGCGCGATGCAGGAGTCACAGACACCGCACGGCGTCGACGTCGGCCCCTGGACGCAGTTGAGCGACCGCGCGAGGATGCGCGCCGACGACGTCTTGCCGCAGCCGCGCGGGCCGGAGAAGAGGTAGGCGTGGTTGATGCGGCCCGAGTCGAGTGCACGGCACAGCGGGTCGGTCACGTGCTCCTGGCCGACGACCTCGGCGAATGTCGACGGTCGATAGGTCCGGTACAGCGCCACGGGTAGAGACTACCGGCGGGCTCCGACGTCGATCGGGGCCGGAGCGGCCGCCTGTGGACGACGCGCCGGACGCAGGCAGACGACGATCGTCACGACCGCGGTCACCGCGAAGGCCCACAGGTACGGCTGCGCGGCGAACCAGGTGAGTGCGGGGTGGACGGGGTTCATGAACAGGCCGATCCCGAAGAACGGCCGCAGTGTCCCCACCCCCTCCGGCGCGAAGTATTTCCAGATGAACGCGTCGAGGACGACGGCGAGCGGCGCAACCACGAGGACAGTTGCGGCGAGGCGACGCCCGTCGCTCCACGCCCGCAGCACCAGGTCGATCGCGATCACGAGCAACGGCACGAACCACACCCAGTGGTGCCCCCACGAGAACGGCGACACGGCCGTCGTCGTCATGCCGGTGAGTGTGAGTGCCAGCAGCTCGTGGCCGCGACGGTGCGCGAGGACCGCGGCGCCGAGACCGAGCGCCGCGGCGAGCAGGCAGCACGCCAGCCACAGCGGTGTGCTCGGATCCGGCGTGTCGAGGACACGCGCGAGCGCACCACGGACCGACTGGTTGGCCGGGTTGCCCGCGGCACCGACCCGCTGCGAGTCGAGGACCTTGTCGGTCCAGAACATCCACGACTGCCGCGGCATCACCAGGACGCCGACGACCACCGTCGCGACGCCGACCGCGACCGCGGTCGCCGCCGCCCGCCACTGCCGAGTGACCGCGAGGTACACGACGAAGAACGCGGGCGTCAGCTTCACCCCGGCGGTCAGGCCCACCGCGCATCCGCGCAGCCGGGAATCGCGGCCGCGGAGCAGGTCCCACAGGATCGCGGCCATGAGGAAGAGGTTGATCTGACCGAACCAGACGGTGGTGCGGACGGGCTCGAGCACCGACGCCACCGCGGCTGTCGAGACGGTCAGGAGCACCAGCATGCCGGACCGTCGATGGCCGAGGCTCCGGAAGCTCGCCCACACCACCCAGAGCACCGCCAGGGCCTCGAGCGCCGCCCACGCCCAGACCGCGGCGTCCTTGCTCACCAGCGCGAACGGCGACATCACGACGGTCGAGAACGGCGGGTAGGTGTACTCCATGTGCCCGAGCACCGTGCCGTCGTAGATCGGCCGGCCGTGCAGCAACCGTGACCCACCGGCCCGGTAGACACGGAGGTCGAGCTGGTTGTGGAAGAGACCGAAGACCCGTGTGTCCCAGGGGATGTAGCGATACTGGACATACATGGCGAATCCGGCGACGACGACCAGCAGACCGCCGAACGCTGTGCTGCGGGGCAACACTCGGGCACCGGGGATGGTCACGCGTACGAACTCGCCTACATCGGGGGTCTCGGGCGTCTGTCAGGCTATAACGTGACGCGCCCGTCGCGGGCGTCCGTACGCGACTCACCGATCAGGAGTGCACCGTGCCCGCTGTCCTCGTCACCGGAGCCGGCCGCGGCATCGGCCTCGCGACCACCCGACGCCTCGCCGCTGCCGGGTGGACCGTCTACGCCGCCGCGCGGTCGGCCGCGCACCGATCCGAGCTCGGGACGATCGAGAACGTCGTCCCCGTCGAGCTCGACATCACCTCCGAGAGCGACGTCGACGCCCTCGCCGGCCGCCTGCCGGACCGTCTCGACGGACTTGTGAACAACGCCGGGATCGCGGTGCACGGACCGATCGAGACACTGTCCCGGGCCGACGTCGCCCGCCAGCTCGACGTCAACGTCGCCGCGCAGGTCGCGGTCACGCAGGCCGTGCTCCCCGCGCTGCGCGCCGCCCACGGCCGGATCGTGTTCGTCTCGTCCGTCAGCGGGCGGGTGGCGACGCCGGGCACCGGCATCTACTGCGCGTCGAAGTACGCGGTGGAGGGCCTCGCCGACGCACTGCGGATAGAGCTGCGGCCGTGGCGCATCGGGGTGTCCCTCGTCGAACCCGGTCCGACACGCACGGACATGTGGACCGGGGTCTTCGACGACTTCGACGCCGCCACCGCGGCGATGAGCGAGGAGCACCGCAGCCTGTACCGCAAGCAGATCAGCGGGATGCGCCGTCTTCTCCCGGCGATGCAACGCAGCGCGGTCGACCCCGACGTCGTCGCGACGAAGATCGAGCACGCGCTGACAGCCCGCCGACCCCGGCGGCGCTACCTGTGCGACACCGCCAGTCGGGCGCAGGTGGTGGCCACCGACCTCACCCCGCAGGCCGTCACCGACCGCGTCATCTCGCTGGCGACCCGGTCACGCTGACTGCGTCCTCGGTGTCGGCTCGATCGTCGGGCACGCGTACCAGCACGAGGGTGACGACCGCGGCGACGAGGAGTACCCACACGTAGGGCGCCAGGGTGAACCACCGCAGCGCGTCGATCCCGTTCTTGAAGTACAGACCCGTGTACAGGGCGTAGGGGTGCTTGTCACCGACGAAGGTCATGGAGCCGCCGATCCGGGTCCGCCAGGCGAACGCGCTGAGGACCACTGCGGTGACCCCGGCCGCCGCCGCCGCCGACGCCACGGTCCGTCGGCCGTCGAGGACGTGGTGCACGCCGATGACCGTCAACGGGACCAACCAGACCCAGTGGTGACCCCACGACATCGGCGACACCGCACACGACGTCATCCCGACCAGCGTGATGGCGAGCAGCTCCTGACCACCCCGGTGCGCACGATGGGCGGCGGCGAACCCGAGGACGGCGACGACCGCCGCGAGGACCAGCCAGAGGAGTGTCGACGGATGGTCGGTGCGACCGAGGTTGGCGATCAGACCACGCAGGGACTGGTTGCCCACCGTGTCCGGGGCGCCCACGCGGTCGGAGTCGAGGAACGTGCCCGTCCAGTACTGCCACGAGTCACGCGGCGTCACGGCGAACGCCAGCGCGATGGTGCCGACGAACCCGGCGAGGCTGACCGCCGCGGCGCGCCGATGTCGGATCAGCAGGAGGTGGACGGTGAAGACGAGCGGGGTCAGCTTGATCCCCGCGGCGATCCCGGCCCCGACACCCTGCAGTCGGGACCCGTTCGGCCGCAGCAGGTCCCACAGGATGATCGCCATCAGGAAGATGTTCACCTGACCGAACCAGATGGTGCTGCGGACCGGTTCGAGCAGCGTCGACATCAGCACGAGCGCGATCGCCACCGTCCGCAGCCGCCAGGTGACGTCACGACCGAGCGCGCGGAAGGACATCGTGATGACCCAGTAGAGGGCGGCGAAGATCAGGGCGGTCCAGACGATGCGCGCGACCAGGAAGGGGACCGCGGCGAACGGCGTGAACGCCAGCACCGACACCGGCGCGTACGTGTAGTCCATCTGTCCCAACAACTTCGCGTCGTAGAGGCGGCCGCCGTCGAGGACGGTCTGCGCACCCGCGCGATAGACGTCGAGGTCGAGCTGGTTGTCGAAGAGCCCCCAGAACGGCTCGTCGTAGGCGGTGATCAGGTGCTGCAGCCAGATCGAGAGCGCGCCGAGCACGACGGCGACGACGAGGGCTGCGGTCGGGACATCTGGCAGCGGGCGGCGAACGGTTCTCTGGTCGCCGATGGCCGCCACCGGCGTCAGTTCTCCCCGGCGGCGAGCAGGCTGTCGGCCGCGGCGAGCAGGACACACGTCGCCACACCGTCCATCGCCGTCTCGAGGTCGGTCAGGGACGGGAAGGTTGGCGCGATGCGGATGTTGCGGTCGTTCGGGTCCTGCTTGTACGGGAACGCCGACCCCGCTGCGGTCAACGCGATGCCCGCGTCCTTCGCGAGCTCGATGACGCGCGCGGCCGTGCCGTCGAGGACGTCGAGGCTGACGAAGTAGCCCCCGTCGGGGTCGGTCCACGACGCGACCTTCGACGCGCCGAGCCGCTCGTCGAGGATGCGGGCGACGAGCGCGAACTTCGGTGCCAGCAGCTCCTGGTGCTTGAGCATGTGGGCGCGGACGCCCTCGGCGTCGCCGAAGAACTTCAGGTGCCGCAGCTGGTTCAGCTTGTCCGGGCCGATCGTCGAGACGGACTGGTTCTGCTGGTGCCAGGCGATGGTCTCCGGCGACGCGCCGAGGAATGCGACGCCGCCGCCCGCGAAGGTGATCTTCGACGTCGAGCCGAACACGTAGGGCCGGTTGGGCTTCCCCGCCTCGGCGGCCCACTCGAGAATCGGCAGCGGCTCGTGGAACTCGCCGGTGAGCGTGTGCACCGCGTACGCGTTGTCCCAGTAGATGCGGAAGTCCGGCGCCGCCGGCATCGACAGCAGCGAGCGCAGCACGTCCTCGGTGACCGTCGCGCCGGTCGGGTTCGAGTACATGGGGACCAGCCACATGCCCTTGATCGACTCGTCGGCGGCGGTGAGCGCCGCGCACTGCTCGACGTCGGGGCCGGTCGGCAACATGTCGACCATGACCATCTCGATGCCGAGCTTCTCGCAGATTGCGAAGTGACGGTCGTAACCGGGAGACGGGCACAGGAACTTCACCGGCTGCCGCGACCACGGCGCGTCGGAATCGGGCGTGCCGTGCAGCAGGGCCGCGACGGTCAGGTCGTACATGATCTCGAGGCTCGAGTTGTTCGCGGCGACGAGCTGGTCCGCCGGTACCGCCAGCAGCTCGCCGAAGATGCGACGCAGACCGGGCAGTCCGGTGAGGCCACCGTAGTTGCGGCAGTCGGTGCCGTCGGGGTCGCGGAAGTCGTCGCCGGGCAACGAGAGGATCGGCGTCGAGAGATCGAGCTGATCGGGCGCGGGCTTGCCCCGGGTCAGATCGAGGGAGAGTCCTGCAGCACGGAGCTTCTCGTAGAGGTCGGTCAGCTCGTCGCGGGTGGCGCCCAGCTCGGCGGCACTCATCGAGTGGAAGTTCACGCTGACCTCTCACCGGCCCCGCGGCCGGGCAGTTCCGGAAAGTAAGGGGACCCCGCGCACCCGAGAGAGCCCGCTGACCCTTGCTGCCTTCCGGCCCTGGGGGAGTTCACAGGATGCACGCCGCGCGGGATCCGTGTGCAAGTGTAGACGCCACTCCCGCATGACCCGAATCAGCAGCGTGACCAGCGCCGTTGTGACCGGTGACCGGCCCGCGGCTATCATCTTGCCCACTGGAGGATTCGCCTAGTGGCCTATGGCGCTCGCCTGGAACGCGGGTTGGGTTAACAGCCCTCGGGGGTTCGAATCCCCCATCCTCCGCAGAGAAGCACCCGGTCTCGACCGTTCACGGTCGGGGTCGGGTTTCTTCGTCTTGGCGCCCCTCCGTAGCGACATCCCCGGTGCTGAACGACCCGTGCACGGTCGAGAAGTGCGGGTGATCGGGCCGCGTCGTTCCCGTGACCCCTCTGTGACCATCGCGGGCCTGAGCCGTGTCGGCCTGTCCCGACCATGGCCTGTACACGTGTTCATCCGAGAGAGGGGTCCTCATGTCTATCACCACTCGTCGCGTCGCCGTCGCCGGGGCGTTCAGCCTGTTTGCCGGCGCGGGTATCGCCTTCGCCGCAGCACCGGCGTCGGCAGATCCGCTCGAGTGTCCCGCCCTGCCGAATCAGACCTCGGTGACGGAGAACTGTTCGGCGACCTCCTCACCGACGGGCACGTCGGCCGGCATCGGTGACACCTCGGGCGCTGCGTCGGCGAACGCCAAGGCCAACGGACTGTCGCTGGCGATCGGGCTCGGTGGCGGCAAGGCCACGTCGCAGGCGCAGAACTTCGCCGCCCCGGCGGCCATCGCGTCCGGCCCCGGCGCCGTCGCGAACCTGACGGGTGTGAAGCCCGGCCTGGCCATCGGCATCGCGGGCCCCGGCGCCACCGTGACCGTCACCGGCACCTCGGCCGCCACGTGCACCGGCGGGCAGAGCTTCGCCGGTGACTTCCAGACGTTCTCCGGCTGCATCAACTTCGGCAACGGCTCCATCCCGCTCGGCAACCGCTGAGACATCAGGGAGTCGGCAAATCCCCGAGCGCGTCGATCGTCGTCTTCTGCACCGACCGTCCGAGCAGATCGGTCTGGGTGACGACGACCTCGGTGGCGCCGGCATCGAAGTACCTCTCGATGCCGGCGCGCACCTCGCCGGAACGCCCGATGAGCACCAGGTCCGCCGCGCGAGCATGACCCTCCTGTGCGATGACGCGCTGGTACGACGGGATCGCGTCGTAGAACGCCATGGTCTCGGCGGCGGCCGCACGGCCCGCCGGCACGTCGTCGGTGACCACGGCCGCGACGAAGGCGACGATTCGCGGTTCCGGTCGACCTGCTTCGGCCGCAGCACGTCGCACCGTCGGCACGATCGTCTCGGCGAGCGTGCGGGGGCCGGCGAGGAACGGCAGGATCCCGTCGGCGAGTTCTCCGCTCACCTGCAGTGCGCGCGGCCCCATCGCGGCGACGAGGAACTGCAGACCCGTCCCCGCGCCGCCCACGGTGGTGGGCAGCGGAGGGGCGACCGTGAGTCGTTCCCCGTGATGGTCGGCGGTTCCCGTGGTGACGAGCGCCCGGGTCGCGACGAGGAACTCCGACAACAGCTCGACCGGTCGGCGGTAGTCCACGCCGAATGTCGGTTCGACGAGCGCCTTCGCTCCCAAGGCCAACCCCAGCCGGAATCGCCCACCCGTCGCGGCCTGCGCAGTCTGTGCCTGCGAGGCGATGAGCAGCGGGTGCCTGCCGAAGATCGGGACCGCTGACGTGCCGACCTCGATCCCGGGGACCTCGCGACCGACGACCGTGGCCAGCGAGATGGCGTCGTAGTCGAGCCGCTGGCCGAACCACACCGACCCGAAACCCGCCTCGGCGGCGAGCGTTGCCCTGTCGACGGTGGCGTCGACCGCGTTCTCGTCACCCGACGGATTCAGGGAGATTCCGAGTGCCATGCAGGTGACAACGCCGGGTCGGCGGTCTGCCGGCCGATTTCGCTCAGGGTGATCGCATGCCCGCCGGGGGTGAACCGGTGATGGGTGTCCGGTAGTCGATGACGCGGATGATCACCGGGTCGGGTGGCTTCGCGGTGTGGTCGGTGAGGATCCGTTCGAGTTGGTGTTCGATGTCGGACCAGTCGGGGTCGGGTGGGGCGGTGTCGTCGAGGATTCGGTCGGGTCGGTGGAGGTGGTTGGTGCGGGGTGGGTCGGTGGTGCCGTTGGCGACCCAGCCGTATTTGCCTCTGTCTGGGCCCTCGGTGATCTTGACCGTCTGCCAGCCGCCGGGGCCGTCGTGGACGGCGCGGTTGTGCGGGCCGCAGGCGGGTGCGAGGTCGGTGATGTCGGTCAGCCCGCCCTGGGCCCAGTCCTGTTCGGCGTGGTGGGCCTCGGTGTGGGAGAACGGGCGCGGGCAACCGGGCTTGGAGCAGCCGCCGTATTCGGCGAACAGGATCATCCGCTGCACCTCGGAGGCCAACCGCTTGGCGCGGCCGTAGAACAGGGGCTCTCCGGTGATGTCGTCGAACACCGCGAGATGCATCTGGGCCTGCGCGGCGAGCTTCACGATCTCGCTCATCGGCAGGTCGGTGCCGGTGGTGGTGTGTCCGATCCCGGCCCGCTCACGCAGTTGGGATTCGGTGATCGACACGACGACGTGCGGCGGCAACCCGCGGTGCGACGCGCCGTACAAGCCGCCGTCCGCAGCGGCCCGCAGTAGGGCGTGGATGGCGTCGTGGTTGCGTTGGGTCTGGGTGCGGCAATCGCGGTCCGCGGCGGCCTTGAGCTGTTCGGGATCGATCCCGTCGTCCTCCGCGCCACCCCGCGGTGACTCCTCGTCGTCGGGGTTGTTCATGCCCGGCTTCGCCCACGCCGCGAGTAGCACCTCGAACAACGCTCTGGTGGTGGGATCCAGGGTGCCCATCAGTTTCGACATACCCAGCGTGTCCTGGGCGCCGAGCGAGACACCCCGGTTTCGGGCGCGGTCCCGTTCGTCGGGCAGGTCCCCATCGGGGTCGAGGTGCTGCAGGATTCGCGCCCCCGCCCGCAGAATCTCCCGGGGCGAGTGATGCCGGGCGATCTCTGCGAGCTGTTCTTCAGCCAAGTCCCGCACCTCCGGCGGTGTCGCCGCCGGCACCTTCGCCATCACATCCAGGACCGCGTCGACATGCTCGTGGGCCAGGTCCCCATCGGCCATCGCATCCGCGGTCTCGGGATTGCGGGGCGGGAGCTTTTCGCCGGTCATCGCGTGCATCTCGGTCAGCTCAGTCACCTGGCGCAGCCGCTTGCGTGGGTTCGCGATCCGCAGTCGCTGCGCGACGAACTCGTCCAGCTTCGCGCATTGCACCGCCCGATAGGCCTCACGGTCGCTCACGTCCAGGATGCGCTGCAGCCCAATGGAACCCATTCGGCGCACCGCGTGCTCGTGGGTGATCGCCAACTCCGCCACCTCGGCCTCAGAGCACGCGTCCGACGACTGCTCAGCAATCCGATCCAGCAGGGCATGCAGCAGCGCGTAGTCGTCGACCAGACCCTCGCTCACGATGCACCTCCCCCGACCGAAGCGATGCCATCACCCTAGTACGGCTGTACGACATTCGCAAGTGTGTTCGAATCAATATCAGCAACCAATGCGAGTCCACCCCTGGACTCGACATTGCCCGGAAGTGTTGTCCCCGGCGCCGAGAACAGTTCCGTCGACACGCAATCCGAGCGTATGGCGCGACCCGGCCGCGATCGCGACGAGCCCATCCCACTCGTCGACCTCACATTGACCGAACTCGTTGTCACCCACTGCAAGAGCGCGCCCGGCCGTCGTCATGGCGACCGAGTGACGACTGCCCGCATCGACCCACACCACGCTTCGCCACCCTTCGACATCGCAGGCACCCGCCGACGGATCACCCACCGCGACAACACGACCGCCGTCTCGACGACCGAGGGTGTGCGTGTATCCGGCTGCCACGCCGACGATGTCGCTCCACCCTGCGACATCACACTGGCCGCGACGGTTGTTGCCGGTGGCGATCGCGGTGCCATCGGCGCGCGCGGCGACCGTGTGCCAGTCCCCGCAGGACACCGAGACAGCGTCGCGCCAACCACTCACATCGCACTGCCCCTCGACGGCACGGCCGGTCGCGACCACGCGGCCGTCGGAGAGAACTCCGACCGTCGTTCGCCACCCGGCCGCCACGGCGACGACGCCCCGCCAACCGGACACCGCGCATTGCCCGTGTGCGTTCCATCCCGTCGCGAGCACCGAACCGTCCGACCGCAGCCCGACCGTGTGCGAGCGTCCCGTGTTCCGCGCCGCGTGAACGCCCCCCGCGGCGACCGCCATGACGTCGGTCCAACCGCTCACCCGACACTCCCCCGCACCGTCCTCCCCGACCGCCACCACGGTCCCGTCCGTGCGGAGGCCCACCGAATGCCGCCGCCCCGCCGCGAGCACAGGACCCGTCACGTCCCGGGCCTCCGCGCACAGATGACGACACCGGCTGGCCCCGACGCTGCCTCCGCCGCGATCCGAAGATCGATCCACGGTTCGAGACCCGCACGCACCGCCATCTCGACCAGTTCGTCGGGCTCGTACAAGTGGGTGGTCCACGCGACGGGGACATCGCCGTAGCACCGGGTCCGCTCGACGTCACCCTCGCCACGGTGCGTGCCGATCAGGAGCAGACCACCGGGGCGGAGCGCATCGGCCATCCTCGCGACGACCGCGGGGAGTACGTCGCGGGGCAGGTTGAACCACGACCACCATCCCAGAACACCTCCCAGTGACCGGGGGGCGAGTTCGACATCGGTGACCGACGCGACGTCGAAGGTGATGTCGGGACGCTGTTCGCGGGCGTGATCGATCATTCTCGGCGAGAGGTCGATGCCGGCGACCTCGACGCCACGGTCGCGCAGGAATCCGGCGATCCGCCCCGGTCCACAGCCGGCGTCGAGCACGAGCCCCACGCCGCGGACCTGCTCGGCGAACGCCTCGAGGGCAGCGCGATGCCACGGCCCGGGATCGCCGACCATCGCCACGTAGTTGTCGGCGACGGCGTCGTATGACGCCCGCACCGCATCGAGGTCAGCAGGTCGATCGACGGCCACGCCGCGGACGGTAACCCACGCCTGGACACCTGGCGACGACGCAACGTACGCTTCGATCAGTTATCGGCCGTTAACTGAAATGAGGAGGTCGTCGTGCCGGTCGACCGCGCGCGGAACCGCACCGAGCACGAGCGCCTCGTCGCCGAGCTGCGGGAGCGCACCGCGGCCGCTGCGCTCGGCGGTCCCGAGAAGGCCCGGGAGCGTCACGTCTCCCGCGGCAAGCTCCTCCCCCCGCGACCGCGTCGACACCGTCCTCGACCCCGGCAGCCCGTTCCTCGAGCTGTCGCCGCTCGCCGCGACCGACATGTACGACGACCCGTGCCCGGGCGCGGGGATGATCGCCGGCATCGGCCGGGTCTCCGGACGCGAGTGCATGATCGTCGCCAACGACGCCACCGTGAAGGGCGGCACCTACTACCCGATCAGCGTCAAGAAGCACCTGCGTGCTCAGGAGATCGCCGCCGCCAACCGCCTGCCGTGCATCTATCTCGTCGACTCCGGTGGCGCGTTCCTGCCGATGCAGGACGAGGTCTTCCCCGACCGCGAGCACTTCGGCCGGATCTTCTTCAACCAGGCCACCATGAGCGCGAAGGGCATCGCCCAGATCGCCGCGGTGCTCGGATCCTGCACCGCCGGTGGCGCGTACGTCCCGGCGATGAGCGACGAGGCCGTGATCGTCCGCGACCAGGGCACCATCTTCCTCGGCGGCCCGCCCCTGGTGAAGGCCGCGACCGGCGAGGACGTCACCCCAGAGGAGCTGGGTGGCGGCCTCCTCCACTCGCAGACGTCCGGTGTCACCGACCACCTCGCCGCCGACGACCACGACGCGCTGCAGCGCGTGCGGTCGATCGTCGCCACCCTGGGACCTCGGGAACCGGCCCCCTGGGAGGTACACGAGTCCCGCACCCCTGCAGACGATCCCGACGAGCTGTACGACCTCGTGCCCGTCGACCTGCGCACGCCCTACGACGTGCGTGAGGTCATCACCCGCCTCGTCGACGGACGGCCCGACGGCAGCTCGTCGTTCGACGAGTTCAAGGAGCTCTACGGCACCACCCTGGTCACCGGGTTCGCCCGCATCCACGGGCACCCGGTCGGCATCGTCGCGAACAACGGCGTCCTCTTCGCGGAGTCGGCACTGAAGGGCGCCCACTTCATCGAGCTCTGCGACAAGCGATCGATCCCACTGCTGTTCCTGCAGAACATCTCCGGCTTCATGGTGGGCCGCGACTACGAGGCCGGCGGCATCGCCAAGCACGGCGCCAAGATGGTGACGGCGGTGGCCTGCGCACGGGTCCCCAAGTTGACGGTCGTGATCGGCGGGTCGTACGGCGCGGGCAACTATTCGATGTGTGGACGGGCGTATTCGCCACGCTTCCTGTGGATGTGGCCGAATGCCCGCGTCTCGGTGATGGGGGGCGAACAGGCCGCGTCGGTGCTCGCCACCGTCCGCGGCGACCAGCTCGACGCGGCCGGCAAGCCCTGGTCCGACGACGACGTCGAGGCGTTCAAGGCGCCCATCCGCGAACAGTACGAGCGCCAGGGCAACCCCTACTACTCGACGGCCCGACTGTGGGACGACGGTGTCATCGACCCCCTGGACACCCGCCGCGTCGTCGGACTCGCCCTCGGCGTCTGCGCGAACGCGCCGCTCGAACCCGTCTCCTACGGCGTCTTCCGGATGTGAGCGTGATGACCCGACCGATCCGTGCCGTCCTCGTCGCGAACCGCGGTGAGATCGCCGTCCGCGTGATCCGCACCCTGCGCGACATGGGGATCCGTTCCATCGCCGTCTACAGCGACGCCGACGCCGACGCGCCGCACGTGCACGCCGCCGACGACGCCGTCCGCATCGGCCCGCCGCCGGCGCGTGAGAGCTATCTGGACATCGACGCCGTCATCGGTGCGGCACGCGCAACCGACGCCGACGCCATCCATCCCGGTTACGGGTTCCTCTCGGAGAACGCCGCTTTCGTCCGCGCCTGTTCGGAGGCGGGAGTCGCCTTCATCGGGCCGTCCACCGAGGCGATCGCCGTGATGGGCGACAAGATCACCGCGAAGGCCACCGTCACCGGCCACGGAGTCCCCGTCGTCCCGGGCATCTCGCGCCCCGGCCTCACCGTCGACGACCTCATCGCGGCCGCACCGGAGATCGGTTTCCCCGTCCTGGTGAAGCCCTCGGCCGGTGGTGGCGGCAAGGGCATGCGCGTCGTCGACAACGCCGACGACCTCCCCGCCGCTCTCGCCGGCGCACGGCGCGAGGCCGCGTCCTCGTTCGGCGACGACACCCTCTTCCTCGAACGGTTCGTCCACCGCCCGCGGCACATCGAGGTCCAGGTGCTCGCCGACGAGCACGGCACCGTGATCCACCTCGGCGAGCGCGAGTGCAGCCTGCAGCGCCGCCACCAGAAGGTGATCGAGGAGGCGCCGTCGCCGCTGCTCGACGAGACCACCCGCGCCCGCATCGGTGAGGCCGCGTGTGCGACCGCCCGCAGCGTCGGCTACACCGGCGCCGGCACGGTCGAGTTCATCGTCTCGGCCGACGCGCCCGACGAGTTCTTCTTCATGGAGATGAACACCCGACTGCAGGTGGAGCACCCGGTCACCGAGATGGTCACCGGCGTCGACCTCGTCGCCTGGCAGGTGCGTGTCGCCCGCGGTGAGCCGCTCACCCTGACCCAGGACGACATCACGCTCACCGGCCATGCGATCGAGGCCCGCGTCTACGCCGAGGACCCGGCGGCGGGATTCGTCCCCACCGGAGGCACTGTGGCGCAGGCACGTTTCGCCTCCGGCGCCGGCGTCCGCATCGACGCCGGCATCACCGACGGCACCGTCGTCGGTGGTGACTACGACCCGATGCTCGCCAAGGTGATCGCCCACGCGGACACCCGGGACGCGGCCCTGACCCGCCTCGACGGGGCCCTCGCCGACACCGCACTCCTGGGGATCGGCACCAACATCGACTTCCTGCGGTTCCTGCTCGCCGACGACGACGTGCGCGCCGGACGTCTCGACACCGCACTCCTCGACGGCGTCGCCGCCACGTACGTCCCCACGGCTGTCCCGGCCGACGTCCTCGTCGCGCTCGCCGCCGTCGACGCAGCTGCCGGCTGGGACGACGCGTCCGACGACCCCTGGTCCCGTCCCGACGGCTGGCGTCTCAACGGACCGTCGGCGACACGGGCCGTCCGCCTGGGGGCCGGCGACACCGTTCACGCCGTCGCCACGCGCGGCGGGCCGGGCGCGCTGACCGTCACCCTCGACGGCGACGAGCACAGCGCCGCAGTCGGATCGGTGACCGGGTCGAACGCCGTGGTCACCGTGGACGCCCGGCGTCGTGAGTACGTGCTCGCCACCGACGGCACGGTGACGTGGGTGGGCCGTCCTGGCGGCAGCTGGGCCGTCCACCGCGTGGACGAGGAACGCAGCACGACAGCGAACGCCGCCGCCGCGGACACCGACGTCCGCAGTCCCATGCCGGGGAGCGTGATCGCGCTGCCCGTCGACGCCGGCTCGACGGTGTCGGCGGGGACCGTCGTCGCGGTCGTCGAGGCGATGAAGATGGAACATTCGCTCACCGCGGCCGTCGACGGCGTCGTCGACGTCGTCGTCGCGGTGGGTGATCAGGTGAAGGTCGGCGACGTGCTCGTCCACGTCCGGCCGGAGGGAGAGCAGACATGAGCGGGTTCCTGAGCACGGAAGACCTCCCCGAGGACTACCGCGACCTGAAGGCCACCGTCGCCGACTTCGCGCGAACGGTCGTCGCGCCCGTTGCCGCACAGCACGATCGCGACCACACCTTCCCGTACGACGTGGTGAAGGGCATGGCCGACATGGGCCTGTTCGGGCTGCCGTTCCCCGAGGAACACGGCGGCATGGGCGGCGACTACTTCGCTCTGTGCCTCGCGCTCGAGGAACTGGGCAAGGTCGACCAGAGCGTCGCGATCACCCTCGAGGCGGCGGTGTCGTTGGGCGCCATGCCGATCCACCGGTTCGGCACCGACGAGCAGAAGCAGGAGTGGCTGCCGCGGTTGGCGTCGGGCCATGCGCTCGGTGGCTTCGGACTCACCGAGCCCGGCGCCGGGAGCGACGCCGGCGGCACCACCACGACCGCCGTCCTCGACGGCGACGAGTGGGTCATCAACGGCGCCAAGCAGTTCATCACCAACTCCGGCACCGACATCACCGCGCTGGTCACGGTCGCCGCCGTGACCGGCACCGACGCCGCCGGCCGCAAGCAGATCTCGACGATCATCGTGCCCAGCGGTACCCCCGGCTTCGAGGTCGGCCCGGCTTACGACAAGGTCGGATGGAACGCGTCGGACACCCACCCGCTGTCGTTCACCGACGTCCGCGTGCCACGAGAGAACCTGCTCGGCGAGAAGGGCCGCGGCTACGCCAACTTCCTCCGCATCCTCGACGAGGGACGCATCGCCATCGCCGCGCTCGCCGTCGGCGTCGCGCAGGGCTGTGTCGACGAGTGCGTGCGCTACGCCAAGGAGCGCAGCGCCTTCGGACGGCCGATCGGCCAGAACCAGTCGATCGCCTTCACCATCGCGCGGATGCAGGCGCGGGCCTATACGGCACGGACCGCCTACTACGACGCGGCCGCATTGATGTTGTCGGGCAAGCCCTTCAAGCGTCAGGCGTCGATCGCGAAGATGATCGCGTCGGAGGCGGCGATGGACAACGCCCGCGACGGCACCCAGGTGCACGGGGGCTACGGGTTCATGAACGAGTACGCCGTGTCCCGGCACTACCGCGACTCGAAGATCCTCGAGATCGGTGAGGGCACCACCGAGGTGCAGTTGATGCTCATCGCCCGCGATCTCGGACTCTGACGGGTCGCTCAGCTCCGCGCGGCGACCACCCCGGGGATCGCGTCGACGAATCGCTGGAGCGTCAGACCGACCAGCGGACGACCGACCGCGACACCCAGCTTCGCCACCGGGTTCTTCGGCGCCATCGCGGTGATCCAGGTGAGGCGGCAGCCGGTCGACGTCGGCTCGATCCGGTAGTCCTCGAGGAACGCCGACAGCGCCGTCGAGGACGAGGCGTCGAACCGGAAGACGAGGCGCTCGCCGCGCTCCCACACCAGAAAGTTCTCGTATCCGGTCAGTCCCGCGACCATCTTCACGGTCCGCTCGGAGCCGACACCATAGGGTTCGCCCGTCGTCCACCGCGCGTGGCGGACCACCTTCGCCCACCGCGGCAGCGCGTCGGCATCGACGAGCACGTCGAACACCACCTCGGGGGGCGCGTCGATGTCGACGCTGCTCTCGAACCGCACCGGTGCGGTGGCGGCCCACTCGGCGTCGACTTTGTCCAACTCGTGTCGTGCAGCCATGGGGTCATGGTTCCTGCTTCTCGCCGCCGAGTGAACACCCCGCCGGAGAACGATCGTTCCCAGCAAGTGGGACGGCCGGAATGGTGTCGAGAGAACGGTCGTTATCCAGCGCATGACGAACCTCAGCGACAAGGCGACCACCCTCCTGCAGCTGCACAAGCCCGGTGACCCGGTCATCCTCCCCACGGTGTGGGACGCATGGTCGGCGAACCTCGCGGTCGACGCCGGCTTCACCGCCCTCACCGTCGGGAGCCATCCGATCTCCGACTCCATCGGCAAGCCCGACAACGAGGGCCTGACCTTCGACGAGGTGCTCACCCGCATCCGGCAGATCACCGCTGCCGTCGACGTGCCCATCTCCGTCGACATCGAGAGCGGCTACGGCGAGGACCCGAAGCGTCTCGTCGAGGGGCTGATCGACGCGGGCGCCGTCGGCCTCAACATCGAGGACACGGTCCACAGCGAGGGCGGCCGCCTCCGTGAGGCGCAGGAGCACGCCGACTTCGTGGGCGCCCTGCGCGCGGCGTCGGACGACACCGACGTGCACGTCGTGATCAACGCCCGCACCGACCTGTTCGTCAAGCAGATCGGCGACGAGTCCGACCGTGTCCAGCGCGCCATCGAGCGTCTGAACCTCGCCGCGCAGGCCGGCGCCGACGTCCTCTACCCCGTCGGCTTCCACAGCGACGACGACCAGAAGCGTCTGACCAGCGAGCTCACCCTGCCGGTCAACGCGATCGGCCATCCCGCGAAGAACGACAAGGCGTCGCTGGCCGCACTCGGTGTCGCCCGGGTCAGCTTCGGCCCGCTCCTGCAGGCCACGCTCGCCGAGCGCGCGACGGAGTTGCTGAACCGCTGGACCTGATCACCACCGCACGGGGCGGTGTCCACGCATGTGGGCACCGCCCCTGCCGCGTCCGGCCGGGTGTCAGTGCACGGCACCCAGTTCGATGGCCAACACACCGACGACGATGAGTCCGATGCCGGCGAGCATGCGACGGGTCAGAGGTTCCGCGAACAGGTACCGCGACGCGATGGCGGTCAGCGCCACACCGGCTGCCGCCCAGACGCCGTAGGCGACGCCGAGTGCCAACCCGGCACGCAGGGTCCAGATGAGCCCGAGAAACGACACGAAATAGCCGACGGCCACACCGACGTAGAACACGCGGCTCCCGGTGGCTGCGGCACGCAGTGCCAGCGTCCCCAGAACCTCCGAGACGATCGCCAGCACCAAGAACGCGTACGCCATCACCGCGCCGGATCCGCGTCGACAGGCTCGTGCCGCGCACCCGTCTCGACCAGCAGGACGCCTGCGATGACGAGGACGATCCCGCCGATCATCACCGGCGTCAGGCCCTCGTCGAACACGAGCCACGCGCACACCGCGGTGAGGGCGACGCCCGAGGCTCCCCAGATCCCATAGGCCA
This sequence comes from Gordonia paraffinivorans, assembly GCA_036946345.1. Lineage (GTDB taxonomy): Bacteria > Actinomycetota > Actinomycetes > Mycobacteriales > Mycobacteriaceae > Williamsia_A > Williamsia_A paraffinivorans_A. The sequence goes on along the minus strand of JAQIJH010000001.1, from coordinate 175,312 downwards.
CACCCAGCGCGAGGCCCCGCTTCAACACCGCGGTGAGACAGCCGAATGCGGCGGCGTAGCCGAGCACGACGACGAGGTACAAGGCCGCGTGCGCCTGCGACCCCTTCAACGACAACGTCGCGGCGACCTCGGCGAGGATCGCGCCGGCAAGGATCAGCCACGTCATGGGACGACTCCATCATCTTCCGCGTCGCCGCACCAAGTTCCTGCGCGCTCACTACGCTCCGGCTCCATGGGCGACACCGGGATCCGACTGACCGTCGAACTCCAGAAGCGCGGACCCGCCGCGGCCATCGTGCTCACCGACGACCAGGTCGCGGCCCTGGGGTCGACGAAGACGCCGGCGGTCCGGTTCACGATCAACGGCCAGACCATCGAGGGCCGGGTCGGGCGGATGGGCGGCGAGAACCTCGTCGGCCTGAACAAGGCCGTCCGCACCCGGCTCGGCGTGGAGGCCGGCGACACCGTCGACGTGCTCGTCGAACCCGACGCCGCGCCCCGCGAGGTCGCGCTGCCCGACGACCTCGCCGCCGCACTGGACGGCGAGCCCGGGCTCCGGGCGGCGTTCGACGCACTGGCCCCGTCACGGCGGAAGGAACACGCTCGGTCGGTGGCCGACGCGAAGAAGCCGGAGACCCGCGAGCGGCGGATCGCCGCAGTGCTCGACGCGGTGCGCGGCTGAGTCAGTCCGGTCGCGCGTCGGCCGTACCGAGCACGGCCGCAACGGGATCGAGCCAGGAGTCGGAGACGCGACGCAACAGGTAGGTCGTCAGCGTCTCGCGCATGTCGTCGACCGGCAGCACCGCGTACTCCGTGTGGTCGAGCGACGCGGCAGCCTCGGACTCCACCGGGACCACCGTGAACGCGGCCGTGCTGCCGAGAAAGATCAGCATCCCGCTGATGTCGGTGAACTGGGCGTCGGTGTCGATGATCGCGCCGGTCGCGGCCAGGCGATCGGTCCGGCCGGCGCCGAGGTCCCAGTGGCGCGGGCCCTGGATGTAACGCATCCCGGCGAGGTCGGCCGTCGTCAGGGATGTCCGTCCCGGGAACCGTGACGCGTCGACCACCACCCCGAGAGGCTCGCTGTAGAGCACCCGCGACGACACGCTCGGGTGCGTCGTCCCGACGTGCGCGATGGCGATGTCGATCGAGGAGCTCAGCAACGCCGACTCCATCTCCAACGACGGCATCTGGCGCAACGTCACCGCCCACTGCGACTCGAGGTCGCGGATGGCGTCGCCGAGGGCCCGCCGGTGCCGCGGATTCAGCACGTCGGGCACCGCGAGGCGCACCTGCTCCCGCACCGCGCCCTGGCCGACGAGTCGAGGGATGGCGTCGAAGTCGGCGACGACGGACGTGGCGAGCGGCAGCAGCGCCTCGCCCGCCGCGGTCAGTCGGGTGTGGTGCGTCGAGCGATCGAAGAGGGGCGTGCCGAGCTCCCGCTCGAGCGTCCGTATCCGCTGGCTGAGGGGCGGCACCGACATGTTCAGCGACTTCGCCGCGCGCGTGAAATTGAGTTCTCGCGCGACCGCGAGGAAGTACCGCAGGTGGTGCATCTCCACCGGTCACACGGTACCCCGCGGTGTTATCGCTGTGGACATACCGACCTGAGTCCATCGGACATTCCTTTACTGCAGGTAACTACCTACCGTCGAAGACAGAGGCAGAGAACTTCGGACGAAGGAGCGCACATGACCGTCCAGCACCAGAACGAGTCCACCGGCCCACTCGCCGGCGTCACCGTCGTCGACATCTCGACCGTCGTCATGGGTCCGTACGCGACACAGATCCTCGGCGACTTCGGCGCCGACGTGATCCGCATCGAGCCCCCGTTCGACACCGCACGCACCTCGCCGGCCAACACCGGCCGCAACCCCGGTATGGCGCCGCTCTACATGCAGGTGAACCGCAACAAGCGCAGCGTCGCACTGAACCTGAAAGACCCCGAGGGCATCGCCGACCTGTTCGCGATCCTGGCCGACGCCGACGTCCTCGTCACCAACATGCGCGCCGGCGCCCTGGGCCGACTCGGCCTCGACTACGACGCCGTCCACGAGCGCTTCCCGCACCTGATCTACGCCCACGCACAGGGATTCGCGCCGGAGTCGTCGCAGGGCAACCGCCCCGCGTACGACGAGGTGATCCAGGCCGTCTCCGGACTCGTCAGCCTGCAGGACCGCGCCGGTGACTCGCTGCAGTTCATGCCGACGTTCATCGCCGACAAGACCGCTGCGCTGTACCTGCTCAACGGCATCCTCGCCGCGCTCTACCACCAGCAGCGCACCGGCGAGGGCCAGCATGTCGCACTCGCGATGGCCGACGCGATGATCGCCGTCAACCTCGTCGAGCACATGGCCGGTGACGTGTTCGTCCCCGCCGCGGGCGAGGTGGGCAATCCATTGAGCCTCACCGGCGCCCACGCCGCTATGCGCACCAAGGACGGTGGTGCGATCGCCGCGGTGCCGTACACCAACGAGGCCGTGCGCAAGCTGCTCATCGGCGCGGGCCTGGACGAGGACGCGGCCGACCCGGCCTGGCAGTCGCCCACCATCGACCGCCCGGTCTTCACCGCCGGCATCGAGAAGGTGCTCGCACACTCCACGAACAAGACCACCGCGGAGTGGGAGGAGTACCTCACCGCCAACGACATGCCGTACGGCGTCGTCGTCGACATCGCCGATCTCCCCCAGGACCCCTACGTGCAGGAGATGGGGCTCATCACCGAGATGGAGCACCCCACCGAGGGCACCATCCGCGTGATCGCCAACCCGCTGCACTTCTCGCAGACCCCCACCGGCTTCTATCGCCACGCCGAGCGCGCCGGTGCCAGCACCGACGAGGTGCTCAGCTCCGTCCGCACCAACGCCTGACCCCTCAGCCCGAACGATCAAGGGAGAGAACCATGGACCTCGAACTCACGAGTGCCGACATCGAGTTCCGCGACGGCCTGCGCGAGGTGTTCGGAGGGGAGATCCCCGCCGACATCCGCCGCCGCAGCACGCTGAACCAGACCACCCACGACGACATCGTCACCAGCCAGCGCATCCTGAACAGCCACGGGCTCGCCGTCCCGCACTGGCCGTCGGAGTGGGGTGGCCGCGGCTGGACCGCCACCCAGTCACACATCTACGGCTCCGAGATGCAGCGCGCCGGCGTCCCACAACCGTTGGCGTTCAACGTCTCCATGGTCGGACCGATCATCGCCGAGTTCGGGTCGCAGGAGCAGAAGGAGCGCTTCCTGCCCGCGACGGCCAACCTCGACATCTGGTGGTCCCAGGGGTTCTCCGAGCCCGAGGCCGGCTCCGACCTCGCATCGCTGAAGACCACCGCCCGCCGCGACGGTGACCATTACGTCCTCAACGGACAGAAGACCTGGACCACGCTGGGACAGTACGGCGACTGGATGTTCGTCCTCGCCCGCACGAACCCCGACGCGCCGCGCAAGCAGCAGGGCATCTCGTTCCTCCTGCTCGACCTGACCACGCCGGGCATCGAGCGTCGCCCGATCCGCCTGTTCGACGGCAGCGCCGAGGTCAACGAGTTCTTCTTCGACGACGTCGTCGTCCCCGCCGAGAACCTCGTCGGCGAGGAGAACGCGGGCTGGAGCTACGCGAAGTTCCTGCTGGGCAACGAGCGCAACAGCATCGCCCAGGTCGGCACCGCCCAGCGGATCTACGCCGATCTGGCCGCCTCGGCCCGCGAGACCGACACCGGATTCGGTTCCCTCGCCGACGATCCCGCCTTCCGCGGGTCGATGCACTTGCTGAAGACGCGCCTGCTCGCCCTGGAGGCGACACAGCTCCGCGTCACCGGTGCCTCCGAGAACGGCCAGGCCAGCCCGGTCTCGTCGCTGCTGAAGATGGAGGGCACCCAGACCCTGCAGGAGCTCACCCGCCTGCGGATGTCGGCCGCCGGATCCGACGGCGCGATCGTCGACGCCGACGGCGACCTCGTCGCCGATCCCGCCGCCACCGCATCGGCCTCGCAGTACCTCAACCTGCGCAAGCTGTCGATCTTCGGCGGCTCGAACGAGATCCAGCGCGGCGTCATCGCCAAGACCATCCTCGGACTCTGAGTCCCACCGGCTCTAGGAGAACACCATGAACCTCGACCTGAACGACGACCAGCAACTCCTGTTCGAGACCGTCGACTCCGCCGTCGGCCGCGACTACACCATGGGCGGCCGCGCGAGCGCGACGTCGTCGGACCTGGGCTGGAACGCCCGCACCTGGTCCACCCTCACCGAGCTGGGCCTCACCGGGCTCACCATCGACGAGGACCACGGTGGCGTCGGCGCCGGACCGGTGGAGCTCTACGCGAGCCTGCAGGCCATCGGGCGGCACGCCGCGACCGAGCCTCTCCTCGACGGCGTCGCGCTGCCGGGCTGGATCGTGACCGACCTCGGTGACCCCACCCAGCAGAAGGAGCTCCTCGGCGCACTGGCGGCCGGCGAGACCACCATCGCCGTCGCCCACGCCGAGCCCGGCCGCGCCTGGGACGCATCACCGTCGACCACCGCAACCGTCTCGGAGGACGGCACGGTGATCGTCACCGGTGTCAAGGCGCCCGTGCTGCACGCCGACCAGGCGTCGCACCTGCTCGTCACCGTGGTCGACGGCGAGGGTCGCACCCAGGTCGCGCTCGTCGAGACGTCGGCCGCGGGCATCAGCCGCGCCGACGGTCGCACCGCCGATTGGAGCCACGCGTCGCAGGTGACCTTCACCGACGCATCGGGCGTCCTGCTCGGGGACGGCACCGCCGACGCCACCGCTGCGTTGCGGACCGCGTTCGCCCGCGCCCGCATCGCGATCACCGGTGAGGCAGTCGGCCTGATGGAGTCCGGACTGCGTCTGACCGTCGAGTACCTGAAGACCCGCAAGCAGTTCGGTGTCCCGCTCTCGACGTTCCAGGCCCTGGTGCACCGAGCCGCCGACCTGTACGCCCAGGTGGAACTCGCCCGGTCGATGGCGCTGCGCACCACTGCCGTCGCCGAGGCCGTCAGCACCGGTGCAGCCGACGCCGGCATCCTCACCGAGACCGCGGACGACGCGTTCGTCTTCGTCGGTGACACCGCGATCGCCGTCGCCGAGGAGATCGTCCAGCTGCACGGCGGGATCGGCATGACCTACGAGTCCGAGATCGGTCACCACGCTGCTCGCCTCGTCGGCATCGCCGCCACACTGGGTGGCGTCGAAGCCGCGCGCCGCCGCGCGATCGCATCCGACGCCGTGCTGCGTGCCCCGAGCGCTCTGCTCAACAACGCCGACGCCGCCTGAGAGGAGCCCGCCGTGTTCGATCATCTGCTCGTACTCGACATCGTCGCAGGATCCGTCCTCCGGATCGACCTCGACGGCAGCGTCAGCACCGTCGTCGAGGACACCGGACCCGCGCCGGACGGGATCGTCCACGATCCAGCGGCCGACCGCATCTACTGGACCCTGATGGGTGCGCCGACCGGGCGCGACTTCTCCGCCCGCACCGGGTGGTTGCGCTCGGCCCGGAGCGCCGGCGCGGACGTCACCACCGTCCTACCCGACGGTGCGATCACCACCGGCAAGCAGCTCGACCTCGCCGACGGCCACCTCTACTGGTCGGACCGTGAGGGTGGACGCGTCACCCGGGCCGCCGTAGACGGGAGCGACGTGACCGACCTCGTCGTCCGTCCCCGAGACCCGCAGACCGGTCTCGTCGACATCCATGACCAGTGCGTCGGCGTCGCCGTCGACACCGCGTCGCGTCACCTCTACTGGACGCAGAAGGGCCCGGCGAAAGGTGATGCGGGACGCATCTTCCGGGCCGGCCTCGATCTGCCCGCCGGGCAGACGGCTGAGACCCGCACGGACATCGAGGTCCTGTGGTCCGACCTGCCCGAGCCGATCGACCTCTGGCTCGACGGCCCGTCGTCGACGCTGTACTGGACCGACCGCGGCGGGCCGCCGTTCGGCAACACGCTGGACTGCGCACCCGTCCCGGCCGTCGGTGAGGGCGGCATCGAGCCGACGGTCCTGGCGAAGGACTTCGCCGAGGCGATCGGACTGGCCGTCGACACCGAGACCGGCGTCGCGTACGTGACCGCGCTCGACGGAACCGTTCGCGGCGTGCCGATCCGGCCCGAGGCGCCCGCCGAGCGTGTTGTCGCGACGGTGCCCGGAAGTGCCTTCACCGGAATCGTGGGGGTGGCGCGATGAGCCACGGCAACACTCCCCAGACCATGGCGATCGTGGGTGCCGGGGTCATAGGGCTGTCGTGGGCGCGTCTGGCCCGCGAGCACGGATGGACGGTCGTCATCACCGACCCACGGCCTGATCTCGCCGAGATCGTGACCGCGGAGTTCGGTGAGGACCCCGAGGTCCGTACCACGGACAGCCTCGCCGACGCCGTCCGCGACGCCGACCTGGTGCAGGAGAACGGGCCCGAGCGTCTCCCGGTGAAACAGCAGCTTTTCGCCGAGATCGGGACGGCCGCGCCGACGAACGCCGTTCTCGCCACGTCGAGTTCGTCCATCACCGCGTCGGAGATCGCTTCCGACCTCGACGCCGACGTCGCCGAGCGACTGCTCGTCGGGCATCCGTTCAACCCGCCCGAGCTCATGCCGCTCGTCGAGGTCCTGCCCGGCACACGCACCGCGTCGACCACCACCGACCGTGCCGTCGAGTTGTACCGTGCGCTCGATCGCGAACCGGTTGTCATCGCGAAGGAGCTGCCCGGCTTCGTCGCGAACCGCCTGCAAGGGGCCATCTCTCGCGAGGCGCGCTACCTCGTGCAGCAGGGCGTGGTGTCACCTGCAGATCTCGACACGATCCTGCGGAACTCGCTCGGCCTGCGCTGGGCAACCATCGGACTCTTCGAGGGCAACGTTCTCGGCGGCGGCCCCGGCGGCATCCGTCACCTCATCGAGGGCGTTGGTGCGCAGACCGGTGGCATCGAGTTCGGTACGCCTGCGACGGATCCCGCGTCGATGGAAGCGCTGATCGAGTCCGTCGAGGACACCTACGGCTCCGGGCAGGAGGTCTACGACGCTCTCGCGGCACGTCGTGACCGCCGCACGCGGGCTGTCCTGGCGGCGCTCGCAGACGACGCCCTCACTGACCACTGAGATCGGTCCCGGCTCCCATGAGGCGACTTCAGAATCCACCGAAACCCTGGAAGAAGTCCACAAGTCTGTCCAGATCAGTGGTGTTGTCCGGCGCCTCGGGGCGGTTGTCCGTCTCTCGCAGCTGCGCCGCGATCTGCACGAGCAAGGCATCGATGTCCTGCTGCGTGAGCGGCCGCAGAACGGGGAGAGTGGGCCCCGACTGACCCGGCACAGGGCCTGCCGACAGGCTCGGTCCGATGGGAACGTTGACGGGGATTCTCGTGATGCCGCCGTGCTGGTCGTTCAGTGTGATGGTAAAGGTGTCGATCGTCGGGTAGTAGGTCTTGATCTGCGATGCCGAGCCGGCCGCCGAGCACGCGCTGCTGATCGTGTTCGGTGGGCAGGTGGTAGCGGGTGTGGTCGAGGGCTTCTCGCGGCCCGCGTTGCTGCGCGCAGTTGCTGACGGGACGTAGACGTACGACCCGTTCTCGAGAACGGTGACCGTGCCCGACGCGGTCGAGGTGGGGCCGGTTGCGATGACTGTGTCGTTGTCGGGGTCGGTGATGACCAGGTGACCGAGAACGGTTCCGGTGGTGCCGTCGACGGCGTCCCCGACGGCGATGGCTGTCGGTGCTCTGTTCCCGGCAGGGCCTGAGCTGCCGGCAGCCCCCTGAACTCCGTAGGAGCCGCCTGTGCCGGTGTACCCCGGCGTACCTCCTGCGCCCCCGACCCCGCCCGCTCCACCGACCGTGGCTCCCGTGGCCCCTCTGGCCCCGTCGCCTCCGCGACCACCGTTGCCGCCGTTGCCGTCCACGGCGACACCTGTTGTGCCCGAGCCGGCTCCGGCAGTTCCTGCGTTGCCGCCGGTGCCGCCCGCGCCGCCGTCCTGTCCCGCACCGTTGTTCACACCGGTGGTCCCGTTCGCGCCCGCTGCGCCGTCGCCGCCGTTGCCGCCGTCCCGCCGCGACCGCCCGCGCCCTGGGTGCCGCTGACACCGCTCGCGCCGGTTGTGCTGCCGGTCCCGCCGGCGCCCGCGGCACCGCCCGCACCACCCGCCCCACCGGAGCCTCCGGCCTGGCCGTCCGATCCTCGTCCGCCCGGTGTGGTGGCGTTCGCACCGGCGGCGCCGGCAGTGCCGTTCGAGCCTGCGCCGCCGGCCCCACCGTTGCCGCCGCGGCCTCCACCGCCTGCCACTCCATCGGGAGCAGCGCCGCCGAATCCGGCGCCGCCTGTTCCGGCAGCACCGCCGGCCCCGCCGGTCCCTCCAGCCTGGCCCACACCGCCCGCGGCGCCGGCAGTTCCGGTGCCGATCACGGGACTCGCGTCGGCGCCATTCGCGCCGTCGGCGCCGGCGCCACCGCTGCCGCCATCACCGCCCGCTCCCCCGGCGCCCTGAGCGCCCGCGCTTCCGCTCGCGCCCGTCGTAGCGCCGCTGCCGTTTCCGGCCGCACCGCCCAGACCGGCTGCGCCGCCCTGTCCACCTGCGCCACCCGCACCGCCGGCCTGCCCTGCACCGCCGGTTGCGCCAGGCGTGGACGCATCGGCGCCATCTGCGCCGTTCGTGCCCGCCGAGCCCGCACCTCCGGCACCGCCGTCTCCGCCGCGGCCACCGCTGCCGGCGAACCCGTTCGAGCCCGCGGACGATCCGGCGCCACCGGCGCCGGCGTCACCGCCCGCACCACCGGCCCCGCCCGCCTGACCCTGGCCACCGTTGTTCCCGGCAGCACCGAACCCGACCGCCGCAGCCCCGTCGGGCCCGCGGGCGCCCGTCGCGCCCGCACCGCCGACGCCACCGTTCCCGCCGGCTCCGCCGACGCCGTGCAACCCCGCGGTCCCGGTCGCCCCGGTCGTCCCGCCTGTTCCGCCAATTCCGGCGACTCCGCCGACGCCCGCAGCACCACCCTGACCGCCTGCGCCACCGGTACCGCCGACTCCGCCCGCCGCTCCGGCGCCGCCGGGAGTCGTTCCCGCCGCCCCCGCCGCGCCGTCCGCGCCACGGCCACCGGTGCCGCCGAGCGCTCCGTCGCCGCCGGCACCGCCGTTCCCGTTCCTCCCCGACGAACCCGCAGACCCGAACAGTCCGCTACGTCCGCCCGTACCCGCGTCACCGCCCGTTCCTCCGGATCCGCCTGCGCCACCGCTCGATCCGACACCGCCGGTCGCGCCGGCTTCGGTGCCGCCGACACCGGTCAGTCCGGTCGCGCCGTCACCACCGCGCCCACCGATCCCGCCCGAGCCACCGGCCCCGGCGACACCGCCGAACAGTCCGGCATTGCCTCCCGAGCCACCGGCACCACCCGAGCCCCCTGCCGTACCGGTCGAGCCGTCGACGCCGCTCGCGCCCGCGATTCCGCTTCCACCGTCTCCACCACGGCCGCCGTCACCGGCGATGAGTCCGCCGTGCCCGCCCCGTCCACCAGCGGTCCCGGCCAGACCTGCACCGCCCTGGCCGCCGTTGCCGAACCAGACTGCGTCTCCGCCCGCGCCACCGTTGAAGCCGTTGCCGCCGTTGCCGAACAGGCCACCACGACCACCGGTGCAGCTCATGTTCAGCGCGCAGGTCGCCGAGGTGTAGCTGAACCCGTTGCCGGCGAGGAGCCCCGCGTCGGGGCGTTCTGCGGTGCCGTCGCCGATCAACAGGGCGAGCAGCGCCTGCAGCGGATTGAACGGCGGTGCCGCAGTCACCTGTGGCGTCACCACAGTCGCGGGCGCGGTCCCGACGACGGACGTCGCCGTCGCCAGCTCGCGACGGGCGACACCTGCAGCGACCCACGACGACGGCCCTTCCGCCGCCGCGGGAGCGCCGGTGCTGCCGTGCTGCTGCGCCGCCGAGAAGATGCTCAACAACGCCGCCACGATCGCCGTCGCCGGCGTCGGAGGGACCGAAGGGGCGACGACAGGTGCAGGCGTCTCCACCGCGGCATGGCGACCGCCCGCGCTCGGCGGCACCGCTTCGGTGCCCGGAGATGTCGACTGCTCCGGCGCCGGTGACGTTCCCGCCTGGGCGGAGGTGCTCGTGCCTCCCGTCGTCGCAGCTGACGTGGCCGGCGTCGAGGTCGTGGTCGACGATGCGCTGGAGGGCGTCGTCGATGAGGGCGTTGTGGCTCCCGCGCTGCTGCTGGTGGTAGGGGCCGCATGCCGTGGACCCGACGACGTTGTGGTCGGCGCGCTCGTCGGGGCCGGGCCTGTCGTGGTCGGGGTCGGGGTCGGCGAGCTCGAGCCCCCGGAGCCCGCCGGGGTACCCGATGCGCCACCAGTCGCGGTCGAGCTGGGTACCAAGGGCGTCGACGACGGCGCGGTACCCGTCGAGGTCGCAGCCGATGTCGCGGACGGCGCAGATGACGAGGTTGCCGAGGTACTCACGCTCGCCGCAGCTGTGCTGTCGGTCGAGGAGCTGGGCACCGCTTGCCCGCCCGCGTCAGAGGTCACCGAGGTCGTGTCCGCACCGGCGGTACCCGCTCCCGCGGCACAAGCGCCCGCGATCGCAACAGCCCCACCGGCGAGCTTTGCAGCGCGCACCCAATTCCGCTTGGCCCTCATCGGCGTCCTTCACCTGTCACTAGAAGGGCGCCCCGTAACACCCGTGTTCATCAACAATCCGAAACCCACAACCCCGGCACGCGTGCGATCGCATTTCGCCATGGACTTACTCGAGACGAAGACGTCTGTGAAGCAACCGAACCGGGTCACGTGGTGCACGGGCGGCAACCCGCCCGGCAGCACACGCGACCTGATCAGATCAGACGAGTGCAATTTTTCTGCAAATCGTTGCTTTGCTGTTCGAAGGTTCGCGACGACACCGCGACCGCCGTCGGACTGACGGGATTCCCGGCCGGCACGACCGGGAACGATCCCCATCCCCGCCGCTCGGAGTACTGAGCTGACGCGCCGCTCACAGCTACCGTGAAGCGGAGCGCGACTCGACCTGCTTGTCTCGGCGGGATCATGACTCCCGAGGGGGCGAGAATGAGAATCGACTACCTGGCGCACAACCAGGCCAACTGGGACCAACGCGCGGTTCTGCACGCCGCACGAGACGGCTCGGGTTACGACGTCCAGACATATGCGGATGATCGCGCAAAGCTTTCCGACGTCGTGCGATTCGATCAGCCTCGGCTCGGGGACATCACCGGGGTGCGCGCTGTGCACCTGCAGTGCCACATCGGCACCGACACCATCTCCTTGGCCCGCCTCGGCGCTGCCGTGACAGGCCTCGATTTCTCGGAGCGCTCCGTCGACGAGGCGCGACGTCTGGCCTCGGACGCCGGATCGAGTGCGACTTTCGTCCACGCCGGCGTCGACGATGCGGTCGACGTGCTCGGACCGGAGCGGTTCGACCTCGTCTACACGGGCATCGGAGCGCTGTGCTGGCTACCGAGGATCCAGGAATGGGCCACAGTCGTGGCCACCCTCCTCGCGCCAGGCGGCTCGCTCTTCGTTCGCGAGGCACATCCCATCGTGTGGTCGATGGACGAGACTCTCGACGACAGCCTCCATCTGCGCTTCCCGTACTTCGAGCAGGAACAGCCGCTCCAGTGGGATGAGGACCAGACGTACGTGGACACCCCCGGACGGCTGACGGCGACGACGACCTACGAGTGGAACCACTCACTGGGCGAGATAGTCACAGCGCTGCTGGACAACGGTTTACGCCTCGACATGTTGGTCGAACACGACAGCATCCCGTGGGAAGCGCTTCCCGGCCAGATGACCGTGCACCCGGACGGCGAGTGGAGACTCACCGAGCATTCCGGTGTCATCCCGTTGAGCTACACCCTGCGAGCCACCAAGATCGCATGACGACGACGGAGCGGGTGATGGCATCGCCGAGACGTGCAGCGAGAGCTCTTCTTCCGTGGTCGGCGGCCGTCGTCGTCCTGGGAGCCACAGCGATTCCCGTGGCGGGTCATGTCTCGGCCGACACCCTGCCGGCCGGGAACGCCCGGATCGTCTCCAGCTCGGTCGTCAGCCCACGCGAGTTGCTGGTCGAGATCGCGGCAGAAGGCATGCGCGAGAGGATGACCATCTTGCTCCCCGGCGACCGCAGCCGTCCGCGCCCTGTGCTGTACCTCCTCGACGGCGCCGGCAAGTCGGGGCCGGTCCAGAACTCGGAATGGGTCACGAAAGGTCGCGCTCGGGAATTCTTCGCCGACAAGAACGTGATCGGCGTCCTGCCCGTCAACGGAGCCGGGACGTTCTTCACCGACTGGCAGCGCACCGACCCGCGGCTCGGGCGTCCCCGATGGGAGACCTTCCTGACCCGTGACCTGCCCCCGCTGATCGACAGGACATTCGGCGGCGACGGCGACAACACCGTCGCGGGATTGTCGATGGGGGCGCAGTCGGCGATCGCACTCGTGGCGCGTCACCCGCACCTCTACAGCGGTGCGGCGTCGTTCTCGGGCTGCCCCGACGTCGACCACGGACCCAACCCGGCGTACGTCTACGCGACGGCCGCCACCGCCGGCGGGGACGCCACCAACATGTGGGGTCCCGTGGGTAGCGCCGCGTGGCGAGACCATGACCCCTCGAACCATCTCGACGCCCTCCGGGGAAAGAATCTGTTCTTCTCCGTCGGGAACGGGGTGCTGGGTCCCTTGGACCGCAACCGCGTGCCCGGTCCCGGCCAGAGCGTCGCGCAGTCGATCGTGCAGAGCATCGTCCTCGAGAAGGCGGCGAACGCCTGCACGACACACTTCCTGCAGCGGCTCACGTCGGCCGGCGTCGGATATCGGGCCCAAGTGACCCAGGTGGGAACGCACAGCTGGAACTACTGGGCCCAGGCGCTACGCGATGCGTGGCCGACGATCAGCCGCGGCAAGCTCGGCTGACCCGCTCGAACACTCAGATCTGTGGCCCCTGAGCCCGGAGGGTGTCCACCGAGTCCATCGCCTCCCGCAGTTCGGCGAGCCAGGCCTCGGTGTGTTCGCCGACCAGCTTGACCGACCACGCCACCGCGTCGGCGCGGGACCGCGCGACCCCCGCGTCGACGAGGGTGTCGAGGACCTGCCGCTCGGACTGACGGAGACGCGTCATCACGGGAACGGCCAAATGCGTGAACATGATTCGTTCGTCACCGACTCGCACACCCCAGGACACGGTGCGCCCGTAGCGCGCCTGCGCCTCGTCCGCGATGGTCATCCGCTGCGACCGCGTGTCCTCGCGGAACCGCGACGCTCGACCCTGGGCGGCTGCCGCACCGTCGGCATCGGGGGCCGTCAGTGTCCCCACGACGGTGATCTCTTCGCGATCGACGACGACGTCGGGGGTGCCATCGAACCAGTCGTCGGGCAGGCGACCGACGAACCACGCCGGGGCGTCGCCCGCGTCGGGCAGTTCGGCCTGTTGCCATCCGCCGCGACGTCCTCCACCGCGGCCCTGTTGCTTCGTCATGATCACTCCTTTCGCGAGTGATTACATGATTACTCTCTTACACAGCGAGCAGGACCGCGTTCGCTGAGAGCAGACACCCGCCTCGGCTACGAGAACCCGGGGTGAGACGCCTGCGTCTGTCGCACTGCGGTGGCGACGCCGTCGACCTATTCTCACCAGCGTCCATTCGCGAAGATGAATATCCGGTTCGGGGAAGCCCATGTCGCGCCTGCTCGTTCTCGTCACTGCGGTGGCGCTGGTGTGTCTCACCGGCGTGTCCGTCGCCTCGGCTGCGCCCGGCGGCGCGGTCGGATCGGCACCCCGCGATCTCGCTCTCCCCGGGCCCTACGCGGTCGCGTCGACGGCCCAGATCGTGCCCTGCACCGGGCCCGGTGCCGCGGAGCAGAACGCCGACGCCCGCCGACAGGGAGCGCGAACCCCGTTGCAGTGCACGACGACTGCACCGGTACGGGGCGCACCCGAGACGGGTGTCGACTTCTGGTACCCGCTCTCAGCCGGACCCCGGCCGCTCGTCGTGTTCGTGCCGGGCAACGACGCGAGCCCGGGGTACTTCGCTGCGCTGGCTCGCCACTGGGCGAGCTACGGCTTCGTCGTCGCGATCGCCACGATCCGGCACGAGGTCTTGCCGGGCAGCCCGTTCTTCGGCGTACGACGGGCACTCGCGGCGAACACCGACCCGCGATCACCGGTCTTCGGACGCATCGACGCGCGATCGGTGATCCTCGCCGGCCACTCCGCCGGCTCGACGAAAGCTGTCGAGGCGGCAGGTCTCGACGGCGCCGCTCACCGCGGTCTCCCTGTCCCCGACGACCTTCGCCTGCCGGCCGGCACCGCGCTGCGCGCCGTCCTCGCGATTCAGCCCGACGTCTACACCGTCACCGCGGGAGTCGACGCCCCGACGTTCACCGTCACCGGCGACGCCGACCAGACGTCGCGACCCGGTCCGATCGAGTCGATCGTGCAGAACCAGATCACCGGCCCGGCCTGGTTCGCGGTCGCCCGGGGCGCTCCGCACCTCGCGGCCGTCGACCCCGTCGACACCATCCCGTTCACCCGCGCCGTCGTCGCGTTCCTGCTCGCCACCACCGGCGACCCTGAGGGGTGCGGCGCGTTCGTCGGCGCCGGGTGGGCACTGCCGAGGGACGCGACGTTCGTTCGCGCGGTCCGCAACCGGGCGGCGGCCGCGGTCGGCTGCCCGGTGGGGGGCCCGCGATGACACGCATCCTCGCGATGACCTCACCGGCGCGCGGTCTTCTCTACCCGATCGTCGAGACCGCTCTGACCCTGAGAGCACGGGGTCACGACGTGCACATCGTCACCATCGCCGACGAGGTTCCACTCCTGCGCGAGTTGGGTCTGGGCGCGTCGCCGCTGCCCACCGAACTCGAGCATGCTGCCCCCGGTGACCAGCACACGGGCGGCCGCAGCGTGCGTTCCCTCACCGACCGGCTCGTCGCGCGGGCCGACGCCGAGTTCCGTCATCTGTGCGAGCTCATCGGGTCGGAACGTCCCGACGTCGTCATGGCCGACATCTCGGCGACCGGCGCCCACCTGGCCGCCGAGGCGTCGGGCCTTCCCTGGGCGATCTGGAGCCCCACGTTCCTGCCGCTCCGGAGTGACGGGCCGCCGCCCGGCCTCGGACTGCGCGTCCGCGACGGACGGATCTGGCGTGCGCGCGACGCCGCGCTGGGCGCGATCGCCCGCGGGGTGTGGGACCGGACCTTCCTGGGCCCACTCAACGACCTCCGTACCGGCCACGGCCTGCCACCGGTCGCGCACACCGAGGACATCGTCCGCTCGGCGCCGCTGGTGCTCAGCCTGTGTGGCCCCCCGCTGCAACACCCGTCGGCGAGCTGGCCGTCGACGGTCGTGACCGTGGGGCCGTCGCTGTGGGGTCCACCTGCAGACCCCGATCCGCGCATCACTGCCGCTCCCGGGCCGATCGCGGTGGTCACCTGCTCCACCGAGGCGCAGCAGGACGCCGTCCTGGCCCACACCGCGCTCGACGCGCTGGCGGACAGCGATCTGCACACCGTCGTGACCACCGGCGCCCACGACCCGGCCGCATTCACGGCCCATCCCCGCGCGACCGTCGCCCGACTCCTCCCCCACGATCAGCTCCTCGGTCGCGCGGAGGTCGTCATCACCCACGGCGGCCTCGGCATCACACAGAAAGCACTCGCCCGCGGAGTCCCGCTCGTGGTCGTGCCCTTCGGCCGCGACCAGCGCGATGTCGCGGTGCGCGTCGAGGCATCCGGTGTCGGTGTACGCCTTGTCCCCCGCTCGCTGACGGCGCGCTCGGTGCGCGACGCGGTCGAGCAGGCCCGCACGATGGGTCCGAGGGTGCGCGAGGTGGCCCGTCGGATGAACGCCGACGGCTCGGCCCGACGGGCCGCCGACGCCGTGGAGGACCTCGCCACCGCGCGCGACCGACGGGTCGCCTGACAACCAGGCTCGTCGCACACCTCGTGGCCGAACCGGACATCGCCTACTCTGGTCAGAAGGCGTGCACCACCAGCAGTTCTCGAGGGAGAGCGAGTCGATGTCCGGCGATCAGCGTCCGTCCACGAGGAGGGTCACCTCCCGTCGATACGCCGTACGAGCGGACCGCGGACGACGACATCCCCTCGAGCGCGACATCGATGTCCGCGAGCGTCGCCTGCAGCTGCTGCTCGGGTTCATCGGACTGCTCATGCTGCCGCTCGCCATCGCTCCCGGGATCGTCATCTGGGCATCGCAGGACGACGCTCCCGCGCCGGTCATCACCATGGTGAACGCGACGACGGACACCGCGTCCCCTCCGAGCACCCCGATCTCGTCGACGCTCGGCCGCGACGACGTCAACTCGGTCGTCGCCCACTGGGACTTCAAGGGTCGACCGCACACCGGTCGCATCACGGTGCCGCCGGGCACGGAGGCAGGGAGCAAGCTCCTGCTGACCGTGGACGAGAAGGGTGAGCCCACCCCGCCGCAGCCGTTGCGCGCCGACTCCAGCGTGACCGGGGTGGCCGTGGCAGTCGTGCTCGTCGGACTGGTCATCGCCGTCTACCTGGCGCTGCGAGCGCTGATCACCACCCGCTGCGACCGCAGGCGGATGGCCGAGTGGGACGACGACCTGGCCCGGCTGTTGCGCTCCTGATCACGCGGCGGTCATCAGCCGCACCGCCGCCTCGCGCGCACTGACCCACGGATCGGCACCGACCCCGACGCCGTGTGCGACGAGGGCACCCTCGTGCAGTGCGAGAACCGCCTCAGCGACGTGCTCGTCGGTGACACCGGCGTCGGCCAGGATCCCCCGGAAGAGGTCGAGCAACTCCTGCTTCTGCGCGGCGACGAGTCGCGCCACCGGGTGGGCCGGGTCGCTGAACTCGGCGTGGGCGTTGGTGAACCCGCATCCCCTCCCGCCGTCGCTGTCGGACCACCCGGCCGAGGCGTCGAAGACGGCGCGGAGCCGATCGATCGGATCGGGGCCGGCGGCGTCGACCGCCGCTGCACGCAGGGCGAGCCATCGCTGGTCACGCCCGCGCAGGTAGCGCTCGACGAGCACGTCCTTCGACCCGAACCGGTCGTAGAGCGTGCGTTTCGTGACGCCGGCCTCGTCCGCGATGGTGTCGACGCCGACGGCGTGGATCCCGCGCTCGTAGAACAGCCGCGACGCGGTCTCCAGGATGCGGCGTGCACCCGGAGTCAGGTCGCGGGCGACCTCGTCGGTAATCATGGACCGAGACTACACAGAACTGTATAGTCGCCATCCATGGCCACTTCACAGATCGGTAAAGTCGCGCGGCCGAGGACGGGCACCGTCGTGACGGTCGGACTCTCGGTGCTGTTCGTCGTCTGCTGGAGTTCGGGGTTCATCGGCGCGAAGCTCGGCGCCGCCGACGCCGCCGTCCCGACCGTCCTGATGTGGCGCTTCCTACCTCTGGCGGCGGCGCTCGCGGTGCCCGCGTGGTGGCTCGCCCGCCGCCGCGGCGCGGTCGTCACCCGGCCGTCCCTGGCGCGGCAGATCGTGATCGGGCTGCTCTCGCAGAGCGGGTACCTGCTCACCGTCTACTGGGCGATCAGCCTGGGCGTGAACACCGGGACCACGGCACTGGTGGACGGGATCCAGCCACTGGTGGCCGCGGCGCTGCTCGGTCCGCTTCTCGGCGCAGCGGTGTCGCGACGGCAGTGGTGCGGCCTGGTCCTGGGCGTGGCCGGGGTCGCGGTCGTGACATCCGCCGATGCCGGCAGCACCGCGACCACGCCCCTGTGGGCGTACGGGATCCCGGTGCTGGGGATGCTCTCGCTCGTCGGAGCGACCTTCGTCGAACGGCGCGAGCCCGACACGGTGCCGCCGCTCACCGCCCTGGCGATCCACTGCGCGACCAGCGCGGTGGTGTTCACCGCGATCGCCATGGCGACAGGAGACGCCGTCGTCCCCGACGATGCGTCGTTCTGGTGGGCGACCGCCTGGCTCGTGGTGCTGCCGACATTCGGTGGCTACGGGCTCTACTGGGTGTTGTTGCGACGGATCGACGTCGCCCGCGTCAACACGCTGATGTTCCTGATGGCGCCGGTGACCGCCGTCTGGGGTGCGCTCGCGTTCGGCGAGTCGTTCACGGTCACGACCGCGGTCGGGATGGGCGTCGGCGTCGTGGCGGTCGTGGTCGTCACGGCGGGCGGGCGCGCGTCAGGCGGCGACGTCGCCCCGGATCCGGCGTCGCCGCAGAGCCGCCCAGGCGCCGGTGCACCAGAGGGCCCAGGCCATGAGCACCGGCTGGAAGAACAGTCGGATCAGGCGAGCGCTGTCGGTGTCGAGCCCGAAGGCGTCCCGGTGGTCGACGTACTGGGCGATGTTGCCCGGGAACACCGTCACGAAGAATGCCGCGACGACCCAACCCATCACCACCTTGTGGCGATACAGCAGCACCAGCCCCACACCCAGGACGATCTCGACGACCCCGGACGCGACCACGACGAACCCGGTGTCGAGCGGGACCCAGCCGGGGACCTGCGCGTCGAACTCGTCGCGCGCGAACGTCAGGTGCGCGGTTCCCGCGAAGATCAGGAAGCCGCCCAGGATGCCGCGGGCGAGATTGCGCAACCAGGGCACCACCACTCCTGCCGTCGAGGGTCCGTGCTCTCACCGTAGATGCGCGACGGGTCACGCACGGCACGACCGCCGACGCGTCAGCTCGTCGCCGCCGATCCGACCACCGCGGCGGCCGGCTTGGCCGTCCAGTTGTCCTGGTAGATCCCGAACGTGCTCTCCGGGTCCGAGGTGTCGGCGGAGTTGCGGTCGACGAGCGTGTAGACGTATGCCGGCCCGGCGTAGGCCAGCGTTCGCCAGGTGGACAGGAAGTCGCTGATGTAGTCCGACTGCTGCGCGGCGGAGACCTGGTTGGTGGGGAGGCCGTACTCGGTCGCCCAGATCTTCTTCGCACCGTCACCGTTCGACACCATGAGGTTGCGCATCGCGGTCACCTGGTTGAGCGGCGAGTTCGCGAGCGACGCGCCCTGGGAGAACTTCGTCGAGTACTGATACGGGTGGAACGAGAGGGCATCGAAGGATCCCGCCGCGCCGGCTGCGTACATCTGCTGGACGAAGTCGACGGGATTGAGCGTCCAACTCCCCCACGTGATCGTCGAGCCCAGGACCCCACCGATGACGGTCGCCCCCGGCTGCGCCTTCTTGATCGCCGGGTAGGCCGCCTTGAGCAGCGCCGCGTATCCCGCGGGGTCGGGCGCGGGCGCGTACGAGGTCGCGGCGTTCGGTTCGTTCCACACCTCGAAGGCGGTCATCTTCGACACGTACCGCTTGGCGAGGGCACCCATGAACGTTCCGAGATCGGCGGGGCTCGTCGGCGGTGTGTACAGCGAGGTGTTCGCGGCGCGGGCCCACGCGGGCGTCGTGTTGACGACCCCCAGCACCCCGAGACCCTTCGCGGACGCCGCCGACACGACGGCGTCGAGCACCGCCCACGAGTAGGTCCCCTTGGCCGGTTCGTAGGCGGCCCACGGGACGGCGAGGCGGACAGTCCGCACACCGAGAGCCGCGATGGTGCTCAGATGCTTGGACACGGCCGACGAATCGGAATAGGAGAAATACAGATCATTGTCGGAAATGCCGACGGTGCGCGACGAGACCGAGATCGACGCAACCGTACGTATTTCTGTACGGATATCTCTGACGCCGCTGACAGTATTCGTCATCAGTGCCACAGCGAGTCCACACCCGACCACGAGGGTGAGGACCCGACCGAAAACCCCTGCTGGGTACCGCGATGATGCTCGCACTGCCTTCTCCGATCGCTCGACGACGATCCCCCGGTGAAGCAGTGAAGTTACTCTTTATTCTCGTGAATATCGGACTATGGGAGGTATTCGCGGAATGCCGGGAATTCCGCTGACCGCGATGCGATCGTCGAGGATGTCTGCGGTCGACGTCAGCTGTCGACGCGATTTCCGTCGGCGTCCCAGTGCTCGGCAACCTTCTTCGACGGCTGCACACGCGGCGGCTCGCCGGGCATCTTCGGGTAGTCCGGCGGGAAGTTGAGCTCCCCACCCGGGAGCGTCTCCCAGAGGTCCAGCAGCGGGTCGAGCGAGTAGGCGGTGTCGTTCATGCCCGCCCAGGGATCACCGTCGGCGGCGTAGTCGGGCACGGTGAGGAGGTTGTAGGCAGCGGGGTCGTCGGTGTCGGCGAGGCGATCCCATGTCATCGGTGTCGAGACCGGTGCCCCGGGCCGGGGACGGAGGCTCCACGCGCTCGCGATGGTGCGGTCGCGGTTGTTCTGGTTGTAGTCGATGAACAGCCGTGACCCACGTTCCTCCTTCCACCAGGACGTGGTGACGCTGTCGTCGCGGCGCTCGAGCTCGCGGCCGAACCCGATCGCGGCGTGCCGCAGGTCCTCGAACGTCCGAACCGGTTCGACGCGGACGTAGACGTGGATGCCCCGGTTGCCGCTGGTCTTCGGGTAGCCGCGCAGACCCAGTTCCTCCAGGAGCTCTCGTGCGACGAGGGCGACGCGACGCGCATCGGTGAAAGTGGTTCCCGGTTGGGGGTCGATGTCGATGCGCAGCTCGTCCGGGTGATCGACGTCGTCGCGGGTGACGGGCCACGGGTGGAAGGTGAGTGTGCCCATCTGCGCGGCCCACACCACGGCCGCCGGCTCATGTGGACAGAGCTCGTCGATGGGTCGACCGTTCGGGGTGTGGACACGGACCGTCTGCAACCAGTCGGGCGCGCCCTTGGGGAGGCGCTTCTGATAGAAGCCGTCGGCGTCGCGATCCTGGGTGCTCGTCGCGAGTTTCATCCCCTCGCGCCAGCCGCCGGGCCAGCGCTCCATCGCCACCGGCCGGTCGCCGATCGCCCCCATCATCTGCTCGCCCATGGCCGCGAAGTACTCGCAGACCATCAGCTTGGTCACCTCGGGGGTGGAGTCGGTGGCGTCGTAGACGACACGGTCGGGGCTGGAGACCCGCACCTCCCGGTCGCCCGCCGTCACCGTCGTTGCCGGGGCCTTCGCCATGACCCCACGCTATCGGTGCGCGCGCCGGAGTGGGCACGTCTCGTCGTGCGGGTGCGCCACAATGGCGGGGTGGACCTCCCTGTGATGCCGCCGGTCTCGCCCATGCTCGCCAAGCCCGTGAAGGCCATGCCGGCAGACGCGTCGTACGAGCCGAAGTGGGATGGGTTCCGCAGCATCTGTTTCCGCGACGGTGACGACGTGGAGCTCGGCAGCCGCAACGAACGGCCCCTCACCCGCTACTTCCCCGAGGTGGTCGCGGCGGCGCTCACCGAACTGCCCGATCGGTGCGTCATCGACGGCGAGATCGTCGTGGCCACCGACCACGGACTCGACTTCGAGGCGCTGCAGCAACGCATCCACCCCGCCGACTCGCGGGTGCGGATGCTGTCGGAGAAGACCCCGGCCGCGTTCATCGCGTTCGACCTCCTGGCCCTGGGCGACGACGACTACACGTCGCGGCCGTTCACCGAACGTCGCGCAGCGCTCGTCGAGGCGCTCGACGGCGTCGGCCCGACATTCCATGTCACCCCGGCCACCACCGACGCCGACGTCGCACAGACCTGGTTCTCCGACTTCGAGGGCGCCGGCCTCGACGGTGTGATCGCGAAACCCTTCGACGTCACCTACCAGCCCGACAAGCGCGTGATGTTCAAGGTGAAGCACGAGCGCACCGCCGACTGCGTCGTCGCCGGCTACCGCGTGCACAAGTCCGGACCCGAGGCGATCGGGTCCCTCATGCTCGGCCTGTACACCGATTCGGGCTCGCTCGCGTCGGTCGGGGTGATCGGAGCATTCCCGATGGCCAAGCGCCGCAGCCTCTTCGAGGAGCTGCAGCCCCTGGTGACCAGCTTCGACGACCATCCGTGGAACTGGGCCGCCACCGAGGCCGGCGAACAGACCCCCGGCCGGAACGCGGGGTCCCGCTGGAACTCCGGCAAGGACCTGTCGTTCGTGCCGTTGCGCCCCGAGCGGGTCGTCGAGGTGCGTTACGACCACATGGAGGGTGAGCGGTTCCGCCACACCGCGCAGTTCAACCGGTGGCGACCGGACCGCGACCCACGGTCGTGCACCTACGAGCAGCTCGAGCAGCCCGTCACGTTCCGCCTCGACGACATCGTGCCGGGGCTGGGTTCACAGCGGTGACGCCGACGGTCTGAGCCGGAAGGCCGGCGCGTGTCACCCCTGCTCGGACGGTTGGAACAGCAGGGCCGTGTCGCGGATCGAGAAGCGCCAGCGGCCGTCGTCGTCGCGGACCACGGTGTCGGTGTAGTCGGCGACCAGCAGCGGCGCGAGGGGCAGCGGCGGTTCGCCGTCGGCGGCGTGCAGGGTGAGCACGCTGGTGACATGAACGACGTCGTCGCGGTCGTCGTCCGGCGTGATGCGGACGTTGTCGAAGATGTGGCGCGAGGTCCGTGTCCCGCGGCTCCGCCGGTGGTCGTACATGGCCCTGATGCCCTCGCGGCCCTCGACGGGGTGGCCGAACAGGACGTATCTGCCGTCCGCGGTGAAGAGTTCGTCGACGCCGTGACCGGCGTCGTGATCGATGCGATAGGCGAACTCGACGACGAGGTCGGTGATCGCCGCACGCGTGTCATGGCTCAGCATGGGGGTCCTCCGCAGGTGGGCCCGCGAGCATGGCGGGCAGATGGTGGAGCGCGAGGTCGGCCATCGCGGTGACGAGGTTGAGCGTCTGGTCGAGATCGGCGTGTTCACTGTCGAGTTGGTGCGAGACGAAGACCCCGTCGAGAAGGATCAGGGCGATGCGCCCGGCAGCGTCGAGGGCGATCCGGCGCACCTCCTCGTCGAGGTCGTCGAACACCGGGTGCAGCGCCGCGGTGACGGTGGCCCGTGCGCGAGACCGCACCGACTCGACGACGCGGCGGACGTCCTCGTCGTCGGTCTTCTCCAGTGCGAGCAACAGGAAGAGTCGCAGGAAGACCGGATCGGCGACGAGGCTCTGCGCGGTGTCGCGCAGCCGGTCCCCGATCGGTACGTCGCCGTCGTCACCGTGTGGGCGTATCGCACTGAAGGCCCGATCGGCGACGGTGGTCATCACCGCGTCGAGCAGGCCCTGCTTGCTGCCGAACGCGTGGTAGATCGACCCGGAGTGGACCCCCGCCTGGCTCGCGATGGCGGAGATCCCGGTCCCGGCGTAGCCGCGGGTCGAGAACAACTCCGTCGCGGCGTCGAGGATGGCGGCTCGCGATGCCGCTCCCCGGATGCGACGGCCATCCGTGGCCGAGGGGTCGTCGCTGGTGGCATGTGGCATGCAGGGCTCTCCCGGGTACGGCGGTCATGCGCGCGTCACGCGCTCGATGCCATTGTCGAGCCTGCCGATGCCGTCGATCTCCACCGAGATGGTCTCGCCGTGCCGTGCGAGGTCGATGGCACGGATCGTGGGGAACCGCTCGGGCTGACTGGGCCGCGCGGCGGTGCCGAAGTGCACGATGTCGCCGGGGAGAAGTGTCATCGACGCCGACAGGTGCGACAGGACGGTCTCGATCGAGAACGTGAGGTTGGCGGTCGAGTCCTCCAGGACCAGCTCGTCGTCCAGCAGACAGCGGACGCGGAGGTCGTTCGGGTCGGCGACGTCCTCACGCAGCGTGACCCACGGGCCGACGGGTGTGAACGTGTCGGTCCCCTTCGAGCGCGCGTGGTAGGTCAGGTAGAGCGAGCGGTCGTCGTCGCCGCGCATGGTGCGCCACGGCTCGTCGACCGTGATCCCCTCGGGCATCACCAGTTCGACGCTGTCGTCGGCCTTGATACCCGGCGACGTGACGTCGTCGACGACGGTGAAACCGAACACCGCGTCGAGCACCTCGTCGGGGGCGGCGTGGCGGAGAGGCCGTCCGATCACCGCGGCCAGCTCGGGCTCCGGGTGCACCAGACCCCAGTCGGGATCGATCACGACCGCGCCGCCGTGGCCGATCATCGACGTGGACGGGGCGAGGAAGTACATGGGGGCGGTCATCTCTCGCACCGCCAGGAAGCCGAACACGGCGTTGTTCAGTGCGACGCCGACGATCTTGGACGGCCGGGCGATCGGCGGGAGCCATTCGACATCGTCGGGGTCGACGGCATCCGTGGCCACGTTGCCGACCACGCCGACGAGAGCGACGCGGGCATCGGGCTCCGTCTCGACCAGCGCCTGCAGGCTGCCGATCCCGCGCTCCGCGAGCACCGCGGTGGCGTCACGGATGACACTGTCGCCGGTGTCGACGAGGACCGCATCGGCTCCCTGGACACGTGCTGAGGCGAAACGCATTGTCACACTCCGTGGTTGATGAGGATCAGCACCAGTGCGGCACCGAGAAAGGCCATTCCCGAGAGGAAGAGCAGGACGTTCTGGTCGAGAGACAGACGCCGGCCCATCCCGGGCACGGTCACCGGCTTGTATCCGTTCGGGTCAGCGATCTCGCCGCTGTAGAGGGGCATGGTCGCTGCGGTGACGAAGAACCCGGCCAACACCACGGCCGCGATCGCCATCGCGGCCCCGACACGCCACCCCGCGGGACCCAACGGCACCCATGTCAGCACCAGGGCGATCACCCCGATGCCGACATGGGTCGCGACCTGCCACACCACGTGGAACCGGGCGTGTGCGACCCACCGAGGGTTGGTGGCATGGGTCCGGTTCAGATCGGCGGCGGCGGCCACCAGTGCGAACGACAACACGCTGACGGTGACAAGGATCTGAACGGCGACGGTCACCGCCACCACCCCCTGACTAGTTTGTCGTTCGTTCAACAATGTTTGTAGAGCAGTCCAGCCGGCGGGTCAAGGTCCGGATGCCGCCTCGGTAGCCTCGTCGGGTGCCGGGAAGCATCCGACCGATCGCACTCGCCCTCATCCGACGCCCCGCCGACGGCGCGGTGTTGGTGACGGGCCATGGGGTGGACACCGACGACCCCCGCGTCCGGCCCGTCGGCGGCGGCATCGAGTTCGGGGAGTCGGCGCGGGTCGCACTCGGCCGGGAACTGCGCGAGGAACTCGGCGTCGGCATCCGGGACGCGCAGCTGCTGGGGGTGTTCGAGAGCGTCTTCGTCGTCGACGGAATCACCGGCCACGAGATCGTCTTCGCGTTCCGCACCACCGTCGACGACACCCGGCTCCACAGCCGCGACCGCTTCGCGATCCTCGACGCACCCGACGAGATCGCCTTCTGGTGGCGGCCGGGCACCGACGAGGGGCGGCTGGTGCCCGAAGCCCTGCTCGATCTCGACGACGGCCTCGGCCCTCCCGCCGCGGTGTAGGAAAGAAGCGGTGAGCATCCGTTTCGGCATCGGGGTCGGCGGCGACGTCGCACCCCGTGATCTCCCTGGACTCGTCGACCGGCTCGAGGCCGACGGCGTCGACTCACTGTGGTTCTCCGAACTGGTCTACTCCCCCGCGGTCGACCCGTTCGTCGGCATGGCCTTCGCCGCGTCACGGACCACGAGGCTGAAGGTCGGGACCTCGGTGGCGATCCTGCCCGGCAGACACCCGGTCCTCGTCGCCAAACAACTCATCTCGCTGGCCGCACTCGCGCCGCGTCGCGTGTTGCCCGTGTTCGGGCTACACCCGGCGTCGGCGAGAGAGCGGGACCTCTTCCCCGTCACCGGTCGGCGCGGCGACGCGTTCGACGACGCGCTGCGGCAGCTGCGCTCAGCGCTCGACTGCGACGACATCCGGCAGGGAACCCCGGGGTCGCTCGACGTCTGGCTCGGAGGGAAGGCGCCCGCGGCGTTCCGCCGGATCGGGGCGCTCGGCGACGGGTGGTTGGGAAGCTTCCTCACCCCGGCCGAAGCCGAGTCCGGAGTCACCGCCATCCGCGACGCCGCGGACGACGCCGGCCGGAGCATCGACGACGACCACTTCGGGATGACCCTGCTCGTCACCGACGGGGTGCGACCCGACGACGTGATGCAGCGCATCGGGACCCAGAGACCCGAGGTCGACCCCCGCGAACTCGTGGCCACCGGGTGGCACGCGCTGCATCGGATGATCGACGACCACATCGCCGCGGGCATCAGCAAGTTCGTCATCGTCCCCGCGGGTGCCGACACGACGTCCTTCGTCGACCGCTTCGTCGCCGAGGTGCTCCCGCGTCAGACCTAGACTCGACGGCGACCCATCGCGGACTCGACGGCGATCCATCGCGAGGAGGACACCGAGTGCAGCAACCGTGGCGTCCGGCGCTGCGCTCCGGGTCCGGTGCGGTCGCGCTGGAGTGGTGGACCCCGACCGGGTCACGAACCGGCGAGTGGTGGGTCGAGGCCTACGCGCAGCGGATCGCGCGGATCGCCGATGCCCAGCAGGTGTGCGTGCACCACCTCGACGACGGCCTGGTCCTGGTGGAGGTCGTCGCACCGTCGCGAGTGGGACCGGATCCCACCGACCTCGCTCGCGGGCCTGCCGAGACCCGGGTGCCGATGGCCGGGCAGGTGACCTGCCGGGGTGACGTCCTGGCGACCTCGTCGGACGCCACCATCGGCGGGCGGGCGGTCCTCGTGACCGCGCATCGGCCGGAGCACCGCGCGTCCCGGCGGTCGGCCCTCGTCGACCGCGTCATCCCGGCACTCCACAGCGCGCGGGGGGTCCGCGCGGTACGCGCGCATCTGACCGACGGTCGGCACGGCGAGTCGGTTCTCGGCGACGTCGTGGTGGTCGAGGCACGTGACGCCGACAGTGCGTGCTCCGCTGTCCGCGCGGTCGTCGACGAGATGGGGCCCGTCCTCGACGATCCCCGCGTGCACCGTGTCAGCGCCACGCAGATCCTCCGCGAGGACGGGCGTCCGCTGCTCCCCGCGGACCGGACGGTCGCCAAGCCCCGCCTCGATCCGCGACGACGCCCGACCCCCGCCGCCCGCACCGGTGTCGCCGACGACGTCGCTGCCTCCGTCGCGCGTCATCGACCTGCCGGCGGGTTTCGCCGAGGACGTCGTCGTCGACGGTGAGGGCCGGCTGCTGTGCGGCGTCGACGGCGGCGGCATCCTGCGCATCGACCCGCAGACGCACGCGGTCACCACGGTGGCGTCGACCGGCGGTCGGCCCCTCGGCCTCGAACACCGTTCCGACGACACGCTTCTCGTGTGCGACGCCCATCTCGGGCTGCTCCAACTCGACCTCGGGTCCGGAGACCTGACGACGCTGACCCGATTCGTCGACGCCCGACCGCTGCGGTTCTGCTCGAACGCCACCACACTCTCCGACGGCACAATCTGGTTCACCGAGTCCA
This sequence comes from Gordonia paraffinivorans, assembly GCA_036946345.1. Classification (GTDB taxonomy): domain Bacteria; phylum Actinomycetota; class Actinomycetes; order Mycobacteriales; family Mycobacteriaceae; genus Williamsia_A; species Williamsia_A paraffinivorans_A. The sequence continues at coordinate 148,116 of JAQIJH010000001.1, read as the reverse complement.
CGACCCGCTTCGACTTCGAGCACCACCGCGGGTCACTGATGGAGAACCGTCCGTCGGGTCGGCTGCTGCGCCGCACCCCGGACGGCACCGTGACCGTGATCCGCGACGACCTCTGGTTCGCCAACGGCATCACCGCGACCCCGGACGGTTCGGCCGTGATGGTGGTGGAGACAGCCGGTCACCGCGTCAACCGTGTCGCGCTGACAGGCCCCCGCGCGGATGCGGTCGATGTCGTCACTGCCGGGCTCCCCGGCTTCCCCGACAACATGTCCGACTTCCGGACCGGACGGGCGTGGATCCCGCTGACCAACCCCCGGATGCGCGCCCTGGAGATGCTGGGTGTCGCGCCCCGCTGGGCCTCGCAGGTGGCGTGGCGCATCCCCGACCGCCTCCGACCCGAGCCCGAACACACCGTCTGGGCGGTCGCGATCGACGAGCACGGCGACGTCGTCGACGAGGTGCACGGCGCCCATCCCGCGTTCCACACCGCCACCGGCGCCGTCGAGGTGGACGGGAAGCTGTTCCTGTCCAGCGTGTTCTGTGCGCCGATGCTCGAGATCGACCTGGGGGCACGATGACCGGGGCCGGACGCTTCGCCCCGTCACCGTCGGGCGACCTGCACATCGGCAACCTGCGGACCGCGCTGCTCGCATGGCTGTTCGCGCGGAAGTCCGGACGGGACTTCCTGCTCCGCATCGAGGACCTCGACGACCGCACGTCGAGCGAGGTCGCGCAGCGGCAGGTCGACGACCTCACCGCGATCGGCGTCGAGTTCGACGGTGAGCCCGTCGTCCAGTCGGACCGACGCGAGAACTACGACGCGGTCATCGACCGGCTGACCACCGCGGGCCGGACCTTCGAGTGCTTCTGCACGCGCAAGGAGATCCTCTCCGCCGCTCGCGCACCGCATTCCCCGCCCGGCGCCTACCCGGGGACCTGCCGCGACCTGACCGCCGACGAGCTGCAGGAGCGCCGTTCCTCGGGGCGACCACCGGCCATCCGACTGCGTTCGGACGTCACGCAGTTCACGATCCGCGACGACCTGTGCGGCGAGTTCACCGGGGTCGTCGACGACTTCGTCCTCCGTCGCGGCGACGGCGTCGCGGCGTACAACCTCGCCGTGGTGGTCGACGACGCCGACAGCGGCGTCGACCAGGTGGTCCGCGCCGACGACCTCCTCAGTTCCACACCCCGCCAGGCGTACCTGGCGCAGGTGCTCGACCGACCGATCCCGACGTACGCGCATGTCCCGTTGGTGCTGAACACCTTCGGGACCCGACTGGCCAAGCGCGACGGTGCCGTCACACTCGCCAGCCTCACCTCGATCGGGGTGTCCGCCGACCGGGTCCGCGCACAGCTGGCGGGGTCGCTCGGTCTGGGCGACGGATCCGAGACACCGGACCCGGCGACCCTTCTCGCGAGGTTCGACCCGGCGAGGATCCCGGCGGGGCCATGGATCCTCGACCCGGTCGACCTCCTCTAGGGCCTCAGCCGACGGGGTCCTTCGCCGGCGACACCACACCGCCGGTCAGGACGCGGAACGCGTATGTCCCGGCGATGAGCGTGACGGGGATCGACACCAGCAGGCCGACGAGACACAGCAGCGCACCGACGACGTTGAGAAGGGCACACACGATGGCCAGCGGGAAGAGCTTCCCGAAGTGCTGGGTCGTGAGCCGGAAGGTGTTCGAGAACGCCGCACCGAACCCGTCGTTGCGGTCGATCGCGAACGTCAACGCGTACCAGGTCAGGTAGAGCAGGACGATGCCAGGGATGATCAGCAGCACGAAGCCGACGCCGACCACGAGTCCCACGACGATCACCAGACCGAAGACGGCGCCGAGGTTGGAGAAGCGGAAGAACGAGCCGAGGCGCGGCTTGTTGCCGTCGCACTCGTCGAGCGCACCGCGGATGTAGGCGGCCTGGAACAGGACGCCGACGACGAACGACACGATGGAACCGATGATGCTCAGCGCCGACGTGGTCGCGGTCAGCTCATCGGTGTCGAACCCGCGGAACGCGAGGTTGACCACCGCGTTGACCAGCACCGACACCAGTGCGATGAGCAGCCAGCTCCCGAGGTTCCCGGTGAACTTGCCCCACCCGTACGACAGTGCCGATCCCACCGACAGCTGCGGTGCTTGCTGATATCCCGGTGGGGGCGGCGGTGGGAATCCGCCGGGCGGCTGCTGGCCGTACGGCGGAGGCGGAGGGTAGGCGCCGCCGGGCGGCGGGTAGGCCCCCTGCGGCGGCGGGTACGAACCGGGCGGCGGGGGGTAGGCGCCTGGCGGCGGGTACGACCCTTGCGGCGGCGGGTACGACCCGGGAGGCGGCGGATACCCGGCCGATCCCTCGTCGGACTGTTTGCGCAGCGGATCCTCGGGTGGCTGGGTCATCGTCGCTCCTCGACAGGTGGTCCATCCGGTCAGCTCAGAAGCGTAGATCGTCGATGCCACCACCGCCGGGACGCGCCGAACAAGTGTCCGTCCACCGAGCAGGAAGGACTGCTGCGCCCGATCCGTCTGATTTACGCTGGGACGGCATCCGCCATGTCTGTGGCGGGCACACGAGAGGACCCGATGATGACCGGACCGCAGCAGTACCCGGGCCAGCCCGAGGGACAGGATCCCGGCTACGGGCAGTCCCCCCAGTACGGCCAGACACCCCAGTACGGCCAGACACCCCAGTACGGGCAGGGCCCCGATCTGGGCAAGGGCGGACAGCAGGCGAGCTACCCGCCGCCCGGGGCCTACCCGCCGCCGCAGGGCAGTTACCCGCCGCCGGCCCAGGGAAACTACCCGCCGCCCCCGCCCCAGTACGGCGCGCCGACCGAGCAGGGCATCCATCAGACGGGCGGTCAGCCCGCGGGCGCCGGTCTCCGCCTGGTGGCGCGCATCCTCGACGGCCTCATCGTCGGCATCCCGGTGGCCATCGTCGAGGGCATCGCATCCGTCGCGGGCGGATCGGCCGTCGGCTACATCGTCGGGCTCATCCTGAGCGTCGCCGGGTTCACCTACTTCGTCCTGCTCGAGTCCCGCAGCGGCGCGACGCTGGGCAAGCGCATCCTGTCGCTGCGGACCGTCGGACCCGACGGCGGCCTCCCGTCACAGCAGGTCGCGATGCGCCGCAACGCGTTCATGTTGCTCGGCGTCCTGTCCGCGCTGCTGAACTTCACGTTCATCCTGTCCGGGCTGGTCGGCCTGGTGACGCTCGCGGTGTTCATCGCCATCGGCGTGACCATCGCCAACGACCCGAACAAGCAGGGTTTCCACGACAAGTTTGCCGGCGGGACGCGCGTCGTCCGCGCCTGAGCGCCACCGCATCACCCACCCGGCCGGTCCGCCTCAGGCGGGCTGGCCGGCGTAGTACCGGGCGAGGAACGCGTCGCGGAAGTCGGTGTACGTGCCGTCCTCGATCGCCGCGCGCGCCCGGTCGACGAGGGTCACGACGAAGTGCTCGTTGTGGATCGTGCACAGCGTCGACGCCAGACCCTCCTTCGCCCGGAACAGGTGATGGATGTACGCGCGGCTGTAGGAGGTCGTGTAGTTCTGCAGCTCCGGCTCGATGGGTGCGAAGTCGGACCGGAACCGGCTGTTGGTGATGTTGACCCGCCCGTCGAACGTGTAGACGGCGCCGTTGCGCGCGACCCGCGACGGCGAGACGCAGTCGAAGGTGTCGGCACCGTTTTCGATCGCGGTGAAGATGTCGTCGGGCTCGCTGATGCCCAGCAGATGTCGCGGGAGGTCGTCGGGGAGCTCGTCGACGACCCACCCGACGATGGTCCCCAGATTCGCCTTCTCCAGCGCGCCGCCGATCCCGTATCCGCCGAAACCCCGTCCGCCGTCCGCGATGTCACGGTCGTGCAGTGCGACGAGACCCCGTGTCGCGAGACGACGCAGGTCCTCGTACTGCGCACCCTGGATCACGCCCCACAGAGCCTGCGGCGGACGGTGGTCACGCAGCTGCGACTGCCGATTGTGCTCGGCCAGACAACGTTCCGCCCACAGCCGTGTCCGCTCGACCGACGTCTCCTGGTAGCCGCGCGTGTTCATCAGCGTGGTGAGCTCGTCGAACGCGAAGATGATGTCCGCGCCCAGTTTGTGCTGGATCTGCATCGACACCTCCGGTGTGAACCGGTGGGTCATGCCGTCCAGGTGCGACTTGAAGGTCACCCCGTCGTCGTCGACCCGGGCGAGGCGTTCCTTGCCGGGCGCGATGACGTCGTCGTCCTGCTGCCCCGACACGTCCATCGAGATGACCTTCTTGAAGCCCGCCCCCAGCGACATCACCTGGAAACCGCCGCTGTCGGTGAAGGTGGGGCCGGGCCAGTTCATGAAGGCGCCGAGACCTCCCGCGGCGTCGACGATGTCGGGTCCGGGCTGCAGGTAGAGGTGATAGGCGTTGGCCAGGACGGCCTGCGCGCCGAGGTCCGCGACCGATTCGGGCAGGACGGTCTTCACCGTCGCCTTGGTGCCGACGGGGACGAACGCCGGCGTCCGGATGTCGCCGTGGGCGGTGTGGATGACGCCGGTGCGACCGCGCGTCCCCGGCAGCACCGTGCCCGGGGTGAAGGGGGTGGACGTCACCCGGGGATCCTCCCAGGTGGCGGGGTCACCCGTCGTGACGGGTACTGCGCCTCAGCGGTCGCAGGGCGGAGCGGGTGCGTCCTCGAAGAACGGCGCGTCCTTCGGCAGCAGGTAGACGACGTCGAGGACGACCGGGTCCTTGGTGAGGTTCTGGCCGCGATGGGTGTTGCCCCTGCCCTCGGGCTCGACGATGAGCTGGCCGGCGCGGTAGACGACCGGCTTGCAGTCGGACCCGGGATGCGTGAGGGTGCCCGACTCGACGATGCCCACGATCCGACCGTCGTGGAAGTGCCAGCCCGTGGTGCCGCCCGGTGCGATCGTGATGCGCCGCGCGGTGGCGACCCCGGGACCGCTGATGAACGGCAGCAGTCCGGCGGGGAGGTCCGCGGTCGCGATGGTCGTCGCGGTCACGCCCGAACTGGGGGTGGCCGACGCGGTCCCGGCCGTGGTCACGACGAGGCCGGCGGCGCATGCGGCCACCCCGAGGACACGCAGTGCGCGATGGTGCATCGTCGCTGGACGTATGTGCATCGGCGCAGCGTACGCCCGGGTCGGCGGTCCCCGACGCCGATCGGTGAGACCGGTCGGGTTCGCTACGGTGGCGGCATGGCTGCGATGCGTACCTGGTCCCTGGCCGTCGTCGTGGTGGGCGGAGCCGTCCTCATGGGCGGATGCGGATCGGACTCCGGCGACGTCGCTGGCACCGTCTCCTCGACCGCCGACGCCCCGGCGCCGGCCCCGACGTCGTCGTCCGCGGTCGAGACCCCGACCAGCACGGACCCGAGCGCCCAGACCGTCCCCGGTCCTCGACTGCCGGCGGCGACATCGGTGCCACCCTCGAAAGAGGGCCCGTCGATCGAGGGCACACGCTGCGACACCGCGAACGGCCCCGAGGGTGCACTGCGCGTCGTGATCTTCCCGGGCGGGTCGGCCGACTGCGGCGCCGTGATGCCGGTCGCGCGCACCTTCGGTCCGCTCATCTCGACCGGCCGCAACCAGGACGTCGACGGCTGGAGCTGCGGGCCGTCGCAGACCACCGGCGTGCTCGCCAAGTGCACGAAGGGATCCGACTCGTTCGGCTTCCTCCCGCAGTGACGACCCCATGAACGACGAATCCCCGCCCCGGAGACCCGGGACGGGGATGCGTACTGCGGTGGCGGGGGGATTCGAACCCCCGGTACGGGGTTACCGCACACAGCATTTCGAGTGCTGCACCTTCGGCCGCTCGGACACGCCACCGTCGGTGACTGTACCGGAGGCGACCTCCAGCCCTTGAATCGGCTGTTCAGGGCGCACTCGGACCGGTCAGTGGCCGGTCAGCTTGTCCTTGACGTCGTCGATCTTGCCCTTGACGGCGTCGGCGACGTCGGTCGCCTTCTGCTTGATGTCGGCGCTGGCCTGGTCGCCCTTGCCCTCGGCCTTCAGGTCGTCGTCGCCCGAGACACTGCCCGCGGCTTCCTTGCCGCGACCCTTCAGTTCCTCGGCCTTGTTCTTGGCATCGTCAGCGAGACCCATGGTGCACTCCCCTTCGGTCGGTGTGTGTGCAGACGTCGTCGACGCCCTGTCCCCACACTGGCACCGCTCGCGGCGGAACCCCACCGGATGCGGTCATCTCAACCCGATCGTTGTCCGCGGAAGAATTGGGTAACGAGTTCGACACAGTCGGCCTCCCGCACGCCCCCGATCACCTCGGGTCGATGGTTGACACGGCGGTCCCGGACCAGGTCCCACTGTGACCCTACGGCTCCGGTCTTGGGCTCCCAGGCGCCGAACACGACGCGTCCCACCCGGGCGGCGACGATCGCGCCGGCGCACATGACGCACGGTTCGAGGGTCACCACCAGGGTGCACCCCTCCAATCGCCATCCGTCGCCGTGCGCACGAGCCGCGTCGCGCAGTGCGGTGATCTCGGCGTGTGCCGTCGGATCCCCGTCGCGCTCGCGGGTGTTCCCTGCCCGCGACAGCTCCTGACCGCCCGCATCGAACACGACGGCCCCGACCGGGACATCCTGTGGCCCAGAGGTTCCCGCGGCTTCGAGGGCGGCCCCCATCGCCGCGGCCAGCCCGGCGGGCCCGACGTCGAGGGTCATGGCGCGGTCAGTGGCCGAGGCGATCCAGGACCGCGGACAGTTCGTCGGCGAAGCCCAGTCGCGCGGCGATCATGCCGATCTGCTCGTCGGCGTAGAGGTCGGTGTCGCCGACGATCACGCTCATCACGGATTCGGGCAGGCCCAGGTCCGACAGGACGCCGAGGTCACCCTCCTCCCACGGGTCGACGTCGTCGAGGTCGTCGGAGTCGATGTCGGGGACGTCGATGTTGAGGGAGTCGAGGACATCGGCCGCGATGTCGTAGTCGATGGCGGCCGTCGCGTCCGAGAGCAGCAGGCGTGACCGGGAGGGCGCCGGGCGGATCACGACGAAGAACTCGTCGTCGACGTCCAGCAGGCCGAAAACCGCGCCCGCGCTGCGCATGTCGCGCAGCCTCTTCTCGGCGTCGTCGAGTCCGGTGAGGGCGGAGGAGTCCATGGCCGTCACCGACCACTTGCCCTCCTCGCGCACCACCGCGACGGCGAACCCGTCGAGGTCGTCGCTGTCCGCTGCCGCCATGTGCGACACCGTAGTCCCCCGCCCGGTGTTGTCCCAACTGTGACGGCGAACCCCGTCGGGCACGCTGCCCTGCGACGATGTGCGACGCTTCCCGGTGTGACCGCGACGACCGGAGACCGCCCCGTGCCGGGAGTCTGCGTGCTGGGACTGGGACTGATCGGTGGCTCTCTGCTGCGCGCGCTCGACCGTGCCGGACACCCCTGTTCCGGCTGGAACCGCTCGCCCCGCACCGTCGATGCCGCGACCGCGGCCGGACACGACGCCGACACCGACCTGACCGCGGTCCTCACGCGTGCGGCTCGCCAGGACGCGCTGGTCGTCGTGGCCACACCGACTCCGACCGTCGGCGAGATCCTGGCGCAGGTCGCCCGCCACGCACCCGACTGCGCGCTGACCGACGTGGTGAGCGTCAAGCAGGCCGTGGCGGACGCCGTCGCGGAGCACGGGTTGTCGGCGCGGTACGTCGGTGGCCACCCGATGGCGGGCACGTCGCGGTCGGGCTGGGATGCCACCGACCCCGACCTCTTCGTCGACGCCCCGTGGGTCGTCTGCGCCGACGACGACACCGATCCGACGGTCTGGACCGCGGTCGCCGACGTCGCGCTGGCGGTGGGCGCACGCGTGATCCCCGTCGCCACAGAGGACCACGACCCGCTCGTCGCAGCCATCTCGCATGTCCCGCATCTGACAGCCGCCGTCACCGCGACCGTCGGAGCCGGCCCCGGTGACCTCGCCCTCCGGCTGGCCGCGGGGAGCTTCCGCGACGGCACCCGGGTCGCCGGCACCGCCGTCGACCTGCAGCGCGCGATGATCGAGGCCAACGGCCCCGCCGTCCTCACGGTGCTGTCGGAGACGATCGACCGGCTGACCGCGGCCCGCGACGAACTCCGCGACGCCGGCACCGTCCACACACTCGTCGAGGACGGCCACCGCGCCCGGACGCGCTGGGAGACGATGCGCGCCGCGGAGGCCGAACCGATCACCGACGTGGTCGTCGGATCCGACGGGTGGGCCGCCGAGCTGCGACGACAAGCCCACCTCGGGCGGGTGTGGACCGGTCCCGGTCAGACCCGGCGCGACAGCCCGGGGTAGTCGACGACGAAGCCCGTCGCGTCGGTGGTGAGGGTGACGTCGCCGACCGGCGATTCCACCGCGACCGAGGACCCGTCCGACGAGTAACGCGTCGTCACCGGCTCGACGGTCCCCTCCGGCAGGCGCAGGTACACCAGCGGCACGTCGACGGGGTCCGACGGCGTCCTGTGCAGGTCCAGGCGACGGATGGGCAGCGCGTTGAACAGCGGGCTCAGCACCAGGTCGACGTCCTGGGCGCCGTGGAAATCGCCCCGCTCCGTGCCCCCGGCCGACTGGATGAGCCAGGTGCTCTCGCCGTCGCGGGTGATCGACACGTGCGACTCGCCGCTCTCGCGGATCATGTGCACTGCGAGCCGTCGGGTGACGCCGGCGTCATCGGTCACCAGGTCATAGTTCGCGCCGAACGCGGGGTGGTCGTCGGTGGCCGCCGCGATGATCTGGCCGTAGGCCTTCACCCGGAGTCCCGACACCTGGACCCGTGCCTGCTCGAGGCGGGTGACGTGGTCACCGCTCCAGGTGAGAACGGTTTTCAGGTCGTCAGAGGCCGCTTGCGTCGCCCGTGGACTGGTCACCCGACAACGGTAAGCGAACGCCCGCGTCCGAGGGGAATCGATCGCCCGATCCGTCGTGCCCGTCTGTGGCGGGCACCGAGAAGTCGGACAGCAGTCCCGTGTACCGCTTGGGCAGAGGCGTCGCGAACTCGCCCAGCTTGCCCGTCGTCAGCCCCATCGTCACCAGCGACTGGACAGTCAGGGTCGCGGCGCAGACCCCGTCGATGACGGGGACGCCGAGGTCGGCGGTGAGGTCGGCACACATCGCCGCCATCCCGGCACAGCCGAGCACGACGGCGTCGGACTCATCCTGGGCGATCGCCATCCGACAGGCGTCGGCGATCCGTCGGTACGCGGCCGGGTCGGTCTCGAGGTCGAGGACGGGGGATCTCGCACGCGTGGATGCCTCGGCAGAACCGCCCGAGCCCGTAGTGCTCGGCGAGGTCCGCGGCGCGCCCCCGCGTACGACCCAGCGTCGTGACGACGCTGAACCCGCGGCCGAGATACGCCGCGGTCCGCATCGCGGCCTCCGCGATCCCGACGACCGGCCCCGACGCGAGCTCGCGGGCGGCGTCGAGGCCCGGGTCCCCGAAGCAGGAGACGACGTACCCGTCGACGCCGCGTCGTTCACCGTCGGCGATGGCCGCCAGGAGACCCGGTACGGCCATCGCCTCGTCGTAGTGACTCTCGATGGACACCGGGCCGGTACTCGAGGTGATCGCCTCGATCTCGACGCCCGGCGCGGCGACCGACCGCGCCGCGGCCGCCGCGACCTCCGTCATCGCGACGGTGGTGTTGGGATTGACGACCGCGATGCGCATACCGATCAGCCTGCCATCGCGTACTGACGCCGCAGGGCGGGCGTCAGCGCCAGGTAGAGACCGAACCCGATCGCGACACCGATGAACCAGGAGTACTGCGAGGCACCCGCCATGCCCCAGATGTCGATCCCGAACGGGTGCGCCTTGGTGATGACGGGGAACATCGCGATGACGGCGCCGACGAGGGTCGCGATGACCGCAGCCGGGTTGACACCGTTGCGGTACCAGTACGGCTTGTCCTCCTCCATGGAGAACAGGGCGTCGACGTCGACGCGCTGCTTGCGCACGAAGTAGTAGTCGGCGATGAGGACGCCGAACAGCGGCCCGATGAACGCGCCCAGCGTCTCCAGCGTGTAGTGGATGACCTCGGGGTTGTTGTAGAGGTTCCACGGCGTGATCAGCACGGACCCGACGGCGGCGATCATGCCGCCGGCGCGCCAGCTGATGCGCTGGGGGCTCACGTGCGAGAAGTCGAACGCGGGCGAGACGAAGTTGGCGACGATGTTGATGCCGATGGTGGCGACGATGAAGGTGAGGAGGCCCAGGATGACGGCGGTGACGCTGTCCATCTGCGCGACCGTCTCCACCGGGTCGGTGATGAGCTTGCCGTAGACCGGCAGCGTCGCCGACGCCGTGATGACGGTGAGGACCGAGAAGAACAGGAAGTTGATCGGCAGGCCGAGGAAGTTGCCCGTGCGGACCGCCGACATCGACTTGGCGTAGCGGGAGAAGTCACCGAAGTTGAGCATCGGCCCGGAGAAGTAGGACACGACGAGTGCGATCGCACCGAGCATCACCGGCACCGACGACCACCCGGAGTACTCGACGGACCCGAGGTTCAGGCTGATGTTCGACCAGCCGGCCTTGGTGACGAGGTAGATCGCGAGCACCAGCATGACGAGATAGACGGCAGGACCGCAGAAGTCGATGAACTTGCGGATCGCCTCCATACCCCGCCAGAAGACGATCGCCTGCAGCACCCACATGATGGCGAAGGCACCCCATCCGAGGGCGGAGAGTCCGAGGAACCCGTGCTGGTCGACGTCGGCCCACGGCGCGAGCGACGGCCAGAGCTTGAGCCCCAGCACCACGAAGGCGTTCGACGCGAGATAGGTCTGGATCCCGTACCAGGCCACCGCGATCAGTCCGCGGATGATCGCGGGGACGTTCGCGCCGAGGACACCGAACGACGCGCGGCAGATCACCGGGTACGGCACCCCGGCCACCTGCGAGGGCTTCGCGACGAGGTTGGCGAAGATGTTCACGATGATGATGCCCACGATCAGGGCGACCAGCACCTGCCAACTGGTGAGGCCGAGCGCGAACAGGCTGCCGGCGGTCACGTACCCACCGACGCTGTGCACGTCGGACATCCAGAACGCGAAGATGTTGTACCCGGACCAGGTCTGCGGGACCAGGGGCTTCAGATCGTCGTTCGTGAGCCGGGTGTGATACCCGAGCTCGGCGTCATACATCGCTGACGCGGGCGCCGGTGTTGTCGTCATGCGAGGAAAATATTCCCCGCCTGTTTCATCACCGTTGCTCTGAAGATATATCTTGCGTCACCCGTGCTCGAGCGGGTCACGCCCTGCGAGGAGGTCCCCATGGCATGTCGGCTCAGCGAACTGGTCCTCGAGTGCCGCGACCCCGAGACCCTCGCACGGTTCTGGTGCGACGTCCTCGGTCACGTCGTCCTCGACCGCCCGGGTGACGGGTCGATCGAGATCGGGCCGGCGAGCGGCTTCGGCGGTCTCGAACCGACCATCATCCTCAGCCCCCACCCCGCACCCGAGCGCTCCAAGCCACGCCTCCACCTCGACGTGAACCCCACCGACCGCGATCAGGACGCCGAACTGGAACGCCTGCTCGCCCTCGGTGCTCGACCCGCGGACGTCGGGCAGACCGGCGACGAGTCCTGGCACGTCCTCGCCGACCCCGAAGGCAACGAGTTCTGCCTCCTGCGCGCCCGGATCCCGGAACGCTGACGATTGTTCGTCACAAACGTCCGCCATACGTGAGCAGAGGGCAATATGCCCTCTGCTCAGCCATATCGGACGTTTGTGACCGGGCGGGGAGCAGATCTCAGTCCGACCCCTGCGACTGCGCGATCGCGGCGCGAAGGCGGTCGTTGTGATCGGTGGTGGCGGCGGTGAGGGCGGCGCCGTCGCGGGCGAGGAACGCCGTCAGCATGTCGGCGTGGTCGAGGTGGAGGGCGACGCGTTCCGTGGTCGCGATCTGCCACATCGGGCGGCCGGGTTCGGTGATGTTCCACGTCGACTCGAGGACGTGCAGCAACCGGTGCATCCGGCACGGCGTGACGAGCGCGAGGTGGAACGCCCGGCTCTCCTGGTGGTAGCCGACCGCGTCGTCGGCGAGGACGGCCCGGTCGAGCGCCGCGTAGGCGGCCCGGGCGCGCGCGTCGTCGTCGGGTGTCGCGGACGGCAACGCGATGCCGTGCGCGGCGGTCTCCAGCGCCCCACGGACCAGGTACAGCTCGACGAGTTCGGCCGCGGTGAGCCGGGCGATCGAGTACCCGCCGTTGGCCCGGTGGTCGACGATCCCCTCACCGACCAGCGTCTTCAACGCCTCCCGCACCGGGATCCGGCTCACGCCGAAGTGCGTGGCGACGGTGTCGACGGGGATGGGGGTGCCGGGCGGTGCGATCCCGTCGAGGATCACCGACCGCAGGGCGTTGAGAATGGTCGCCTGCGACGCCCCGTCGGTGGGGGGCAGCGCGGCGACCAGTCGCTCCTGCGGTGGTCCCAGCATCGGGCCATCATCCCGCCGAGACGTGCTCCCCGCTCGCCGTCGGCGGATGTGTCGCCCGCCAATGTCGCGCGATGTCGACGCGGCGCGCCACCCAGACCCCGTCGTGGGCGGCCACGTGGTCGCAGAACCGTTCCAGCGCAGCAGTTCTCGCGGGCCGGCCGGCGAGACGGCAGTGCAGCCCGATCGACAACATCTTCGGCGATCCCGCGACGCCCTCGGCGTACAGGACGTCGAAGGCGTCCCGCAGGTGGGCGAAGAACTGCTCACCGATGGTGAACCCGCCCGCCGACGCGAACCGCATGTCGTTGGTGTCCAGCGTGTACGGCACGACGAGGTGGTCCTTCGCTCCGTCGGCCGTGTCCACCCGGGTCCAGTAGGGCAGGTCGTCGGCGTAGGAGTCCGCGTCGTACTCGAAACCACCGTGTTCCACGACGAGCCGTCGCGTGTTCGGGGAGTCCCGCCCGGTGTACCAGCCGACCGGCGCGGAACCCGTGATCTCGGTGAGCATCTCGACGGCGGCGGCCATGTCGGCGCGCTCGGTGTCCTCGTCGACCTGCTGGTAGGACTTCCACCACAGTCCGTGGCTGGCGATCTCGTGCCCCAGCTCGGCGAACGCCGCGACGGCCTCGGGGTTCCGACGCATCGCCTGCGCCACCGCGAAGATCGTCAGCGGCCATCCCCGACGCTCGAACACGCGCAGGACCCGCCACAGCCCCGCTCGGGATCCGTACTCGTACAACGACTCCATCGACATGTGTCGGTTCGGGAACGCCTGCGCCCCGATCATCTCCGAGAGGAACGTCTCGCTCGCGGGATCGCCGTGCAACGGGTTGTTCTCCGCGCCCTCCTCGTAGTTGAGGACGAACTGCACCGCGATGCGCGCGTCACCGGGCCAGTGCGGATCCGGGGGTGTCGGGCCGTATCCGATCATGTCGCGCGGGTAGTCGGTCACGACGCGAGGTCCGGTCATGACGCCAGATACTGCCGTCCCGCGTCGGTGAGCGCACCCCAGGCACGTACCCGTGCCATCCCTCCGTCGGGGAAGACGTCGACGCGCAGCGCGGTCACCGGGGGCACGTCCCGCACGACGAAACGGTGCCGGGTGTCGGGGTGCAGGTCGACGCGCGGGAGGATCTCGACCCACGACCCGTCGGCGGCACGCCCGCGCACGGCCGCCGCGCCCGGGGCGTTGCCGAGGAAGTACGACGTGTCCAGTTCGATCATCCGAGGGAGACCCTCTGCGGCGAGGCCGATCTCGACCCAGTCGTTGCCGTCGTCCCGACGACGGGCGGTCTCCCACCCGTCACCCATCGAGCGGGCGACGCCGGGCAGCAGCAAATTCTGCGGCGAGCTGTAGAACATGTTGGAGCAGTCCGTCACCCGCGCGCCGTTCTCGATCGCCGCGAGGTCGACGGGGCCGACGTCGAGGAAGGTCGGGTCGGGTCGGGCGATGCCGTGCACACGCAGGCGAGCTACACCGCCGTCGGGGTGCATCGTCAGCTTCACATGGGTGACACGGGGGCCGGGTTCGACGTCGAAGTCGTTCTTCGTGTCGCCCCGGACCCGTGATCGCGGGACCAGCGTCACCCAGTCCGCCGCCCGGACCTCCTCGACCGAGGGATGACCGTCGACGGACGCGCCCTCGACGGAGACCTCGGGCGGATAGTTGCCACGGAACCAGGCGGTGTCGACGACGACGCCGTGCACGATCCCCGGCGCACCGAGCCGGACGATGGCCTCGTCGACACCGGAGGATCGGCGACGCCGCGTCTCCCATCCGTCGTAGACCTGGCCCTTGTGCCCGAACGTCGCGGCCGAGTACCCGGCCGGACCGGACTTGATGAGGTTCTCGCGCTCGGCGAAGAACTCGTCGTTCGCCCAGATCACGGCACCCCCGAGGGTGCGGAGGGCGAGGTCGGGCAGGGTACGGAACACGTGGTCGTCAGTCATGATGCGCCCGAGTATCGCAGCAGGCCCCGCAGCGTCGGCACGGTGCAACTCGGTGCGAGCGCCACGATCTCCGCCTCGGTCAGCGCGCCGCAGTCGACGCCGCGCAGGATGACCGCGGCGAGGGCCTCGGCGGTCGCCGGCTCGTCGACGACGGACCCGCCGAGGCGCCCGAGATAGGACTCGAGGCGTCGCGCGGCCGGCGGCAACGCGCCGCGGAAGAAGGCGGTGGTCGCGGCCCACCGGGTGACGAGGTGCCCGGGGTGCATGTCCCAGCCCTGGTAGATGCCGCGCTGCAGCGACCGGGTGACCAGTCGGAAGTGTCGGGAGACGGCCGCTATCACGCTGTCAACGTCGCCCTCGGGCACCACCTGTGTCGACCCGTCGGACACCCACACGCCCGTCTGCGCCGCGGCCGCGGTCATCACGGCCTTGGCGTGGTCGGCGACGGGGTGGTCGAGCGACTGATGTCGCGCGGCGATCCCGCAGGCCGCGCTGTAGTCGTAGGTGCCGTAGTGCAATCCGGTGCAGCGACCCTGCGCGGCGACGATCGCCCGCGCCAGGGTGGCGGTCCCGTCGGCGCCGACGACGGCCTGTGGGCTCTCGATCTGAAGCTCGAAACGCAGGCTGCCCGTGGCGAGTCCGTGCGCGCGTTCGATCTCCTCGCAGAGGGCGACGACGCCGTCGACCTGGCGCACGGATCGAAGCTTGGGGACGGTGAACACGAAGCCGTCGGGCACGCCGCCGGCGGCGTCGATAACGGTCTCGAGGGTGCGGATGCCCCGACGCCGCTCGACCGCCCCGAGCCCCTTGGCGCGGATCCCCAGCGAGAACGGGCCGGACGCGTCGGCGGCCCAGGCCGCCAGCGTGGCGCCGGCACGCCGCGCATCCTCGTCCTCGACGTCGTCGCCGCGGTCGCCGTACCCGTCCTCGAAGTCGATGCGCAGGTCCTGCACCGGCCGGTCGGCCAGGATCCGGTCGACGAGCGCCACGTCGACGGCGGCGTCGAGTCCGGCGACGATCGTCGCGTGGTCGGCCAGGAGCGCCCGCGCCTGCGTCCCCCACCCGCGCGGCGTCTGCGGGACGGCCGCGTCGGCGCCGACGTAGACCGTGTGGACGGGCTGGCCGGACCGCCGGTCACCGGGATACAGCCGGTTCAGTTCGGCGTCGGCCTCGGCCAGGATGGCCTCGACCCGGTCCAGTCCGTCGGCGGGGATCCGTGCGCGCATGACAGGTGATCGTGTCAGACGCGCGCCACCGCCCCACCGTCGAGAGCAGGTGTGGGCCGGAGTCGTCCGGTTCCCGGCACCGAGACCCACACGAGTCCCGCGAGGAACGCGTCGAGCACGAGGGCCAGCAGTGTCACGAGGATCGAGCCGGCGATCATCGGTGCGTAGTCGTAGGTGGCGAGACCGTCGAAGATGGGCCGTCCCAGGCCCCCCAGTCCGGCGTAGGCGGCGATCGCGGCGGTCGCGACGATCTGCAACGTCGCGTTGCGGAGGCCACCGAGGATGAGCGGCAACGCATTCGGCAGTTCGACGCGCAGCAGGATCTGCCACTCGCGCAACCCCATCGCCCGCGACGCGTCCACGACGACGCGGTCGACGTTGGCGACACCCGAGTACGCGCCGGCCAGCAGCGGTGGGATGGCCAGGAGGATCAACGCGATGATCGTCGGCGTGAGCCCCAGGCCCATCCACAGCACGAACAGCAGCAGCAGTCCGAGCGTGGGCAACGACCTGACCACGTTGACGAGCCCCACGACGACGACCTCGCCACGCCCGGTGTGTCCGACGACCAGACCGAGCGGCACGGCGACGACGGCGGCGACCGCGACGGCGATGACGGTGTACTGCAGGTGCTGCCCGATCAGCAGGCCCAGGCCGTCGACGTCGGCGGTGCCGGTCCAGTTCGTCCCGGTGGTGAGATACGACCACGTCTGTGCGGCGATGGTGCTCATGCGCCCGCCCCCTGCGCCACGAGTCGCTGTTCCCGACGACGGAACCACCTCGACTGGGGGGCGGAGCGCGTCCAGGGTGTCGCCAGACGCCCGAGAACGACGAGGATCACGTCGATGACGAGCGCCAGGACGACCGTCGCGATGATGCCCGCGATGATCTCGTCGGTGTAGTTGCGGCTGTAGCCCTCGGTGAACAGCTTGCCCAGCCCACCGAATCCGATGACCGAACCGACCGACACCAGCGAGATGTCGGTGACCGACACGACGCGGACCGACGCGACCAGAACCGGGATGGCCAGCGGCAGTTGCACCTTCACGATGCGTTCCCACGGCGTGTAGCCGATGGCCTCCGCGGCGTCGAGCGAGGCTGCCGGCACGGCGTCGAGCGCTTCCGGTACCGACCGGACCAGCAGCGCGGTCGCGTACACGGCGAGCGCGATGATCACGTTGAGGTCGGACAGGATCCTCGTGTCGATGAGCGACGGCAACACGATGAACAGGGCGATCGACGGGACGGTGAACAGGATCGACCCGACGATCACGGTGACGCGACGCGCAATCGCCGAGCGGTGCACGACGAGACCCAGCGGGATCGCGATCACCAGGGCGACGACGATCGGGATGAGCGCCAGCTTCAGGTGTTCGCCGACGAGGCCCCAGACCTTGTCGAAGTGGTCGAGGAGATAGTTCACGACGACGTCCGCTCCCGCTCGATCACCGAGAGCACCCCGGCGGCGCGGAGGCCGCCGGTCACCTCGCCGGCGGCGTCGACGACGACCCCCACGCCCGACGGTGACGACAGCGCCGCGTCCAGGGCCTGGCGCGCGGTGCCTCCCTCGACGAACAACGACCCACCGGCGGTACAGCTCTCGTAGAGCGCCCCGCCGGTGCGATGCGCCTCGACCCCGGCGGCGTCGACCCAGCCGAACGGTCGTCGGTCGCCGTCGAGGACGAGACGCCAGTCGTCGTCGCCGAGGGTGAGCCCGTCGATGTCGGCTTCGGCGATCGGGACGAGCGGCTCCATCGGGATCGCCTGACCCGAGGTGAACTGCAGCAGTCGATATCCGCGGTCACGCCCGACGAAACCGGCGACGAAGTCGTCCGAGGGCGCGGCGAGCAACCGCTCGGGGGTGTCGTACTGGTGCAGCCTCCCGCCAGAACCGAAGATCGCGATGCGGTCGGCGAGTTTCACCGCCTCGTCGATGTCGTGGGTGACGAACACGATCGTCTTGCGCAGTTCGCCCTGCAGACGCAGCATCTCGTTCTGCAGGTCCTCGCGGACGACGGGGTCGACGGCGCTGAAGGGCTCGTCCATCAGCAGGATCGCGGGGTCTGCGGCGAGGGCCCGCGCGACGCCGACGCGCTGCTGCTGCCCGCCGGAGAGCTGCGCGGGATAGCGGGTCGCCAGAGACGCGTCGAGGCCGACGCGTTCCAGCAACTCCATCGCGGCGTTCCTGGCCTTCCTGCGCGGGACACCCTGCAACACGGGGACCGTCGCGACGTTGTCGACGATGCGCTGGTGCGGCATGAGACCCGCGCTCTGGATGACGTAGCCGATCCCGCGACGCAGCGTCACCGGATCCACCCCGGCCACGTCGTCGCCGTCGACGCGCACCACCCCGCCGGTGGGCGTGATCATCCTGTTGATCATCCGCATCGACGTCGTCTTGCCGCAGCCCGACGGGCCGACGAAGGCCGTGAACGACCCGGTCTCGATGGACAGGTCGAGAGTGTCGACCGCGGTGGTCCCGTCGGGATAGGTCTTGGTGACCGACTCGAAGCTGATCATCGTCGACGCTGGACTGCTCATCACTGTCCGATCTTCTCGTTCAGGTTCCACCTGTCGACCCACTCCGACGCCGCCTGTTCGACCTCGAGCTTGCGGGGGCCGGACACGGCGTAGTTCAGGTCGCGCAACTCGGTGAGGGTCAGCTTCGCCGAGACCGCGTTCAGCACCTCGAGGAGCTTGGGCGTCACCTTCGACTTCGCGATCAACGGGACGACGTTGTTGGCCGGGAAGTTGTTCTTCGGGTCCTCGAGGACGACGAGGTTCTCGGTCGTGATCGCCGGTGTCGTCGTGTAGATGTCGGCGGCGGTGACCCGACCCGACGTGAGCTCGTTGATGGTTGCCTGGCCACCGGAGTCGTTGTTGGGCCGGAACTCGACACGCAGGCCGTAGTTCTTCTCCAGCCCGGGCACACCGACCGAACGCGTTGCGAACTCGCTGTTGGCCATGAACGTGACGGTCTGACGCTTCGACAACTCGGCGAGGTCACCGATCGTCCGCAGGCGGTAGCGCTCGGCGGTCGTCGACGTCACCGTCACCGAGTCGGAGTCGGATCCGGGCGCGGGCTCGCCGATCGCGAGGTCGGGGCCCAGCGCCTCGGGCATCGCGGCCTCGATGCCGGGGAGGTCGGTGATCGTCGAGATCTGTTCTGCCCGTTCGGCGGGCACGGCCGAGTTGTTGGATGCCAGGTAGTACAGGAGGTTGCCGATGAAGTCCGGCGTCAGATCGATGTCACCGGCCTTGAGCGCCGGGACATAGCGCTCGCGGGTGCCGGAGTTGAGTTGGTCGGTGACCTGGAAGCCGTTGGCCTTCAGTGCGTCGATGTAGATCTGCCCGATGATCTGCGCCTCGAGCACGCCACCGGACCCGACGACGATGTGGTTCGGATCCGGGTCGCGCGAGCCGGCGCGGTCGAGCGGGTCGAAACATCCGGCCAGCAGCACTGCCACGGCGGCGAGCGTCAGGGCGAGGACGACTCGACCGCGCCGCTGGCGGCTGGAGGGCGGGCGCACCCGACCCATACAACACCACCGCGCGGCGCGTCGTGCGTCTTCGGTGAGCTGCCGCCTCAGCGGACGAGGGCGGTCACGACCACGTAGGGGGAGTCGAACGCGACGGTGCCGTCGGTGTCCGCGACCCCGGTCAGTGCCGCCTCGAACGCGGTCAGCAACCGGTCGCGCTGCACCTCGTCCACCCGGCCCAGCAGGTCGACGTGGACCGGTGACTCGTGGGTGATGAAATGCAGTGCGGTGTCGACGGAGTCGAACCGCCAGGTGTGCACGCGGGGATCGACCTCGACGGTGTGGAACCCGTCGGCGAGCCGCCCGTGCACCGTCTCGGCGTCGCCCCATGCGTCGGGCCCCGGCTGATCGCTCGGCGACGGCCCCAGCACCTCGACGACCGGGGCGTGGAAGGGGTTGTGCGCGCTGCGGGTCCAGGCGGTGAACGCGAGTGTCCCGCCGGGTCGGAGCAGTCGGGCGATCTCGTCGAGCACCGACGGCGGGGTGAAGATGAGGCCCATGCTCGACAGCACCACGTCGGCACTGTCGTCCGGCAGGCCGGTGTCGGTGGCGTCGGCGACGACCCAGTCGATCGCGTCGGGGGACGCGGCGCGGGCGATGTCGACGAGTTCGGGGGTGATGTCGACGCCGGTCACCCGTGCTGCGCGACGCACCGCCGACCGGGCGACGGATCCCGTGCCGCAGGCGAGGTCGACGACGTCGATACCGGCCAGCGGCCGGAGGTCCTCGACACGGGCGACGAGCTCCTCGGCGACGGGAGCGATGAGCGTGGCCACGGACTCGTACCGACCTCGCGCCCACGGCGCCTGCTGGGACATGGGGTCAGCGTAACGCCGCGGTCTCTCGACCGGGCCGCTCCACGAACCCGAGCCGAACCGCTGGGTCCGCGTCGAGCTGGGCGCGGATCCACGGGGTTGGCGCGAAGATGCGCCAGGGGCGAACCCGCGCCGAATCACCCGGCCCGCGCCGTGCTCGGCGCGGGTTCGCGGGGCCGGTGCGGGTGCGGGTGCGGTCAGTCGGTGGCGGGAGGGGCGTCGAGGACAGGCGTCTCCAGCGGGATCCGGACCTCGAAGACCGTGTCCCCCGGTTCCGATCGCACCGTGAGACTCCCGTGGTGCTTCTTCACGACGATCCGCCAGGAGATGTCGAGACCGAGGCCGGTGCCCTCGCCGACGGCCTTCGTCGTGAAGAACGGCTCGAAGATGCGGGTCCGGATGTCCTCGGGCACACCGGGTCCGGTGTCGGCGATCTCGACCACGGCGTCGTCGTCGTCGCGGCGGGTGCGCACGGTCAGCGTGCCCGTCCCGCCCATCGCGGCGACCGCGTTGTCGATCAGGTTGGTCCACACCTGGTTCAGCTCGGCGGCGTAGACCGGCAGCGCCGGCAGTGTCGGGTCGTACTCGCGGACCACCGTCACGCCGTCACCGATCTTGCGGCCCAGCATGATCAGCGTCGAGTCGATCAGTTCGCGGAGGTCGGCGCGCTGGTGCGGCGCCCGGTCCATCTGCGAGTACTGCCGTGCGGCGTCGACGAGCGTCGAGACGCGGGTCGTGGAGTCCCCGATCTCGTTCATCAGCAACTCGGTCTCGACGGTGTAGAACAGCCACCGCACCGCACTCTCGAGGATCGACGTGTCCACGCGGGCGGCGATCTTCTCCAGCCAGTCGACGTCGATCCCGGCCGCGACGAACGGCGAGGCGAGCTCCCAGCTCTGGGTGATGGAGTGGTCGTCGAGCCAGTCGGCGATCGCGTCCTCGCGGTCCGCGGCCTCGAGCGGTGTCAGCGTCGGCGCCTTGGCGACGAGCTCGGCGGCCTCGTCCTGCAGCCGGATGAGCGTCGCGATGGCCTCGGCGTCGTAGGTGCCCGAGGCGATCACCTGCAGCTTGCGCCGCATGTGCGAGACCCGGTCGCGCAGAGCCGACGTCGCGCGGACCGCGGCGGCGGCCGGGTTGTTGAGCTCGTGGGTCAAGCCGGCCGACAGCGAGCCGAGCGCGAGCAGTCGCTCGCGCTGGTCGAGGACCTGCCGGGAGTTCTGGTTGCCGATGAACAGGCCCTCGAGGAGGTGCACGGCCATCGGGAACCACTCGCGGACGAGCCGACCGAACACATCGGCGTCGAGGACGAAGAACCGCGAGCGGATCACGGCGCGCATCGACGCCGGGTAGGTGTCGGAGCCGAGGTCGCCGAGGTAGGCCTGCCAGGCACCGGCGTAGACCCCCTTCTGCGACGTCCGCGAGATCTGGATGTCCTCCCCCGCCGACATCTTCGACATCACGACCTCGCCGGAGACGAGGACGTAGAAGCACGTGGCGGGTTCGCCCTCGGTGTAGAGCGGGCCCGGCTCGATCTCGACGACGTGTCCCTCGCGGCACAACGTGTCGAGCTGGTCGTCGGAGAGGTGCTCGAAGAGGAACAGCTCACGCAGTTCGTCGGGTGTGCACATCACGGGTTCTGTCATGACTGCCCCAGATATCGGTGGACGAGCATCACGGCCATCGCCCCCTCGCCCACGGCGGAGGCGACGCGTTTGGCGGATTGCGAGCGGACGTCGCCGGCGGCGAACACGCCGGGGACGGTGGTCTCGAGGTGGTGTGGCATCCGGTCGAGGGACCAGCCGCCGGGAACCGCCCCGTCCGAGATCAGGTCGGGGCCGGTCGGGATGAAGCCGTGCGTGTCACGGGCGACGACCCCGTCGAGCCAGTCCGTGCGGGGTGCGGCACCGATGAACAGGAACAGGAACGCGCTCGAGACGGTCTCCTCGTCGCCGCTGGTGCGGTCGCGCAGGGTGATCGTCTCGAGGTGGTCGCCGCCGCCGACCCCGACGACCTCGGTGCACGTGCGGACGGTGACGTTCGGGGTCTTCTCGATCTGTGCGATCAGGTAGTGCGACATCGACGCCTGCAACGACGGGGCGCGGACGACGATCGTCACCGACCGCGCGCCGCGGGCGAGGTAGAGCGCGGCCTGGCCCGCGCTGTTCGCCCCGCCGACGATGTAGACGTCCTGGTCGCCGCAGCGCGCGGCCTCGGTGACGGCCGACCCGTAGTAGACGCCGCGGCCGGTGAGCGCGTCGAGGCCGTCCGCGTCGTGCCGACGGTAGGAGACGCCGGTCGCGAGGATCACGGTGTGCGCGTCGATGGTGGAGCCGTCGTCGAAACGCACGGTGCGGGCCGACCCGTTGACCTCCAACGCCACGACGTCGCGGGTGGTGATCAACTCGGCGCCGAACCGGATCGCCTGCCGCCGTGCGCGATCGGCCAGCTGCGCGCCAGACACTCCGTCGGGGAAGCCGAGGTAGTTCTCGATGCGGGAGCTCTGGCCCGCCTGGCCACCGGTGGCGGTGCGTTCCACCAGTACTGTCCGCAGCCCCTCGCTGGCGCCGTACAGCGCCGAGCCCAGGCCCGCCGGACCACCGCCGACCACGACGAGGTCGTAGAAGTCGCCGCTCGGGTTGGTCTGCAGGCCCAGGTGGTCGGCCAACGCGGTGTCCGTCGGCTCCTGCAGCACGGTCCCGTCGGCGCACACGACGACCGGCAGACGCGCGTCGTCGGCGAGCCCGGCGGCCGCGAGGAGTCGGGTTCCCTCGGGTTCGTCGGACATGAACCACCGGTAGGCGAGCTGGTTGCGGGCGAGGAACTCCCGCATCGTGGAGCTGCGTGGGTCCCAGCGGTGCCCGACGATGCGCGTGTCGTCCGACCGGCTGCGATCCGTCGATCGCCACGCCTCGAGCAGGGCGTCCACGACGGGGTAGAGCTTCTCCTCCGGCGGGTCCCACGGCTTGAGCAGGTAGTGGTCGAGGTCGACGACGTTGATCGCGTCGATCGCGGCACCGGTGTCGGCGTACGCGGTCAGCAGCACCCGCTTGGCGGCGGGGACGATGTCCATCGCCTGTTCGAGGAACTCGATGCCGGTCATCAGCGGCATGCGGTAGTCGGCGAGGAGCACCGCCACCTCGTCGCCGCGCAGCGTGATCTCCCGGAGGGTCTCGAGCGCGGAGTCGGGCGACTCGGCCCGGATGATGCGGTGGTTCTCGCCGTAGCGTCGGCGCAGGTCGCGGGCCACGGCACGCGACACCGACGGGTCGTCGTCGACGGTCAGGATGGCGGGTTTGCTCCCGGATGGCACAAGGATCGATTGTCCGCTCGGTCACGGCCCCGTGTCACTCGGAGCGCACCACGGGATACTGGTCGTCATGTCCAGCATCTTGGGAGCACCGCTGGCCGCGCCGAAGCTGCCGCGGCCGATGATCCTCGACCAGCGGTGGGAGAACCTGACTTTCGTCCACTGGCCTGTCGACGCATCGTCGGTGGCGCACATGTTCCCCCGCGGGACGCGGCCGGACGTGTTCGCCGACGGCGTAACCTACGTCGCCCTGGTCCCCTTCGAGATGCACGACATCTCACTGGGTCGCACCCCGGCGGTCCCCTACCTGGGGTCCTTCGCCGAGACCAACATCCGCCTCTACTCCGTCGACGACAAGGGCCGCCACGGCGTCCTGTTCCGCTCGCTGGAGACGAGCCGACTGGCGGTGGTGCCCCTCACTCGCCTCGGCCTGGGGATCCCTTACACCTGGGCGAACATGTCGATCCGGCGCTTGGGCACACGGGTGGAGTACGTCAGCAGACGGCGCTGGCCCGACCGCGGACTCCGCAGTCGGCTCGAGGTGGAGATCGGGGAGCCGGTCGAGCCGACCGACCTCGAGCAGTGGCTCACCGCCCGCTGGGGCGCACACACCCGCGTGGCGGGACGCACGCTCTGGGTGCCGAACCAGCATTCCGCCTGGCCGCTGCACCGCGCCGACATCGTGCACCTCGACGACGACCTGCTCGCCGCGAGCGGTGTCCGCGCGGCCGGACCCCCGTTGCGGGCGCTGTGGTCGCCGGGGGTGCGCACGCAGTTCGGACGGCCGTCGATCGTCGCCTGACGTCGCCGGGTCGTCGCAGGTTGCAGACGACGAATGTGTGATGAGATATCGCACAGATTGCCCTCGCCGGCCCAGGAGCACCGATGACCCGTCCGCCCCTCACCTCGCGCGTCCTGTGGCGCTGCGCCCTGATCGTGCTCACGGCGGCCGCCGGCGCCGGGCTCCTCACCGCGTGCGGTGACGACGCCCCGTCGAACCCGGCGTCGATGTTCAGCGGCACATACTCGGCCACACGGACGACCACGTCGGTCGACGGCACCCCGACGACCGGCATCGACGCCACCCCACAGACGTCGACCTGGATCGTCCAGACATCCTGCGCGGGCCCGGGTTCCGGCTGCGTGGCGGTCGCGTCGTCCACCACCGCGGACCCGAGCCTCGCCTACGACCAGCAGCGCATGGACTTCGTGTTCGAGAACGGCACCTGGTCCCGCGTCGTCGTCCCGCCGACGCGACCCTGTGTGCCGCAGGGGCTCTCGGCCCCGATCGACGAGCCCTGGGTGGCGATCGACAGCGCATCGATGCGGGCCAACGACTCCGCGAGCCGGCTGTCGGGCACGCTCGCCTCGGTGCAGGGCGGGTCATGTGCGATGACGTCGGAGGGAACCATCACCCTCGCGCGCACGGGGGGCCTGCCCTCGGGGACAAAGAAACTGGGCGACGTACGGGTCCCGGCGGCGGTCGCCTCGCCGGTCGACGGCTTCCGCGGAACCTACGAGGAGACGACGACGATCGTCGCCTGGAACCCGCCCACCCTCATCCGGACACCGACGGTGCAGACGACCCGCTTCACCGCGAGTCCGACGTGCACCCGTGACGGGACCACGTGCGCCGTCGTCATGCGGGACCAGGGTTCGCAGGACGCGTCCCCGACCGTCGCCGGGTTCACCGGCGGCCCGTCCCGGATGCTCTCGCAGGTCGAGACCGTCGGGCCCCGACGATGCTCGGACGGTCGCAGCTACCGGCCGGTCCTGACCTCGACGGCCACACTCCCCGACGGTGCGGCGTCGCCGGTGCAGACCATCTCCAGCACCTCGACGCTCGCGTGGTCGGAGGCCTGCCCGGGCCGCGTCACGTTCGAGAACGACCTGCGGCGCATCGGCGACTGACCCGGAGGTCACGGCGCCGTTATCGAAACGCGACGCCCCGACACGGTTGCGCCGTCGATTGCCCTCAGCTCCTTTCGGGCACGGCTGAGATGGTCCTACCGTCGACAGCGTGACGAACCACAAGGCAATCGCAGACCACCTCGCACTCGGATCGTCGCCGGCTCAGGTCGCGGCGGCACTCGACGCACCCCTCGCCGACGTCGAGCAGTGCGTGACCGGGCTGCAGACGATCCTCCGCGTGACCACACTCGACGCAGTCCGTGACCGTCTGGTCCAGATGGGTTACGGCGCCGGATCTCTCGGCCCGTGGACCGCTGAGGCGTTCCGCAACCGCAGCCACATCCCCCAGGTCGCTCCCGCGGCCTGACTCCCTCCGTCTCGGCCGGTGCAGACCTGGCTGCCGTCGAGATCCGCCCGCGCGGTGACGCGCGTGTCCCGGCGCGTCCTCGCGCACCGACCCAGGAGTTGCCATGCCCGACGACACCCTCTCCGTGCTCGCCCTCGTGTGCACGCTCAGTCCCTCCCCGGCGCGGTCGAGCAGTCAGCTCCTCGCCGACCAGATCCTCGACGCTTTTCCCGCCGGCACGCACACCGAGTCCGTCCGCGTCGTCGACCACGACGTTCGACCGGGCGTCGAGGCAGACATGGGAGACGGCGACGCGTGGCCCTCCATCCGCGAGAAGATCCTGGCCGCAGACGTCCTCGTCCTCAGCACCCCCACCTGGGTGGGTCAGCACAGCAGCGTGTGCCAACGGGTGTTCGAGCGACTCGACGCCGAACTGTCCTACACCGACGACGCCGGCCGCCCTCACCTGTTCGGCAAGGTCGCCGTCGTCGGCGTCGTCGGCAACGAGGACGGCGCCCACCACATCAGCGCGATCGCGTTCCAGTGCCTCAACGATGTCGGGTACACCGTCCCCGCCCAGGGCGTCAGCTACTGGAACGGCGAGGCGATGCACGGCACCGACTACCTCGATCTCGACGAGACGCCCGAGGGCACCGCGTCGACCACCCGGACCGCCGCGACCAACGCGGCTCACCTCGCGCGGCTCCTGAAGTCCGCCACCTACCCCGCGAACGGAGCGTCATGACCCGCCTCGGCTACTTCCTGTCCTGTGAGCAATTCGGCCCAGCCGAGCTCGTCGACCAGGCGCGGCGCGCGGAGGACGCCGGTTTCGACGCACTCTGGATCTCCGACCACTTCCACCCGTGGAACGACGCCGAGGGCCACAGCCCGTTCGTCTGGGGTGTCATCGGTGCGCTGTCGCAGGCGACGTCGCTGCCGATCGCCACCGCGGTGACGTGCCCGACGGTGCGGATCCACCCCGCGATCGTCGCCCAGGCCGCAGCGACCGCGTCGGTCCAGCTCGACGGGAAGTTCGTCCTCGGCGTGGGCTCCGGCGAGGCGCTCAACGAACACATCCTCGGTGACCCGTGGCCCTCGGTCGGCGTCCGTCTGCGGATGCTCGAGGAGGCGGTCGGCGTCATACGGCTGCTGCAGGAGGGCCGCGAGGTGAGCCACCACGGCGAGTTCTACGAGGTGCAGGACGCGCGCCTGTACACGCTGCCGGAGAACCCGACGCCCATCTACGTGTCGGCGTTCGGTCCGCAGGCCGCAGAGGTGGCGGGCCGCATCGGTGACGGACTCGTCACGGCGATGGCAGACACCGAGCTGATCCAGGCGTTCCGGGACGCCGGCGGTGCCGGCAAGCCGATCCAGGCCGGCACCAAGGTGGCGTGGGGACCCGACGCCGACGCCGCGCTCGACCTCGCGCACCGGCTGTGGGCGAACGAGCAACTACCGGGCCAGCTGGGTCAGACGCTCCCCCGCCCGCAGGATTTCGAGGCGGCGATGTCGCTCGTCGACCGGGAGACCGTCGGCGACGCTGTCGCCCACGGCGACGACCCGGAGGCCCACGCACGCCAGATCCAGCAGTTCCTCGACGCGGGGATCGACGAGGTGTACGTCCACCAGATCGGGCCGGACATGAACGGCTTCTTCGAGGCCTGGTCGCGGGACATCCGCCCGCAGCTGAGCGGGATCTGAACACTCCAGACGCAGAAAACGGCGCTGACACCCTCGTGAGGTGTCGGCGCCGTTCGCTGGAGGACGGGGCCGGTGATGCGCCTCTCGGCGAGTGGCCGCTCGTGGCGGCGATGGGGTGGGGCCCGGGGCATTCGGTCCGGCTCCGTCGGGCTGTTCAACCACACCCCCGCCCCGGCTATTCCGGCGGAGCCGACGTCTCGCGCGTCACACCCTCGTCGTCGGCCGGAATACCCGTCGCCGGCCGGCGCTTGCCCTCCCGTGGAGCCGGGCGGACGTCGATGCCCGGCGGACGAGAGGACACAGTCATGCGGATCGGGATCATCGGGGCGGGACACATCGGCGGAAGCCTGACGCGGCGGCTCACCGCGCTCGGGCACGAGGTGCAGGTCGCGAACTCGCGCGCACCCGAGACACTGTCGGAGCTGGCCGACGAGACCGGCGCGACGGCCGTGTGGGCGCGCGAGGCCGCCCGGGACGCGGATCTGGTGATCCTGTCGATCCCGCAGAAGAACGTCCCCGACCTCGAACCGGGCATCTTCGCGTCCCGCAAGGACGGCGCGCCGATCATCGAGACGAACAACTACTACCCGCAGCAGCGTGACGGGCTCATCGCCGCGATCGAGGAGGGCCAGACCGAGAGCGCGTGGGTCTCCGAGCAGATCGGCCAGCCCGTCGTGAAGGTCTTCAACGGGATCTTCTGGAAGTTCCTGCTCGAGCGCGGCAAGCCCGCCGGCGACGACGGCCGTATCGCCCTGCCGATCGCCGGTGACGACGCCGCGGCGAAGGTCATCGTGTCCGACCTCGTCGACGAGCTCGGTTTCGACCCGGTCGACGGTGGCACCATCGCCGAGTCGTGGCGCCAGCAGCCCGGTACCCCGGTCTACGGCCAGCACGGCAGCGCCGAGGAGACCCGCGCGGCCCTCGACGAGGCCTCACCCGAGCGCACCGCGGACTGGAAGGCCGCCTGAGCAGCTCCTCGCGGACTGCGAGTAGGTGACCGCATGCGTCATCTGTACCGTTGGCGGGGCTCGACCCCCGACCGTTCGACGGGAAGGAGACAGGCATGACGCAGACGCAGGTTCAGTCCTCGTCGCAGTCACAGACGCAGGTGCAGTCCGCGAGGCAGCGGGCGGCGAAAGACCCCGACAAGGGTTTCGTGGCCCTCCTCGGATGGAGCCTCGCCGCCGTCGAGGCCCTCGACGCATTCGACCGCCGGTACGTGGTCGTGGCCCCGGAGTGGGCGCGCGAGTACTGCGACTCCCACGACATCCCCTACCTCTCGTGGGACTTCGAGCGCCTCAACGACCGGTCCCTGGAGATCGCCGAGACACTCCGCGACCGCGGGGTCGACGTGGCTATCCCGCTGTACGAGGAGACCGTCGAGTGGGCCGGGGCGATCAACTCCGTGCTGCTGGACAACCCGCGACTGTTCGGCCAGGCGATGCTGTTGCGCGACAAGGCCCTCATGAAGCGGCGTGCGCAGCTCGGTGGCATCCGCGTCGGGATCTTCGAGGAGGCGCACGACCGCGAGGACGTCATCCGTTTCCTCCGACGTGTCAACCAGACCCTGCTCAAGCTCGACGGCGACCCGAACGACCCGATCCACCTCAAGGCGTTCGACAAGGCAGGGTGCCTGGGCCACCGCGTGATCCGTACGCCCGACGAGGTCGACTCGATCCCGGACGAGGAGTTCCCGGTGCTGATGGAGTCGCACCTGGACGGCTGGGAGTTCGCCGTCGAGGCGTGGATCCACGACGGGAAGATCAAGTTCCTCAACATCTCCGAGTACGTGACCCTCGGCTACTCGGTGTTCGTCCCGGCGACGCCGGAGCTCGAGAAGTACCGCCCCGCGATCACCGCGCAGATCGAGAAGCTCATCAAGGCGTTCGACATCGAGTTCGGGTTCATCCACCCCGAGTACTTCGTCACCAGCGACGGCGAGATGTACTTCGGTGAGGTCGCCTACCGCCCGCCGGGTTTCAAGGTGTTCGAGCTCCTCGAACGCGCGTACGGCTTCAACGCCTACCAGGGTCTCGCACTCGCCTTCGACCCGAAGACCACCGAGGAGGAGATCGACGCGTTCTTCCCGCGGGAGGTGGTCGACGCGACCGGTGTGGCCGGGTGCTTCGGCGTCTATCCCCGTCGGCGCGTGGTGAGTTCGTTGGAGATCCCGGCCGAAACGGCCGAGCACGACTACTACGAGACCAACGATCTGGCACCGCCGCTGGAACAGACCGTCACCAAACGCACCGCGTTCGGGACACATTGGGGTCTGCTGTACTTCTTCGGCGACGATCCCATCCGGATGCGAGACCTGTTGAAGCACCAGGAAGAACTGGACTTCTACGTGTGAGACAGGAACTCGGGACAGGCGGTCGCGGACCCACCCAGTCGTTGGATCCCCACGGGGAGCCGGGGACTCCTGCGCCCGATCCCGCGCTGACGTCGCGGCTCGCCCAGCTCGACCACGCCACCGCCGCGCTGCGGGACGCACCGGAGTTCTCCAAGAGCACCAAGGTGCGGCGCGTCCTCGACGCGCTGACCCGTGTGCTGTCCCAGCGGGGTGGCTGCGCCGCGGTCCGCGCCCGAGCCGGGGCCCTGGAGGAGGCCGGGGTGTTCGCGGGGACGGACTGGGGCCACCCCGACATCCTGGTGCCCGCCATCGTCGGGGCGAGCCTGCGCAGCGGTCACGCCGACACCGTCGCCCTCGAGGCGGCCAGTGAGCTGCGGCTCGTCGCCGTGGCCGCCGGCGAGATGACGCATCCCGCGGTGGACGCCGGCGCCGCCCGACGCTTCCTGTCGCAGGTCCTGGCGATGAACCTCGAGGTGCTGTTCACGCCGCCGTCGGAGGCCGAGCGCGTGCGACTCGGGCAGACCGCGACCCTCATCCGCGACCTGTTCGGGTATGTCGCGGAACAGATCGGCTACGACAGCGTCCTCGACGAACTGGTCGAGGAGATCTGGCGCATCCTGCGGCAGCGGCCGATTCAGGTGGACCAGGTGACGGCCATGGTCACCCGCATCGCGATCTACCGCGACGACCCCGACGTCGACCTCGGTTCGTCGGGTCAGGGGCTCGACCGACTCATCACGGCGTTGTTCGGGACCACCGATGCGTGCCGCGAGGACCCCGGTGTCGACGTCTACCGCTCGCGACTCGAGGTGATGGATGCCGGCGGACTGCAGTTCGAGGCCGGCGGTTTCGCCCGCGCCATGCACGACACCGGTCTGGTGTCGCCGTATCACGCCACGCTGCTCCGGTACCTCGTCGAGACCAACCCGCATCTGCTCCCCGAGGCGCTCGGCCTGTCCGACGTGGGTCGGACGTCGCTCTACCGCTTCCCCGACCTCGTCCACCGGCTCGTCGAGGTCGCGGTGCACCCGGAGACCGCCCAGTGCATCCTCGGGCTGGCGCTGATGCTCGACCGCGGGATCCTGCACCAACCGCCGATCGTCCCGTCGTTGTGGCGACAGATCGCCCTGCCGCTGTCGGCGGCCTCGCAGGACCGGCTGCGCCTGGCGTTCGGTGACGCCCCGGACCCGTCGGCGCGCCTTCTCGCCGGCCTGCTGTCGATGCTGGGCCAGCCGCTCGGCGTGGGTCAGGGCGACAACCCGACGTGCCAGTCGGCGCGGGCGTTGTCGATGTGGGCCTACAACGACCCCGACTACCTGCTGCAGATGGTCGTGTGGGCGGCCCGCGACGGGGAGGTGATGATGCACTTCGAGGGGAAAGCGTTGTCGTCGACGGCGATCGACGGTGGCGTCGCGACCAGCGACCCCGTCGACCTCGACCCGGTGTCGCTGCTCCTCGTACCCCACCTCGACCGCATCTACGCCGAGATGGTCCGCGAGTGCGCCGGCCGCCCCGGTGACCCGCACCGCTGGGTGAACCCGGAGTTCCACGGCTGGTGGTCGTGGCGCGAGTTCCACATCGACGTCGACGTGGAGACCGGTGACCTCGTCGACCTGGACGCGTTCCTGCGACAGTTCCACGCGTCCTATCACCCGGCGTACAACGGCGACCAGCCGCTGATCCACCCGCAGCCGGCGGGTGTCGCCGTCACAGACAGCGCGGCGCGCTACGTCGGATGGCATGCGATCACCATCCTGCGGGTCGCGGCCGACCCGGACGGTGTGATGCGGGTGTACTTCTTCAACCCGAACAACGACAGCGGGCAGGACTGGGGCGACGGGGTCGTCGTCGGGACCGCGGGCAACGGCGAACGCCACGGGGAGGGGTCGTTGCCCTTCGACCAGTTCGCCTCGCGGCTCTACATCTTCCACGCCGACCCGCTCGAGAACGGCCGCCCCGACGACGTGCCCGCCGACGACGTCGACCGCATCGTCGGGTACATCCGGCGTAGCTGGGGCGCCGACCGCATGCCCGCCGACGATCCGTCGGCGGAGGGCTGATCTCCACGAAGAACCCGACCGGAAGGACTTCGCCGTGACCACCACCGTCGTTGCCGGAAACCCCAAACCGGCCTCGCGAACCCTCGACGCCGCCACGCGGCTGACGGAGGGACTCACCGGCGCCGCGCCGGACCACGTCGTCGACGTCATCGAACTCGGCGCCGGCCTTCTCGGCTGGGGTGACCCGGGCGTGAAGGCCGCGGTGACAACCGTCGCCGAGTCGGATCTGGTCGTGTTCGCCAGCCCGACGTTCAAGGCGACCTACACCGGGGTCCTCAAGCTGTTCCTCGACCAGTTCGCCGGTGGCGAGGGGCTCCGGGACGTGGTGGCGGTGCCGCTGATGCTGGGTGCCGGTCCCGCACACGCGATGGCACCGGATCTCCTCCTGAAGCCCGTCCTCGTCGAACTGGGTGCGGTGACACCGGCACCCGGGCTCTACCTGATCGACTCGACCTACACGACCGACACCGGCATCACCGACTACTGCGAACGCTGGGGCCCCGCGCTGACCTCCCGACTCTCCACGGGGACGTGAGGTCCACGCTCGACGGGACCGCACCGCTGCTCGCCGGGTGCCCGACTCACCGCTCGATCGACCGACCATCGGGACCGTCGACGATGACACGGTCGGCGCGCGTGGCGGTCGACGACACCAGCACCGCGTTGGGCTCGTCGACGTCGTCGATCCACCGGCGGGCCGCCGTCGGGGTCTTCCCGAACTCGACGTGCCTGGCCAGGAGACGGTCACGGCGAGTCGTCTCGTCGGTCGTCACGAACCAGACGGCGTCCATCGAGGCTCGCGCCGCCGCCCAGTCCGGATCGTCGAGCAACAGGTAGTTGCCCTCGGTGATCACGAGCCGCGCGTCGGGCAGCACCACCAGCGCGGCGGCCACGGGCTGCTCGAGTGTCCGCTCGAAGCCGGGTGCGTAGACGCGACGTCCGGTCTCGACGCGTGCCCGCTCGAGCAGGGCCGCGTAGCCGGCCACGTCGAACGTCTCGGGCGCACCCTTGCGCCCGAGAGCGCCCAGGCGCCGCAGCTGATCGTCGGCCAGATGGAAGCCGTCCATCGGCACCGAGGCAGCCCACCCGGGTCCCTGAAGTTCTCCGATCCGTGCGACGAGCGCCTCGCCCAGCGTGGTCTTGCCCGCACCGGGCGGCCCGGTGATGCCGAGGACAGCCCGCGCGGTCGTCCCGACCAGGTCGATGGCCTCCCGCGCGAGAGCGTCGATCACCACCGCGACGACTCTAGGCCCCGAACGGCGACATCCCCCGTCTGGTCCGTGTGGACCCGACGGGGGATGCCGTGTGTGCGCCCGAAGGGATTCGAACCCCTAACCTTCTGATCCGTAGTCAGATGCTCTATCCGTTGAGCTACGGGCGCAGGTATTCAGTTGTCGGCCGGTGCCGCGGCGGAGGCGAGAGGATTCGAACCTCCGGTCCCGTTTTAGCGGGACAATTCATTAGCAGTGAATCCCATTCGGCCGCTCTGGCACGCCTCCAGTGGAGTTCTCGCGAACTGCCGAACGCAAAGATTACACATGCGTTGCGAGCCGGAGCAAACCAGCATGGAACCGCAGGTGGAGGCCCGGTTAGATTGGTCTGTGTGACCCCGCGCATCCGCCCCGACCTGGCCTCGGTACCCGCCTACGTCCCGGGCAGGACCTTCCCCGGCGCGGTCAAGCTGGCCAGCAACGAGGTGACGTTCGGCCCGCTGCCGAGTGTGGCCCGCGCGATCGCGGACGCGGCACAGAACCTCAACCGCTACCCCGACAACGGCATGGTCGGCCTCACCGAGGCACTGGCCAAGAAGCTCGGGGTCCCGCCGGACGCGATCCAGACGGGCTGCGGCTCGGTGAGCCTCTGCCAGAACCTCATCACCATCACCTGCCGCCCCGGCGACGAGGTGCTGTTCGCCTGGCGGTCGTTCGAGACGTATCCGCTCGCGACGCGCGTCGTCGGCGCGACGCCCGTCCAGGTGCCGCTGACCGGCGACCGCGTCCACGATCTCGCGGCGATGGCCGACGCGATCACCGAGCGCACGCGCCTCATCTTCGTCTGCAACCCCAACAACCCGACGGGGACCGTCGTCGAGGCGGAGGCGCTCGCCGACTTCCTCGAGAAGGTCCCGTCGCATGTCGTCGTCGCCCTCGACGAGGCCTACATGGAGTACATGCGCCCGGGTGACGTCCAGCGGTACGACGCGATCGACCTGCAGCGGCGCTTCGACAACCTCGTGGTGCTGCGGACCTTCTCCAAGGCATACGGGCTGGCCGGCCTTCGGGTCGGTTACGCCGTCGCCGACGACGCCGTCATCGACGGTCTGCGTCGGGTGCACGTCCCGTTCAGCGTGAACTCGCTCGCGCAGGTCGCCGCGACCGCATGTCTCGACGCCGACGAGGAACTCCTCGCGCGGACCGAGGCGGTCGTGGCCGAGCGGGCACGTGTGTCCGACGCACTGCGCGATCTCGGCTACCCCGTGCCGGAGTCGCAGGCGAACTTCGTCTGGCTGGACCTCGGCGACACCGCAACCGATTTCGCCGCCGCGGCGATCGAGAACCGGGTCGTCATCCGCCCGTTCGCCGGCGACGGTGTGCGGGTGACCATCGGGGACGCGCACGAGAACGACCTCCTCCTGCGCTTCGCGCAGTCGTGGCGTCGGGGTTGACCTAGAGACCGCGGGCGATCGTCGGCCAGAGGCGCGGGAGGTCCTGCTTCCAGTACGCCCACGAGTGCGTGCCGATCAGCGGGAAGCTCTCGGTCGCCGGGATGTTGTTGGCGCGCAGCGTCAGCGCGAACTCCAGCGAGCAGCGGTAGGCGCCGCTCTCCAGGCCTGACGCGGCGAACGTCTGCTGCGGCCGGCTCATCCCCGGGTCCAGCGGGGTCTGGAAGTCCAACGGCCCGATCGCGCCGGACCCGGCCGAGATGTACAGGTTCTTCCCGCGGAGCTTGTCGAGGTGCAGGCTCGGGTCGTGTGCGGCCCACCCGGGCGCACCGAAGGAGCCCCACATGTTGGTCGCGTCGGCGCCGTCGCGACCGACCGTCGCGCGGACGTAGGCCTCGTTGAGCAGGCCGCTGGTCGGCGGGCACCCGCTGAGCGAGGCCGCGCCCGTGTACAGCTCGGGGTGACGGAACGTCAGCGCGAGTGCCGCCTGGCCGCCCATCGAGAGCCCGACGATCGCGTTGCGACCGTTGCCGTTGTAGTAGCGGTCGATCAGCGGTGGCAGCTCCTTGGTCAGGAACGTCTCCCACATTGGCTTCCCGACGACACGGTCGGGGCGGTCCCAGTCGGTGTAGAAGGTGCCCTTGCCGCCCGCGGGCAGCACGACGTTGACGTCCTTGTCCTCGAAGAACCCGACAGCACCGCCCTTGGTGACCCAGTCGCTGACGGCGCCCGTCGCACCGGCGCCGTCGAGCATGTACACGGTCGACCGGCTGCGGGAGGTGTCCCGCGGGAGGAGCACCGTCACCGACACCGGGCCGCCCATGGCCGGGGAC
Source organism: Gordonia paraffinivorans (assembly GCA_036946345.1). Lineage (GTDB taxonomy): Bacteria > Actinomycetota > Actinomycetes > Mycobacteriales > Mycobacteriaceae > Williamsia_A > Williamsia_A paraffinivorans_A. The sequence continues at coordinate 112,987 of JAQIJH010000001.1, read as the reverse complement.
TCGACGGTCACCTCGAGCTGGCGGGGACTCACCTTCGTCACCTCGTCGAGGGCGACCTCGCGCGGGGGCGCCGGGGCGGCAGACGCCACCGGGGCGGCAGCCACCATCGTGAGCGCGACGGCGAGGGGGATGAGGGCGCGACGCAACCGGCGGCGTCGAACCCGCACCGACCTGATCACCTGTTCACCCCTCGTCGCCGTCCGCGGACCCCGGCGCTGTAGGAACGAGGGGTGTGCGCGCACCACAACAGTAGCGAGCGACCGGCTGCGGAACCGGCGCATGGCGCTTCTCGACGGGGAACGGGTCTGTCACGATCCGACGTCCATCCAGCAACATCAGCCACATGAGCACCACGGACGGCGGAGCGTTCACCACGACTGTGCCGGTCCGGTGGTCGGATGCAGGACCGTCGGGTCTGCTGTCCACCACCCACCTCGTCACGGTGATGGAGGAGGCCCGCGTCGCCTGGCTGCTGAGCGCCGGCGAGGAGCACCGGCCCCTCATCACCAGCGCCATGATCGTGACGGTCGACCTCACCGCACATCGACACCTCCGGCCCGACGACGGGCCGATCCGCGTCGCGATGTGGATCGACGGCTTCCGGTCGGTCGATTTCACCATCGGCTACGCACTCACGGCGCACACCGACGACCCCGACGGGCCGCCCGCCTACACGGCGGCCACGCGGATGGCCGTGGTGGACGTCGAGGCGCACACGCTGCGTCGCCTCACCGACCACGAGAAGGACACGTTGCGGGCGTGGTCGCGGCCGGCGTGACAGCCGTGCGCCGCGCCGGTCGGCGACCTCGGTCCGCGTCGTCCTCGCCGAGCCGCCTCCAGCACGGCGCGGGAACACCCGCGCGGTGCGGGTCGGCCGGCGACCGCGCCGATTTCACCGGCTGACGCCCGAATCGTCGGCTGCGCCTGTATTGCCCTGTCCGGAAACAGAATTCACAGCATCCGGACAGGTTCGATCGGCACACTCGCGGTCGTGCCTGTGTCGTCACACACGGGGGTGTCCCTGCTCGACGGGTGGTTCCCCCTCACCCTGCAGATCGTCGCGGTCGTCCTGCTCGTCGTCGCGATCGGCTGGCGGACCCGACGATGGCGCTTCGTCTGGGTGCCGGTGTCGGCCGTGATCGCGGTCGTCGGCGCACTGCTGGTACACCTCTACTTCGACGCGCAGGGCCTCGCGACCGACCCCGCGCCATGGCAGCTGTGGATCTGGGTGGGCGCGACGGTCGGTGCACTCGCGGTGCTGGTGGTGGGGTTCCGCAGTGCACGGTGGTGGCGACGCGGTGTCGCCGTCCTCGCTGTCCTGGCCGCCGCACTCACCACCTCGGTCGTGCTGAACCAGTGGGTCGGCTACTACCCGACCCTGTCGGCAGCCTGGGGCGCGGTCACCGCCGGCCCACTGCCCGACCAGGTCTCGGCCGACGCGCTGGGTTCGATGCGGAACACGAACCGCACCACCGGAGCCGTCGTGCCCATCACCACCACCGACGACATCAGCCACTTCGCCCACCGCACCGAGTACGTCTACCTGCCGCCGGCCTGGTTCCACGGGGCGACGCCACCCACGTTGCCCGTGGTCATGATGATCGCCGGCGAGTTCAACACCCCCGCGGACTGGATGCGCACCGGTGACGCGATCCCGATCGTCGACGCGTACGCGAAGCAGCACGACGGGAACGCGCCGGTGATGGTCTTCGTCGACGCCGGTGGGTCGTTCAACAACGACACCGAGTGCGTGAACGGACCTCGCGGCAACGTCGCCACCCACCTCACCGACGAGGTACGACCCGCGGTCCTCTCGCGGTTCCACACGTCGTCGTCGGCGGCGAACTGGGGCATCGTCGGGTGGTCGATGGGCGGCACCTGCTCGGTCGACCTCACCGTCATGCACCCCGACCTGTTCCGCTCCTACGTCGACATCGCCGGGGACGCGGCGCCGGTCGCCGGGACGACGCAGCAGACCATCGACCGACTCTTCGGCGGCAACGCGGCGGCCTACGCCTCGTTCGACCCGGCGACCGTGATGCGGGAGCACGGCCCGTACACCGGCGTCTCGGCGAGGTACGTGGAGGCCGACCAGTCCGGCATGCCGCGATGGCGCGGACAGCATGCCGGCGGCCACCACCGTCCGCCGAACGGCTGGACTCCTCCGTCCCAGGGCGGTGCGGGACTCGGCGGCCGCGGAGACGGCGGCTCGGCGAACCAGGGCCAGGAAGCCGTGCAGTTGTGCGCCGAGAACCGAGCCGTCGACATCGGCTGCACCATCGACAACCGTCAGGGCCGCCACTCGTGGCAGTTCGCGTCGACGTCGTTCGAGGACTCACTGCCCTGGCTGGCGCACGAGATCGGCGTCGGCACAGCGTGACTCGACCGGTCAGTCGCCGGGGTGCCGACCGGCGAGGTGGACGACGGCGCCGCTCATGAACTCCGCGGCCAGCCGAGACGCGGCCGCCGGATCGGCCCGCGAGACCAGCAGCGCCTCGCGCGCCGAGTAGACCGACGCACCGACCAGCATCGCCGCGATCTGGCGCAGTGCCATCGACGAGGTGTCGAGGCCGGTACGGGCGGCGAGGCGACGGACGATGCGGTCGATCACCGAGTCGGTGAACGTCTGGGCCGCCTCACCGCCGGGGCCGCGATGGGCGTCGTCGACGATGAGCCGGAAGCCGTGGGGTCGCTCGCGGGCGTAGTCGAAGAACGCGACGACGTCGGCGGTCACCTCGTCGGCGATCGAGTCCGACTCGGCCCGAGCGTAGGCGTCGAAGAGAAACGCTCGGGCCACCGCGATCTCGCTCTCGAGGCAGCTGCGGTAGAGGCCGGCCTTGTCCCCGAAATGCTTGTAGATCGTCGGCTTGCTGGTGTGCGCGCGCCGCGCGATCTCGACGAGCGACCCGCCGTCGTAGCCCGACTCGGCGAACACCTCAGCCGCGGCGACGAGCACCTGCTCGCGTGGGATCGGCGCCGGACCTGGCCTTTTCCGGCGGGGCGGCGGATCGGACACGGCTGACACTGTACGCAGGCAGCCGCGTGTGCTAACTGTTTACCGTGCGGTCAAGTGTTCTGGGTCACAGCAGGTGGACAGCCGTCGTGGTCGGCGTGCTGTGCGCGCTGGTGGCGGCCCTGTCGGCACCGGTCGCGTCCGCCGGACCGCCACCGGTCGCCTCGTCCGCTCCCCCACTGCGCTCGTGTCCGGTGCCCACCGGCACCGCCGATGCCCGCACCGCGAGCCCGGCCGAGGTCGGCATCGACGCGGCGAAGTTGCGGACCGCGATCGCGTTCGCGTCGTCCCGGTTGCGGACCAACGTCCAGATCTATCGGAACAACTGCCTCGTCGGTCAGGGGCCGTTCAACCCCGTGACCGACCGCGTGCCGTGGAACCTGTGGAGTGGCACGAAGTCGGTCGTGTCGATGGTCGCCGGCGTCGCCTACAGCGAGGGGCGGCTGCGACTCGACGCACCGATCGGTGACTACCTGCCCGCCGGCCTCGGCGACGCCGCGCACCGCGCGATCACCGTGCGCGACCTGCTCACTCAGACCTCCGGACTGAAGCAGTCGATCGTGAGCGAGGGGATCCCGGCCGCACTCGATCTCGACATCGACGTGGTGAAACAGGCGCTCGCGCTGCCGATCCTGCACCGGCCGGGCACGTTCTTCGAGTACGGCCAGCACAACGGCGACCTGCTCGCCTACGTCGTCGGGCGGGCCGTGGGCGAGGACGTGCAGCGCTACGCCCAGGACAAGCTGTTCGGACCCGTCGGCATCGGTCCACGTGACTGGTTCTGGAACCGTGACCGCAGCGGCAACACCTATGGCTACGCCTTCCTGTTCATGCCACCGGACGACTTCGCCCGTCTCGGGCTGCTGATGCTGAACCGCGGAGAATGGAACGGACGCAGCGTGATCGCCGCCGACTACGTCGACCAGGTGCGCACCCCGACGACCACGAACCCGTGCTACGGCTACCTGTTCTGGCTCAACCACGGACCGTGCACCGGGCCGTCGATCCCGTCGCGTCAGACCATCGACGTGGCACCGTTCCAGGGTCTGCCCGCGGACACGTACGCGATGGTCGGGCTCGCCCAGCAGAACAACTTCCTGTTCCCGAGCCTGGGGATACTGGTGAGCTGGACGGGCGCCTTCGGCGACGTCTCGCCCGACCCGATCACGACGCTGAGCGGGAGCCTGAACAGCGAGCTGTACCACAGCTTCCTGCGACTGTTCACGGCGTCGGTGTCGTCCCCACGACTCCCGGACCCGGGCCCGTACCGGCCCACGTTCAACCTCGACGTCATCCCGGACCAGTTCGTCGACCCGTCGGTCGCCCTGGGCGCGGTCGGGCTCGGGCCGTACGCGCCGCAGGGGTGCACGATCACGCGGTGCGGCTCGACACCACTGCGCGCACCGCTGCAGAACAACCCGGGATGCTTTGCGCTGACCTGCCTCCCGATCCCGGGAGCACCGCAGCGTCCGCGCTGACGGTCAGGCCTGTGCGGCGGCGTCGACTGCCCTCAGACTCCGGTCGACGACGGTGAGAACCGCCAGGGCGCCGGCGACCACGAGCATGAACACCGCGAGCTCGTGCACTCCCGAGGTCGTGGCACGAGCCCCGAAGAACGCCCCACTCGCGGCCGACGCGAGCATCGCACCGGAATACATGAACGTGCGGAGCAGACCCGACGACGCGCCCATGCGCTCGGGATCGGCCTGGTGGTACAGCGTGTTCTGCACGGCGAGGTTGATGAGCCCCTGCGGGACACCGGTGACGGCCGCCGTCACCACGAGGTACCAGATCGGGGCATCGGTCCACGTCGCGAGGATCAGCGTGGCCGCACCCATCTGGACCAGCGCGCCGACGAGCAGCTTGCGGCGGATCTGCGGCCGGCGTCCCGTCGTCACCGACACGAGGATCCCGACGGCGAACGTCGGGAGCAACACGAGACCCGCTGCGGTCGCGGACAATCCGCGCGTCTCCTGCAGCCACTGTGTGTAGCCGTACAGGTAGCTGTAGGAGACCGTCGCCGCCAACACGGCACGGAGGTAGGTCACCACGAGCGGCCTGTTCCCGGCGAACACGGCCAGGTCGATGAACGGCGCGTCTGTTCGCCGCTCCCAGATGACGAAGGCCGTCCCGACACCCACCGTGATGACCGGCAGCCACACGCGATCGAGCGACAGGTGCATGAGGAACACCAGCAGCGACAACACCATCGCCGTGAAGAAGCCGACCCCCACCCAGTCCGAACGGCTCCGCGGACCGTCGGACACCGGGACGGTCCGCGGCAGGAACAGGAATCCCAGGGCCAGGATCGCCACGCCCAGCGGGATGTTGATCGCGAAGGTCGCCCGCCACCCGCCGAGGCCGATGAGCAGTCCGCCCAGCGTCGGTCCGATCACCGCGATGGTCTGTGTCGTCACCGACAGCGCCGTCAGGACGCCCGCCGGGCTCGCCGTCCCCGTGCGGTCGCCTTCCGTCCGGATGAGGTACATCGACGCGGGATAAGCGGCACACGTACCGATCCCGAGCAGCACGCGGGCGAGCACGAGCACCCACAGGTCCGGTGCGACGACCCCGAGGACGCCGGCGACGACGGTGCAGAGTGCGCCCACGAGGTAGAGGCGGCGGGGCCCGTGGACATCGATGAGACGTCCCATGACCGGCTGGCCCACCGCGGTGGCGAGATACAGCCCCGACACCAGCCACGCGGTCTGCGACGCGGGTGCGCCGAGAGCCACGGCGATGGGCACCAGAGCGATCGCGATGATCGACGAGTTGATCGGGTTCAGGATGGACCCGATCATCATCGGCGCGAGGAGCTTCCGATCAAATCGGGCGTCTGCCTGCGCGGTGTGGGCCGTCATCGTTCGACCAGCTTGTCGATCACGCGGGCGGCCTCGATCAGGGTGGCGCACTCGTCGTCGGACAGCCGCTCGACGACCGTCTCGGTCAACCACTCGCGCCGCGCGTGGTGATTGTGGTCGTCGGCGTCGCGTCCCGCGGCGGTCAGAACCACGATCTGGCGACGTCCGTCACCGGGATCGGCGTGCCGCTCGAGCAGGCCCATCCGCTCCAGTGCCGCGATGGTCGCCGACATGGACTGCGGTCGGACGTTCTCCACCTCGGCGAGTCGGGCCGCCGTGGACGCCTCGCCCTTGCCGACGCGGGCGAGCACCGATGCCTGCGCGGGTGTCAGTTCGTCGCCGGTGGACACCTCGCGCAGTCGGCGCAGCAATCGTCCGACGGCGACGCGGATGTCCCCGGCGGCGCGGAGGGCGAGATCGGGACCGGCAGTGTCAGACATATTCGACAGTCTAGACTGATCAGGTTGTGATGAACAGTTTCGACTGTCATTCTGGTCTCATGACCACAGCGCTCCTCGTCATGGACTTCCAGAACGGCATCGTCGACCGCCTCGACGGCTCCTCCGCTCTCGACAACGCCGTCACGGCCGCCGACGCCGCCCGTGCCGCGGGCATCCCCGTGGTCTTCGTCCGCGTCGCGTTCCGACCCGGTCACCCCGAGATCGCGTCGGCCAATCTCGGGTTCGGAAGGCTCGCCGACGCCGCCGGCGACACCATGACCGAGTCGGCGCACGGGACGCAGATCCATCCCGCGCTGGGGCCACGGGCCGACGAACCGATCGTGACGAAGCGTCGGGTCAGCGCGTTCAGCGGCAGCGATCTGGAGGTGCTCCTGCGGGGCCTCGGGGCCGACCATCTCGTGCTCGCCGGCATCTCCACGAGTGGTGTGGTCCTCTCGACGCTGCGCCAGGCCGCCGACCTCGATCACCGGATCACGGTGCTCGCCGACGCGTGCGCGGATCGGCGTCACGACGTCCACGAGCTTCTGCTCGAGGCGGTGTTCCCCTCTCAGGCTGCGGTCACGACGACCGCGGACTGGGTCGCGTCACTGACCTGACTGCGCCATCGACCTGTCCAGGGTCATCGACCTACCCACGGTCATCGACCAGACCAGGGCCGGTTCCCCGCCGACAGTCGGAGTATGTTGCCCTGCAACACGTCCCGGTAGATGCGGAGGTTCTCCTCGCCGGAGCGGACCTGCTCGGTGAGCCTGCGGGTGTTGTCGGCGGACACCTCGCGCGACCCCGACCGGCCGACGAGCTCGTCGATGCGGTCGTCGATCGTCGCGGTGTGAGCGTATTCCTCCAGCACCCGCAGTTCAGCGGCCGCGGACTCCACCACCTCGGCGACGGTCGCCAACGCCGCGACCCGGTCGACGAGCTCTCGCCACACCGGCCGCAACGACTTCTCCCGCCGCGCGATGTGGCCGTCGAGGTCGTCGTCGAAGCCGGCTGCGCGGCGGGCGGAGTCGAGATCGACCCGGATCGCCCGCAGAGCGATGACGTCGGCCGCGATCTCCGCGAGCTCGGCCTCGAGGTCGACCTGGCCTCGCTGCAGCGTGAAGTGCTCGGAATGCCATGCCGGACACCGCAGGACGCGGTCGTAGAAGCTGCCCGCGGCGAACAGCATGGTCTCGTACCCGTCCACGAACCGGGAGTCCGCCCCGGGGGCGAGGCTGTCGGCATCGCCCACCAGGTCCGGCAGCCACCGTCGCCCGGACTCCTTGCCCGCTTTCGCGGCGGCGTTCTCGATCACCCCGGCGACACGTTCCAGCGCCGCGTTGCCCATTCGGCGCACGTACCCACCGACATCGGGCGTGGGGGTGTACGACAGCCCGATGAACAGCCGCTCGCGATCGACGGCCTCGAGATGCGTCCCCTCCCGGCGCTCGCGGCGGATCGCACGGACGCCCGTCGCGAACACGCCCTTGCCCCCGACGAGCGTGCGACGGGCGTCGTCGAGACGACGGGCGACCGAGTTGCGGCGCGCGCGGATCACCGCGGCGACGACGGCCGGGACGACCGCGGCGTTCGCCTGTTCGTCGAGCGCGGCGACGGTGCGCTGCAGGCGACGCAACTCGGCGAACTCGTGCGCACCGGGCAGCAGCTGCGAGGCCATGGGGATGGGCAGCCCGCGTGACATCCGGGCGAGCACGATCGACCGCCCTGCCGCGTCGAGATGACCGGTCGCGATCGCGACCGCAGCGGCGTCGGACAGTTCCGGATGTCGACCGGGGATGGTCGACTTCTCGCACCACCGATGGACTGTGTCGGCGGTGACGCCGACCGCGGAGGCGTCGCGACGCTGCTCGCTCATCGGGCGGTTCTCCTGTCGGGGTGCGGTGATGACCCCGATGGTACGGAGCGGGCCCACGACCAGGCATATGTCGTTCGATGCAGTGCCCAGGCCATCGGGACGCTCACCACAGTCGTGACGATCAGCACCCCGAGCATCGATCCGGTGAAGGTCGGGTAGCCCAACAGGTCCATCACCCACACCAGCACGACGAGGTGCACGAGGAAGAACTCGTAGGAGATCTCGCCGAACCACACCGCCACGCGATGCCCGAGCAGACGGTCGAAGAAGTTCCCCGGCCGCGACAGCGCGAGGGCGCCCACGAGGCAGGACGCGACGAGCCCGTACAGCAGCGACTTCACGACGGTCGCGCCGGCGGTGGTCGGGGTGATGGTCGGTTCGCCCGCCGCCGAGGTCCAACTGAGCTGGAACGCGAGGACCGCGACGAGCACCGCCAGCAGCGGGTGCACCCGGACCGAGCACTGGGCGGCGACGGCGAGCACCATCCCGCAGGCGAACCACAGGACGAACGCCGGCGGCCAGAGACGGGCGGTCGGATCGGTCAGCGTGCCGTCGGAGGTGAGCACCGCCCACACCGGGCTGACCGCGCCGAGCAGCACCAGCGCCGCGACGACAGCCCACGGACGCCATCGCCCGCGACACACCACGCGGACGACGACCCATGCGACGAGGGGTAGCGCGAGATAGAACGCGGCCTCCACCGCGAGGCTCCACATCTGGGTGAGCCCGACGTGCAGGTGACCGAACCCGTAGATCTGGGTGAGCGTCATCGTCCGCAGGAACCCGGACCAGTCGTGGGCGAGTGTCGCGTCCTGTGTGCGCCACACCGAGAAAAGCGCGTACGTCGCGACGACCGTCGCCCAGTACGCGGGCAGGATGCGCCGGGCGCGATGGACCGCGTAGCGCCGCAGCGACGGGTTCGGCCGCCCCTCGGCGAGCGCCCGCACCCACGGCCGGAACAGCAGGAACCCCGAGAGCGCGAAGAAGATCGCGACCCCCGATCTCGAGTCGCGACGCCATCCGGCCGGGCAGGTCGTCCGTGTAGCCGCCCGTCCAGAACGCCGCGTGCGTCGCGCAGACCGCGAACGCGGCCACCGCCCGCAGGCCCGTCAGCGAGTCCCGGCGGCGGGCGACCGCCGGGTCCCGACGGCCCGCGACGGCGGTCAGCGCGAGGCCGGCGCCGCCAGCAGTGCTGCCGCGACGCGTTCCAGTGCGGCGACGCGCGAGCCCTTCACCAGCACGGCGTCCCCGGCGGACAGGTCCGACACCGCGGCGACGGCGGCATCGATGTCGGCGACGTGCCGCGCGTCGGGCCCGTAGTCGGGCGCGTCGACGGCGACGACCTCCACACCGAGCTCCCGGGCGCGGGCCGTGATCGCGAGGTGCTCGGCCGGAGCGGTGTCGCCGATCTCGGCCATCACCCCGACGACCGCCACCTTGCGGCCCTCGGTCAGCCCCGACAACCCCTCCAACGCGGCTTTCATCGAGGTGGGGTTGGCGTTGTAGGAGTCGTTGAGGACGGCGACGCCGTCGTCGGTACGGGTGAGCTCCATGCGCAGACCCGAGATCGCCGCGCCGGCGAGCCCCTCGGCGATCTGCTCGACCGACAGCCCGAGCCCGCCGGCGACCGACGCCGCGGCCAGAGCGTTGTGGACCTGGTGCCGACCGCGCGCCGACATCGCGACCTCGATCGATCCCCACGGCGAGCGGAGAGTGAACGTCGGGCGGAGTTCGGCGTCGACGCGGATGTCCTCGGCGCGGACGTCGGCCGACGGCGACAGCCCATAGGCGATCACGTCGGCGGTCGTCCGCGCAGCCATCGCGATGACCGTGTCCTGGTCGACGTTGAGCACGGCGAGTCCGTCGTCGGGCAGCGACGCGATCAGCTCGCCCTTGGCCTGGGCGATCGCGCCGATGGAACCGAACATCTCGAGGTGGACACCGTCGACGCGGGTCACCACACCGACTGTGGGGTGCGCGATGTCGCACAGCATCGCGATGTGGCCGACCCCGCGGGCACCCATCTCGACGACGACCGCCTCGGTGTCGTCGGCGGCACCCATCAGCGTGATGGGCAGGCCCAGTTCGTTGTTGAACGACCGCTCGTTGGCGTGCGTGCGCACCGCCGTCGACAGCACCTGCGCGAGCATGTCCTTCGTCGACGTCTTGCCCACCGAGCCGGTCACACCGACCACCGGTCCGGTGATGCGAGCACGGGCGGCCTCACCCAGCGCCATCAGGGCGCGGGCGGTGTCGTCGACCTCGATCGCGGACGCGGCGGCGTCGGACACGGGCGGTCGGGACGTCAGATAGGCCGACGCGCCGGCGGACAAGGCCTGGGGGATGAAGTCGTGACCGTCACGCTCGGCGACGATGGGGACGAAGAGTTGCCCCGCCCCGATCGTGCGGGAGTCGATCCCGGCGCCGTCGATCGGGACATCGGCGCCGGTGAGACTCCCGCCCGTGGCGGTGGCGACCTCGCTGGCTGTGAAACGCACCCGTCGACTTTACGTGGGCGGTGAGCGGGGACAGTCCCACCACGTCGCGCGGGTGTCCGGATCGTGACCGTAGGGTGAGGCGCATGGCCCTCCAGCCCGACCCCGACCAGCCGTTGGACCACGTGCGGCTGGTCGTCCTGTACGGCGGCCGGTCGGCCGAACACGACATCTCCTGCATCACCGCCGCGCACGTCATGGCGGCCGCCGATCGGCGCCGCTACGAGATCGTCCCGGTGGGCATCACGCGCTCGGGTGAGTGGATCCGCAACGACAAGGCGGTGGCTGCACTCGAGGAGGGGCACGAGCTCCCGTCGAGCCTGCCGATCGAGGGGACGTCGGCGGCGTCGACGGAGATCCTGCAGGGCCCTCGCGCGGTCACCACCGGCGCGCCGATCCCGACCACCGTCGTCCTGCCCCTCCTGCACGGTCCGCACGGCGAGGACGGCACGGTCCAGGGGATGCTCGAGCTGCTGGGCATCCCCTACGTGGGCAGCGGTGTCCTGGGGTCGGCGGTGTGCATGGACAAGGCGATGGCGAAGGTGGTCGCGGCACAGAACGACATCCCCCAGTGCCGGTGGCTCGAGTACCGCGACGGCGTCGGGACGACCACCGACTTCGCCGCGCACGTCGCCGATGAGCTCGGCTTCCCCGTCTTTGTCAAGCCCGCCAATCTCGGTTCGTCCGTGGGCATCTCGAAGGCGCATGACGCGGGTGAGCTGAGGACGGCGATCACGCTGGCCCTGGAGTACGACGAGGTCGTCGTCGTCGAGGAGGGCGTCACCGGTCGCGAGATCGAGGTCGCCGTCCTGGGCAACGCCGAGCCCGAGGCGTCGCTGCCCGGAGAAGTCCTCCCCGGCGCGGAGTTCTACGACTACGCCGACAAGTACCTCAACGGCACTGCGGGACTGTCGATCCCGGCCCAGCTGTCCGACGAGGCGATCGCCGAGGTTCGCGAGCTGGCACTGCGCGCCTTCACCGCACTGCGGTGCTCCGGCATGGCCCGGGCCGACTTCTTCTACGAGGAGGGTGGCCGCGGCTGGCTCCTCAACGAGGTCAACACGATCCCCGGTTTCACCCCGTCGTCGATGTACCCGAAGATGTGGGAGGCGTCGGGTCTGTCCTACCCCGATCTCATCGACCGTCTCGTCGACCTCGCCTGGTCCCGTCACGGCCGCCGCTCGACCTTCTCCACCGAGCACTGACCGCCACCGTGTCCGACGGCGCCATCACCGGCCAGATCTGGCGCGACGGCAAACCCGTCGACGGCTTCGACCTCGCGGCCATCTCCGACTGCCTCACCGAGTCACACACCCTCGTCTGGGCCGATCTGCAGGATCCGTCGGAGGAGACCATGGGGCGGTTGGCCGACGAACTGGACCTCAGCCCGTGGGCGGTGGAGGACGCGCTGGCGGCATCCGAACGGACCAAGGCGACGACCTACGCCCACCACACGTTCGTGACCGTCTACGCGGTGCGCTGTTCCGCCGATGCCGGCGTCCGGGCGACCGACACACCCACCGGCGCCTCGCAGTCGATCGCCACCCAGCGTGTCTCCGTCTTCATCAAGCACAACGCCCTCATCACCGTGCGCCTCACCGACTCGGCCGACATCGTGGACATGGCCGAGGTGCGCCGGCGGTGGGATGAGACCGAGGCGCACGACCGCGGCGTCGAGGCGCTGCTGCACGGTCTGCTCGACGTCGTCGTCGACGGTCATTTCGAGGCGGTCCAGACCCTCGACGACGCGATCGAGGACCTCGAGGGCCTGCTGTTCGACGAGTCCGTCGCGGCCCGCACCCTGCAACGGCGCACCTACGGCGTGCGCAAGGACCTCGTCGCGCTGCGTCGCGTCGTGTTGCCCATGCGCGAGGTGGTCGCCGTGATCCAGCACCGCCGCGACGCCCTCGGCGCCGGCGACCGCCTGGATCCGGAGTTCGCCGACCTGTACGACCACGTCCTGCGCGCCGCCGAGTGGACCGAGTCCCTGCGGGACATGGTGTCGACGGTGTTCGAGACGAACCTGTCGCTGCAGGACGCCCGCCTCAACACGGTGATGAAGAAGCTCACCGGCTGGGCGGCGATCATCGCGGTGCCCACCGCCATCACCGGCTTCTACGGGCAGAACGTCCCGTTCCCCGGTTTCGACCACACCGTGGGATTCATCACGAGCTGCGTCCTGCTGCTGACCGCCATGGTGGTGCTGTACGCGCTGTTCAAACGGCGCGACTGGCTGTAGCCGCAGCACCCCGGCCGGCCCCGCGCCCCGACCCTCCGTCGCACCAACGCCTACCGTGGGGGCATGCGCATCCTGGTGACCGGTGCCAGCGGCTACGTCGGGTCACGACTGGTCACCGGCTTGCTCGACGCCGGACACGAGGTGATCGCCGCCTCCCGTAAGCCCGATGGCCTCGCCGCGTACGGCTGGTACGACGACATCGTGCCCGTCGCGCTGGACGCGTCGGACCGGACCGCAGCCGCCACCGCGTTCGGTGCCGTCGGGCCCATCGACGTCGTCTACTACCTCGTGCACGGGATCGGCGAGCCCGGTTTCCGCGCCAAGGACAACGCCGCGGCACGCAATGTCGCCGAGGCGGCCCGCGACAACGGCGTGTCCCGCATCGTCTACCTCGGCGGGTTCGTCCCCGAGGACGAGAAGCTGTCGGAGCACCTCGTCAGTCGCGCCGAGGTCGCCGAGCACCTGACGGTGCCCGACGGCCCCGAGCTGGTCTGGCTGCGTGCGGCGGTCGTCCTCGGCGCCGGCTCGACGTCGTTCGAGCTGATCCGCTACCTCGCCGACCGGCTGCCCGTCATCCCGCTTCCCGCCTGGGCCGACAACAAGATGGACCCGATCTCCGTCCGCGACGTGGTGCACTACCTCGTCGCCGCGGCCGACGAGTCCCGACTGCCCGCCGGCGACTACGACGTCGCCGGTGCCGACGAGTCCAGCTACCGCGATGTGCTGATGACCTATCTCTCGGTCGCACATCGTCGACGGATCCCCCTGCCGCTGCGCGGTTTCGGTACGGGACTCGCGTCCAAGGTCAGCGGGCTGCTGGTGCCCGTCCCCAGCGGCCTGACCGGCGATCTGGTCGCCTCCCTCGACTACCCGATGTACGCCTCGGAGAGCCGCATACGCTCGCTGATCCCGGACCCGCCGGGCGGACTGCTCACCGTCCGCGAGGCGATCGGTCGCGCGCTGTCCGGCGGCACGCCCCGCCCCGTGAACCGACTGACCGACCCGCACCACCTCGCCGACACCGATCCCGACTGGGCGGGCGGTGACGTCGCCCGCATCCGGCATCTGGGTGCCGCGACGGTGTCGGCCGACGGGTGGGATCAGTTCGAGCGTCTCGGTGCTTCGCTGGTGCTGGCGTCCGGTCCGGCCGCGGGCGCCGTCCGCGTCGGATGGGACTTCGCGGCCGCAGCGGTTGCCCGGGTCAACCACCACCTGGGACGGTGATCATGTGACCACGTTGGTGACCGAGGGCTGGGACCAGTTGCGCGGGGCCGTGCTCCACAAGGAGCCCGCCCACCCCGCCGAGCCGCCGCGCACCATCAAGCGCCGACGCATCGTGGTCGTCGTCTTCCTGGTGATCGGTTCGGTGTTCCTCGGGCTGTCGTTGTCGACGAAGCCCGGCGACGCGATCTTCTACGTCTACACACTCGCCCTCGCCGCGGTGTGGTGCGTCGGCGCGGCGCTGTCGCGGCCCTTGCACCTCGGTCGCGTCACCTGGCGCGGGCATCGACGTCGGCCCATCCTCACCGGCATCGGTGTGGGCCTCGGGCTCGGCCTGGTGTTCGTCGTCGGCGGGCTCGTCGTGCGGACCATCCCGCCGCTCAAGGACCTCGTCACGTCGGTGTTCGAGCACGCCACGGCCGGCAACCTCGCCGTCGTGGTGGTCATCGCACTCGTGAACGGCATCGCCGAGGAGTTGTTCTTCCGCGGCGCCCTGTACTCCGCGCTCGGCCGGCACTACCCCGTCGTGTTCTCGACGCTGATCTACATCGTCGTGACGATGGCGAGCGGGAACCCGATGCTCGGCTTCGCGGCGATCTTCCTCGGCTTCGTCGCGGCCGTCGAACGACGCGCCACCGAGGGCGTCCTCGCCCCGATCCTCACCCACGTCGCCTGGACGTCGGTCATCCTTCTCGCCCTGCCGCCGCTGTTCGGGGTCTGAGTCAGGGTTTACGCCACGCGATTACGTAGCGCCACATCGGCAGTCGACGCCACCGACAACCCGGCAGCGCTTCTCGGGCAGCCTCACGCATCTCTCGATAGGTGTGGGGTGGCGGCCAGAGCATGGGAGCGGTGTGCTCCCAGAACCCGTGTCGCGCGGACAGCACGCGATGCTGCACGGCGCCGACGAGATGAATCGCGACATCGCTGACGGTCGACGTCCGCGCAAGCCCCACGACCACGACGACGCCGCCACGTGCGGTCAGGTCCGCGAAGCGCTTCAGCGCCGGCAGTGGATCACCGAGGTGATGCAGCGTCGCCACGGAGGCGACAACGTCGAAGGACCCGGGCGTGAACGGATGTGTCATCACGTCGCCGTGCACCCACTCGACTGCCGCCGACCCGTCGCGGGCCGACGCCAGGGTCGCCAGGTCCACGTCGAGCCCGGTGATCGACGGGACGATCGCGGCAAGGTCCCGCGCGAGCAGGCCGTTGCCGGTGCCGACGTCGAGTGCTGTCCGCGCCCCCTCGGGTACAGCGTCGAGCACGACACGGTGGTAGTGGATGTTGTGGTTCCACCGCCCGTCGATCGATCCTCGGCCGCTCACGGCAAGGACCCTACGGAGGAGTGTCCGAAATCCGCGTCGTGGAGGCGGTCCGTGGTCTCTGTGACCGCGATGTCCTCTGTGGGCGCGGGATTCGGACAGTGCTCGCGGGATCTTGCGGAAGTGGAGGGATTTGAACCCCCGGTGGTTTCACCCACGCTCGCTTTCAAGGCGAGTGCATTCGGCCGCTCTGCCACACTTCCCTCGCCGGTCAGGGTAACGCAGCCGGTCGAGCCGGTTTCCGCGCTACTCCAGCCCCTCGCGGATGTCCCGGAAGAACGCGTCCAGGTCGCCCACGTGACCGGGCCTCCGGTCGACATGGGCCAGCAGATGCCGTCGCACGCGGTCGGCGTGACCCGTGGCCGCGCGGCGGAGGTGCTCCCGACCGGCCTCGGTGATGCGGACGAGTCGGTTGCGTGCGTCGCTGGTGTCCGGGATGCGCTCGACGTCGCCGAGGTCGACGAGACGCGACACCTGCCGCGAGATGGTGCTGCGCGACGCCAGACCGCCACCGGCCAGATCGGTCATGCGGAGCACGGGATGATCGGCCAGGGCCTCGAGGATCATGTACTCGCCCAGCGCCAGGTCGGCCTCCTCGACCAGTTCGCGGTCGAAGAAGGTCAACAGAGCCTGGGTGCCCTCCACGAAGCTGCGCCACGCGTGTTGCTCGTCGGCGCGGAGCGGACCGTCGTCGCGGACGGTGTGGAGCGAGACGACGCGGGCGTCGTGCTGCGGCTCCAGGTCGTCGCCTGTGCTGAACATCGCCCCCCCAACGTCACTTCGGGCGATCCCGCGCAGCACTGAACGGAAGGCGCCTTGTCTCGGCACCTCGACAGTAGCGCCGAGCCGACGTGTCGGGCAGTCGGCTGATCGCATCATTTCCGCAGGTCAAACATCACAAAAGGCTCACGCGTGCGCTCTAGCGATCGTTCGGGAATGGTGGCCGACGACGACGGTTGCAGGAGGCATGCGCGCCATCTCCGTCGAGAACGAGGGCCCGGACTCCCGCCTCGTACCCACGACCGTCGACCGCCCGTCCGCCGGCCCTGGCGAGGTCGTCATCGCCGTCGCGGCCGCCGGACTGAACCGTGCCGACCTCATGCAGCGACAGGGCCTCTATCCGCCGCCGCCCGGCGCGAGTCCGATACTCGGGCTCGAGGTGTCGGGAACGGTCGACGAGCTGGGCGAGGGCGTCACCGACCTCGCCGTCGGCGACCAGGTGTGCGCGCTGCTCGCCGGCGGCGGATACGCCGAGTACGTCGCTGTCCCGGCCGTGCAGGTTCTCCCGGTGCCCGAGGGTGTCGACCTCGTCGAGGCGGCGGCGCTGCCGGAGGTCGCCGCGACGGTGTGGTCGAACCTCGTCCTCGTCGCAGGCCTGCAGTCCGGTGAACGACTGCTCGTCCACGGCGGCGCCAGCGGCATCGGCACGCACGCGATCCAGCTCGCTCGCGCCCTCGGTGCCGAGGTCGCCGTGACCGCCGGGTCGCAACGCAAGCTCGACATCTGTGCGCAGTTCGGTGCGACGACGCTCATCGACTACCACCAGGACGACTTCGTCGACATCGTCGGCGACCTCGGCGGCGCGGACGTCATCCTCGACATCATCGGCGCGAAGTACCTCGCCCGGAACGTCGACGCCCTCGCCTCCGGCGGACGACTGGTGATCATCGGGATGCAGGGCGGCGCGAAGGCCGAGCTCGACATCTCGAAGCTGCTCCCGAAACGCGCGTCGGTCACCGCCACCAACCTGCGCGGACGTCCCGTCGAGGGCCCGACCGGCAAGGGCACCGTCATGACCGGGGTCCGCGAGACCACCTGGCCGCTCATCGCCGACGGCAGCATCCGCCCCGTCGTCGACCGCACGTTCCCGCTCGACGACGCCGACGCGGCACACCGTCACCTCGACGGCGGCGACGCCGTCGGGAAGGTCCTGCTCACGGTCTGAGCCCCGGCGCGTCTGCGACGGTCAGCCGAGCGATCCGAGGCAACGCACCAACTGGTCGACCTCGTAGGGCGTCGAGTACTGGCCCAGTCCGATGGTCACCGCTCCCCCGACATCGCCGACGCCGATGACGTCGAGCGCTCGGCTCGGCTGGTCCACGAGGGCGCAGATGCCGTTGTCCGCGAGGCGTCGGGCGACCTTGTCGGCGGCGACACCGTCGACGGTGAAGCTGACCGTAGGGACACGGTCGGCGGTGGAGCCGACCATGTGCACGAAGTCGAGGTGCGACACCGACTGCGCGAGGTAGGCGGTGAGTCGTCGCAGGTAGCCGTTCAGGCTGCCGATCGAGGTGATCAGCCGCTCACGTCGACTGCCCGTCGCGGCCTCGTCGAGCGACGCGAGGTGCTCCACCGACGCGGCGAGTCCGGCGAGGAGCGCGTGGTGGAGTCCGTCGACCTCGAGTCGCGCGGGACCGCTCGTCGACCTCGACAGCCCCGACGGCCGCAGCGTCGCGATCCGGCCCGGGTCGCGGAACGCGAGCGCCGCGACCTGCGGCCCGCCCCACCGCTCCGCGGACACGACGAGGACGTCGGCGCCCATCGCCTCGATGTCCAGGACGGTGTACGGCGCGGCCGACGTCGCGTCGACGACGAACAGCGCGCCGGCGTCGCGGGCCGCGGCGCCGATCGCGGCGATGTCTGTCACCGTCCCGATGGTCGACGAGGCGGCCGTCACGGCCACGATCGCCGTCGAGTCGTCGAGGAGGTCGGAGTACTGCCACGGGGGCAGGTCGCCGTTCTCGATGTCCACCTCGGCCCAGCGCACCCGGGCGCCGTACCGATCGGCCGCGCGCAGCCATCCGATGATGTTGGGCTCGTCGTCGAGACGACTGACCACGGCGGTCGACCCCAGCCAGACCCGCGGCGGCAGCGCCTCGGCGAGCGTGGACAGCAGGATGCCGCGGCTCGGTCCGAGGACCACCCCGGCCGGGTCCCCGCCGACGAGGTCGGCCACCGCCTGACGCGCGGCGTCGACGACCGCCTGCGACTGCCGTGCGGCCGGGTAGACCCCGCCGGGCTGCGACACGAGCGCGCGGAACGCCTTCGACACCGTCGACGCGACCGAGTCGGGGATCTGGCTCCCGGCCTGCGGATCGAGGTGGATCCACCCGTCGCCGAGCGACGGGAACAGCCCGCGTACCCGTGCGACGTCGTAGGTCATGGCAGACACCATAGACCCGCGCCGGAGCGCCCC
This sequence comes from Gordonia paraffinivorans, assembly GCA_036946345.1. Classification (GTDB taxonomy): domain Bacteria; phylum Actinomycetota; class Actinomycetes; order Mycobacteriales; family Mycobacteriaceae; genus Williamsia_A; species Williamsia_A paraffinivorans_A. The sequence continues at coordinate 94,321 of JAQIJH010000001.1, read as the reverse complement.
TCGGGGGTCGTTCACACCGCCGAACCCGGACCTGTGAGCATCCACGCATGCGTCATCGCCGCAGGTGACGACGTCCGATCGACCGACGACGCCATGCAGGGTCCTCGCAACCCTGTCGGGGCCTGCAGCACAATGGGTGCATGACGTCACCACTGTTCGGTTCGGGTCCCGACAACCAGTCCGACCGCGACGACATCGTCGTCGTCGGTCCCGGGTCGCGTGACTCCGCGGGCAAGGGCGAGGACTCCGACGAGCAGCAGGGCGGCATCGCCGACATGGTGGAGCAGCCGGCGAAGGTCATGCGGATCGGCACGATGATCAAGCAGCTCCTGGAGGAGGTCCGCGCCGCGCCTCTCGACGACGCGAGCCGCACGCGACTGAAGGACATCCACGCGTCGTCGATCCGCGAGTTGGAGGAGGGCCTGGCCCCCGAGCTCCGCGACGAACTGCAGCGCCTCGCCCTCCCGTTCGGCGACGAGCAGACGCCCTCTGACGCGGAACTGCGCATCGCGCAGGCGCAGCTCGTCGGCTGGCTCGAGGGCCTCTTCCACGGGATCCAGACCGCCCTCTTCGCGCAGCAGATGGCGGCGCGGGCACAGCTCGAGCAGATGCGACAGGGCCAGCTCCCCGGTCCGGGTGGGCCCGGAGGCCCCGGCGGTCACGGCGGCCACGGAGTGACCGGGACGGGGCAGTACCTGTAGCCCGGTAGTCTCGACCCTCGTGTCCACCGTCGCCCCGGGGGTCGAACCCCCACCGGAAGTCGTCGACTCACGCACCGTGCGTCGTGCCGTCGACGACCTGCGCGACGGCTTCCGCCAATCCGAGCTGTGGCTGCTGCTCGGCTGGCAGGACATCAAGCAGCGGTACCGCCGGTCGATGCTCGGGCCGTTGTGGATCACCGTCGCCACCGCGGTGACGGCGGTCGCGATGGGTTTCCTCTACGCCGAGCTCTTCCACATAGACATCAAGACGTTCTTGCCACACGTCACGCTCGGCCTGATCTTCTGGAACTTCATCAGCCAGTCCATCCTGGAGGGCTCGGTGGTGTTCTCCAGCAACGAGGGACTGCTGAAACAGATCCCTGCGCCGCTGAGCGTGCACGTCTACCGCCTGGTCTGGCGGCAGCTGATCATCTTCGCCCACAACATCGTGATCTACGTCGTGATGTTCGCGATCTTCCCGCAGCCCATCAGCTGGACCATCCTGCTGGTCATCCCCGGGATCACGCTCCTGGCGCTGAACGCGGTGTGGGTCACCATCGTCTTCGGGGTCATGTCGACCCGGTTCCGCGACATCGGCCAGCTGCTGAACACCCTGGTGCAGTTGGTGTTCTTCCTCACCCCGATCATCTGGACCGCCGACAGCATCCGCGCCCGAACGAACGGCGGTGACTACCGTCTGACCCTCGTCCAGCTGAACCCGATGTACCACTACCTGGAGATCACCCGCGGTCCGCTGGTGGGCTCCCCCATCTCGTGGCACAGCTGGGTCGTGGTGCTCGGGTGCACCGTCGCGGGATGGGCCCTGGCGATGGTCGTGCTGCGCAACTACCGCGCCCGGGTCGCGTACTGGGTCTGATGGGAAACACGGTGAGCGGAGCGATGCGATGACGGCGGTCCAACTCGACGCCTGGGGCGCCTGCGTCGACTTCCCCATCTTCGACGCCAAGACGCGGTCGCTGAAGAAGTCGGTGCTGGGCAAGGCCGGTGGTGTCATCGGCGCCAACGACTCCGACGTCGTCGTCGTCGAGGCGCTGAAGAACATCGACCTGCACCTGCAGCACGGAGACCGCATCGGTCTCGTCGGGCACAACGGCGCCGGCAAGTCGACACTGCTGCGCCTGCTGTCGGGGATCTACGAACCCACCCGTGGAGCGTGCCGCATCCGCGGTCGCGTGGCGCCGGTCTTCGACCTCGGCGTCGGCATGGACCCCGAGATCTCCGGCTACGAGAACATCATCATCCGGGGCATGTTCCTCGGGATGAGCCGTCGCGAGATGCTCAAGCGCGTCGACGAGATCGCCGAGTTCACCGAGCTGGGTGACTATCTGACGATGCCGCTGCGCACCTACTCGACCGGTATGCGCGTTCGGGTGTCCCTCGGCGTGGTCACCAGCATCGATCCGGAGATCCTCATCCTCGACGAGGGCATCGGCGCGGTCGACGCGGACTTCATGCGCAAGGCCCGGGTACGCCTGCAGGAGTTGGTGAAGCGCTCCGGCATCCTCGTCTTCGCGAGCCACTCCAACGAGTTCCTCGCCCAGCTCTGCGACCGCGCGCTGTGGATCGACCGGGGAGAGATCCGCATGGACGGCGACATCGAGTCCGTCGTCGGCGCCTACGAGGGACCCGATGCCGCGCGGCACGTCCGCGAGGTCCTCGCCGACGTCGCGGGCGACGCCGCCGCCGAGGCGTGAGGGTGCCCGGGAGCGGGGAGTCGCAGACCACCGACACCGTCGTCGCGGTCGTCGTGACGCACCGTCGTCGGGAGCTGCTCGCGCAGTCGCTCGAGATCCTCACCACGCAGAGCCGGCCGGTCGACCACCTCGTCGTCGTCGACAACGGTGACGAACAGGGTGTCGCCGATCTCGTCGACGCGCAGTCGATCCCGACCACCTATCTGGGTTCGAAGCACAACCTCGGTGGCGCAGGCGGTTTCGCACTCGGCATCCTGCATGCGCTCGCACTCGGCGCCGACTGGGTGTGGTGCGCCGACGACGACGGTCGCCCCGAGGGGCCGGAGGTCCTCGCGACGTTGCTCCGCTGCGCGGTCGCGGGCGGTTACGACGAGCTGTCGCCGGTGGTGGTCAACATCGACGACGCCGACACCCTGGCTTTCCCGCTGCGGCGCGGACTCGTCTGGCGCCGCAGGCGATCCGAACTGTTTCAGCCCGGCGAGGACACCTCCTCGCAGGAGGTCCTCGACGGCATCGCGTCCCTGATGAACGGGGCGCTGTTCTCGGCGCGGGCGATCGAGGCGGTCGGGGTCCCGGACCTGCGGCTGTTCGTCCGGGGCGACGAGGTCGAGATGCACCGCCGCCTGGCGCGGTCGGGGCTGCGATTCGGGACCTGCCTGATCACCGCCTACCTGCACCCGGACGGGACCGCCGAGTTCCGGCCGATCCTCGGCGGGCGGATGCACACCCAGTACCCCGACGACGCGAACAAGCGCTACTACACCTATCGGAACCGCGGCTGGCTGCTCCACCAGCCCGGACTGCGGCGTCTGATCCCCCAGGAGTACGCCCGGTTCGGCTGGTACTTCCTGGTGCAGCAGCGCGACGTCGCGGGCTTCCGCGAGTGGGTCGCGTTGCGTCAGAAGGGTCGTCGGGAGCTGTTCAGTCGGCGCTGACGCCGTCGAGCACCCGCGCGAGCAAACTGCCGAGTTGGTCCAGCTCGCGCTGCGACAGGTGGCCGACCGTCGACTCGAGGACCTCGTCGACGACCCCGCGGCCCTCCTCGAGCAGGTCACGGCCCGCGTCGGTCATGACCAGTCGGACGACCCGACCCGGCCCGGACGTCCGCTCGACCAGTCCGCGCTCCTCCATCCGGCGCGCCAACGTGCCGAAGGCCTGATCGCTCTGGAACGTCCGCTGCGCCAGCTCATGCAGTGAGGCGTCGGGATGGTGGGCGAGGTGCCGGAGCGCGTCCCACTGCACCAGCGTGACGCCGCGCCCGGTCAGCGCCGAGTCGAGAAGGCGATGGTGGGTGCCCTGGACCCGCTTGATGAGTTGGGCGACGTCCTGCCGCGATCGGGTCACGGCACGAGCCTAAACGATGAATCAACTTGCTTATATAAATATGTTGACTTAGCGTGATGGCAGACCACGAGACAGGAGCCGCCATGACGACCACAATCCATCCGACAACCTCACCGAGCGGCGCCCGTCTCGATCTGCACGTCGCCGAGACCGGCAACGGCCACCCGGTTCTCCTGCTGCACGGCGGAGCCGGCCCCGCGTCGGTCTCGGGGTTCGCCGCTCAATTGGCCGGCGAACATCCCGCGCGTGTCCTCGTTCCGACGCACCCCGGCTTCGACGGCACCGACCGTCCCGCGACGCTGGCGTCCGTGGCCGACCTCGCGGGGCTGTACCTGGGACTGCTCGACGACCTCGACCTCCACGACGTCACCGTCGTCGGCAACTCGCTCGGCGGGTGGATCGCGGCCGAGATGGCGCTCGCCCACTCCGATCGGATCAGCAGCGTCGTCCTCGTCGACGCCGTCGGGCTCGCCTCAGCCGACGACCCCATCGTCGACTTCTTCTCGCTGACCATGGACGAGATAGTGGACTTGAGCTACCACTCGTCGCACCGTGCGGCCGCCCGCGCAGCGCAGCAGTCACTCCCCGACGCGGTGCGGGAAACCATGGCAGGCAACCGATCAGCGCTGTTGACCTACGGCGGCGTGAGCATGGCCGACCCGGCCCTCGCGGGACGGTTGCCGTCGATCACGGCCCCGACCCTCGTGGTGTGGGGCGCGGCGGATCGCATCGTCGGACCGAGCCACGGCCGCGCCTACGCCGAGGCCATCCCCGGCGCGACGCTCCGTGTCATCGACGACGCCGGCCACCTCCCCCAGATCGAGACGCCGCAGGTCCTGGCCGACATGGTGTGGGATTTCGCCGACCGACACGCGACTGCACGCCCGGCCTGACAAGTGGAAGCAGCCGCGGTCAGCCCGGGTCGTTCGTCGTCGGGATCGTGAAGCCACCGGGCGGATGCTCGAAGACGAGAACATCGTCGCCCTCACCGGTGATGACAACGAGGTAAGGGATCAGTTCACCGTCGATCGTTGTCAGCGCATTCCCGCAGACACCCGGATGACGAGGCAGCGGTTGATAGACGGTCTCCCCACCCTCGACGACGGTGCCAGGGTGCAACGCTCGTGCTGTGTCGAGAACCTGGCGTCTGACCGCGTCGAGGTCGAGGAACGGCCCCGTGTACTCAGCCATGACGGTCAGGTAGTCGGCGACAGGAAACGGGAGGAGGAGCGGCGTCGACTCGACAGGAGGTGGCGGGGCATCGTCGAGGTCACACGACAGTTCATTCACCCATGTCAGAACTCCGTGGTCAGGATCGTTCCTGTCATGGACGAACCACGGCCTGAACGGCTCGAGCAAGACGGCATCGTCGACGATGCTCCGACGTATGTCCGCGAGCATCTCGGCGAGCGACGGCCACAGGACCTCTCCGGATGCGTCTCCATCGTCCCTTGCCCAGTAACGAACGCACCCCGATTGCGGTCCGGGACGTGTGTCCACGAAGTAGTAGTCGCTGTCCCACTGAGCAATCGGCACGTAGTCCGTCAGGAAGCAGAACGATCGGGCCCCGGCCTCAGAGTTCTCGGCGTTCTCCCGCAGCCACGGATCGTCGTAGAGCTCCCACCGCCCGTGATCAACCATCGCCTGGTGATGCTCGACCATCTCGTCGCACGGGAGGATGCGAGACGCCGGCAGGAGTTCCCCGGGCGCACGCGCACGGTACTCGGCCTCCTGCCCGTCGTGCAGTTGGTAGAAGTCGACCAGCTGACGCGGCCATGACGCACCGGTGGTGGCGGACTGGGAATCGCGCAGTTGGTCCCCGGAGGCCGGCGGGCGAAAGGTCAACGCTTGAGGGAAAAGGGCATCGAGCGCTGCGTTCAACGCTGACCACTCAGCGGCGACATCAGTCGCAGAGCTCGTCACGGGACTGCGCGGGAGTCATAGGCAGACATGCTGCGCATTTTCGCACGTTCGACCGATTTGTCTGGCTAAGTTTCCGGAATGGCTGCACCCTCCTGGCGAGTGATCCGCGCGAAGAACTACGGAACCATCGGCCGAACCGTCCACGCTCATCTGCTGACCGACAACGGTGCGGTCAGTGAGTTGTGGCTGGACCCGCCCAAGCGGGAACGCGAGGAGCGAGATGACAAGCCCATTTACATCGCATCGGCATCTGAGACCTTCAGGTTCCGACCCGATGGAGTCGTGGTTCGGACCGATCTCACCCGAGGAACCTTCGCGATGATGTGGGCGGGAGCCCATCACAGCCGCTTGTTCGCGGCGCATCTGCGATGGCCGTGGGACGCGAGCCCCGGGGGCTTCGATCTAGGGGAGCCGGCCTCGATCGAGTCGGTGACGTACGAGGGTCGCCGCGCCTGGGAGGTGACCTTCCGGGGAGCCGAGCGATTCCGTTCTCCGGACGAGGTCTTCGTCATCGACGACGAGTCCGGTCTCGTCCTGCGGTGGACCGACGGCTCCGACGGCCTGTCGGTGATGTCCTTCGTTCTCGACGAGGAGTTCGACGATTCTCTGTTCAGCTGGGAAGGAGATTGGATCACCGATGACGACGAATCGGCCGAACTGATGCGGCGGCAGGAGGAACGTCAGGCGAAGATTGCCGACATCCCGATCTCGCGGCCTACGTGGTTCCCGTCCGAGATCACCGTGACCGCGAACGAGGGCGATCCGGACACGGGCGCACTCGACATGTCGGTGTCTCTGAAAGCGCCCTATGTGACGCTGCGCCGATGGCTGACGACGCTCGAAGAGCCTAAATCGTCGCAGTGGATGCCAGAAAGTCACTCGATTTCCGACGGCACCTGGACCCACCAGTTGCGATGGCAACAGGACGCGCTCACAGTCGACGACGCTGATCGCATCCTGAGATCGATCCCCCCGGTCGGGGACGAACAGAGCGCTGCAGACGTCGTTGCTCGTATGAACGCTGAGTCCGACACCGCACAGCGAGAACTCACGTCACCCGGCGAGGTGACGAAGGACGAGACCCTGTTCTCAGGAGAGGTCTCCGTCTCGTACCACCAGTTCTATCTAGCGACCCAGCAGGAATGGTCCGGCGACTACTGGGCCTCCTTCACCGGTCAGCGCAACGGCCTGATCGGAACCGTCGATTCCGCATGCGCCCCGATCGGCACCGGTCTGCACACCGGCGAGGTCGAGGTGACCGTCTCGATCCAGAGCGGGCGCCCTCCACTGGATCTCGAGAACTGGGAGGAGATCGTCGAGGCACCGTTCACCGTCGACGCTCCATTCTTCCTGAGCGGATGGGCGGGCGAGGGACCGAGCGTCGAATTACCGCTGCCGCGGGGAACCTATCGGGTCCGGCTCTGCGCGCGAGACATGGACGCAGCACACGAGGCGGACACCGGTTCGGGGATCGACACCTACCACCTGACGTTCTGGCCATCGCCCCTCGCGCAGGACCAGATAATCAAACAGACTTCTGCCGTCGCACGGTCACAGCACGATTACGTCAAGTCACTCACTGAGGAGAGAAGGGCTGCGGATCCAGGACCCAGCGGCACGGCGGACGCTTCTGCCCGCCTTTTCGGACCGAGCAGATGGCCTTCCGACTGACCGACGACCGCTCAGCCCGTGACAATCCGCGATGACAGCCGCGACGCTGGACTTGCCGCTCGCGCTGCCACCGCCGATCCACGACACGGCGTCCTGTGAACCGTAGGGGAGCCGGGCAAAACGAATCGGCCGTCCGCGAAACTGGAACATGTTCTACTTTGGTGGCAACCGGACCGAGGAGCACCCATGCGTTTCACGTACGCCGAGGCGATGACCGACCCGCGGTACTACACCGACCTCGCGGTCGCCGCGGAGGAGGCCGGCTACGACGGGTTCACCATCCCCGACTCCATCGCGTACCCCGAGGAGTCGGACGCGACCTACCCGTACACCGAGGACGGCAACCGCGAATTCCTCGACGGCAAGCCGTTCATCGAGACGTTCATCCAGGCGATGGCGATGGGTGCCGTCACCAGCCGCATCCGGTTCACGCCGTTCGTGCTCAAGCTGCCGATCCGGCCGCCGGTGCTCGTGGCGAAACAGGCGAGCTCAGTCGCCTACCTCACCGACAATCGCCTGGCGCTCGGTGTCGGCAGCAGCCCCTGGCCGGAGGACTACGACATCATGGGCGTCGACTTCGCCCGCCGTGGTCGCCGCATGAACGAGTGCATGGACATCATCCGCGGGCTGACCACCGGCGAGTACTTCGAGTTCCACGGCGAGTTCTACGACATCCAGAAGATCAAGATGTCCCCTGCACCGACGCAACCGATCCCGCTGCTCGTCGGCGGGCACGCCGACGCCGCGTTGAAGCGCGCCGTCACCCGTGGTGACGGGTGGATGCATGGTGGTGGTCAGCCGGAGGAACTCGACGCCCTGCTCGCCCGGATCGACGAGATCAAGAAAGCAGAGGGGCTGCAGGACAAGCCCTTCGAGGTCCACGTCATCTCGTTCGACGCCTACACCCCGGACGGGTGCAAGCGGCTGGAGGACAAGGGCGTCACCGACGTCATCGTCGGCTTCCGCATCCCGTACATCATGGGCGACGACACCGAGCCGCTCCAGACGAAGATCGACAACCTGCGCGGTTTCGCCGACGGCGTCATCAGCAAGGTCAACGGCTGACGGCGACAATCGACCCCTGACGAGAGGGGAGACCATGACGACGCCCGACATGCAGTTCACCGACCTGCACGGCGAACGCATCGCCTACCGCGACGTCGGCACCGGCGACACCCTGCTCCTCGTCCATGGGATGGCCGGGAGCTCCGCCACCTGGGACGCGGTCATCGGTCCTCTGTCGCAGCGCTTCCGGGTGATCGCGCCGGACCTCCCCGGACACGGTTCGTCGTCCAAGCCGCGCGGCGACTACTCCCTCGGCGCGTTCGCGGCGTTCCTGCGGGACCTGCTCGACCACCTCGACGTCGCGCGCGTGACGGTCGTCGGCCAGTCGCTGGGTGGCGGCATCGCGATGCAGTTCACCTACCAACACCCCGACCGCTGCGAACGCCTGGCACTGATCGGCTCGGGCGGACTGGGGCCGGAGGTCAACTGGACCCTGCGCCTCCTCGCAGCCCCGGGTGCGGAGGTGCTGTTGCCGCTCATCGCCCCGCAGTGGGCAGTCGCGGCCGGCGGACGGGTGCGGGGATGGATGGCTGCCGCAGGCGTTCGATCACCCCGCGCCGACCAGTCCTGGCAGGCGTACGCGTCGTTGTCCGACCGGGCCACGCGCGACGCGTTCCTGCGGACCCTGCGATCGGTCGTCGACCACCGAGGTCAGGCCGTGAGCGCGATGAGTCGCCTGCACCTCAACGCGGACCTGCCGACGCAGCTCATCTGGGGCGCGGCCGACAAGATCATCCCGGTCGCCCACGGGTACGCCGCGCACGAGGCGATGCCACAGAGTCGGCTGGAGGTCCTCGACGGGATCGGCCACTATCCGCACGCCGAAGCGCCGGAGAAGGTCGTCGAGATCATGACCGAGTTCGTCGATTCCACCGCCCCCCGCACCCACACGGCATTGAGACTGCTCACGCGGTCACCAGGATCGCGAGGTCGACGACCGCGATCGTGACGGTCACGGTGAGCGGTGCGCGTCGGCACTGGGTCGCGATCGCCACGACCCCGACCAACGCGACCCAATGCCAGAGATGGGCTCCGGCACCGATGACGGCCACGAGCGTCGCGACGGTCATGATCACCGTGGTCCCCACCGGGATGCCGCGTCGCCCGAGCCGCTGCGGCAATCCCCGCACACCTGTGGCGGCGTCGGCGTCCAGGTCCGGGTAGACGTTCAGCAGGTGCGCGCCGATCCCGAGGAGCCCGGCGACCACGACGACCCACACGGCGGGCAGTTCCGTCGGCCGGAGTGTCAGGCCGACGGCCACCGGCAGCGCGCCGAACGCGACCATGTAGGGAACCCAGGACAACACAGTGGTTTTCAGTCCCAGGTTGTAGGTGATCGCCGCGCCGACGCCGAGGACGAGATGGACTGCGGCAGCTGCGAGCCCGCACAGCAGCGAGAACACGACGCAGACGACGGTCGCGACGACGGCGGCGACAGCCACCCATCGGATCGGCAGAGCGCCGGAGGCGAGCGGCTTCTCGTCGCGGCCGGCCCGTCGGTCGATGCGAGCGTCGAGGAGATCGTTGGTCCAGCCGACGATCATCTGACCGCTCAGGACCGCGACGGCGAGAACCACGATCCTGACGCTCGACATCCCGGAGAAAGCCGCGAGGGCCACGGCAAGCCCTGTCACCGCCAACCCCGGCTCGGGATGGCCGGCGCGCACCAGGGCGATCGGTCTCGCCGCTTCACCCGACCCGGTATCCGGCATCTCGACGACCGTACTCGCAAGCGCTCCGGAGGTAGCGTCGTCGCGGTGCTGGGGTGGGCGGACGAGCTGGGTCACCGCCCGCGGCGGATCGCCGTGGCGGGCGTGGCCGGTTCCGGCAAGACGACGGCGTGCCGACGCATCGCGCCGGTCATCGGTACCGGCCACATCGAGATCGACGGTTTGTTCCACGGGCCCAACTGGACGCCTCGGCCGGCCTTCGTCGACGACGTGCGCTCGCTCGTCGCACAGGATTCGTGGGTCGTCGAATGGCAGTACGCATCTGTGCGTGACCTCATCGCCGATCGGTGTGACGTGCTGCTCTGGCTGGACTTCCCCTTCTGGCGGGTGACCTTCCCCCGCGTCGTCCGTAGAACCATCCGACGTCGGGTCCGGCGGGAGGTGCTGTGGAACGGCAACGTGGAGCAGGGTCTGAGTCGGATCGCCGTCGACAGCACCCACATCGTCCGGTGGGCGATCGGTACGAGGAACGCCTACCGCGAGATGGTCCCCGACGCCGCGCGCCGACATCCCGGCGCCACGGTCGTGCGGATTCGGACTCCGACCGAACTCGACGGGTGGATCGACGGCGTGCTCACCATCGCGCAGGCAGACTGAGGCGACACCGGACTCCCACTATCCGGTTCCGCCCATGTCGTCGAGCGCCCTCGTCAGCGCGGGGAATGACCGGAGCAGCTCGATGACTGCCGCCTCGGACAGATGACCCCTCAGCAGGCCGTCGAGTTCGTCGTAGACGGATCGCCCGGCTCGCACGAGCTCGCGTCCCGTGTCGGTCACGTAGAGGCGTGCGGTCCGGCCGCGCCCGGCGTCGGTGTCGCGATGGACCGCGCCGAGCTCCTCCAGCGTCCGCAGGGTCGCCTGCATGCTCTGCGGAGTGAGGCCTGCTCGGCGGGCGAGTTCGCTGTACGACAGCCCCGGGTCTCGGGAGAGATGCCCGAGCGCGGACAGATGACGAAGTGCGATCCCCTCCGCCTGCAGCCGTTCCTCGGCGACGTCACGCAGACGTCGGCCCAGCGCCATCACGAGGAACGAGGCACTCACCGCTGGAGGAGGTGTGTCGGCTGCCATCAGTTACAGTCTAACTGAAACTGAGTGGGCTACCGGGAGGACACATGGAGACGCTGCGACACGTCGTCGTCCTGGTGCACATCGTCGGGTTCGCGGTGACGTTCGGCGGATGGGCGACGCTCGCGGCGACGGGACGTCGCGACTTCGCCCGGCCGCTCGAGTACGGGTTGCTGATCTCCCTGCTGAGCGGGGCCGCACTGGCGTTCCCCTGGCCGGCGGGCACCGAGGTGAACTACGTCAAGGTCGGCATCAAGATCGCGATCCTCGTCGTCCTCGGAGGCGTGCTCGGGATGGGTCGGGGACGCCAGAAGCGCACGGGCGACGCCGTGCCGACCCCGATGTTCGCGACGGTCGGTGCCTTGTCGCTGGTTGCTGCGGGCCTCGGTGTCGTCTGGCGCTGACGCCTAGCCCTGCTCACGCGTGAGCGACCGCTGGTAGCGCCGCATCCCGGCGAGCCAGCGATCGGGGTCTGCGGCCTTCTGCGCGTACATCGTCGCGACCTGCGCGTGCGGGAGGATGAGGAACCGTTCGTCGCCGATCGCCTCGATCACGACGTCGGCGACCGTCTCCGGACTGAGCACCTCGCCCGCCGAGCGCACGGCGTTGGCGGCGACCGCGGCTCCGTCCTCCCGGTCACCACGGAACCCGGCGTTGAGGAGTTCGGTGTCGACACCCATCGGACACAGGCAGCTGACACGCACACCCGCGTCGCCGTATGTCACCGACAGCCACTCCGCGAACCCGACGGCGGCGTGCTTGCTCACCGAGTAGGTCGCCGAACCGATCTGCGTCAGCAGCCCGGCCGCGGACGCCGTCGACAGGAAGTATCCGTGCCCCCGCTCGACCCAACCGGGCACCAGCGCGCGGGCTGCGCGGACGTGGGCGAGGGTGTTCACCTCGAGGGCCGTGTGCCAGGCGATCTCGTCGGAGTCCAGGCCCATCCCGGCGGTCGTGCCGGCGTTGGCGACGTAGAGGTCGACAGGGCCGAACTCGCCGCGGGCGATCTCGATCGTCCGCGCGATCAGTTGGGGGTCGCTGGCGTCGCCCGCCACGGCGACCGCTCGCTCACCACCGGCCGCGTCGTTGATCTCGGCGGCGACTGTCGAGACGCGGTCGGCGGCGAGGTCGGTGACCACGACGCGGGCGCCCTGTGCGACGAGCGCGCGAGAAAGAGCCGCGCCGATCCCTGCTGCGGCACCCGTGACGATGGCGACCGTGCCGTCGATCTGCATCAGCGGATCCGGAAGATGACGACGCGCTGGACGACGAAGTTGATGACCGTCGCGGTCCCCTGCGCGATGACGAAGGCGAGGAAGCTGTACAGCACCGTCTCCTCCCAGACATGGGACAGCGCCGAGTAGATGCCGACCTGGACCGCGAAGGTGACCAGGTACAGCGCGACGACGGCGACGAAGCGAGCGCGGCTGGGCTCGGCACGGAAGGTCCAGCGGCGGTTGATGAGGTAGGCCGTCGTCGTCCCACAGAGGAAGCCGACTGCCTTGGCCAGCCAGTACGGCGCCCCGACGACATACTGCAGCAGCAGGGTGACACCGAAGTCGAGCACGCCCGATCCGGCACCGGTCACGACGAATCGGACGAGCTGCGTGACAAGGGGGACGTCGGTCGACGCCTCGGCGTCGTCGAGCGGCAGCTCGATCGGCATCGGTGCGTGCGGGGACGCGTATTCCTCGTGCGAGTGATGGGCGGCGTCGGTCACGACGATCAGGGTAGGACCCTCAGTCCCTCGTTCGTCGACGCGCGCGCGATTAGCGTCGATGACAGCGCGGACGACACCCGCGAACCACGACGAAGGGAATCACCCATGTCGGACACCACACTTCCCGGCGGCACCTACCACCTGGGCGACCTGACGGTCACCCGCGTCGGGTACGGCGCCATGCAGCTCGCCGGACCCGGCGTCTTCGGTCCTCCGAAGGACCGCGACGGCGCGATCGCCGTCCTGCGCGAGGTGATCGACCTCGGTATCAACCACATCGACACGTCGGACTTCTACGGGCCGTACGTGACGAACGAGATCATCCGCGAGGCCCTGCACCCCTACCCCGACGATCTGCACATCGTCACGAAGGTGGGTGCTCGTCGCGACGACGAGGGCGGCTGGCCGCACGCGCGGACACCCGACGAGCTGCGGCAGCAGGTGCACGAGAACCTCACCCACCTCGGGCTCGACGCGCTGGACGTCGTGAACATGCGCGTCGGGGCGGTGGACGGGCCCGAGGCGGGATCGATCGCGGAGCAGATCGAGACTCTCGCCGAGCTGCAGGAGAAGGGCGACATCAGGCACATCGGCGTCAGCAACGTGACCGCGGATCAGCTCGCGGAGGCGCAGGGGATCGCGACCATCGTCTGCGTGCAGAACAACTACAACCTCGTGCACCGCGCCGACGACGCGCTGGTCGACAGCACCGCCGAGCAGGGCATCGCGTTCGTGCCGTTCTTCCCCCTGGGCGGGTTCTCGCCGCTGCAGTCCGACAAGCTCTCGGACATCGCGACGCGCCTCGACGCGACGCCGCTGTCGGTAGCACTGGCCTGGTTGCTGCACCGCTCGCCCAACATGCTGCTCATCCCGGGCACCTCGTCGGTCGCCCACCTGCGGGAGAACGTCGCCGGCGCAGGTTTGGAGCTGAGCCCGGAGATCCTCACCGAGCTGGACGCGGTCGCCGCCTCCTGATCCCGGTCACGAACGTCCGCTCCGCGTGCGCAGAGGGCATATCGCCCTCTGTTCTCGTGGAGCGGACGTTTGTGACGGCCGCAGACCTCACCGCGCCAGCGACGCGAGGAGCAGCGTCCCGAAGGTGATCATCACGACGGCGATGAGACCGTCGAGGATCTGCCAGGCACGCGGGCGGGCGAACCACGGCGCGAGACGCCCGGCGCCGAACCCCAGCGCCGTGAACCACAGGACGCTGGCCGCGCACGCCCCCAGTCCGAACGCCCAGCGACCCGAGGGCCCATGGGCGTTCGCGACCGCACCGAGGGTCAGGACGGTGTCGAGGTACACGTGCGGGTTGCCGAACGTCAGGAACAACGCGGTCGCGACGACCGCAGCTCGCGTCGTCCGGCGACCTTCGCCCGTGACGCTCATCGCCTCGCCACCGGCGCGCCCGGCTCGCACCGCTCGACGTGCGGCCAGCAGACCCAGGACGATCACATAACTGCCGCCCAGGGCGGTCGCCACGACGACGAGCGACGGGTGGCCGCTGACAACGGTCCCGAGGCCCGCGACACCACCGAGGATGAGGACGACGTCCGATGTCGCACACACCGCGACGACCGACCGGACATGCGTGCGCGCCACGCCGGTCCGCAGCACCATCACGTTCTGGGGGCCGATCGCCACGATGAGCCCCGCTCCGGTGAGCAGGCCGGCAAGTGCGGTGGAGAACCAGGTCATGCCGACGACGCTAGGGACGTCGCGGGGAACAGGCCAGCGAATGTTTTTGATGTTTCGTTAGAATCTCTTCATGTCGATCTTGAGCGACGGTCTCGCCACACTGGTCGCGGTCGTGCGCGAGGGGACGTTCGACGCGGCCGCTCGCGCACTGCACATCACGCCGTCGGCGGTGAGCCAGCGCATCAAGTCGCTGGAGAACGAGACCGGCCGGCTGCTCGTCCGACGGACCCGACCGTGCACTCCGACCATCGACGGCGAGGTCCTGCTCCGCCTGGCCGAGCAGTGGGATCTGTTGCGTACCTCTGCTCTCGCCGAGCTGGCCGGCGAACCCGAGGAACCGTCGACCGATCCCCGCGACCGTCCGCGGGTCTCGCTGCCGATCGCGTCGAACGCCGACTCCCTCGCGATCTGGTTGCTGCCGGTGATCGCCGAGATGCAGCGGCAGCACCCCGTGAGCATCGAGGTCCTCCGCGACGACGAGAGCCGTAACACCGAGTTCCTGCGGTCGGGACGTGTAGTCGGAGCCCTGACCTCGGAGCCGGGACGCGTCCGCGGGTGCGTCGTCCACCGTCTCGGCGCGACGCGGTACCTACCCGTCGCGACGCCCGAGTTCGCCGCGTACTGGCTTCCCGACGGACTTCGCGGCGCTGATCTCGCACGCGCCCCGATGGTCGCCTTCGACCGCGCCGACACGATCATGGCGACACTGATCCGACGCCACACCCGCCGTGCGGTCGACCCTCCGACGACGTACGTCCCCGCGTCGACGGAGTACCACCGAGCGGTCGAGCTCGGGGCGGGCTGGGGGACGGTCCCCGAGGCCCAGATCGCACCGGCGTTGGCCCGTGGCACTGTGCGACTGTTGTCCGACAGTCACATCGACGTCGAGTTGTACTGGCAGCACTGGGCCGTCGAGTCCCCGCTCATCCGCGCGCTCACCGAGATGATCGTCAGGACGGCTCCGGAGAACCTGGTGTAGGGGTCAGAACTCCTCGTCCACGTGGGAGTCGCGGGCCCGGGACTCCCCCAGGTCGAGTTCGGCCAGGAGGGCCATGTCGTCGGTCGACAGCTCCCAGTCGAAGAGAGAAGCGTTGTGCACCTGCCGATCCGGGTCGGCGGACTTCGGGATGACCCCGATGTCCTGCTGCACCGCCCAGCGCAGCGCCACCTGGATCGGACTGCGGCCGTGAGCGTCGGCGATCCGACCGACGCGCTCGTCGTCGAGAACGCCCTCGGTGCGACCCGTGGGGCTCCATGCCTGTGCGTGGATCCCGTTCTGAACCATGAATGCTCGAAGCTCCTGGCGGGGCAGGGCAGGTGAGCACTGGATCTGGTTCAGGACGGGCCATCGTCCGGTCTCGTCGAACAGCATCTGCAGCTGGTCGACGGTGAAGTTCGAGACTCCCGCCGCGCGCACCAGCCCGTCATCGACGAGAGCGAGCATGGCCCGCCACGTCTCGACGGTGAGACCGAGACTGGGACAGGGCCAGTGGATGAGGAACACGTCGATGCGGTCCACACCGAGGCGCCGCGCGGACTCCCGCGCCGCGGTGATCGTCGGGTCGAAACCGTGGTCGCCCCCGCCGAGCTTGGTGATCACCGTGATGTCGTCGCGGTCGACGCCCGACTCCGCGACCCCGATGCCGACGCTCTTCTCGTTGCTGTAGCGGGTGGCTGTGTCGATCAGGCGGTATCCGGAGCGGATCGCGGTCGCGACGGCCTCGGCCCCCGGCCGACCGAGCAGCTTGTAGGTGCCCAGCCCGACGAGCGGGATCGGCGGTGCATCGGCAAGCGGGGCGGTGGGGGTCGCGAGGGCGGTCATCGCCCCATCATCGTCGACGGGACATCCGCCTCCGACCAGAGCGTCTCGATCGCGAGGTCCCGACCGATGATCCGTGAGGCCGCCCGATGCCCGGACAGCAGCGCGGCGGGGACGGTTGCCGGGTCGTCGGTCCAGGTCGCCTCACCCGCGATGTGCAGAACGTCCCCGATCGGCGTCGCGAGGTCGTCGTGGTCGGCGGTGGTCGCGCCGACACACATGTACGCGTACGACCCGCGCGCGAACGGGTCGCCCTGCCAGTCCGTGCGGTGGACGGCGGTCGGGGCGGGAACGTCGGAACCGTGCAGACGACGCAGCTGCGCCATGATCGACTCGACAACCCGGGCGTCGTCCCAGGAGCGGGTCTCGGTCGCGGTGGGTCCCGCGGCGAAGGTCAGCAGTGTGGGTTCGCCGTGCAGCCGGGTGAGGTCGTACCAGGAGTGCCACCGTCGTCCGTGTGAGCCCTGCTGTCGGATCGCGTAGACATCGTCCGGCCAGAAGCGCCGCGGGAAACGCAGCACGATCTTCTCGAAGGCGTTCATGCGCAGGTGGTCCAGCGCGCGGGCGTTCGTCGCGGGCAGGGGAGGTTCGATCGTGAGATCGCCGGACTGCAGGACCCCGACGGGGACCGTGAGGACGGCGGTCGGTGCGTCGAACCGACCGCGGTCGGTGGTCACGACGACGCCACCTGCGCCCCACCCGACGTGGGTCACGACGTGGGAGAGCCGGATGTCGAGGCCGGCGGCCAGACGCATCGGCAGGGCGTCGTAGCCGTCGGGGAACACCACCTCGTCGCCCGCGACGGAGTCGTCGTCGAGTCCGTGCGCGGCGAGGTCGTCGATCCACACGCCGTACTGCTCCTCGGCACGGTGCTCGAGGTACTCCCGCACGCGGGCCGCGCGGGTGGGGTCCCACCCCTGCCGGGCCAGGGCCTCCTCGGCGACGTCACGGTACGACGCGTCCCGCGGCGACGCGGCGATGACGCTCCCCAGCGCCGCGTCGAGGGTGTGGATGTCGGCGACGTGGGCCCGCGCCTCGGCCTGTGACAGCCGCCGGCCGTCGGGCCCGTGGTGCGCGATCGGGCGCCCGTCGGGTTGGAACGCGCCCACGGTGAACTCGACCGTCGGCATCCCGAACGCGTCGGCCGCCGCGGCGACGGGGCAACCGTCGACACCATGGACCCATGACGCGCCGAGATCGGTGACACGTCCGTCGGACCGGTCGGTGACGACGCGGCCTCCGACGCGGTCACGCGCCTCGAGGACGACGACCTCGCGTCCGTGCCGCGTGAGGAGCCGGGCCGCGGCGAGTCCCGAGACGCCCGCGCCGATCACGACGGTGTCCGGCTCAGCCATCGGTGTCCTCCTGCGTCGCGGTCCCAGCCGACGCTAGCGACCGCGGTGCGTCGGGGCGCGACAACCGACTGGTCGGTGTGCCTACAGTCACCGTCGTGATCGATTCTCTGCGCGTTCGGGCGCGTCTGACGACCCTGGTCCTCACCGTCGCCGTGGGTGCGGCGTTCCTGACCCCGGCCACAGCCGGGGCCGACTCGCCGCCGCCGACCGGCGCACCGGTCTGGTCAGGGCTCGACGTCCGCGCCTACGCGGGCCCCGTCCCGACGACACCGGGGACGCTGATCCGGTCGGTGCCGCTGGACAGGTCGCTGTGGGTACGTGCCGCCGGGGACGCCCGACGCTTCCTCTACTCGTCGGTCGACCAGCACGGGAAGCCGGCGGTCAGCACGGCCGCCGTCTTCCTCCCGAGGTCACGACCGCCCGCCGGCGGATGGCCCGTCGTGGCGTGGGCACACGGGACGGTGGGCATCGGCGACGACTGCACGCCGTCGGCGCAGAAGCGGTCGCAGCGCGACGACGACTACATCTCGCACTGGCTCGACCAGGGGTACGCCGTGGTCGGCACCGACTACACCGGGCTGGGAACGCCCGGACTCATGAGCTATCTCAACGGTGACGTCGAGGCGCGGTCCGTGGTCGACTCCGTCATCGCGCTCCGACAGCTGGATCTCGCGACGTCGCCCCGCTGGGTGATCGTCGGCCAGTCGCAGGGCGCGGGCGCAGCGATGAACGCCGCGCGGCGCGCCACCGAGTTGGGCCGGGGACGCGGGCTGGACTACCGGGGCGTCGTCGCCACGGGCACGCCCGCGAACATCGAGTCGATCATCGCCCTCGGCGGTCCGTCGTTCCCGCCGGTGCGGCTGCCCGTCGGACTGACGACGTACCTCGCGTACATCATCGCCGCCGCCCGCGAGGCGCGCCCGGATCTGCCCATCGACGGCATTCTCACTCCTGTCGGCCGGTCGGTGGCCGGCCTCGCCGAGACGATGTGCCTGCCGGAGTTCGAGAAGCGGCTGACCGGGGTCGACGTGCGATCGTTCTTCGCCCGGCCGATCTCGTCGATCCCAAACGCCCGCGCGGAACTCGCGCGGTTCCTGGGTGTCCCGGCGTCCGGTTACGACCGTCCCGTCTTCCTGGGACAGGGCCTCACCGACATCGACGTCCCGGCACCGTTCGCGCTGTCGTTGGCCGCGCAGCTGACTGCGAACCGGCAACCGTTCGAGCTGCACGTCTACCCGACCGATCACTCGGGGACGGTGTACGCCTCGCAACGGGATTCGACCCCGTTCGTGGCCCGGGTCCTGGCGACGCGGTGAGGGGCGGGCCCGGGACGCGCGGACATCTCGGGCCCGACGCGGACCGGTTCGAGACGCGCATCCTGCGCTGATCGGCGGCCGTCCTAGGCTCGACTCCTGAGCACCGAACACCCCTCGCCCTATGGTCCAACCCAGTCAGGAGACGCCATGTCGACCGAGAACCCCTCCCCCGACGTGAAGCCCCGCAGCCGGGACGTCACCGACGGCCTGGAGAAGACCGCGGCCCGCGGCATGCTGCGCGCGGTCGGCATGGGTGACGACGACTGGGGCAAGTCCCAGATCGGCGTGGCCTCGTCGTGGAACGAGATCACCCCGTGCAACCTGTCCCTGGAGCGCCTCGCTAAGGCCGTCAAGGGCGGCGTGAGCGCGGCCGGCGGGTTCCCGCTCGAGTTCGGCACCATCTCCGTCTCCGACGGCATCTCCATGGGCCACGAGGGCATGCACTTCTCGCTGGTGTCGCGTGAGGTGATCGCGGACAGCGTCGAGACCGTGATGAGCGCCGAACGCCTCGACGGGTCGGTCCTGCTCGCCGGCTGCGACAAGTCGCTGCCCGGGATGCTCATGGCCGCAGCGCGTCTCGACCTCGCCAGCGTCTTCCTCTACGCAGGCTCGACGCTGCCCGGCTTCGCGACACTCTCCGACGGCAGCGAGCACCAGGTGACGATCATCGATGCGTTCGAGGCCGTCGGCGCCTGCTCGCGCGGCCTGATGTCGCGCGAGGACGTCGACACGATCGAGCGCGCGATCTGCCCGGGCGAGGGCGCCTGCGGCGGCATGTACACCGCCAACACCATGGCGAGTGCCGCCGAGGCCCTCGGCATGTCGTTGCCGGGCAGCGCATCCCCGCCCGCCCCGGACCGCCGTCGCGATCAATTCGCGCACGCCAGCGGCGAGGCCGTCGTCGAACTGCTGCGGCGCGGCATCACCGCCCGCGACATCCTCACCCGCGAGGCGTTCGAGAACGCCATCGCCGTCGTGATGGCGTTCGGCGGGTCGACGAACGCGGTGCTGCACCTGCTGGCGATCGCCAACGAGGCCGAGGTCGAACTGACCCTCGACGACTTCACCCGCATCGGGTCCCGCGTCCCGCACCTGGCGGACGTGAAGCCGTTCGGCAAGCACGTGATGACCGACGTCGACCAGATCGGCGGTGTCCCCGTCGTCATGAAGGCCCTGCTCGACGCCGGCCTCGTCCACGGCGACTGCCTCACCGTGACCGGGAAGACGATGGCGGAGAACCTGGCCCACATCGCCCCGCCTGACCCCGACGGCAAGGTGCTGCGCGCGATGGCCGAGCCGATCCACCCGACCGGTGGCATCACGATCCTCAAGGGATCGCTCGCGCCGGGTGGGGCCGTGGTGAAGTCGGCCGGGTTCGACTCCGACGTGTTCGAGGGCACGGCGCGCGTCTTCGAGCGCGAGCGCGCCGCCATGGACGCCCTGGAGGACGGCACCATCACCGCCGGCGACGTCGTCGTCATCCGCTACGAGGGACCCAAGGGCGGCCCGGGGATGCGCGAGATGCTCGCGATCACCGGCGCCATCAAGGGCGCCGGTCTGGGCAAGGACGTCCTCCTCCTCACCGACGGCCGGTTCTCCGGCGGCACCACCGGACTCTGCGTCGGACACGTGGCCCCGGAGGCGGTCGACGGCGGGCCGGTCGCGTTCGTCCGCGACGGCGACAGGATCCGGCTCGACGTCGGCAAGGGCACACTCGACGTCCTCGTCGACGAGGCCGAGCTCGCCTCGCGCCGGGAGGGCTGGGCTCCTCTGCCCCCGCGCTACACCCGCGGTGTCCTGGCCAAGTACACGAAGCTCGTCGGGTCGGCGTCGCAGGGAGCCGTGCTGGCCTAGGGGATCCGTAGGGTCGGGGTATGCGCCTGGGACTCCGCCATCGGATGCCGACCGTCGACCGCGCGATGCCCGTCCCCGCCGCCGCGGCCTGGGACGTCATCACCGACCTCGACGCGTGGCCGGTGTGGGGTCCGTCGGTGACGGGCGCGCACCTCAACGGTCCCGGGCCGCTGCAGCTCGGGTCCCGCGGGCGTGTCGTCACACCGATCGGCGTCCCGATCCCGTTCGAGATCACCGAGTTCGACGACGGTCGCGCGTGGGCATGGAAGGTCCTCGGGGTGCCGGCGACCCGGCACGAGGTCATACCGACCTCCGACGGGTGCGTCGTCAGCTTCGGGGTCCCCGTGTGGGCGCCGGCCTACCTGACCGTGATGGCGCTGGCGCTTCCCCGCATCGAACGACTCGCGCGCGACCGCGCCTGATCAGCGCCGGCGGCGTCGGCCCCCGGTGAGGGACACGAACAGCCGCACCGCCGCCGCACCCGTCACGACCCACGGCCCGGCCACGATGATCGGGTCGATCCAGGTGTGGTTGAGGTCGACCCGCTTGCGCCCGACACGCGACCGCCATCCTCCGCTGGACAGTTCTGCACGGATGCCGGTCTCGGTGATCGGGTTGTCGGGGCGGGTGGTGCCCAGCGACCGCACGTGATGGATCAGAGCGTCCAGGCGGTCGGTGTACAGCAGGATCAACCAGTGCGCGGCGCGACCCTCGCTGAAGCGGTCGTAGGCGACGCGGCGCAACCGTCCCGGTAGCCCCTCGAGGGGCTGCGCGGTGCCGAAAACGGGTGTCAGGAAGCGGTGTTCGATCGACCGCTCGCGATACCCGTGTTCGGGTTGACGCTCGGGGAACCGCCAGTGCGCACCGGTGTCGAGCTGCTGAAGCTTCGGTACCGAGGGCCGGTCCTTCGGGTCGAGATCGGCACCCCACCCCGGGATCCGTGCCCGCAGTTCGTCGGCGGACGGGGCCGCCGGACGGTCGGGGGTGTAGGCGGGAAGGTGGTCGGTCACGGCATCTCCTGTCGTCTGTGTGGTCATGACCCGTCTCCCACGGTGACCACGGGCTTGATGATGTCGTCGAGCTTCGACGAGAACATGTGATATCCCTCGGCGATGTGCTCCAACGGGATCCGGTGGGTGACGATGTCGCTGGGCTTGAAGTACCCGTCGTGGATGTGCGAGAACAACCGCGGCCATTGACGTTTCACCGGGGCCTGGTTCGCGTTGAGCGTCAGCCCCTTGTTCATGGCGTCGCCGTACTTGATGGCACTGAAGACAGGGCCGTAGGCGCCCACCACGCCGATCGTCCCGCCCTTGCGGACCGAGTCGATGGCCCAGTTGAGGGCGATCGGTGACCCACCCTGCAACTTCAGCTTCGCTGACGACACGTGCTGGACGAGGTTGCCGTCGGCCTCCGCCCCCACGGCGTCGATGGCCACGTCGGCGCCGAGGAAGTCCGTGGTCTTCTTCATCTCCACGACGATGTCGTCGACCTCGCCGAAGTTCACCGTCTCGGCGTGCGCGAACGTGCGCGCCTTCTCCAGGCGGTGTTCGAGGTGGTCGACCACGATCACGCGACCCGCGCCCATCAGCCACGCCGACCGCGCGGCGAACAGCCCCACCGGACCGGCGCCGAAGACGATGACGGTGTCGCCCTCCACGATGTCGCCCAGCTGCGCACCGAAGTACCCGGTGGACAACGCGTCGGTGCACAGCAACGCGTCGGTGTCGTCCATCCAGTCGGGGATGATCGACGGTCCGACGTCGGCGAACGGCACCCGCACGTACTCCGACTGCCCACCGTCGTAGCCACCGCAGGTGTGCGAGTAGCCGTAGATGCCGCCGACCGCGGTCGCGTTCGGGTTCACGTTGTGGCAGTTGGAGTACAGGCCGCGCGAGCAGAACCAGCAGGACCCGCAATAGATGTTGAACGGCACCATGACCCGGTCACCGACCGACAGGTTCTGGACCGACGACCCGACCTGGTCGACCACACCGATGAACTCGTGCCCGAACGTGTGGCCGACCCGGGTGTCGGGCATGAGCCCGTGGTAGAGGTGCAGATCGGACCCGCAGATCGCGGCGAGCTGCACCCGGACTATCGCGTCGTTGGGATGCTCGATCGTCGGCATCGGCTTGTCCTCGACGCGGACCTTGTAGGGACCTCGATATGTCATCGCTTTCATGCCGACCGCGATACCCGGCCCGATCAGGGAGGCAAACCGCCCCTGGGGAAGTTGTCGAATCCGGGGCTCGGCCCGCTCCCGCCGTGTGGGACGGTGATCACCGACAGGCGGCAGAGCGCCGCCGCGCGTGACCTCCGGGAGTCCCCATGCAGCGTGAGACCGTCCGCTATGACGTGACCGACGGGATCGCCGTCCTCACCCTCGACCGGCCCGAGAACCTCAACGCGTTCACCGTGCAGATGGCCGACGACCTCGTGGCCGCGTTCGACGAGGTCTCCGCGGACCCCGCCGTGGGTGCGGTGGTGGTGACCGGGTCCGGTCGCGCGTTCTGCGCCGGGATGGACCTCAGCAGCGAGGGCAACGTCTTCGGGCTCGACGAGACGTTGCGGCCGACCCGTCAGGACCTCGACGACCACTTCGACGACCCCGCGATCGTCAGCGGCGTCCGCGACACCGGCGGACGCGTCTCGCTGGCGATCTACCGGTGCACCAAGCCGGTCATCGCCGCGATCAACGGTGCGGCGGTGGGCATCGGCGCGACGATGACGCTGCCGATGGACTTCCGCCTCGCGTCGGAGAAGGCCCGGATCGGCTTCGTGTTCGGCCGGCTCGGGATCGTGCCCGAGGCCGCGTCGTCATGGTTCCTGCCGCGCGTCGTGGGGATGCAGAACGCCCTCGAACTCGTCTACTCGGCCGACATCGTCGACGCGGCGACCGCGAAAGACCTCGGCCTCGTCCGCAGTGTCCACGCCCCGGACGACCTGATGGACGCGGCTCTCGCCCTGGCCCACCGCTTCACCGACGGCCGCTCGCGGGTGGCGACAGCGCTCACGCGTCACATGATGTACCGCAACAGCGCGGCCCGGTCCCCGGTCGAGGCCCACAAGGTCGACTCCTTGGCGATGTTCTACACCAGCGTCGCCGACGGCAAGGAGGGCGTCGCGGCGTTCCTCGAGAAGCGGGCTGCCGAGTTCTCCTCCCGCGTGCCGGAGGACCTGCCGGAGGCGCTGCGCGACCTGTAGGACCCGGCTCAGCGGGTGTGGCGGCCCAGACCGAGGACGTCGAGCAGCGCGGGTCGACGCAGCAGCATGGCGACCCAGAGGAGCACGCCCAGGTAGACGGCGAACAGGGTGGTGCTCGCCAGCGGCTTGTCGGCGTTCCAGTTGGCACACACCGCGCCACCGAGATACGCCGTGAGGCCGACGGCGCCGAGGACGGCGGTCCGCGGGATGAGCCACACGATGGTGCAGAGCCCCAGGACGATCCCCATGACGGTCGCCTGGTCGGTGGTGAAGCCCAGCGCGGTGGTCCCCTCGACCACCGACTCGGGCTGGAACAGCTTGCCCAGTACGTCGATCACGAGGAACGCGGCGATCACCACGGTCAGCACCGTCCCGGCGATCCAGGTGCGGGGTCGGCGGGTGCGCGTCGACGCGGTGGCTGTCGCGACGGGCGTGGCGGTGGACAGGTTCTCGGTCATGGTGACTCCCGGAGGGCTCGGTGTGGAGGTGACATCGGGACAGACCCCGGGGTCACGCGAAACTCATCGCGACGTTCGCGCGAAAGACCCGCACGCGTGCAGTCGCGACCTACGATCGGCCCCGTGGACACCATCGGGGGCATCCCCGCGCACCCGCTGTTCGTGCACCTGACCGTCGTGGCGATCCCCCTCGCCGCCCTCCTGGGGATCGTGGCGGTGGTCTGGCCCGCGGCCCGCCGACGGATCGGGATCATCGCCCCGATCGTCGGGCTCGTCGCCGTCGTGATGACGCCGCTGACCACCAGCGCCGGTGAGGCCCTGGAGAAGTCACGGATGCCGCTGAACCCCGATCTCGCCGATCACGTCGAGCTCGGCGACACGATGATCATCTGGGTCGCGCCGCTGTTCGTGTTCGTGGTGCTGTTCTGGGCGCTGCACACGCCGGCGATCATGAGCCGCGTCCCCGTGACTCTCCCGACGCGTGCGATCACCCTGTCCGCCTGGGCGTTCGGTCTCGCCGTCGTGGTGTTCGGGGTCGGCGCGATCGTGACGGTCTACCTCGTCGGCGACAGTGGCGCACGGTCGGTGTGGCTCGACTGACCACATCCGCAGTCGGCGCGGCGCACCACATCCGCCGACAACTCGGCGACGGACGTCTGCCCCGCCAGACCCAGCGTGAGATCGAGTTCGGCGATGATGTTCGCGACCGCATCCCGGGCGCCGTCGCGACCGTCGATCGCCAGCCCGTACATGTGGGGCCGTCCGACGCACACGGCGTCGGCCCCCAGCGCCAGCGCCTTGTAGGCGTCGGAACCGGTGCGGACGCCGGAGTCGAACAGCACGTGGGCGCGGCCCCGGACCGCCTCCGCGATGCCCGGCAACGCGTCGAGCGCCGCGATCGACCCGTCAACCTGTCGACCGCCGTGGTTCGAGACCACGATGCCGCCGACACCGATGTCGACGGCACGGGCGGCGTCGTCGGGGTGGAGGATCCCCTTCAGCACGACGGGCAGTTCTGTGCGGTCGCACAGTCCGGCGATGTCGTCCCAATTCAGCGACGGCCGCGAGTAGATGTCGAGGAAGGTCTGCACCGACTCCCGTGGAACCGGTGAGCGGAGGTTGGCGAGGAACGGTCCCGGAACCCTGCGCGCCATCGACGCGAGCGCCGCGACCGCCGACCGGGTCACCCGGACCTTCGGGCCGGCAGGGCGATCCGGTGCGGCGAGACGCGCGGTGACGATGTCCCGGAACCGCGGGTCCGAGGTGTACTGGGCGATGCCCTCGGCGCGGGCGAACGGCAGCGACCCGATGTTGAGGTCCTGTGGGCGCCAGCCGAGCATCGTGGTGTCGAGGGTGACGACGACGGCCTGCGCCCCCATCGACTCCGCGCGGTGGACGAGGCTCGTGACGAGGTCGTCGTCGGTCGACCAGTAGAGCTGGAACCACCGCGGTGCACCGGGGCGGACGGCATCCATCGCGGCCGCGGTCTCCTCCATCGGCGAGCACCCCTGATTCGAGAAGATGTACGGCACACCGAGTTCCGCGGCCGCCTCCCCGATCAGGACGTCGGAGTTCGGCCGGGCGAGCTCGCCGGCACCCACCGGGGCGAACAGCACGGGCGCGGGGAGCCGGTGGCCGAACAGCTCGACGGACAGGTCGCGGCGGGAGACGTCACGCAGCACCCGCGGGACGATCTCCCACCGGCTGAACGCCGTACGGTTCGCGGTCATCGTCGAGCCCTCGCCCGCCCCACCCGCGATGTAGGCCCACGCCCGTTCCGACATCGCCGCGCGTGCCCGCCGCTCCAGCTCCGCGAAGTCGGCCGGGATGCGGGGCCGGTCACCGAAGACGCCGGCTGTGTAGATCGCGTTCTGCCGCGCCCGTCCGGGCGCCGTGGCGCCGACACCGTTGTCGTCTGTCATGGTCGTCCTCTCCCGGCGGCGTCCTGCGCCACCTCCTGCAGTCGTCGCACGTACGCGGCGCGTCCCTCGGCGTCGGGGTGTGTCAGGTTGTCGTTGCCGACCACGAATCCTGCTGCGCCGTCGAGGGACTCACGGAGTATGTCGGCGTGGCCCGCAGGTCGGGCGGTCTCGGCGAGGACGTGGACGAGCACCGAGCCGAGCGTGACGTCGCGACGCTCCGGTGTCCACCACGGGACGACGCCTCGCGCATCGAGATCGAGGTGCTCGAAGGTCTCGTCGGCGTGCGACCACGCGGACCGGTACCAACCAACGACGTCCTCGACCGATTCGTCCGCCGTTGCCCACATGTCCGCGTTCTCGTCCTCGCTGTCGGACCATGGCCGGGCGATCGTCGGCGGGCGGCCGAACACGTCACCGAAGTAGTCGAACTCGACCGCCGCCAGGTGTTTCACGAGCCCCAGCAGGTTCGTCCCGGTCTCGGTGAGCGGACGCCGGAGGTCGTACTCGTCGACGCCCTCGATCTTCCAGAGGACCGCTTCCCGCACCACCTGCAGGCGCGAGACCAGGCTCGAGCCCGGTGACCCGGGCACCTCGTCAGCCACAGCCATGTGACGCACGTTACCCGTAGGGCCACTGCAGGATCGCGCAGCAGATGTGCGTGACCGCAGCCCGTCGGGGGGTGCACTAGTCTGAGCCCTGTAGCGGTTTCGGGGGACACCGCGGGCAGCAGTTCGGGGGATCCACACATGCGCACACCGCGATCCGGGATGTCGGCCATCCTGGGCGATCCGTCCTGCGTCGCGCCCGTCTTCCAACCCGTGGTCGAGCCCACCACGGGACGGACCGCAGGGTACGAGGCTCTCGCGCGCTGGCCCGGCCTGCCCGACATCTCGCCCCTGGAGGCCTTCGACGCGGCGCGGCGAAGCGGGTCGGCCGCGACCATGGACTGGTGGTGCCGTCGACGCGCCGTCGAGGGCGTGCACCGTCGCGGACCCGGCAGCGCGCGCCATGTCTTCGTCAACGTCGAACCGGACTGCATCTCCGCGCCGCCACCGTGGGGGCCGACGCCGACCCTCACCGATCCCGCCGGCGTGGAGACCGGGATCCAGGTGATCCTCGAACTGACCGAGCGCACCCTGCTCCAGGACCCGCCCGCCGTCGTCGCAGGTGTCGAGTGGGCTCGCTCGCTCGGGTTCGGCATCGCCCTCGACGACGTCGGCGCCCTGCCGGAGTGCCTGGCCCTGCTCGACGTGATCGCACCCGACGTCGTGAAGCTCGATCGCAGCCTGACGCAGATGTCGGCGCACGGGTTGGAGGCGGCGCGCGCCATCAGCGCAGCCGGCGACCTCGCGCGGCGGCGCGGGTCGGTCATCCTCGCCGAGGGTGTGGAGACCGCCGAGCACGCGAACTGCGCGCTGTCGATGGGTGCGACGCTCGCCCAGGGCTACCGGTACGGACGTCCCGGACCTCTTCCGGAGCGTCCTGCGGAGGCGTCCCCGATGCGCCTCGTCGACCACCGCCGTGGTCGCATCCGATCGCTCACCGACATCCTCGACGACGCGCCCTCCGCGGTGGGCGACGCCCGTGAGGCGGTCGAGGCGTGCGCGCTGGTCGAGTCGATGGCGGCGTCGGAACACCGCGCGGGGTGCGTCGTCGCCATGATGCACGGCGCCCGGCACCTCTCCGCCGAGATCGCGGGACGCTACCGCGGTCTCGCGGGTCGTCACGCGTTCGTCGGCATCAGCGCCCCGGGTCTGGGCCCGTCGCCGCGCCCCGGAGTCCGCGGTCCCCGATCGCCCGAGCTGCCCGACCCCGGCGCCTTCGCCGTGGCGTCCATCGGCGCCGACCACGCGGTCGCGGTGATCGCCGCACCGCGGACCCCCACGGATCCCCGAGGCGCCGTGCGGTGGTGCATCACCACCGACCGCGACGTCGTCGCCGACACCGCCCGCGCGGTCATCGGGACCCTGGCACCGCGCTCGAGTCCGTAGCGATTGTTCCCGCTGAGCGGGAAGGATCGCTACCGATCGCCGCCGCGAGCGCGGCCGATCGGACCGGGCGCGTTGACGCCGAAGTGCACGCCGGCCATGCGGATCGCGAAACACAGAGCGGCACCAGCGATCGCGGACGGGAGGGCGGCGACGCCCAGCTGCGTTCCCCCGACCACGACCAGAGCGCCGACCAGCGCGGGGATCGCGTAGAGGCCGCTGGTCAGGACGGCCGGGATCCGACGGATCAGGACGTCGCGCAGGGTGCCGCCGCCGACCGCGGTGATGACGCCGAGGATCACCGCCTGCAGCACCCCGACCTCGAAACCCACGCCCTTCAACGCCCCGCTGACCGCGAACAGGCTCAGCCCGGCGGCGTCGAGGACGAGGATCGGCGTCGCGAGCCGGTCGGCGACGTGACCCGACGCGAACGCCACCAGGGCGCCGGCCGCGGCGACCACCAGATACCGCCAGTCGGCGAACGTGGCGGGCGGCAACGCGTCGAGGATGGTGTCACGGATGAAGCCACCACCCAGCGCGGTGAGCATCCCGAGCGTCACCACCCCGACGATGTCGAGCCGGGCCACCCGCATCGCCGTCCACGCACCGTTCAACGCGAACGCGAAGGTGCCGGTGAGATCGAGGGCGAGGAACGTCGGCGAGGCGGTGATCACGCCGATGTGTCTACCCTGCTCGGCATGGATCGCGTCTCCGGCCCCGACGGTGTCTCCATCGCCTACCGCGAGGTCGGGGACGGCGACCCCGTGGTGCTGCTGCACCCGAGCGGCCTGTCGCAGGCCGTCTGGCGGTCGTTCGGATACGTGACCGCGCTCCGCGACGACCACCGGTTGGTGATGCCCGACTTCCGCGGCCACGGGCACAGCGACAAGCCCCGTGATCCGGCCGCGTACGGGATGGGCCGTCTGGTCGGCGACATCGTCGCCGTGCTCGACAGCCTCGGACTCGACCGCGTCAGCCTCGTCGGCTATTCGCTGGGATCACGGGTGGCGCTCACCTACGCCGCGACGCACCCGGACCGTCTGAACCGACTGGTGCTGGGCGGCACCAGCTCTCGGCCGCTGCGCGGCGCGTTCGACGACCTGTTCTTCCCCGGATGCGTCGCCGTCCTGCGCGACGAGGGGACCGCGGCGTTCCTCGACGGATGGCAGCGACAGCGCGGCACGACACTCGACCCCGGGAGCAGAGCGGCGTTCGAGGCCAACGACCCCGAAGCGCTCGCGGCGTACATGACCAGCGTCGACGCGGAGCCGGGTGTGCCCGACGCCGAACTGGCCGAGATCACCGCCCCGACACTGACGTTCGTCGGATCTGCAGACGACGGGCGCCTCGAGGACAGCCGTCACGTGGCGGCGACCATCCCCGACTGTCGACTGCTGGTCGTCGACGGGACCGACCACGCCACGACGCTCGCCGCGACGGCGACGGTGCTCCCGGCCGTCCGGGAACACCTCACCGCCCGGTAGTCCGGCTCAGACGTCGGCGGTCTGACGCACCCGTCCGAAGGTCATCGCGTCGGTCACCTTGCCGCGCTTCTCGTCGATGGTGTCGAGGACGACGTTCGCGCGGACACGCCACGGCTGCTCGGGCGCCGACCGCGGCATCGTGCCCACCGACCGTGCGATGTACCCCGACTTGAGGTCGACCATCGGCTCCTCGGGCAGGGGCGCGTCACCACGGTCGGGGAAGGCGTGTGTGTAGCCGTTCTCGCCCATGTACGCGATGAGCTCGGCGACAGCCTTCGACGTCAGATCGGCGCGCAGCGTCCACGACGCGTTCGTGTAGCCGAACGTCCACGCGAAGTTGGGGACACCGTCCAGCATGCGACCGCGGTAGAGGACGTGCTCGTTGGGCTTCATCTCCTCGCCGTCGATCGACAGCCGGATCCCGCCGAACACGAGCAGCTGCAGACCGGTTGCGGTGACGACGATGTCGGCGTCGAGGTGGTCCCCGGACGAGAGGCGGACACCGGTCGCGTCGAACGACGCGATCGTGTCGGTGACGATGTCGGCCTTCCCCTTCTTGATGGCCCGGTACAGGTCACCGTCGGGGATGACGCACAGTCGCTGGTCCCACGGGTTGTAGGTCGGGTTGAAGTGCGTGTCGACGTCGTAGTCGTCGGGCAGCACCCGCTTGGCCAGACCGCGCAGGCGCGCACGCGCCGAGTCGGGGTACTTCCGGCAGTACAGGTAGAACGCCAGGGCGATGCCGGCGTTCTTGAACCGCACGATGCGGTGCGCCAGGGTCGCGGGCAACCGCTTGCGCAGCGCGAGGGCGATCTTGTCCTTCGACGGCAGGATCGTGATGTACGTGGGCGACCGCTGCAACATGGTCACCTTCGCGGCGTCCCGCGACATCGACGGGATCAGGGTGATGGCCGTTGCACCACTGCCGATCACGACGACGTTCTTGCCCGTGTAGTCGAGGTCCTCGGGCCACTTCTGGGGGTGCACGACCGTACCCGCGAAGTCCTCGATGCCGGGGAACTCGGGGGTGTAGCCGCCGCTGTAGTCGTAGTAGCCGGTGCACAGGAAGAGGAAGCGACAGCGCACGGTCTGCGTCTGCCCACCGACCTCGGTCACGACGGTCCACTCGTCGGTCGAGGTGTCGAAGTCGGCCGAGCGCACCGAGACACCGAAGCGGATCCTCTCGGTGATGCCGTACTCGTCGGCGGCGTCGGCGATGTACTGCCGGATGTCCGCACCGTCGGCGATGCTCTTCTCCCCGTCCCACGGCCGGAACGGGTAGCTGAGCGTGTAGATGTCGCTGTCCGAACGGATCCCGGGGTAGCGGAACAGGTCCCAGGTCCCACCGATGCGGTCGCGCTGCTCGAGCAGGGCGTACCGGATGCCCGGGTTGCGCTCGGCGAGGCGGTACGCCGCGTCGATGCCCGAGAGTCCCGCGCCCACGATCACGACATCGAGGAACTCCGACGAACGGTCACCGGCACCACCGGTCGAACGGTCCTGCACCTGGGTCATGGCAATCCTCTCTGATCTGCCGACCACGGTACCCACCTTATTGACGGGTCGTCAATAAGAACTTCCGACGAGCGTGGCGCAGCTGATGGTGAGGGCCAGGATCCCCACGATGGCCAGTACGTCCACCACCCCCGGTCGGCGATCGCGCCGGGCGACCGGGCCGATGCCGCCGCGGTTGTCGAGCGACGTCGCCACCTCGCGGGCGTTCTGGACGGCGAGGCTGCACACGATCGGCAGACACGCACTCCACTGGACCGCCCGCTGCGTCAACGACTGCGGACCGGGATCGCGTCGCTGCGAGATGGTCTGCAACAGCGCGCGGAAGTCGGTGAGCAGGAAGGGCAGCAGGCGCAACGCGACGGTCACCCCGACAGCGATCGGCTGCACCGGGATCCGCACGCGGGCGAACCAGCCGACGAGTCGTTGCAGGAATGCGGGCACCTCCACCATCGGCGTCGTCCAGCAGAACAGCAGCGACAGGTAGAGCGAGACGATCGTGATGCAGATGAGGATCCCGAAGGTGCTCGCCCCGCCGAGGCCGAATCGGACGTCGGCGATCGTCACGTAGGGCGCGCCCCCACCGAATGCGGTGAGCGAGCCGCCCAGCAGCGTGACCACCGGCACCCACCACGGCAGGCGCGGGAGCGTCCGGAGCGATATCCGGCCCGCGACGGTCCACACCACCGCCAGCAGTGCCGCCGCGCCGACGGTCGTCCACGACGGGTTCCACCCGAGCATGAGCGCCGTGGCGACGATCGCGAGCAACTTCGTGCCGACCCACAGTCGCTTGGCCGGCGACGGCTGCGGCAGCACGCGGCCCACGACGCCGACCAGCGAGGCACGGGATGCCCTGCCGCGCAGGGGTTCGTCGACCTCCGTCAGCGAGGTCACCTCGACGACGCGGTCGGCGATGGCCGTCAGTTCGGTCTCGTCGTGGGTGACGATGACGAGGGTGGTGCCCGAGGCACGGACCCGGGCGAGCGCCGCGACCATGGCGTGCCGGGACGCGGTGTCGAGGCCGGCGAGCGGCTCGTCGAGCACGAGCACCCGAGGGCGGGCGGCGAGAAGTCCGGCGAGCGCGACGCGGCGCTGCTGGCCGACACTGAGGTGGTCGATGCGGGACTCGGCGACCTGCGCGGGATCCAGTCCAAGCTCCCGCAGCGCCTGCCAGACCAGGCGACCGTTGGCGCGGTCGACCCCGGCGGCGTCGCAGATGTCGTCGCGGACGCGGGACCGCACGAGGGACAGCCGTGCGAACTGGTGGCCGTAGAGCGCACATGTCCGGTCGTTGCGCACGGGCTCGCCGTCGACGAGGACCGTTCCCTCGACCGGCTTCTCGATCCCGGCGAGCAGTCGGGCGAGCGTGGTCTTGCCCGCGCCGTTCGCTCCTGTCACGAGCACCGTCTGCCCGGGCGCGATCGACATCGACACATCCCGGAGCACCGGTCGTTGCCACGGCGTCCCACTGTCGTGGGCGAAGCGCAGACCCTCGACGTGCACCGCGCCCCCGCGCAGCCATCGGCCGCCGCCGTCGGGGACGGGCACGGCCGGCTCCCAGGTGCCGCCGGGGACGACGACCGTGGCGTCGGCGCCGGACATCTCCGCGGGCTCATGGGTCACGTGCACGACGGCGGTCCCGGCGTCGGCCAGGCCGCGGTAGAGCCGCATCAGTCCGTCGCGCCCGGCGGCGTCGATCATCGCGGTGCTCTCGTCGCTCACCAGCAGCGCGGGATCGCGGACGAGCGCCGACGCGACGGCGAGCCGCTGGAGCTGCCCGCCGGAGAGCCGCGACGTCTCCGCGTCGAGATCCAGCTCGAGTCCGACACGACGGAGGACCGCCTCCGACCGCTCCGGCGTCATGTCCGAGACACCCCAGGCAAGGTCGTCACCGACCGCGAGCCCGAGCACGCTGGTCTCGGGTCGCTGGCCGATCATCGCGGTGCCACCGGGCATCCCCAGACCCACGGCCCCCGGGCGCCACACCTCGCCGGCGGTCGGCACGCGTCCCGAGATGACGCGGGCGAGCGTCGACTTGCCGGCCCCGTTGTGCCCCACCACCGCGACCAGCGACCCTGGCAGCACGTCGACGTCGACACCGGCGATCGCAGGCACGACGTTCTCGGGGTGCACGACCGTGATGCCGCGGCCGTGCAGCGGGACCGGGGCCACCACCGCGGTGTCGGTCGCGGGGGCGTCGTCGGCGGCGACCGGACCGAGGCGTCGCGCGATCGACCGCGCCGGCCGCCACACGAACACCGCGGTGAGCAGCGCACCGAGCGTCGACCCGATCAGGCCGACCACGGCGACCGTCACCGGCCACACCTCGAGGGAGCGGCGCACCGCGGCGTCGAACTCCTCCACCTGCGCGATCCCGGCGTTCGCGAAGAGCCGCGCTGTGCCGCCGAGCCCGTTCCGGATGTTGTCGAAGACGAACTCGCGATAGCTGGAGAACACGGCCAACAGTCCGGTGGTGAGCGCGGCCGACGGGATGCCGACGATCACCAGCGCCCGCACGACGACCGACGGCGGCGACCACTCGCGTCGGATCGCGATGCCGGCGAAGCAGCCGGCGATCGCGGCTGCGCCGACCATGTTCGCGGCCGTGTAACCGCCGAACAGCAACGCGACGATCCACCCGACGACCGTGGCGAGGACACACACCGACAGCCGGCGGCGGATCCCGAGCACGGCGAAGGGGATGGATGCGACGAGCATGGCCGCGCCGGCGATCGGCAGGATGCGACTCAGGACGCAGATGGCGGCGGCGACGTCGGCCAGGACCGCGGCCTCGGCGACCTCGGTGGCGGAGAGGCGGCGGCGACCGGGCCGGGTACGCGCTCCGGTCGCGGCGTCGGCGTCACGCAGGGTCGGGTGGCCCATCGATCACCCCTTCTCCGTACGCCTGACGATGTCCGAATCCAGGGTGCCAGAGCAGGCGGACCGTCTCGCCCGGTCGACGCCCGGACGAGGGCGACGGCGACCTGGTCCCGCGCCGAGCCGGTCAGCCGGCGTCGGCGGACGCACCGTGTCGCCCGGCGCCGGCGGCAAACCGCGCAGCGCCCTCGGCGGTGCCGTTGACCAGCGACGTCGCCCCGTGGCGGGTCTCGTTCAGCAGGGCCTGCTGCAGCGTCAGCCCGTGCTGTTCACGGGCCGACAGACGGTCCTGCCGCAGGCATGTCTGAGGAAATGCTGCGAGTTCTCGTGCCAGGTCCTGCGCGGCCTGCACCGCCGTCCCCGACGGCACGACCCGGTTGGCCAGACCGATCGCGAGTGCCTCGTCAGCGGCGACGGCACGACCGGTGAGGATGAGGTCCATCGCCCGACTCTCCCCGATCAGACGGGGCAGCCGGACGGTCCCGCCGTCGATGAGCGGGACACCCCAGCGGCGACAGAACACACCGAACACGGCGTCGTCGGCGGCGACGCGGAGGTCCGCCCACACGGCGAGCTCGAGACCACCGGCGACGGCATAGCCCTCGACCGCGGCGATCACCGGCTTCGACAACTCCATCCGAGACACCCCCATCGGGGCGTCGCCGTCCGGGGCGAACCGGTTGATGCGACCCGGATCGCCGGCGATCGCTCCCAGATCGGCGCCGGAGCAGAAGGTCGACCCGGCTCCGGCGAGAACCGCGACCGCCGCGTCGTCGTCGGCGTCGAACCCGCGGAACGCCGCGGCGAGCGCCTCCGCGGTCGGACGGTCGACGGCGTTGCGGACGTCGGGGCGGTCGATGGTGACGGTGGTGACAGGACCGTCACGGTCCACGTGGACGAGCTCGCTCATGGAGGCAGGCTATGCCCGCCCCCTCAGTGCTGGACCGTGTAGCGCAGGTAGGTCCAGCCCGATGCGCGGAAGACCCGTGACTCGGCGAGCGACAGCTCCCACCGGTGACCGGCCGGGTAGAACGGCGTGCCGCCGCCCAGCACGGTCGGCAGCAGGTACGGGTCCACCTGGTCGACGAGGTCGGCGACGGACGCGGCCAGTCGGGGCCCGCCGATGCTGAGGACCCCGGGGGTCTCGGCCTTGAGGCGCACGATCTCCTCCCGGGCATCGGCGCGGCGGACGAGTCGACAGCCGTCGGGTACCGACTCCAGGGAGTCGGAGAAGACGATCCGCGGCGTCGCACGGTAGATCTCGGCGAACTCGGCCTCGACCGGCTCGGCGTCGTCGCGCTCGGGTGACGTCCAGAAGTCCTCCATCACGTCGTAGAGGCGACGTCCGAACAGGAACGCGGCGGTCTCGCGCGCCTGCACGTTGGAGGCCTTGTGCATCTCCTCGTCGGGGACTCCGAAGCCGATGCCCCCCGACTCGTCCTCGATGTAACCGTCGAGGGAGATGTGCATGCCGTAGGTCAGGATCCCCATGTGGTTAGTGTCAGCCCATGAGCGACGAGGCGGACATCACCACACCGACCGACGGCGGAGATCGTCCCGCCGGCTGGCGCGACGACTGGACCGCCGCGCCGCCGGTGTCGGCTGCCCGCGACCGCACACCGCCGGACACGCTGGAGTTCCCGACGCTGACCTACGAGGTCACCGACCGCGTCGCGCGGATCACCTTCAACCGGCCGCGGCACGGCAACGCGATCACCGCCGACACACCTCGTGACATCGCGTCGGCCGTCGAGCACGCCGACCTCGACCCCCGCGTCCACGTGATCCTGCTGTCGGGACGGGGCAAGGGTTTCTGCGGCGGCTACGACCTCGGCATGTTCGCCGAGCGGTGGCAGGACCCGGGTGCCGACGAGGCCGGCACGGCCACCCACGAGGTGCGTGTCGACGGCACCGTCCTCGACCCGCGGGTGCAGGCGACCAACCACGACCCACACGGACAGTGGGACCCGATGGTCGACTACGCGATGATGAGCCGCAACGGACGCGGATTCGCCAGTCTGCTGCACGCGGACAAGCCGGTCGTGGCCAAGCTGCACGGCTTCTGCATCGCCGGCGGCACCGACATCGCGTTGCACTGCGACCAGATCATCACCGCCGACGACGTCCGCATCGGCTATCCACCCGTGCGGGTCTGGGGCGTGCCGTCGACGGGTCTCTGGGCGCACCGCATCGGCGACCAGCGCGCGAAGCGGATGCTGTTCACCGGCGACAGCATCGACGGGAGGACCGCCGTCGAGTGGGGACTCGCCGTCGAGTCCGCCCCGGCCGATCAGCTCGACGCGGTCGTCGAGGACTACGTCGCCCGGATCGCGCGGATGCCGATCAACCAGCTGATGATGATCAAGCTCGCACTCAACAGCGCGTTGCTGTCCCAGGGCGTCGCCACCTCGGCGATGGTCAGCACCGTGTTCGACGGTGTGTCACGCCACACGCGCGAGGGTTATGCCTTCCAGACACGCTCGGCGACAGCGGGATTCAAGCAGGCCGTCCGTGAACGCGACGAACCCTTCGGCGACTGGCGGGGTACGCCGAAGAGCTGACTTCCCGCTCCACGGACAGGGTTCCCGCTCCACGTCCAGGTTCAACGCTCCACGTACAGGGTTGCCGCTCCATATATTCGAGGACGCTCCGGATGTATCCGGAGCGTCCTCGAATATGTGGAGCGTCTGCGTCGGGTGAGAAATCCATTGCGCCGCAACCCCTCGACGCGAACACTGGGTCGGCACATCGAGAGGAGAATCCCGTGCCCACCCGTATCGGCAACCACAAGTTGCTCAGCTTCGCATCCGACCTCGACGACAAGACCGTCGAGCAGGCGATCGAGGCTGCCCGGCTGCCGTTCGTGCACCCCCACGTCGCCCTGATGCCCGACGCCCACTACGGCCGGGGGTCGTCGGTGGGCACCGTGCTCCCGACGGTCGACGCAGTGATCCCCGCCGCGGTGGGTGTCGACATCGGTTGCGGGATGATCGCCGTCCGCACCGTGCTCGACGCGGAGTCGATCCGCGGCCGGGACCTCGCGTCCCTCCGACGGTCGATCGAGTCGGCGATCCCGTTGTCCCCCGGCAACTACAACCGCGGGACCGAGAGGTTCGGCTTCACCGCTGCGCGCGTCGCGGCGCTCGAGGACCGCGCCGAGCGCGACCACGTCGACCTCACCCACTCGAAGAAGTGGCGTGAGCAGCTCGGATCACTCGGCGGCGGCAACCACTTCATCGAGCTCTGCCTCGACGAGGCGGACCGCGTGTGGATGTTCCTCCACTCCGGGTCCCGGGGTGTCGGTCACCGCATCGCATCGCGGTACATCGCGCTGGCCCAGGAGCTCTGCCGTCGATGGCACGTACGTCTCCCCGACCGGGATCTCGCGTACCTGCCCTCGGGGACCGACGAGCTCGACGCCTACCTCCGTGATCTCGGGTGGGCACAGCAGTTCGCGGCGGAGAACCGGGCCGAGATGATGGACCGGTTCCGGCAGGCGCTCGCGCACTGGTCGGGTGTCGACGACCCGGCCTCGCTCGAGGTCGAGCGGATCAACTGTCACCACAACTACACCGCGCGGGAGACGCACGGTGGTCGTGAGGTGTGGTTGACCCGCAAGGGTGCGATCGACGCGCGGGTCGGTGTCCGCGGGCTCATCCCGGGCTCGATGGGCACGCGCTCGTACGTGGTCACCGGCAAGGGCGACGCGGCAGCGTTGTGTTCGGCACCGCACGGCGCCGGCCGCCGGTTCTCGCGCGCCGAGGCCAAGCGGCGGTTCACCGAGGACGACCTCGCTGCGGCGATGGTCGGCATCGAGTACCGCCACGGTGCCGACTGGATCGACGAGATCCCGATGGCCTACAAGGACATCGACGTCGTCATGCGTGACGCCGAGGCCCTCGTGTCCGTCGATCACACCCTCCGGCAGATCCTCAACGTCAAGGGGACCTGACCCGATCGCGGCGCGTCCCTTCGGTCCCCACCCGGGACCGGAGGGACGCGTCAGCCGGCCTTCTTCGCCGGAGCCTTCTTCGTGGGTGTCTTCCTGGCGGTCGCCTTCTTCGCCGCCGACTTCTTCGCGCTGCCCGACGACGCGGTCTTCTTCGCGGGAGCCTTCTTCGCTGCGGTCTTCTTCGCGGGGGCCTTCTTCGCCGCGGACCCGTCGGACGATCCGGAATCGGACGAGTCCGAGTCCGACGAGCCACGGCTCTTCACCGACGCCCGCAGGGCCGCGAGCAGATCCGCGACCTCCGAGTCGGCGTCGGCCCCGTCGTCCGCGTCGTCGGCCACCGGGAACGCCTCACTCCCCTGCGCTTTGGCCTCGATGAGCTTGCCCAGTTCGAGCTGGTAGGTGTCCTCGTACTCGTCGGGGTCGAAATCGGTGGCCATGCTGTCGATCAGCGACGCCGCCATCGACAGCTCCTGCGGCCGGAGCTCGGGTTCGTCGTCGAGCGAGGCGAACTCGGGCTTGCGGACCTCGTCCGGCCACAGCAGCGTCTGCAGCGTCATCACGTTGTCGACGACCCGCAGCGCCGCGAGGCGCGTCCGGTTGCGCAGCGTGAAGGTGGCGATCGCGAGCCGCTCGGTGTCGGCGAGCGCCTGCCGCAGCAGCACATACGCTTTCGTCGACTTCGACGCGGGCTCGAGGTAGTAGGGCTTGTCGAAGTAGATCGGGTCGACCTGCTCCTCCGGTACGAACCCGGTGATGGAGATCTCCGGACTGCGCTGCACGGGCAACTCGGCGAGATCGGACTTGGTGAGGATCACCGTCTCCCCCGAGTCGGACTCGTAGGCGTTGGCGATGTCGGCGAACTCGACCTCGGTGTCGGTTCCCTCCCGCACCTTGCGGTAGCGGATCCGGGTCCCGTCCTTCGAGTCGACCTGATGCGAGGTGCGATCGTGCGACTCGGTCGCCGAGTAGACCTTGACCGGCACATTGACCAGGCCAAAGCTCAGATCGCCTTTCCAGATCGAGCGCATCTGCTCATTGTGCCCACCAGGGGTCCCCGCCGCAGCCCCCTAGGCGCCCCGACGTGCCGCGGGGTGACCCAACCGTGACCGCAACGCCGCCACCACCGCGGCGCGGGTCGCGGCCTCGACCCGCTCGCCGAACATCGCGTACAGCGGGACATCCGGGATGGGCGGGAGGTGGCGCACGCGTCGCAGACCGTCGGGGAGAGGCCCGATACGCGGCAGGGGCGTCATGCCGACCCCTGCGCGCGCGGTCGCGAGAACCGTGCTCAGGTCGGCACATTCACGCCGGACGTGGTGGTCGCGGCCGGCCAGCGACGCGACCGCCTGATGCCGGACGGCGCAGGGCAGCGCGAACAGCACCAGCGCCTCCGACGCCTGGCCCGTCACGCTGAGCCACTGCAGAGGGAGGTCGGCGATGTGCACGCTGCCGCGCGCCGGACGGGTGAGCATGAGCGCGACGTCGGCACGGTCGTCGTCGGCGAGCTGACGTACGCGCTCACTGCGGGTGAGCCGCACCCGGACGTCGGCAGTCGGGTGCAGCCCGTCGAGGGTCGCCACGACCGCCGGGACGAGGAACTCCGCGGCGTGCTCGGTGGCGGCGACGACGATCTCGCCGTCGCCGGGCGGGGCGAGTGCCCGGACGGTGGCGTCGTGCAGGTCGAGCAGGGCGCGGGCGCGCTCGACGAGCTCCTCACCGTCGC
The DNA here is from genome assembly GCA_036946345.1 of Gordonia paraffinivorans. Lineage (GTDB taxonomy): Bacteria > Actinomycetota > Actinomycetes > Mycobacteriales > Mycobacteriaceae > Williamsia_A > Williamsia_A paraffinivorans_A. Next base: position 54,222 of record JAQIJH010000001.1, on the reverse strand, counting down.
TCGTCAATCCGACACCCCTGCCCTGCGCCATGAGCAGGCGACATCCGAGCTCGGTCTCGAGTTTGTGGACGTGGCCGCTCACGGCGGCGGGTGACAGGTGCAACGCCTCTGCCGCCGGCCGCACACCGGAGACGGCCGCCACGGTCACGAGGCTGCGGAGTCGGGTGATGTCGAGCGTGGTCACCGATCCAGTGTGCCCGACCGTCAACGATCTGTGAACGTTCTTGCGGGCGCTCGGCCATCCGGCGCACCGTTCTCCCATGATCCGCACCGAGAACACCCCGGCGACGATGTCGCTCGGACTCGCCGTGCCGACCGTCCTGCTGTACGCGGCCGGTTACCCGATCGGCGCGGCCACCATCGCCGTGATGTCGCCGTTCCTGGTCATCCTCATCCGTTTCGTCGCGTCGGCGGTGCTCCTGTGGGGCGTCCTCGCCGTCCGCCGGGTCCCACTCCCACCCCGTCGCCGACTCGGGCACGCCGCGATCGCCGGCGTCCTCACCCAGGGCGTGCAGTTCCTCGGCTGCTACTGGGGGCTCTCGCACGGCGTGCCCGCCGGACTCGCGGCGCTCATCGTGGCCCTGAACCCGGTCGCCACCTCCGCGATCATGATGGTCACGCTCGGTCACCGCGAATCCCGCTGGGGTGTCGCCGCTCTCGTCCTCGCCACGGTGTCGGTGGTGCTGGCCTGCGCGCCGTCGCTGGTCGCCGATCACCATCTCGGGCTCGGCATCGTCGCGGTCATCGTGGGCATGCTCGGCCTGTCGGTGGGCGGCATCCATCAGGGCCGACGGTGCGTCGGCATGGACCCGATGCTCATCACCGCCATCGGCGTGACCGCGTCGACACCGCTGGCCGCGGTGATCGCGATCGCCTCGCCGATGCAGGTCACCGACTGGCCGCGGGCGATCGTCCTGCTGGTCGTCATGGTGCTCTTCAGCTCGATCGGGGCGACGTCGCTGTACGCGGCGTGCATCGCGCGATCCGGGCCGCGTGCGGCGTCGATCCTGTTCGCCGTGGTCCCGTCGGTCGCCGGTGTGATGGCGTGGATCGGTCTGGGTGAGGCTCTCTCGCCGTTGGCTGTGGTGGGTCTCGTGCTGGGCGCGGTGGCCTGCGTCGCGCAGAGCCGCGCGGGTCAGCCGCGCGCGGGGTCGACCAGCTCGACCGCCGACAGTGCCGACCGCGGACACGCCCGCACGGCCCGGCCGACGCGTCCGACGTCGGACACCGCGACCTCCGGTTCCCGCTGATCGGTCGTCCGGGGGTCGGCGACGGCGATCGGGTAGCCCCATGGGTCGCGGGCGAGTGTCGCGGGCAACAGTTCGGCGCACAGTCCCCGGCCGTCGCACCGGGTGAAGTCGATGTGCACGGCGGCACGACGGGCGCGGGTCATCGGTGTCCTCGTGAGGTCTGGGCGGTGCATCGGCCCGCCGCGTGATGCTCGACGTCGTCGCCGAACACTGTGAGCGCCGACCGGACGAGCCGGGCGGTGCCGTCGGGGTGCGCGCAGGCGCCGCGACCGTCGACGGTGGCGGCGAGCCGGGCGACGGTCTCGGCCCGGTCGGCACCACCGTGGGTGACCAGGTCTCGGAACGCGACCGCGAGCGCGGGCAGTCCGAACACGCACGGTCCGCACTGACCGGCGCTCTCCCCGGCGAGGTGGTCGACGATGTCCGCGGTCACCCGGAGACCACAGGATGCCGCGCCGAGGGACCGGACCACCCCGGCGCCGGGCGCTGCACCGACACCCCGCAGCGATCGCGCCGAGAGCGCCAGGGACCCGACCTCACGACCGTCGACCCAGGTGCCGTGGAAGCCACCCACCAGCACGGCGCGCGCGCCCGGGTCGACCAGCGACGCGAGAGGCGCGCCGAGGTCGCATTCGGCCACACCGCGGATCCCGTGATCGCCGGAGACGGTCACGAGCATCGATCCGGGCTCCGACCGGGTCCCGCGCTCGCGGAACCAGTCGGCGCCGTGCCTGTCGATCAGGGCGATGTGCGCGAGGGTCTCGACGTTGTGGACGACGGTGGGCCGTCCCCGGAGCCCGCTCGTCGCGGTCGGGAGGCGGCGGTCGTGCGGGAGGCCGGGGCCTCCCCCGACGCCGTCGACGACCGCGGTGGTCTCGCCGGCCACGAACCGGTCGGGGGCCTCGACCACCGTCGTGGTCAGGCTGTCCCGTTCCCGGGCGGCGCGTGCGGCGATCAGCGCCCGGAGGCGAGACGCCGCGGCGGAGGACACGTACAGGTACGCGTCGGTGGCTCCCACCGCCGACGCGACCGCCGCCAGCCCGTCGAGCACGAGGTGCGGGGCCTCGTGCATCAGGACGGCGTCCTTGCGCGAGAGGGGTTCACCCTCGGCGGCGTTCGCGATCACGACCGACCGCCGACCGCGGGTCATGGCGTCACGCGCGGTCGCGAGCTTGGTCGCGACCGGGAAAGCGGCACCTCCGCGACCGGTCAGTCCTGCCTGCGCGATCTCGTCGATGACGACGGGGCCGTGGAGTCGTCGAGGTCCGTGCGTCCGGGTGTGACGGTCGAGATCGTCACCGACGCCGAGCAGCAGTCGGCGTCGGCCGCCGGGGGTGGGCGCGACCCCCGTCGGGAACGTCGCCGCCGCGGTCATCGCACACCGACCGGCGGTCGGGTCGCCTGGACCACCCGGCGGGGGGCGGCGAACTCGTCGGGGAGGGCCAGTCGCGCGACGACCGCCGCGACGACGACGACCGCGCACCCGGCACAGATCGCGATCATCCACGCGTGGCCGGTGTCGGTGCCACTGCCCAGCGCGTGCACGAGAGCCATCGGCCAGAGCAGGTAGGTCAGGAGGTGTATCGCCCGGAAGACGTTCGGGCGGAGCCGATGCCGCAGCAGACCGGTCGCCACGACGACCAGCACCAGATCGAGGGCGAGCGTTCCGAGCCCGACCCACACCGGCTCGTACCCCGCGCGGAACGGCAGGACCACGTCGACCAGGTCGATCTGCGCGTAGGGGTCGACCACCATCGTCGCGACGTGCAGGACGATCAGCAGCGTCGCACCCAGCGCGACCGAGCGATGCAGCGAGGAGACCGCGAACCGCGGGAGTCCGGGCAGAGGACGGCCCGACCGCGCGACGACGCCCAGGACGATCGAGACGGTCAGGAGCATGAGTGCGGTCAGCCCGGTTCCCCGGCCGAGCGCCCAGAGTGCGTCGTCGCTCATGCCGCACGCTCGCGGTCCTCGGGCCACCCGCCGAGCACGGTGACGGCGCCCTCGGCGCTCACCAGTCGCGCCGGAAGACCTGTGCCCGTGACGAAATCGGCGCCGTCTCGACCGTTGACGATGCACGCTGTGCCGGCGGTGTTGGCGTCGACGCAGCGACGCGCCGCGACGGTCACGGTCACCCAGCGCTCCTCGGCCGGGAAACCCGTCCGGGGGTCGATGATGTGGTGCCGCTCGACACCGTCGGCGTCGCGCCATCGACGGTGCAGGGTGCTCGACGTCGCGACGCCACAGTCGCCCGTGACGGCGATCTGTGCCCGCGGTTGGCCCGGACCGTCGTCGACGAGAATCTGCCAGCCACCGATCGGATGCGCTCCGCGGGTGGCGATGTCACCGCCGAGGTCGACGAGCACCCCGGTCCCGGCCCGTGACGCGACGACGTCCGCCGCGAGGTCGGCGGCGACGGCCTTCGCGGTCGCCCCGAGGTCGAGCATCACGCCTTCGGGGACCGTGAGGGTGTCCCTGCGCCGGGTGACCATCCCGGCGTGCGCGCGGTGCGCGGCGAACCGCGACCGCCCGAACCGGCGCGTCGGGCCGGCCGGGCGGGCGGGATCGGCGAGCGTCTCGAGGTCCCGGTCGTATCCGAGCGCGACGAGCCGCTGGCCCACCGTCGGGTCGACCGCACCCTCCGACGCGTGCGCCGCGGCGAGCGCCGCGTCGACCAGGGTGGCGAGCATCGGCGAGATCGCCGTCGGTCGGCCCCGCCGGATGGACGAGCTGTACAGCTCCGCGTCGTCGCGGAAGCGGCTGCACGCACGATCGACGTCGTCGAGGACCGTCTCGACGATCGCGCGGGCGTCGTCGAGCACCGACGGGTCGGTCACGGTGACCGAGGCGTCGAGGCCCCAGACGGACCAGTGGGCGGACGCGGTGGCCATCTCAGCTCCCGCTCGTCTGCGCGTGGGCGTCACCGCTGCCCGACGAGACCGTCGGCGCGGTACCCCAGCCGGACTGGTCGGTACCTGTCCCCGACCCGGTGCCGTCGGTGCTCGAGCTGTCGCCGCCGGTCGCGTCGTTCGTCGGGCTGGTGGTCTCCGTGGACGACGTCGTCGCCGAGGTGGTCGAGGTCGGGTGGTCGGTGTCGGCGTACGCCAACCCCGATGTGATCCCGATGGCGCCCAGCGCGGCCATCCCCACGGCGGCGGCCGCGGCGCGGGCCCGGCGGATGCCCCGCTCGGGTGTGGTCATGATGCGTCCCTCTCGTCGAGCCGACGATGCTGCTGTCGGCGATGACGACGAGTGTGCGAACCGAAGCTGTGGGGACGCTGGCAGCACGGTGTGAGGTGCGCGAGGGCTCTGCCGGAACAAGCACGGCCGGCGATGGTGTTGACCCAGGGTTTGCACACGTCCACCTGATGGGAGACCCATGACCACCCAGACGACCCGACGCATCGTCCTCGCCGCCCGGCCGCACGGGGAGCCGACCGACGACGATTTCCGGTTCGAGGAGGTGGAGCTGCCCGACCCGTCGGACGGTCAGGCGCTGTTGCAGACGCTGGACCTGTCCCTGGACCCGTACATGCGTGGACGGATGAGCGCGGCGAAGTCGTATGCGGCGCCCGTCGAGATCGGTGACCCGATGGTGGGGGCGACCGTGTCCCGCGTCCTGGAGTCCCGCGACCCCGCGTTCTCCGAGGGCGACGTGGTCCTCGGCTACGGCGGATGGCAGACGCACTCCGTCGAGGCGACGAAGCACCTGCGTCGGCTGGACACCTCCGTCGCGCCGGCGAGCACGGCTCTCGGCGTGTTGGGCATGCCCGGTTTCACGGCCTACTCGGGCCTGCTCACCATCGGGAACCCGCAGCCCGGGGAGACGGTGGTCGTCGCCGCGGCCGTGGGACCGGTCGGGTCGGCCGTCGGGCAGATCGCGAAGCTGAAGGGTGCACGCGCCGTGGGCATCGCCGGCGGGCCGGAGAAGGTCGCCCATCTCCGGGACGAGTTCGGGTTCGACGCGGCGATCGACCACCGCGCCGACGACTTCGCCGATCAGCTGGCCGCGGCGACGCCCGACGGGATCGACGTGTACTTCGAGAACGTCGGTGGGGCTGTCTTCGACGCGGTCCTGCCACGCATGAACACCTACGGCCGCATCCCGGTGTGCGGGCTCGTCGCGAACTACAACCGCACGTCGCTGCCCGAGGGCCCCGACCGCAGCGGCGCGTTGATGGGCCAGATCCTCACCCGCAGCCTCACCGTCCGCGGCTTCATCCAGACGGAGTTCGTTGCCACTCAGCAGGAGTCGTTCCTCCGGGAGGCGACCCGATGGGTGGCGGACGGGAAGCTCAAGTACGTCGAGGACGTCACCGACGGGTTCGACAACACCCTGGACGCGTTCCGGGCGATGTTGGCCGGGCGGTCGTTCGGGAAGACGGTCGTCCACGTCGCCGACTGACCTCGGGGGCCGTGGGTAGGCTCGCGGACATGGCCTTTCAGCACTCGGACTCCATCGTCGTCGACGCCGATCCGGACACGGTCTATTCGGTCGTCTCCGACGTGACGCGCACCGGTGAGTGGAGCCCGATCTGCGAGGCCTGCTGGTGGGACGAGGGCGACGAGCCCGGTCCCGACGGCCCGCGCGAAGGAGCCTGGTTCAGCGGCCGGAACAAGACACCTTCTCGCACGTGGGAGACGCGGTCGCTCGTGGTCGCAGCGGAACGTGGACGTGAGTTCGCCTGGCTCGTCGGCGGCAAGTTCGCACGTTGGGGCTTCCTGTTGCGTCCCGTCGACGGCGGCACCGAGCTCACCGAGACGTGGGAGTTCCGCGACGACGGCATCGCCTACTTCCACGAGAAGTACGGCGAGCAGGCCCAGGATCAGATCCGGGACCGGATCGATGCCGCGCACAGTGGGATCCCCGCCACACTGGCGCGGATCAAGGAGATCGTCGAGGCCGCCTGACCTCGGGAGTCCGTGGTCGACAGCGCTTCTCAGGCTTGCCTGCGCTTGCTGGACGGCCAGGTCGGAGCGGTGTTCCATGTCTGGCATGACCGAGAGCCCGACCCAGCACACCGCCGAGCCGCACGTCGCCGGCGCAGCGAGCAAGTTGAACTGGCTGCGCGCCGGGGTCCTCGGTGCCAACGACGGGATCGTCTCCGTCGCAGGCATCGTCATCGGCGTCGCCGCCGCGACCGCCGCACGTGAGCCGATCCTCACCGCCGGTGTCGCCGGCCTCACCGCCGGAGCGGTGTCGATGGCCCTCGGCGAGTACGTGTCCGTCTCGACCCAACGGGACACGGAGAAGGCACTTCTCGAGAAGGAACGCGCCGAGCTCGAGGACCAGCCCGAGGAGGAACTCGAGGAGTTGGCCGCGATCTACGAGGCAAAGGGGCTGACGCCCGAGACGGCCTGGCAGGTCGCGACCGAGCTGACCGAGAACGATGCCTTCGCCGCACACGTCGACGCCGAGCTGGGCATCGACCCCGAGGAGCTGACCAACCCGTGGCAGGCCGCCCTGTCGTCAGCGATCGCGTTCACCACGGGTGCCGTGTTGCCGCTCCTCGCGATCCTGTTGCCGCCTGCGCACCTTCGCATCCCGATCACGTTCGTCGCGGTGGCCCTCGCGCTCGCGCTCACCGGCTACCTCAGCGCGGCCGTGGGCGACGCCGACCGTCGCACCGCCGTCCTGCGCGTCACGATCGGCGGGATGATCGCCATGGCGGTCACCTACCTCATCGGCACGGTGGTCGGTACCGCCGTCGGGTAGTCGCCCTTGCGGCGACCTGACTTGATCGTCGGATCGATGGTGGTCAATATAGATGGGTGTCGAATCAGGCGGGGAGCTGCTGCGCGCCCCTGGTCAGGGAACCCTTGCCGGCCGACTCCGCGGCGGGTCTGGCCGTGATGTTCAAGGCGCTCGCAGATCCGGTGCGCCTGCGACTGCTGAGCCTCGTCGCCAGCCATGAGGACGGCGAGGCGTGCGTGTGCGACATCTCCCCGACCTTCGACCTCGCCCAGCCGACCATCTCCCATCACCTCAAGGTGCTGCGGTCCGCCGGGTTGATGGACTGCGAACGCCGCGGCACCTGGGTCTACTACTGGGTCATCCCTGAGGCGCTGCACCGCCTCTCGACGGTTCTCGAGGCCGCAAACCCCGTGTCTGACACCGGGTCGGTGACTGTATGACCGCGACCGCCGACCCCCAGGCGACAGTCGCGGCCCGGTTGTCCACCCTCGATCGCTTCCTCCCTGTCTGGATCGCGGTCGCCATGGCCGGCGGCATCGGCCTCGGTGCCGCCGTGCCCGGCCTGAACACCGCCCTCTCGGCCATCACGGTCGACGGTGTCTCGCTGCCGATCGCCATCGGCCTTCTGGTGATGATGTACCCGGTGTTGGCCAAGGTCCGCTACGACCGCCTCGACACGGTCACCGGCCATCGTCGGATGCTCGCCGCGTCGCTGGCGCTGAACTGGATCGTCGGCCCGGCGCTGATGTTCGCTCTCGCGTGGCTGCTGCTGCCGGACCTGCCCGAGTACCGCACGGGCCTGATCATCGTCGGCCTCGCGCGCTGTATCGCGATGGTCGTCATCTGGAACGACCTCGCCTGCGGTGACCGTGAGGCCGCCGCCGTCCTCGTCGCGATCAACTCGATCTTCCAAGTGGTCATGTTCGCCGGCCTGGGCTGGTTCTACCTCTCGGTCCTGCCCGGCTGGCTCGGCCTCGCGCAGACGAGCATCTCCACGTCGCCGTGGCAGATCGCGAAGTCCGTCCTGGTGTTCCTCGGGATCCCGCTCCTCGCAGGATTCCTCTCCCGCCGCCTGGGAGAACGTGCCCGCGGGCGCGATTGGTACGAGACCAGTGTCCTTCCGCGCATCGGCCCGTGGGCGCTCTACGGCCTGCTGTTCACGATCGTCGTCCTCTTCGCTCTCCAGGGTGACCAGATCACCTCCCGTCCGCTAGACGTCGTCCGCATCGCGGTGCCGCTCCTCAACTACTTCGCCGTCATGTGGGGCGGCGGGTATCTCACCGGGGCCGTCGTCGGTCTCGGGTACGAACGCACCACGACGCTCGCATTCACCGCCGCGGGCAACAACTTCGAGCTCGCCATCGCCGTCGCGATCGCGACCTTCGGTGCGACGTCGGGTCAGGCTCTCGCCGGCGTCGTCGGCCCTCTCATCGAGGTCCCCGTCCTCATCGGCCTCGTCTATGTCTCACTGGCAATGCGCGCGCGTTTCGCCGTCCGGTCCGACGAGGCCGGTGAGAGCAGGTCATGACCGACACGCCCAGTGTGTTGTTCGTCTGTGTGAAGAACGCCGGCAAGTCACAGATGGCCGCCGGTCTGATGCGCGCCGTGGCCGGTGACCGCGTCGAGATCCATTCCGCGGGAACCGCTCCCGGCGTCGCCGTGAACCCACTGTCCGCGGCGAGCCTCCTCGAGGTCGGTGTCGACATCAGCGGCGAACACCCGACACCCATCGACCCACAGCTCCTCGGACGGGTCGACATCGTGGTCACGCTCGGCCGCGAGGCCACCGTCGACACCCCACCCGGCGGCATCGAGGTCGAGAACTGGGACACCGACGAACCGTCACACCGCGGCATCGACGGGATGGACCGCATGCGTCTCATCCGCGACGACATCGCCCGCCGCGTCGACGACCTCGTCCACAGGCTCACCGATCATTCGGGACCATCCACACCGACGTAGCCGAACCGCGAGGTCTGGAAGCACCGAGCTCGTCCCGGCGTCGATCCTGACAGCGCGATCACCCCGCCCCACCGCGTTCTTTCGCAGCGATGCCGACGAGCAGGCCGCCGGCGACCACCTGGGTCAGCACGGTGTAGACGATGACCGCAGAGATCGAGTGGTCGTACAGGGCTCCGATCAGCACCGACCCGCCGAGCCAGGCGATCCCGTAGACCGCGGCGAAGATCCCGAAGCCCGCACCCCGTCGAGATGACGGGACGAGTTCGGCGACGACGGCTCGGAACGTGGACTCGTGGATGCCCATCGACGCGCCCCAGACGACGGCCCCGACGACCACCAGCGCGGTCGAGGTCGTGAACGCCAGCACGGGCACCACCGCCGCGAGAGGCAGGGCCACGAGCAACGCGCGCATGCCCACCCGGTCATAGAGACGCCCGGACGCGAGCGCGGCGACGGCGGCGGCCGCCATCGCCGCCGCGTAGACCACGGGGATGAGTGCGTCGGCGACGACGTGCCTCGCATGCATGTGGAAGGCGAGGACCGCGAACGTCGACGATCCCGCCATCGCGACCGCGGTGAAGCCCGCGTACCGCCAGAACTGCGCGGGGAGCCGGACGCTCCCGACTCCCGCGGCGGCGGGGACGGCCGCTCCCTCGTACGCCGCCGGGGACGGAACCCGACGGCGCAGCCACGCCAGGGCGAGCAGTGCGAAAGCGCCCGGGACCGCCAGCACGGCGAACCCGGCCCGATAGCCGATCGCTGCGACCATCGCGGCGACGAGGAGAGGTCCGAGCAGGGCTCCTGACTGGTCGAGAGCCTCGTGCACGGCGAACACCCGTCCCCGACGACGACCTGCGCTGGCCTGGGCCAACATCGTGTCGCGCGCCGGCGTCCGGACCGCCTTGCCGAAGCGTTCGACGACGACCAGGACCGAGGCGGACCACAGTGCACCGGTGACGGCGATGAGCGGAGCGGCGACCGCGGTCATCGCGTAACCGAGGATCGACTGGTCCCATTGCCGTCCCACGCGGTCCGACAGGGGCCCGGTGACCATCCGGAGGATGAGCGCGACCGCCTCGCCCACCCCGGTGATGGCACCCACCGCGGCCGCCGAGGCGCCCAGTGTCGCGAGGTAGGGACCGGTGATCGACCGCGCGCCCTCGTAGACCATGTCGGTGAGCATGCTGACGACGCCGAACCCCACCACGAACGCCATGGGGCCGAGGCGATTCGCTCGCCCCACCCCCTGTGCCGCCGTCACCGGGCGGAGTACGAGATGGGTCCGGTGCCGGCGACCAGCGTCCGCAGTCGGACCGGGAGGTGCGGTCGGATCAGAGTCAGGAGCGTCCCCACGACGGGCGGCGCGGCCAGGACCGCCGCGACGGCGACGGCGACGGAGGCGACGACGTCGGTCAGCCAGTGCGCACCGAGATAGAGACGCGTGACGGCCACCGCACCGGCACCCAGCGAGGCGGTGACCACAGCGAGAGTCCGCGCGAGACGGTGCACCGCGATCGTGGTCGCCACCGCCAGGAGCAGCGCGCAGGTGCCGGTGACGTGCCCGGACGGGAACGACATCGCCGCCCCGGGAGACCCCACCTGATCGACCGCCGGTGGGCGGAGACGGTCGACGGCCACCTTGAACACCTCTGCGATCGCACCCGCGACCGCCACCGCCGCGAGGACACGGACCCCTCGGTCCAGGCGGCGATCATGCGCGACGAGGACGACGGCCACGGCCACTGCCGCCGCGGCCACCCATCCCGGCGCGAAGATGCCGCTGATCACCGTGGCGAGGTGCGTCACCCAGGGGGTGCGGTGGTGCAGGAACCACTGCATCGTCGCGGTGTCGGCACCCGCGGCGGGGTCCTGATGGACGGCGATCGCCAGTCCGAGACCGAGTACCCCCGCGATCAGGACGAGAGTGACGGCACCGCGCGCACGAAGAGACATGCCGACACCCTGCACGACCTCCGCTGAGGGGACACTGAAAGAGCACACCTGCGCAATGGTCCCGGCGCGGGCATGAAGTGCGGTCGCCGACGGTTCACTCTGCGCATGACCGCAGTTCTGCACGCCCTGGAGGTCGCCGGTCCGATGGCATGGACCATACTCTGGCCGCTCGTCTTCGGGTTCGCCATCTCGGCAGTCATCCAGTCCGTCGTCCGCAAGTCGGCCATCACCAACGCTCTCGGCGGCAACGGACCGCGTGAACTCGTCGTCGCGACCGGCTTCGGCATGGCGTCGTCGTCGTGTTCTTATGCCGCAGTGGCCCTTGCACGTTCGCTCTTCCGCCGGGGCGCGTCGTTCATCTCGGCGATGGCCTTCGAGATCGCGTCGACGAACATGGTGATCGAGCTCGGCGTCGTTCTCGCCCTCTTGATGGGCTGGCAGTTCACGCTCGCCGAGTTCGTCGGTGGGCCGATCATCATCGTGTTGGTCGCCGTGATCTTCCGGATCGTCCTGCGCGAGCGGGTCATCAGCGCCGCTCGTGAGCAAGCCGACAAGGGCATCGCCGGCTCGATGGAGGGTCACGCCGGCATGGACATGTCCGTCGACTCCGACGTCGGCTTCTGGCGGCGCCTGTTCTCCCGCAAGGCCTTCACCTCGGTGTCAGAGATCTTCGCCATGGAGTGGGCGGCGATCTACAAGGACATCATCGCCGGCGTCCTGATCGCCGGAGCCGTGGCGGCATGGGTTCCCGACAGCGTCTGGCGGGCACTGTTCTTCGAGGACCACCCCCTGGTGTCCGCGGTGTGGGGGCCGATCATCGGTCCGCTCGTCGCGGTGGTCAGCTTCGTGTGTTCGGTGGGCAACGTGCCGCTCGCGGTGGTGCTCTGGACCGGCGGCATCAGTTTCGGTGGCGTCGTCGCCTTCATCTTCGCCGACCTGCTCATCGCGCCGATCCTGAACATCTACCGCAAGTACTACGGGACGGCCATGACCATCCGGATCGCCGGGACGTTCTACGTCGCCATCGTCCTCGCGAGCTGGATCGTCGACGCGCTCTTCTCCGGGCTCGGCCTCGTGCCCGACCCGTCGACGGCCCACATCCCCGATCAGGGGATCTCGTGGAACTACACCACGTGGCTGAACATCGTCGCGCTCGCGCTCGCCGCTGTCCTGGTCACCCGGTTCGTCCGCACCGGAGGCCTACCGATGCTGTCCCACATGGGTGGCGAACCCGCCCAGAAGTGACCCTGTCGTGGCCGCACTGCCGGGACCGTCCGTACAGCCGTCGGCCTTCCTTGCCGTCGACGACACGATCGTGTGCGGGACCGTGAGACACAGGACGACCACGAGTGCGGCGACGGCGACGCCCGGACCTGGGCGTGCCGCGACGACCGCCGCGGTGGCGGCGAACGCGGCGACCGATGCCGCACCCGTCAGGACCAGTGCACGTCGCCATCGCGGTCTCGTCCCGGCGCGCCCGCGGACCGCTGCGTCGACCATGAGTCCCGTCTGTCGCCACGCGTGCCAGAAGCCGAAGTAGACCGCGAACGCGTACAACGGCGACACCACGACGAACAGCGTGGACAGGGCCAGGAGATCGACGACGACGTCGCGGCGGGAGCCGACCGCCGCGACCACGGTCCACAGCACCGCCCCCGCGACGACCGGCAGAAGCGATCTGCAGACGACAACCACGACCGCACCATGCCCCGCGGTCAAGTGATCGAGGGTGTCGAGCACGGCGTCACCGTGCAGGCCGAGCGGTATGCCGACCGGGATCCCTCCCATCGCCACCACCCGCATGACACCGTCGATGCGGCGCAGGCTCCCCGATTCGCCCAGACGAGCGCTCACGTCCAGATCCCCGACACCGAAATGCCCGGAGGAGACGACGAGCAGTGCGAGCACCGTCCAGAGTGGTGCAAGCAACCACACGAACCCGACCGCCAGCGCGCACACGGCGTACAGCGTTGCCTTGTAGAGGAATCGGAATGGGGTGCGGCCCAGCCGGGTGACATCGCTCGCGCCGTGGGGCGTCCCGACCACCAGCGAGATGACGAGCAGCCCCGCCCCCACCACGCCTGCGGGCTTCATTCCGCCGGTCGAGATCGACGGGGTGAGCCCCGCGGCGACGACCGCGACGACGGCGGCAAGGCGAGGTGGACCCACCAGCCACCGTCGCGCGGTCATCGAACGCAGGATCAGCGCGTCGGCGTCGCGGTGTGGGCGCCGGTCGTCCCGAGCGTCGGCACGCTCACGAGCTCGCCGGAGATCCACACCTCACCCGGCACGTCGTCCGAAAGCGTCGACGCTGTGACGGGATCGACCGTCCCGCCGGCCGCGAGCGCATCGGCGGCGGTGCGCAACTTGGCTGCCTTGTGGATCAACAGGCCGAACCCCACCTTGGCCGCGATGTCGGCGGCGGTGAACGCCAACTGCTCGGTGGTCGCCCATCCGCCGTCGTTCGCCCCTGCCCACAGCGGCACCATGTAGGCGATCGGGTAGACGCCGAAGACGCTCAACAGCAGGATCAGCGCGTTGCGGTAGGTGACGAGGGTCTCGCCCTTGCCCACGACGGCTTCGGTGGCCCGGTACGCCCGCAGTGCGACCACATAGAGCACGACGAAGAAGACCGTGCTCACGATGCCCCAGACCCAGAACGCCCAGGTGATCCCCCGAGAAGCGTTCTCGCCGTACACGACGCCGAGATATCCGGTGACGATCATCAACGCTGCCGAGGCCATCGCCACCGTGCGCCAGCGCAGCGCAGCACTCCGGCTGAGCGCCGCGACCGCGATGATCTCGACGGTCAGCAGGGGCACGGTCACCGACCAGTCCATGTACCGCAGTTCGGTGACGACGGTGCCGGCGGCCGGGGCGAAGCTCTGCCCGTCGGGGGAAGCCCGGAACTTGAGGACCCATTCCAGGATCAACGCCAGGTAGGCGACTGTCGCGACACTGCACACGAGGGTGCTGGCGATGGCCGCCGGCCGGTAGGCCTTGGACACCTCCCCGGTCGTCTTCAGCCCGTAGATCGCTGCGGCGAAGAGCGCGAAGGCCGCCACCACGAATGCATAGAGCACGAGTAGGTACTGCCCCGATGTGTAAGTCGTGGTCGCCGAGAACTCGGCGGCCAGAACGGAATGTGTGGACATGGCACCCCCATCGCCCTTTGATTGCACACCGGAACTGTTGCAGCATGCAATAGTTCCGTGAGCGTAAGACCCTGTCGACACAGCGTCAAGGGCCGTCCTCGTCACCGTCGAGCAGCGCCATCGGCCAGGCGAGGTCGTGTGGCACGCTGTGCGGATGCGCAGCGTGATCGGCACGCTCCCGGCGCCCGGCCCAGCGCCCAGCCACGACGGCACGGTGTCGTCGTGAACGAGAAGACGCGTTCAGCTCTGGCCGAGATGTCCTCGGCTCTCATCGATCGCCACGTCATGGCTGCGGCGGAGGTCGCCCGGCAGTTGACTTTCGCCCAACTGGGCGTGGTCGCCCAGATCCGGGGCGTCGATCACACGACGATCTCGGCCATCGCGGAACACGCGGACGTCGCCGTGTCGACCGCGAGCAGATGGGTCGACCGGTTGGAGGCGCTCGGTCTCGCCACCCGTGAACCGGTGGAGGGGAGCCGTCGCGAGATCGCTGTGACGCTGTCTCCTCTCGGTGAGTCGGTGGCCTCACGGTGGGATGCGGCGCGCGTCGCGATATGGCGTGACCTGCTCGGAGGGCTCGACGATCCGACCGTCGCGACGATCGTCGACTCCATGCACGCGGCGCTGGGCACCGCCCGGTCCGAGGAGCCCGAGCCGGCGTCAGGGGACACGCTCCCGATCCTGGACGACCCGGCATCGTTCATCGCACGTGTCAGCCGCGCGCTCTCCACGGCAGCCCCCGACGACCACGCCTCCACTCTGGTGGGCCTGCTGTCGGAGACGCTGCGCTCGACCGTCGTGCTCCGGATCGCGACGCACGACGGGCGCCACCTGAACACGCTGGCTCTCGCGCATCCGTCGGGCGTCGTCGAGATCCGGGGCCGTGACGACATCGTGGAGAGCGACGAGACCGTCGACCGGAGTCCGCCGGGCGACTCCTTCCGCGCGGGGCATCCCGTGGTCGACGCCGAGGCCCGGTGGTCTCTGCATGTCCCGGTGACCACGGCCACCCACCGCGTCGGCACCCTGACGGTGACTCTCGACGCACCGCCCGACGCCGATGCACCAGTGCGCGACCTCGTGCAGGCCGCAGCCGACACGGCCGCGCCGCACCTCGCGACACCGAAGTCGCCGAGCCGTCGTGCCGAGCTCGCTTCCCGTTCCCGGTCGTGGACGGTCGGCGCAGAGATCCAGAGCCGGCAGCTCGGGCCACCGCGTACCGTCGCGCACGGCATCACGGTCGCCGCACGCATCGAACCCGCCTACAACACCTGCACCGACTCCTACGACATCGAGGTGGTCGCCGCCGACGGTGCGCCGGCAGTCGATGTCGCGGTTCTGGACTCTGGGGTCGACCGGTATTCGGCCCCCCTGGTCACCGGGCTGGCGCTGGGCGCCGTGCGCCACGCACGCGCACAGGGCTGGGGCCCCGCAGAGCAGGCCCGCCTGCTCGACGAGGCCGTGTTCGGTCACTTCCGCGGTCAAGCAGTCGTGAACTTCCTGCTCCTCCGCATCGACTGCGCCTCGCGTGCGTGCGACGTGGTCGCCAGCTCCAGCGATATCGACCTGGTCCACCACACGTCGTCTCCGCACCGGGTGGAACTCCAGCGGAGCGACGCAGCCGGTCTCACGGGCGAGGGCGAGAGCGTCACGGAACATCTCCAGTTCACCGCGGGCGACCGGATAGCCATCATGGGAGACGGCTTCGCAGCGCGCTCCGCACTCGGCCGTCGCGCAGAGCTCGTCATGGGCCGGTCGCGGTCGCTGTCGGTGGACGAGGTCGTCCGTCAGGTCGGAGTCGACCTGCTCGACAGGACCGGCGCCGACGGTCCACCGGACGACGCGACGATCGTCTGCATCGACCTCTGACGGCTGTGCTCTCGATCGCTGGTGCGCGGTAGGTGCAGCGTGAACCGCGACCCGTGCCCCGGCCCATCGCTGTTCGCGGTGAGCGTGCCGCCGTGCGCGTGTGCCAGCGACCGGGCGATCGTCAGACCGATCCCGCTCCCACCGGTCGACGCACTGCGCGCGGGGTCGGCGCGAAAGAAGCGGTCGAAGACATGCGCGAGGTCCTCGGGCGCGATCCCGTCCCCGGTGTCGGTCACGGACACCTTGACACCGGACCCGACGTCCACGACGTCGATCCGGACCGTGCCACCGGAGGGTGTGTGACGCACCGCGTTGTCGAGCAGCACGCCGAGGATCTGACCGACGCGGTCGACGTCCACCTCGACGTCGACGTCGTCGACCTCCCCCGGCCGGAGTGCGATCCCGGTGGCGTGGGCTCGCGGAAGGGCCAGCGTGACGGCGTCGTCGACGATGCGTCGGGTCGAGTCGACGCGCAGCGTGAGCGCCGTCTCCTCGTCGGCCGTCGACACCGCGCCGAGATCGGCGGCGAGACGGTGCAACCGGGTGGCCGCCGAGCGGATCGCCCGCAGCGTCGCGGCGTCCGGATCGCGGACACCGTCCTCGATCGCCTCCACCTGCGCGGCGATGGTCGCCACCGGGGTCCGCATCTCGTGGGCCAGGTCCGACATCAGGCGCCGCCGGACACCGTCGGTGGCCGCGAGGCGCTCGCCCAGGACGTTGATGGACTCGCCGAGACGGTCGAAGTCGGCCCCGAGCCCGGACGGACCCACCCGCGTCGTCAGGCGGCCCTCGGCCATGTCGGCCGTCGTCGACGCCACCGCGGCAACCGACCGCTGGATGCGCCGGGTGAACCACCACGTCACGCCCATGCTGAGCAGCACCGCGACGAGCAACGCCACCCCGAGTGCGACGAGCAGCGCCGAGGTGAACGCGCGGTCGGCGTGTTCGACGCCCATCGGGATGTCGGCGACACCGGCCTCCATCAGGTGGTGGTGGAAGAGTCCGGGGGCGACCGCCACCGCGATCGCCGCGGCCGTCACCGCCCCGGCCATCACGACGCCGCTCTGCGCGACGAGTAGTCGTCGCGCGAAACCGGTTGCCGCAGAACGGTCCTGCCTCATCGTCCCTCTCCGATCCGATAGCCGACACCGCGAACGGTTCGGATGTACCGACCCACGGCCGCGTCGTCCCCGAGTTTCTTGCGCAGGTGTCCGATGTGGGTGTCGATGAGGTGCGGGTCGCCGACCCACTCCGC
This sequence comes from Gordonia paraffinivorans, assembly GCA_036946345.1. GTDB lineage: Bacteria > Actinomycetota > Actinomycetes > Mycobacteriales > Mycobacteriaceae > Williamsia_A > Williamsia_A paraffinivorans_A. The sequence goes on along the minus strand of JAQIJH010000001.1, from coordinate 37,083 downwards.
ACCCCACACCGCGTCGATCAGCTGCCGCCGGCTCAGGACGGCACCGGGGTGACCGGCGAGGACAGCGAGCACGTCGAACTCCGTACGCGTCAGGTGCACCGCGTGTCCGGCCACCGACGCCTCGCGGCCGGCCACGTCGATCCGAAGGTCGCCCACGGCGACGACGGAATCCGTGGCGCCCGTGGACCCGACGCGTGGGCGCCGCATCATCGCCTGCACCCGTGCGGTGAGTTCCCTCGGCGAGAACGGCTTCGTCATGTAGTCGTCGGCGCCGACGCCGAGGCCCACGAGGGTGTCGACCTCGTCGGACCGCGCGGTGAGCATCACGACGTAGGCGTCGGAGAACGTCCGCAGCCGTCGGCAGACCTCGATGCCGTCCAGGCCCGGCAGACCCAGATCGAGCACGACGACGTGCGGGTCCAGGGACCGGGCCTGCTCGACGGCGTCCCCCCCGTCGGCGACGTGGTCGACCGCGAAGCCGGCCCGGTCGAGGTAGGACACCACGACCGCCGCGAGGTCGACCTCGTCCTCCACCACCAGCGCCCGCGGGGGCGCGGTGCCCTCGTCGATCGTCACGCTGACATCGTCGCGGTGTGTGGACGCGCTGTCGACGTCGTCGACGCCCGCACCCGGATCTCCATCGAATCTCCATGGTTCACCCACCGTCTCTCGAGACGAGCTGTCGAGACTGGGCGCATGACCACAGCGACCTCGGGGATGCGCAGAATCCGACGGACCGCGATCGCGGGGGCGGCCGTCGCCGCTGCGGGCGCCATCGCCCTCACCGGGTGTTCGTCGTCCCACGACGGCCATTCCGCGGGCGGGTCGTCGTCCGTCGCCGCGGCCTCGTCGACTCACGACGATGCCGACGCGACGTTCGTGCAGACGATGATCCCCCACCACGAGCAGGCGGTGGAGATGGCGGACATGCTCCTCGCGAAGTCGGGTGTCGACGCGAGAGTCGTCTCACTCGCCCGGGAGATCAAGGACGCCCAGGCACCCGAGATCGCGACGATGAGGGGCTGGGCGTCGTCCTGGGGCGTGTCCGCGACCGAGCACGCCAGCATGGACCACGGCTCGATGTCCGGGACGATGTCGGTCGACGACATGAACCGGCTGCGATCGGCGCAGGGGGTCGAGGCCGCGCGACTGTTCCTGGATCAGATGATCGTGCACCACACCGGCGCGATCGCCATGGCGCAGAACGAGATCCGCGACGGTTCCGATCCCGCCGCGACGCAGCTCGCGCGGTCGATCGTGACGACCCAGCAGCGGGAGATCGCGACCATGCGTCAGCTCCTCTCCGAGCTGTAGGTCTCTACGCTGCAGGGATGATCCGGTCCCTGCGCCGCCTTGTCGCGGCCGCGCGCACACGACTCGCCCGTGTGCGCGTGCGGTTGACGGTGGTGGCCACATCGCTGCTGGCGGTGGGCCTGACGATCGCTGCCGGGATCATGCTGCTGGTGCTGCATCAGTCCCTGCTCAGCACCGCCGACGGTGTCACCCGGGCGCGGGCCGGCGAGATCAGCGACGCGATACGCACCGGGCCGATCACCTCGCTCGACGCCGCCCTGCTGACACCGACCACCAGCGTCGACCTCGTCCAGGTGCTCGACGCGAGTGGTCGCGTGGTGGCGGCGTCACCGGGCACGGGCACGACCCCGCTCACCGGACCGGTGCCGGCCCGGACCACGCACACCCTCGACGACGCCGAGCTCGCCGGTCGGGACATGAAATACCGCGCGACGGTGACGGCGGTGGCCACCCCGACCGGTGTCGTCACTGTCGTCGTCGCTGCCGCCGAGGGTCCCATCGACAGGGTGCTGTTGATCGTCGCGGCGCTCGTCGCCGCGATCTTCCCGGTCATCCTGGTGATGATCGCGGTCGCGACCTACGTGCTCAGCGGGAGGACCCTCGCACCCGTCGAACGCATCCGATCCCGCGTCGCCGACATCACCGGCGCAGGCCTCGACCAGCGCGTCCCCGTCCCCGCGACCCAGGACGAGATCGCCGACCTCGCCGAGACGATGAACGCGATGCTCGACCGACTCGACGCGGCACACCGACGTCAGGTGCAGTTCGTCGGAGACGCCTCGCACGAGCTGCGCAGTCCGCTGGTCACCCTGCTCGGCCTGCTGGACCTCGCCGCGTCCCGGGGTGACGGGGTCGACCAGACGACGGTCGCCCGTGTGCTCCTTCCCGAGGCGCGACGTCTGCACGACCTCATCGACGACCTGCTGCTGCTCGCCCGCTCCGACGAGCGCGCGACGGGGGTGCCGATGACCGACGTCGATCTCGACGACGTGGTCGACGCCGATGTCCGACGCCTCCGCGGACAGACCGCGATCACGGTCACCGCGGCGGTCCGCGCGATCCGCGTCCGCGGCGACCACGAGTCGATCGCACGCGCACTGCGCAACCTCACCGACAACGCCGTCCGACATGCACGGTCGGCGGTCCGGATCACCATGGCGCGCGACGATGTCGACGGCACGGCGCGGATCGACGTCGAGGACGACGGTCCGGGGATCCCTGTCGGCGACCGGTCACGGGTGGTCGAACGCTTCACCCGTCTCGACGAGGCGCGGTCGCGGGGCGACGCGGGCGGATCCGGTCTCGGGCTGGCGATCGTCAACGAGATCGCCCGGGGACACGGCGGGTCGTTGACGATCGACGACTCGCCGCTCGGCGGGACGAGGACACGACTCACGTTCCCCGCCACGACCGGCGTCGTCGACGATCAGTCGACCGCGACGAGCCGGTAGCCGACCCCGCGCACCGTCTCGATCGACGCGCAGCCGAACGGCTTGTCGATGCGGCGCCGCAGGTACCCGATGTAGACCTCGACGACGTTCTCGTCACCGTCGAAGTGGGCATCCCAGACGGCGTGCAGGATGTCGGCCTTGCTCACCGCCACACCGACATTGCGCATCAGGAACTCGAGCACCGCGAACTCGCGCGGTGTCGGCGTGAGGTCGGTGCCCCGGCGGCGCACGGTGTGTGCCGCAGGGTCCAGGGTCAGCGAGCCGGCCGTGAGGACCGCCGGGCGTTCCGGCGCGCCACGGCGGATCAGGGCCCGGAGCCGCGCGACCATCACATGCGACGGGAACGGTTTGACCAGATAGTCGTCGGCCCCGAGGTCGAAGGCGTCGATCTGGTCGTACTCACCGTCCTTCGCGGTCAACATCATGACCGGCGTCCACACCTCACGCTCCCGGAGTTCGCGGACCACCTCGTAGCCGTTGCGCCGCGGCAGCATGATGTCGAGCACGACGGCGTGGTAGTCGCCGTGGGTCGCCCGTGCGAGCCCCGAGTCGCCGTCGTGGACGACGTCGACCGCCCACCCCTGCGCGACCAACGTCCGCCGTACCGTCTCGGCGGCGTTGCGGTCGTCCTCGACAACCAGGATGCGCACTCCCCGCTCCCCTCACCCAGGTGTGCCTCACCTGTCTCAGCCATCTCTCAACAACGCTCTGCTTGCATGCGCGTATGGATTCCATCAACGGGATACCCGCCCACCCGCTGTTCGTCCATCTGGCGGTCGTGGCCATCCCGCTTCTCGCGGTGCTCGGCATCCTCACCGTGGTGTGGCCGGCCGCGCGACGCAAGCTCGGCATCGTCGTGCCGCTGGTCGGTCTGGTGGCGGTGGTGATCACCCCGCTGACGACATCGGCGGGTGAGTCGCTGGAGAAGGTGACCCGTCCGAACCCGGTGCTGGAGCAGCACACCGAGCTCGGTGACCAGATGATCTACTGGGTCGCGCCGCTGTTCGTCGCCGTCGTCCTGTTCTGGGCGCTGACGAGTCCCGTCGTGATGAACCGCCTCCCGTCGGCACCGGTCGGGGCGGTGCGCGTCGGGTCGACAGCCCTGGCCGTGGTCACCGTCGTCCTCGCGATCGGCGCGATCATCTGGGTCTACCGCATCGGTGACACCGGCGCGGAGTCCGTCTGGCTGCACTGACGGACTCCGTTCCGGCGACGGATCACTGATCGGAGCCCCCGAACGGGTGGTCGATGACGAAGCGCCAGGCGCCGTCGTCCCCACGGACCGCGACCTCGCTCGTGATGCCGTGCAAGTCGATGGGTGTTCCGTCGGGCGCATGACCGCCGGTCATCTGATGCGCGCCGCTGCCGAGCGCGAGATCGTCTGCGACGAGCCAGAACCGGTCCGTTCCGTGGATGGTCCCGCCGAGCGCGACGAAGTCGACGAGCGCCTGACGGATCGCTGCGGCGCCGCGCACCTCGGGCGCGCCGGGCCCGGGCACGATGATCGCGTCGTCGGTGTACATCGTCATCATCGCGTCGATGTCGCCGGCGTTGAATGCCCCCTCCCACCGGTGGTGGAGGTCGTGGACGTCGAGGACGGGTGCGGCGTGGTCGGTGATGGTCATGGGTTTCTCCTTGTGTGTACGGGGTCGTGCTGTGGACGGGTCTGTGCTGTGGACGGGTCTGGGGGTGACGGACGGGATCAGGGTGTGCGGGTGCCGTGAACGGCGAGAGCGCGTCGGGCGTAGACCCGAGGGCCGATGCGGGGCATGAGGATGCGGACCGGTGCGGGTGCGGGCCGCAGCATGTCCCGGAGGACGGCGGGATCTGCCTCGTAGGCGAACATCCCGATGACCAGGGGCATCGACGACTTCGGCACCGCTGCTGCGCCGGCCTCGCCGACGGCGTGCCATTCGGCGGGGTCCAGGTGGACCGCCGCCAGCGGCAGCACCGACCGCTCCTCCACCTCCAGGTGGTCTCGGAGCGCGACGAAGAGATCGTCGAGCGCCGACGCCAGACGGCCGGTCGTCATGGCGTCGACGGTCTCGCGCCACGCGGCGCGGGCGACGTCCACCCGGCCGAGCGCGGCGTCGATGCCGGCGTGCTGGGCCTCGACCACGTCGAGCATCGCCGCGTCCTCCCCCGCCAGCCGCTTCCGGAGAAGTGGCCACAGGAGCTGGTCCTCCCCCTCGTGGTGGTGGTGCATCAGCGTGCAGAGCAGATCCAGGTGGTCGTCGACGCGGTCCCGCTGTCGTGGGTCGTCGGCGTGGACCCGTCGGACCGCCCCCGGCGCGAGCCGGAACTCGCGCAGGAGTGCCGTGTGCACGACGAGCATGTCGCGGACGTCGACGGCGGGCGTGTTCGGTGCGGCGGTCATGCGATCGTCTCGCCGGTCGTGGTGACGGCCGCGCCGCAGCGCCATCGTGCGTCACGGTGGTCCCACCAGCACCGCCGATCGTGGCGGTGTCGGTGTGTCAGGTCGGGGATGGGCCGGGATCGTGGTGTCGCGCTGTGTGATGTCATGCCGATGACGCTAGGAATCCCGCGCCGCGCAGCACATCCCAGAAATGTGGGGAATCCACGCCGCCGACTGTCACGAGTCGCTCAACCGTGCGACAGTGCAGGCATGGCTCGTCCTGCCCCCTCTCTCGCGCTCCGCGACCGGCTGGAGCGGGATCTCGCGTCGCCGTCGTCGATGGACGACGTGGCGGACCGCGTGTACGCGGCGATCCGCCGACACGTCGACTTCGACTTCGCGTGCTTCGCGACCACCGACCCGACGACCGGTGTCCTCACCTGGGCCTCGAAGACACGGGATCTCGGTGTGGGCGACGTCGATTTCGCCGCCGCCGAGTACGGTCCGCCGGACGTCAACAAGTTCGACGAGATCGCGCGGCGCGACCCGCCGGTCGCGATCCTGTCGATCGACACGGACGGCGATCTGTCGCGATGCCGGCGCCATCGCGAGTTCATGTCGCCGGTGTTCGGGTTCGGCGACGAGCTGCGTGCGTGTTTCCTCGGTCGCGCGGCGACGTGGGCGGCGCTGGCGCTGTACCGACGCGCGGACGATCCGCCGTTCACCCCCGCCGACGCGGCGACGATCGCCGACGCGTGTCCGGTCGTCGCCGAGGCCGTGCAGCGCACCATGTTCCGCCTACCGCCGTCGGGTGGCCCGCACGCCGGCACCGACCACGGCGGTCCGGCCGTCCTCATCGTCGACGCTGGCGACCGGGTGACCCACATGACCGCCGGGGCACACGCCGCCGTCGAGATCCTGGGCGGCCTCGACCACGGGCAGCTACCGCCGGGCATCCTCGCCGTCGTCGCCTCCACCCGGACGTCGGGCACACCGCTCACCACACAGACACTCACCGCCGACGGCACCTGGTTGAGCGTGCGCACGGCGCCGCTCGACGGGTCGGGCGACCGACCTGACGTGGTGGTCACGGTCGAGCCGACCTCGCGGATCGCGCTGAGTCGGATGGCTCTGGCCGCGCACGGACTGACCTCGCGTGAGGAGGACGTCGCGCTCCAGGTGTTGCAGGGAGCGAACACGCGGGACATCGCCGCGACGCTCCATCTGTCGCCGTACACGGTGCAGGACCACCTGAAGACGATCTTCGCCAAACTCGGTGTCTCGAGCCGTCGGGAGATGACCGCACGCCTCGTCCTCGACGCCTGAGCGGGTCATCTGCCCGGATGACACCTTTGCGATCACAGATTGCCCTATGGTGATCGACAACCCGGTGGTGCGACGAGGCGTCACCGCGGGACCGGAGGCACTCCCCATGACGATCCATCTCACCCGTCGTCCCACGTCCGGCACCGACGACCGCATGCTGGCCGACCGACTCGTCTCCGACATCCTCGCCGCCGGCGGGCGTCGGGAGTCGCTCACCGCGGAGGTCCTGGTGCTCATGCTCTGGTCCGCGGGCCACCGCACCGACGTCGAGGCGCGCGCGCGGCGTGTCGCCGACATCATCGCCCACGGGGTCCCCGCACCCGTGCGCTGACCGCCCCGCGCCGGTCCACCCACTCGTCCGACCCCACCCCGGCCGGGACCTGGGACACTGGGGGCATGGCGGACACGCTCGACGTCGACGGGCGCACCGTGTCGGTGACGCATCTCGACAAGGTGCTGTACCCGGCGACCGGCACCCGCAAGGCCGAGGTGATCGAGTACTACGACCACGTCGCGCCGCTCATGCTCCCGCACCTGTGGTGGCGGCCGGTGACCCGCAAGCGCTGGCCCGACGGCACGGGCGCCCAACCGTTCTTCGAGAAGAACCTGCCGACGAGCGCCCCGGAGTGGTTGGCGCGCAGAGTGATCGAACACAGCGATCGCACCGCCACCTATCCGCTCGCGACGTCTCGCGCCGACCTCATCTGGTTCGCTCAGCAGGCCGCGCTCGAACTCCACGTGCCGCAGTGGACCTTTCCCGTCGACGACGCGCCGCTGGCGAAGGCGGACCGGCGCGCGAACCGGCTCGTGCTCGACCTCGACCCCGGTCCGGACGTCACGCTGGCGCAGACGGCCGAGATCGCGCTGATGGTCCGCGACATCCTCGACGGTGCCGGTCTCGTCGGGTACCCGGTCACCAGCGGCAGCAAGGGCATCCACATCTACGCGCCGCTTCCCGCCGCGGTCACGTCGGACAACGCGCGCACGGTGGCCAAACAGATCGCCACCGCACTCGCTGCCGAGCGGCCCGACGACGTGACCGCCGTGATGGCGAAGGCGGTCCGCGCCGGGAAGGTGTTCATCGACTGGAGCCAGAACAGCAGCGCCAAGACCACCCTGTCGCCGTATTCGCTCCGCGGCCGGGACGCACCGATGGTCGCGGCGCCGCGGACCTGGGACGAGCTGTCGGACCCGGACATCGCCCATGTCTCCCTCACCGAGATGCTCACGCGCGTCGACGATCTCGGTGATCTCCTCGCCGATCTCGACGTCGCGGTCCCGGATCCGACATCCGCCGACGACGCCGCCGACCCGGCCGCGCCCGGGGTCGTCGATCTCTCGGAGTACCGGCGCAAACGGGACGAGACGCGGACCCCGGAGCCGTTCGGCGACAGTCGTGACGACGCGGACGTCGACGATGTCGAGCCACCGGCCGGACCGATCTTCGTCATCCAGGAGCACCACGCGCGGCGTCTCCACTACGACTTCCGCCTCGAGCACGACGGCGTCCTGGTCTCGTGGGCCGTGCCGAAGAACCTGCCCGTGGACCCCGGCCAGAACCGGCTCGCGGTGCACACCGAGGACCACCCGATGGACTACGCCGATTTCGCCGGTGACATCCCGGCCGGCGAGTACGGCGGCGGCCACGTCGAGATCTGGGACCGCGGCACCTTCGAGACCGAGAAATGGCGCGACGACGAGGTGATCGTACGGCTGCACGGTGAGCGCATTCAGGGTCGGTACGCGCTGATCAAGACCGGCGAGAAGAACTGGCTGGCCCATCTCATGTCGGACGAGCCGCGCCCGATCGTCCCCGACAGCCTCCGCGATCCCCGTCCGATGCTCGCGACACTGGAACCCGTCGAGGCTCTCGACGCGGCTGACTGGGCGTTCGAGGGCAAGTGGGACGGCTATCGGATCCTCGCCCAGTACACAGACGGGACGCTGCGGTTGCGCAGCCGATCCGGCATCGACATGACCGCCGACTTCCCCCAACTCGGCTCTCTGGCCGACGATCTGGGTCTCCTCGACGTCATCCTCGACGGGGAGGCCGTCGCGATCGACGCGAGCGGGCGCAGCAACTTCACCCTGCTCACCGGGCGCGCCGCCGCGGAGGGGGTTGTCGACGTCCGTTACCTCGTCTTCGACGTCCTGTTCCTGAACGGGACCTCGCTGCTGCGCAAACCGTGGCGGGACCGTCGAGCGGTCCTCGAGGAGATCGCGCCGCTGTTCGCGCGGGACCCGGTCGTCGAGGTCCCCCCGCTGCTCGAGGGCTCGGGCGAGGAGGCGATGACCCACAGCCGCGATCGCGGCTGGGAGGGTGTCGTCGCGAAACGACGTGACTCGGTCTACCAGCAGGGGCGACGGTCCACGACGTGGCGCAAGCAGAAGAACTGGCGGGACATCGAGGTGGTGGTCGGCGGGTGGCGGCCCGGCAAGGGCAACCGATCGTCGACCATCGGGTCACTGCTGGTCGGCCTGCCCGAGGACACCGGGCTCCGCTACATCGGCCGCGTGGGGACCGGCCTCACCGAACGGCAGCTCGCCGAACTGACCGCGGAACTGGAGCCGCTGGTGCGCAAGACGTCGCCGTTCCTGGAGCGTCTCGACCGCCCGATCGAGCGGGATGCGGTGTGGGTGCTGCCCAAGGTGGTCGCCGAGGTGCGCTTCATGGACTGGACGACCGCAGGGCATCTGCGCCACCCGAGTTGGCGCGGCATCCGACGGGACAAGTTGCCCGGCGATCTGTGATCATGTCGGGCGTGACCGTGATCGCCCACATCAGCGACCTGCACGTGACGGGTGAACCGGCACGTCGGTCCCGGATCGCCGCGGTGATCGATCACGTGAACGCCCGCGCGGGCGGCATCGACGTCCTGGTGGTCACCGGGGACATCACCGACGACGGGAAACCGGCCCAGAACACCGAGGCCGCCGAGATACTCGGCGCCGCGCGGGTTCCCACGCTCGTCATCCCCGGCAACCACGACCGCCGGCCCGAGTTCTCCCGGGCACTGCTGGCGGGCGAGGCGACCGATCTGCCACTGAACCGGTCGGCGACGATCGCCGGTGTCCTGTACCTGATGTGCGACAGCACGATCCCCGGCCGTGACGACGGCTGGCTGTCGGACGCGAGCCTGGGCTGGATGGAGTCGCAGATCGTCGCGGCGGGTGCGGACACGCCGGTCGTCGTGTGCTTCCACCATCCACCGGTGACTCTCGGGATGCCGTTCATGGACGGCATCCGACAGATCGGCGAGGACCGTCTCGCCGACCTGATCTCGCGACATCCGAACGTCGTCGGGTCGCTGTGCGGCCATGCCCACAGCGGAGCGGTCACGACGTTCGCCGGTCGACCCCTTGTCGTCGCCCCGGGGGTGTCCGCGACCTTACGACTCCCGTTCGAGGGTGAGGGGATCGTCGACGCGACCCAACCCGCCGGCATCGCTTTCCATCACCTCGACGGATTCCGCCTCGTCACGCATTTCCGCTCGGTGGTCTGAGCGCGGACGTCCACAACCCTCACCACCGGGGCGCCGGCACGCGCACTGTGCGCGTGCCGGCGGTCAGCGGTGTGGGTTGTGGACATGCAGCGCGGTTCAGGCGTTCGCCAGCGCCGCCTCGGCCGCAGGGGTGGTGGTGCGCGCGGGGGTCATGAACAGGGCGGCGATCGCGGCGAGCACGGCGACACCGGCGGTGGCCCACCAGGCGTGTTGGAACGCCGTGTGCGCGGCGGCGTAGCCGACCGGGGCACCCACCGTCGCGACGACGAGGCTGACGCCGAGCACCATCCCGACCTGTCGCGACATGGACACGGTCGCGCTGCCCGCGGCCGCCTGGGACGCCGGCAGGTCGACGGTGGCGGACGACAGGATCGACGGGAGCGCCAACCCGACACCGATACCGCCGATGAGCCATCCGGGCAGGACCGCACCCGCGTAGTCCGACCCCGCCCCGACCGAGAACGACACCAGCAGCGCACCGGCACCGAACAAGAGGCACCCAGCGGCGACCACCAGTCCGACGGGGATGCGTGCGGCGAGGCGGTGCGCCACGGCGGCGAAGATCGGCACCATCATCGGGCCCGGCGCCACAGCGAACCCGGTGGCGATCGCCGACCATCCCCAGACCTGTTGCAACCACAGGATGTTGACGAGCAGTCCCGCCGCGAACGGGACACCGAACAGCAGCGCGGCGACGTTCGACCAGGCGAACGCCCGCACCCGGAACAGCGCCGTCGACAGCAGCGGCGACCGGTGTCGTGCATTGCTGATCGCGAACACGACCAAAGCGGCCACCGTGACCACCCAGACGACGGCCGATCGCGTGGACGTCCACCCCCAGTCGGGACCCTCCACCAGCGCCAGGGTCAGACCGCCGATCCCGACGACAGCCGCGACCGCACCGAGCATGTCGGGGAACGGCGTCGCGACGAGCTCCCGGGACGACGGGACCACCAGCCAGGCACCGACCATCGCGACGACCCCGACGGGCACGTTGACCAGGAACACCCATCGCCAGTCGACCGAGACCAACAGTCCACCGACGACCGGGCCGAACGCGGCGGCCAATGCCCCGGTGGCGGCCCAGATCCGCACCGACCGCTCACGGTGCTCCGGACGTGCCGCGGCGACCACCAGTCCGAGGCTCGCCGGCGTCAGGATCGCTGCACCCACCGCCTGGATCACCCGGAACGCGACCAGCCACCACACGCCCGGACTCACCGCACACGCGACGGACGCGGCGGTGAAGACGCCGAGGCCGAGGAGGAAGCCGCCCTTGCGGCCGTACCGGTCGACGAGCCGCCCCGCCGGGATGAGGAACGCGGCGAACACGATCGCGTAGGCGTTCAGCACCCACGACAGGGTCGTCAGGTCGGTGCCACCGAAGTCCTCGCCGATCGCGTCGAACGCCACGTTGACGATGAACACGTCCAGGCTCGCCATGAAGGCGGCCAGGCACAGGACGGCCAGGGCCAGGGGCTCCCGTCGGCCCCGCAGGGTCGACCCCGGCAGGCTTTGGTTTGTCATAGTCAGATCGTCGGATGCTGGCAATGCTTTTGTCAAGCTAGAGTGGGGGCATGAGTTCGAGTGAGGACGGCGCGGTTCTCGCCCCGACGGGGCCTCTCGCCCACCGGTCCGACTGGCGCGCCGACGGCTGCCCGGCCGCGGCGACGTTGTCGGTGGTGGGCACCCGCTCGGCGCTGTTGATCATGCGGGAGGCGCTGTACGGCACCCGCCGCTTCGACGACTTCGTCGACCGCGTCGGCGTGACCGAGGCGGTCGCGTCCGCCCGCCTCCGGGAACTGACCGCCGCAGGACTGCTGCACAAGGTCCCGTACCGGGAGCCCGGCAGCCGCACCCGGCACGAGTACCGACTGACCCCCGCGGGAACGGACTTCGCCCCGGTCATCCTGGCCTTGTACGAGTGGGGTGCAGAGCATCTCCTCCCCGACGGCGCCCCGCTGGACTTCCGACACGTCGGGTGTGAGGCACCCGTCCACGTCGACATCGTCTGCGACGAGGGACATCGCGTCGCCGTCGACGAGGTGCACGTGACAGCACCCGACCGTGGGCCGGGCGGATCCGGTCAGATCTCGCCGACGGCGACCGCGTCGAGGAAGGCGCGATAGTCGGTGTCGACCTGGTCGGCGTAGTCGAGGGACCACCGCGCGACCGCGACCTGCGCGGAGTCGTTCTTGCCGAGATAGCCGGCGATCTGACCGAACGCCGGGCTCTGGCTGTGCGCCCGGGCCAGCAGCCGTGCGCACAGCTGACCGTAGCGACGTAGCTCCTTCGCGCTGAGGTCGCTCGCGTCGATGGACCCCTTCATGTCCCGGAACTGGCGCCAGTAGAACGCACCCTCCGGCGACGCGGTCCAGCCGAGGAACGGATCGGAGTTCGCCTGCAGCACATGGGCAGCCGCCACCACCCGCACCGCGTCACGAGCGGCGGCCGGGGTGTCCTCGGTCTCCGGGATGACGTCGACGAGACCACCGTTCGTCTCGAGCACCGACTTCGCCGCCTGCTTCAGTTGCAGCACCATCGGCTCCCGGGACGGACCCTCGAGCAGGACGATCAGCGCGATGTTCCCGACGGAACCGACACCGACGACCCGCCTCGCGACGTCGACGATCTCGAACTGCGACAGCAACAACGCCACATCCGTGCGCAACGAACCCAGGTAGTGCGCGAAGATCTCGTCCACCCGCTGACCCGCGAGTTCGACGGTGGCAGGGTCCTGCGCGGACAGCGGGACGACGATGGGCGGGTCGGGGATGATCCGTCGACGTCCGTCGGAGCCGACCTCGGTGATCTTGTCGACGATGCTCGCCGCGGTGCGCCGCCGTGCCTTGGCGAGCGCCTCCTCGATCACCTCCGCGACGGCCCCGGGCCCGGAGTCCGCCAGTTCCTCGGCGTCCACGGCCGTGTAGTACCGGTCGAGCACGGACTCCCCCGCCGCCCGCCGGATGGCACGGCGATAGGCCTCGCCGACCTGCTCACCCAGCTCGAGCTGATCGCGGTCGTCGGCCCCGTCCTCGCGGGCGCACAGCACCGCGCTGGTGACCAACCGCTTGAGGTCCCATTCCCACGGACCGACGCCCGACTCGTCGAAGTCGTTCAGGTCGAACAGGATCCGACGCTCCGGGCTCGCATAGAGTCCGAAGTTGCCGACGTGCGCGTCACCGCTGATCACCACGTCGACGCCGGTCGTCGGAGTCCCGGCGAGGTCGGTGGCCATGATGTCGGCGGTGGCGCGGAAGAAGGTGAACGGCGACTCGCTCATCCGCGCGATCCGGAGCGGGATCAGCTCCGGGATGCGGCCCTCGTGCTGGTGACGCACCAGTTCGACGACATCACGCTGGGTGGTGCTGCGCTCGGCGAGCGCCGAACGGGGCACGACGTCGCGGCGGGCCTTGCCCATCGCGACGGCCTCGTCGTGGACATGGCGCTCGAGGAACCGGTGGAACGGCACGCGGCGAATCCTAATCGGACTCGGTTACGGTCAGCCCATGCCGAGCCGGATCGCGGTGATCGCCGTCGACTGCCATGACGCCCGTCTGCTGTCCGATTTCTGGTGCGCCGCACTCGGCTGGGTGGTGCGCGACGTCGACGGACCCGACATCGGGATCGGACCCGTCGACCCCGACGCGCCGGGGATCGACCTGCTCACGGTCCCGGAGGCCAAGACCGTGAAGAACCGCCTGCACCTCGATCTCCGCGCCGACGGGTCGACCACGGCCGCCGACGAGGTCCGCCGTCTGATCGGCCTCGGTGCCCGGCACGTCGACATCGGCCAGCCCGACGACGCCCGCTGGGTCACCCTCGCCGACCCCGAGGGAAACGAGTTCTGCGTCCTGGGCGTGAACCGTCGGGAGGTCGGATGACCGCCACCGGCATCGGCGACTGGCTCCGCAGCGGGCGATCCGCGCTGGTGCCGCTCGCCGTCGTCATCGGCCTCGGCACCGGTCTGGGGGCGGTCGGTTTCCGCTACCTCATCGAGGCGATCACCTGGTCGTTCACCGGGACGTTCGATTTCTCCGACGCCGGTCGCGTCGGGAGCCCCCACTTCCCCGGGCTCGGCATCTGGTTCCTGCTCGTCGCGCCGGTGATCGCGGGAGCGCTGTACGGCCCGCTGGTGTACCGGTTCGCACCCGAGGCGAAAGGCCATGGAGTACCCGAGGTGATGTTCGCCGTCGCCGAGCGCGGCGGCCGCATCGCACCCAGGGTGGCGGTCGTGAAGGCGCTCGCCTCCGCGCTGTGCATCGGCGGTGGCGGGTCGGTGGGTCGCGAGGGCCCGATCGTGCAGATCGGGTCGGCGCTCGGCTCGACCGTCGGCCAGTGGACCCGCCTCGACGCCGACCGGCTGAAGGTGATGGTGGCCTGCGGTGCGGCCGCCGGGATCTCGGCGACGTTCAACGCCCCGCTCGCCGGGCCGTTCTTCGCGCTCGAGCTGATCCTGCGGACCTTCGCGGCCGAGTCCTTCGGCGCCGTCGTGCTCGCCAGCGTGACCGCGAGCATCGTCGCGCGGGCGATCCTCGGGAACGAGACGTTCCTCCAGCTGCCGCACTTCACCGTCGATCACCCCGTCGAGTACCTCCTCTACATCGCCCTCGGACTCGTCGTCGGCGTGCTGGGTGTCGCGTTCTCCCGCGTCCTGTACCTGATCGAGGACCTGTGCGACTGGGCGTGGCGGTGGCCGGAGTGGGCACGGCCGATCGTCGGTGGGCTGCTGCTCGGCGGCCTGCTGCTGGGCGTGCCACAGATGTACGGCGTCGGCTACCCGGTGCTCGAGAAGGCCGTCGAGGGGCACTATGTCGTCGCGGTGCTCATCGGTCTGCTGGTCGCGAAGATGCTCGCCACCAGCCTCACCATCGGCATCGGCGGCTCCGGCGGTGTCTTCGCGCCCACGCTGTTCGTCGGGGCCATGGCGGGCAGCGCTTTCGGACTGATCGGTCACGACGTCGCACCCGGGATCGTCGGCAACGCCGGCGCGTACGGACTCGTCGCGATGGCCGCGGCACTGGCGGGCGCGACGCGCGCACCCGTGACCTCGGTCGTCATCATCTTCGAGCTCACCGGCGAGTACGGCATCATCCTGCCCCTCATGCTCGCGGTCGCGATGGCGGCCGGGGTCTCGCGGCTCATCTCCGATGACACCATCTACACACGCAAGCTCCTGCGTCGCGGCATCGACATCGACCGAGCGCCCGACCGCGACCCGTTCACCGAACTGTCGGTGGCACAGGTGGTCTCGCCGGCGCCGGCGGCGCTGCCTGCGGACCTCGCCATCGACGACGCAGCCGATGCGCTCGCCGCCGCGGACCACGCGATGCTCCCCGTCGTCGACGGCGACGGCCGCTACATCGGGTGCGTCACGTCGCGGGGTGTCGCCGAGGCGCTCCGCATCCCGCACGCCCGGGCGGTGACCGTCGAGCAGATCACGTCGCTCCCCGATCCGGTGACCGCCGACGACGGTGTCGACGCGGTGCTCGACGCGCTCGCTGCACACGGCACGACAGGACTCCCCGTCCTCGACGACGAGCACACCCGTGTCGTCGGGTGGATCACCCACGCCGACGTGCTGTCGGGCCTGCGTCGGTGACGGAGGAATCTCAGGTTCCGCCCCTACCCTGACGCCATGAACCTCGACTCCGTGGGCCGTCGTGCGGTGCTGGCCGGTGGCGCGGCCGGAGCGTGCGCCTGTGCGCTCGCCGCGTGTGGTGCGGGGGGCTCATCGGAGTCGACACCCGCACCGTCGACGAACGCCGACGGCTCGCTGACGGACCTCTCCGCGATCGCGGTCGGCTCGTCGGTGGCCGTCGGCCTCCCGGGCGGAGCGCAGGGCATCGTCACCCGCACCGGCGAGAGCACCGCCCGCGCGTTCTCCGCGATCTGCCCGCACCAGGGCTGTGCTGTCGCGCCGAAGGACGGCACGCTGGTCTGCCCGTGCCACGGGTCGGAATTCGCCCCGGACACCGGGGCCGTGCTGGAGGGCCCGGCCCGCTCCGGCCTCGCGACCGTCGCCGTCACCGTCCGCGACGGCAAGGTCTACCCCGCCTGAATCCGGCGGTGTGCCCTCGGGGGCCTGCGGGCGTCTGGTACAGCTGTACGAGCACACGCCGAGCCCCAGGAGAATCATGCGTCGCTGGACCCGCCCTCTGACCGCCATCGTCACGACGGCCTGTGCCGCAGCCGGACTCGTCGCCGGCGTCTCGCCCGCATCGGCGGCACCGGCCCGTCCCGACCTCGTGGTGTCACTGCCGGAGCTCGGTCCTCGGAACTTCCCACCACAGGTGCCGTTCGTGGTGCGGATCGCGAACCGCGGCACCGCGACGGCGACGAACATCGCGGTGTCGGTGTCGGGCATCCCTCCGACAGCGAGCGACGGCTTCACCATCGAATCGATCCGTCCCGGCCAGACGTTCACGGTGCACACCCGCAGCCTGCTGGGTCGGTTCTACATCGGCCAGTCGACGGTCACCGCGCGGGAGGCCGAACGCGACGCGAACCCCGCGAACAACACGATCACCGGCTTCCGGTTCCTGGTCGGCTGAGCGGAGAACGGACGAGGCGATCCTTCCCGCTCAGCGGGAAGGATCGCCTCGTCGTGTGGTGCTGCGGCGTCAGAGCGCCTTGAGCTCCTCGATGACCTCGCCGACCGACTTCTTGGCGTCGCCGAAGAGCATCGACGTGCCGGAGGCCCCGAACAGCGGGTTGTCGATGCCGGCGTAGCCCGACGACATCGACCGCTTCAGCACGATCACCGACCGCGCCTCGTCGACGTTGAGGATCGGCATGCCGTGGATGGGGCTGCTCGGGTCGTTGCGGGCCGCCGGGTTCGTGACGTCGTTGGCGCCGATGACGATGGCGACGTCGGTGCGGCTGAACTCGCCGTTGATGTCGTCCATCTCCTTCATCGCGTCGTACTCGACGTCGGCCTCGGCCAGCAGCACGTTCATGTGACCGGGCATGCGGCCGGCGACCGGGTGGATCGCGTACTTGACCTCGACGCCCTTGCCCTCGAGCAGCGTCGCCATCTCCTTCACCGCATGCTGCGCCTGCGCGACGGCGAGACCGTAGCCCGGGACGACGATCACCTGGTTGGCATAGGCCATCTGGATCGCCGCGTCCGCGGCGGACGTGGCCTTCACCGTGCCGCCGTCGCCCGCCGGGCCCGCCGCGGCACCGGCCGCACCGCCACCGAACGACCCGAACACGATCGCGGGGATCGAGCGGTTCATGGCCTTGGCCATGAGGTTGGTGAGGATGGAACCCGACGCGCCGACGATCATGCCGGCGACGATGAGCGCGGTGTTGTCCAGCGCGATACCCGCTGCGGCAGCGGAGAGTCCGGTCATCGCGTTGAGCAACGAGATGACGACGGGCATGTCCGCGCCGCCGATCGGAAGCACCACGAACAGACCCATGACACCGGCCGCGATCAGCAGGCCGACGATCCACCAGACGCTCGCTCCGCCACCACTGGTGGCCTGGACGCCGAGGTAGATCGCGACGCCGATCGACAGCGCCAGCAGGAGGATGTTGGCGAGCTGGAACAGGCGGGCGTTGCCGACGAAGACCTTCTCGATGCCCTTGGGCAGGACCTCCTGCAGCTTCGAGAACGCGATCAGCGAGCCCCAGAACGAGATCGACCCGATGATCGCCGCGATCAGCGACCCGACGACCAGCGGCGAGGCCGGTTGCTTGTCGCCGAACTCCGCGAAGCCCGACGTCTCGATGAACTCCGACCACGCGATGAGCGCGACCGTGCCGCCACCGACGCCGTTGAACAGCGCGACCAGCTGCGGCATCGCGGTCATCTTGGTCTTCAGCGCCGGCGGGATGCCCAGCGCGACACCGAGGACCAGGCCCACGGCGATGAGAATCCAGTTGATGGTCGGGACCTCGACACGGCCGATCCCACCGTCGCCTCGCGCGCCCTCGTTCCAGACGTAGAGCAACGTCGCCGCGACGGCGATGCCCATGCCGACGGCGGCGATCCAGTTGCCGCGCACCGCGGTCTTCGGACCGGTCAGTCCGGAGAGGCCGTAGATGAACAGCGCGAAGGCGACGATGTACAGCGCGGTGACCAGGTACGAGACACCCTGGCTGGGCGAGTGCAGGTCGGCTGCGAGAACCAGCGTGGTCACTTGCCGACCTCCTTCTTGCCCTTGAACATCCCGAGCATGCGGTCGGTGACGGCGAAGCCACCGATGACGTTCAGGGTGCCGAACACGAGCGCGACGAACGCGATGATGCGCACGCCCCAGTTCGCGTCGGCGGGAAGCGCACCGAGCACGACCAGCGCGCCCAGCACGACGATGCCGTGGATGGCGTTGGTGCCCGACATCAGCGGGGTGTGCAGGGTGTTGGGCACCTTGGAGATGACGGCGAAGCCCACGAACCCGGCCAGGACCAGGATCGCGAGGTTCGCCAGGAGACCGGTGTACATCAGGCGTCCGCCTCTCGAGTCACGCACGACTTCGCCAGCACCTCGTCGGAGAAATCCGGTGCGATGGTGCCGTTCTCGTCGAGCATCAGCTCGATGAGGGCGAGGAGATTCTTGGAGTAGAGCTCGCTGGCGTGCTCGGGCATGCCGGCGGGGAGGTTGAGCGGCGAGCAGATCGTCACGTCGTGCTTGACGACGTTCTGTCCGGGCTCGGTGAGTTCGCAGTTGCCGCCGGTCTCGCCCGCCAGGTCGACGATGACGCTGCCGGGCTTCATCCCCTCGACCGCAGCCGCGGTCACGAGGCGCGGCGCAGGCCGACCGGGGACGAGAGCGGTCGTGATGACCACGTCGAAGCTCTTGATGGCATCCTCGAGAGCTTTCTGCTGCTGCGCACGCTCGTCCTCGGTGAGCTCACGGGCGTACCCGCCCTCACCCGCGGCGTCGATGCCGAGGTCGAGCCACTGCGCACCGACGGACTTGACCTGCTCGGCCACCTCGGGGCGCACGTCGTAGCCGGTGGTGCGGGCGCCGAGACGCTTGGCGGTGGCCAGCGCCTGCAGGCCCGCGACGCCGACGCCGAGGATCAGCGCGGTCGCGGGCTTCACCGTGCCCGCGGCCGTGGTGAGCATCGGGAAGTACCGCGTCGACTTCTCCGCGGCGAGGATGACGGCCTTGTAGCCGGACACGTTGCCCTGCGAGCTCAGTGCGTCCATCGCCTGTGCGCGGCTGATGCGCGGGATCGCCTCGACGGCGAACGCCTGGACGCCTGCCGCCTTCAGCGCACCGATCTGGTTCTCCTGGTTGCGCGGCGCCAGGAAGCCGATCAGCGTCTGACCCGACGACAGCTTCGCCACCTCCTCGTCGGTGGGGGCCACGACCTTGACCACGACGTCCGCCGACCAGGCGTCACCGATGGTGGCTCCCGCCTCCGTGTAGAGGGCGTCCGGGATCAGGGCCTGCTCCCCCGCACCGGACTCGACGACGACGTCGACCCCCTTGTTGACCAACGTCGCGACGACCTTCGGGACGAGCGCAACCCTGCGCTCCCCGTCGGCCACCTCCCGCACGACACCGACACTCATGGACACACCCGTCTCTCACGGACCGCAAACGCGATGGACACATCCTCCGCACCACGCCGGGGGTCGCCCAGGGTGACGGGATGAGGGCACGGCTGCGATCGGCAGCCGGTGAATGCAGGAAACATAGCACGAGGCCACGATTGGTGGTCACTTGTCCAGACAACTGTCCACACACAGATCATGCAATAACTGTTCGTGTACGATCGAATCGTGCACATGTCATCTGAGGATTCCGGCGACCTGCTCGCCCTCGACCGCCAGCTCTGCTTCGCGCTGGCGGTGACGAACCGGACCGTCCTCACCCTCTACCGGCCGCTCCTCGAGCCGTTGGGCCTCACCCATCCGCAGTACCTGGTGATGCTCGCTCTGTGGGAGGAGTCGCCGCGGTCCGTGCGGTCCATCGGGGACGCCCTTGTGCTCGACTCCGCCACGCTGTCCCCGTTGTTGAAGCGTCTCGAGACCACGGGCCTGATCACCCGGCGTCGCTCCGACCTCGACGAACGTCGTCTGGACGTCGCATTGACCGACGCGGGAGCGGCACTGCGCGAGCGCGCCGAGGCCATCCCACCCGCGGTGATCGACAGGCTGGGCGTGTCCCTGGCCGAACTGGAACGGCTGCGCGACGTCCTGTGGGACCTCAACCGCGCGGCGACCCCCACCCCGACAGGAGAGCCCGCATGAGCACCCGGAAGCGGCCGTCGTCGCTGCAGTGGATCGGCTACGCCTTCGGGCGAAGACTGCCCGAGGACCTCCGCGACTGGGTACGCGACGACCTCACCGGACGCAACGCCTACGTCCGGCACCTGGTCCGGGGAATGGTGCCGTTCGTCCCCATCTTCGTGATCTTCATGCTGTTCCCCGGCCCGTGGTGGTTGCGGGCACAGATGGTCGCGCTCGGGTTGGTTCTGGGCCTCATCTACTCCGCGGCGTACATGAAGCAGAACCGCGCGCACCGCCTCGAGAAGCACGGCCTCGACCCCGACCTGAAGCCGGCACGGCAACAGGCCGAGGACGACCGTGCCCGCAGCGAGTACGAGCGGCTCTACCGGTCGAGGTCCTGAGGGACCCCGGTCAGAGGGTGACCGCAGCGACGACCGCGCCCGTCGGCTGGGGCGACCCGCCGTCGGGTTCGACGGTCATCCCGATGGTCCGTGAGTCCGTCAGCCCGGTGACCACGACGGGCGACTGCGCAGAGACCGACGACACCAGACCGGCCGACTTCGGCGCGTGTGAGTTCCCGATGAGCCAGAGCTGGTAGACGCGCTCGCTCGGCGGCTGCTGGGCACCGTCGAGCACGACGACCGCCTTGTCGGCACTCCGCGAGGACGCCACCACGACTGTGCCGGGCATGCCCGTCATCTCGGTGCGGTGCACCTCGACGTCACTGCGGGCCATCACCGACTGCAGGGCCGTCAGCTGATCCGACTGCGCCACCGACGGCTGGTCCGCCGGTGTCGACAGCGTCGACCGGCCGATGACCACGCCACCCACGACGAGCAGCAGCGCTGCGGCAGCAGACGAGACCGCCACGGCCACACGGCGACGACGGGCCCGGCGAGCAGCGAGCTCGTCGGTCACGACCGCACCGTCTCCGGTGGGTCGGGTGGCGTCGTCACGGTCGACCGTCGACAGGACACGGTCCCGCAGGCGGGGATCGGGGTTCTCGGCGTGTTCCGCCGCCCAGCGGGCGACGGCGTCACGCGTGCTCCGGATGTCCGCGACCGCCTGACGGCGCGAGGACTCGTCGAGCAGGCCGAGAGCCCGCTCGAACGCGGTCGCCTCGTCGGCGGGCAGCGCGTGGATCGCGTACAGCTCGAGCAGGTCGTCGACCATCCGAGCGGCGTCGGCACGAGGATCGTCAGCCCTCATCGGAGGTCTCCAGACAGGATCGGAGCCGGCGCAACCCGTCCCGGATACGCGACTTCACGGTCGGCAGTGCGGCGTTCAGCCTCTCGGCCACCTGCGGATAGCTCAACCCGCCGTAGTAGGAGAGTTCGATGCTCTCCCGCTGGGTGTCCGTCAGCGTCCCGAGACACACGATCACCGCGCGCCGGTCCTCGCGTGTCACCACCGAGTCCACGACCTGATCGGTCTCGATCGTCGCCGTCGACACCGAGTACTCGACCCCGCGACGCGTCGACGCCTGCTCCGACCGGACCCGGTCGACCGCACGACGGTGACCGATCGTCAGGATCCACGAGATCACCGAACCCATGTCGGCGCGATAGTTCCCGGCGTTCTGCCAGACCTGCAGGTAGACCTCCTGCAGCGTCTCCTCGGCGTACCCCGGATCGCGCAGGACGCGTTTCACGAGGCCGAACACTCGCGTGTTCGTCGCGTCGTAGAGGTCGGCGAAGGCCTGACGGTCTTGCATGGCCACACGCTGAACCAGCGCGACGAGCCGAGAGGGTTCGTCGGGCGCGTCGTGGCCACCGCGTGTCTGCGTGGCCGGCGGCGCCGGCCTCGCGGCGGAACGGTCGGTCACACAGGTGACAGTAGCGCGTCATGGTCGGGGTCCTAGGTGATCGTGATGACACGGTTGTGCCACCCGGTGGCGCCGCCCGGGATGGGCGGGGTGCGTTCCTCGGTCTGCAGCTGACCGGTCTTGTCGGTCGCCCGGCAATAGAGCATGTGCTGCCCGGACGTGGCCTGCCAGCGGTAGGACCACTGGCGCCAGGTGTCGATCGAGTACTCCTCGGCGAGCTGCGCGGTCTCCCACGGCCCGTTGTCGATGCGCACCTCGACCTTCTCGATGCCACGGTGCTGCGCCCACGCGGTGCCGGCGATGACGACCTCTCCGGCGGGCACCTGCGCGAACGACGCCGGCACGTCGATGCGCGAGGCGGTCTTGATCGGACCCTCCTGCCCCCAGCCCCGCTCGGTCCAGTACGCCTTCTTGCGGTCGAACCGGGTCAGCTCCCAGTCGACGACCCACTTGCACGCGGACACGAACCCGTAGAGGCCGGGCACGACCTGACGGACCGGGTAGCCGTGCTCCAGGGGCAGAGGCTGGCCGTTCATCCCGACCGCCAGGATGGCGTCACGCCCGTCGGTCAGCGCGGCGACCGGAGAGCCCGACGTCCATCCGTCCACGCTGGTGGAGAAGAGCATGTCCGCGTCGGCCTGGACGCCGACCTTCGCGAGGATGTCCTTGATCGGGTAGCCGATCCAGGTCGCGTTGCCGGCGAGGTCACCACCCACCTGGTTCGACACACACGTCAGGGTGATGACCTTCTCGACCGACTGCATGCCCATCAGGTCGTCCCAGGTGAGGGTCATCTCGCGGTCGACCATGCCGTGTATCCGCAGTTGCCACTCCGAGGTCTTGAGTTCGGGCACCTGCAGCGCTGTGTCGATGCGATAGAAGGTCTGGTTGTTCGTGACGAACGGTGTGGCGCCAGGGATGTCGAGGTTCGCGCCTGCAGGGATGGCCTTCGCTCGGACACGGGGAGTCGGGAGCTTCAGCGAGGCCCGCTCGGAGATGGCGTTGCCCGCGTTGGCGATGGCGCGACCGACGAGCGTGACAGCGCCCGCCGCGACCGCAGCGGTCGCGGCGGCCACGACGAAGGCGCGGCGCGACAGCCCGTCCTGCTCGGGGGCCGCGGCGTTGCGGCGCGCTCCGAGGTACCCGGTGAGGACCCGGAGCACGAGGACACCGACCACGATCGCGGCCAGCGACGGGAAGACGTAGGTCGCCGACGCCGTCGGTCGCTGGAACGCGGCGACGATCCCGACCACACCGAACAGGACCACCAACACGGACCCGAACGGCTTCGTACGACGCTCGATCAACCCGGCGACGATCGCCAGCACCGCGATACCGATCGCCATACCGGTCAGCAGCACCTGCTTGTCGGAGGTGCCGAACGTACGGATCGCGAACTCGCGCACCGGCGCCGGGGCGTTGTCGACCAGCAGTGCGCCGACCGCGAAGTACGGAGACGAGAACGACGAGACGGCCACGGAGACGATCTCCCCCGCAGCCAGAGCAGCGCCGACGGCGATGAGGCCGGCGAGAGCCCGCCGGATCACGGTCTCGATGCGTGACACGTGCGTCACCCCTTCACGGTGGTCGGTGCAGACGCCGCCGGGCGGGGTCCAGGTGGGAGACGGCCGCCGCCCACGCTGCTGTAGTCCGGGACCGTCGTGATGGGGTTCGGCACCGAGGGCCCCGCGGATGGACGGATGACGCGGATCACCCCCGGTGGGGCACGCCTGCGTTACTCATTCGTGATCCACAGAGTGGATAGACACACATTCGAGACCGGAAATTTCGGGCGTCACCCATCCGCCCGCCCGTACGTTGCGAATGGAAAGCGACCGATCCCCAACCAAAGGAACCAAGAACATGGCTCTGAAGCGCACCCAACGATTCGCTGTCGCCATCGCCGGCGTCGGCCTCGCCATGGGCCTCGTGGCCGGTTGTTCGAGCGACAGTGGCTCGAGCTCGTCCGGCTCGTCGAGCACCGCCGCCACCTCGACCGCCGCCGAGTCCTCGGCAGCGGGCGGCAGCGCGAGCGCGGACCCGGCCGCTGACCTCGTCGGCTCCGGCTGCGCCAGCTACGCCGCGGCGAACGCCTCGGGCCCCGGCTCCGTCGGCGGCATGGCTCTGGACCCGGTCGCCACCGCGGCCAGCAACAACCCGCTGCTGAAGACCCTGACGCAGGCCGTCTCGGGTCAGCTGAATCCGCAGGTCAACCTGGTCGACACCCTGAACGGCAGCCAGTTCACCGTCTTCGCGCCGGTCGACGACGCGTTCGCGAAGATCCCGGCCGCCACCATCGACACCCTGAAGACGGACAGCGCGCTGCTGACCAAGATCCTGACCTACCACGTCATCCCGGGTCAGCTGTCGCCGTCGCAGATCGCCGGCACCCACAAGACCGTCGAGGGTCAGGACGTGACCGTCAGCGGTTCGGGCAACGACCTCAAGGTCGGCTCCGGCAACGCCTCGGTCATCTGCGGTGGCGTCAAGACCGCCAACGCGACCGTGTACCTGATCGACTCGGTGCTCATGCCCCCGAGCTGATCACTCACGTGATCCGGTGACACCCAGCTGATCTGGGCGCTCACCACCACGCACGACAGGCCCGGAGTCGTCTCGGACGGCTCCGGGCCTTCGTCGTCCTCAGCGGTTCTCCGCGGCGTGCCGCCCGGCCCGACGGCCGAAGTAGGACCCCTCACCCAGCTGGGTGCCGCTGGCGTATCCCTTCGCGTCCTGCGCGATGTTGGCCGCGCCGGCACCCGCGGCATAGAGGCCGGGGATGCGCTCGCCGGACCC
This sequence comes from Gordonia paraffinivorans, assembly GCA_036946345.1. Lineage (GTDB taxonomy): Bacteria > Actinomycetota > Actinomycetes > Mycobacteriales > Mycobacteriaceae > Williamsia_A > Williamsia_A paraffinivorans_A. The sequence continues at coordinate 12,321 of JAQIJH010000001.1, read as the reverse complement.
TCTGAGGACCTCCCCGTCGACCGACGTGGCCAGACCGCCCATGGTGAAGCCGGCGTAGAGCGCCTCGCCCAGGCTCATGTTGAACGCGGCCCACGGGCCGGTGTCCTGCGGCGCGAGCCACTCCGCACCCTTGTGGAAGTCGGGGTCCTCGCCCCGGGCCGCGAACTCGTTGTAGCGCTGCACGGTTGCCACCAGGGCACCCCCGGGCATCCCGAGGTCGGCCTCCATCTCCTCGACGGTCTCCCACCCGTCGACGAACTTGATCAGCGGCATCTTCGGACGTTCAATGTGCGCCTCGTCGACGATCAACCACGCCTGCGCGTCGGGTTGGTCGAGGATGAACCCTGCCGTCCGTGAGTGGTACGAGTCCTCCGCGACGAACCGCTCACCGTTCTTGTTCACGATGAGGCCGGTGATGAGGATCGACGGCGGGTAGGCCGGTGCGGTCACGAACGGCTCGCCCATGTGCTTCAGCCCGGCGCCCACCGACGCGCCCAGCCGGATGCCGAGCCCGTCGTCGAAGGTGTTGCCCAGCGTGTAGGGCTTCTCGGCCAACGCGGGCACGAACTCGTCGACCATCTCCGGGTTCATCACGAAGCCACCGGCCGCGATGATCACGCTGCGGGCACGGATGAACCCGGTGTCCGACAAGCTCTTCCACGCGACACCGACGACTGCGCCGGAGTCGTCGACGACGAGGTTGCGGGCTCCGGTCTCGTATCGGATCTCGACCCCGAGGTCGGCCAGTCGCTTGACGATGAGCTCGATGACCATGCCCGCGCCCCCGGTGTCCCCGGGGACCGGCACCTTGTGGCCGCGCGGCGCGGGCCGCGCCATCTCGCAGAACGGCCAGACCTTCTCGTTTCCGGTGAACATCAGACCCTGTGTCTCCGGCTGGATGACGGCCTTGCCGGAGAAGTAGGTCCGCTCGAACTCGAAACCGAGGGACTCGAGCCAGTCGAAGTGCTCCACGCTGTCCTGGCAATAGGCGTGGATCTTGTCCGGCTCGGGGTCACGGCTGACCGCGGTGATGTACTTCTCCATCTCCTCGGCCGAGTCCTCCTGGCCGGTCGCCTTCTGCACGGCGGTCCCGCCGCCGAGATAGAAGTGCCCGCCCGCGAGCGACGTCGTGCCACCGGCGACCGCGGCGCGTTCGAGCACCAGCACCGAGGCCCCGTGCGTCGCCGCCTCGACGGCCGCACAGCCGCCTGCGATGCCGCATCCGATCACCAGGACGTCGACCTCGTCGGTCCAGGACCCGACCGACGACGCGGTCAACACCTCAGGCAGTTCGGCGCGCATGGTGGCAGTCCTCCGGCACTCGGCTCCGGCGACACCCGACGGCGCCGCCTCGGCACAGCCTAGCGACTGACTAGAACAGGTTCTAGTTCCTGACGCCGTCGAGCAGGTGAGCCGTCATTCGAGGTCGGCCCAGTGCACGTCGATGGCCGCGGAGACCCGGGCGGCGTGCCGTTCGCCGAGCACATCGGCGAGAAGGGCCTCGATGGCCGCTCGAGCCTGCTGCGCGACCACCTCGAGGTCGTCGGCGTACCGCGCGACAAGGCCCAGGGAGATGCCTGTCGCCTCGCCGTCGACGATGCGCACGGCGACCTCGACGACCCGACGCCCGATCGCGGATCGGACGGCCAGGAGGATCAGACGCCGGACGACGCGGTCGGTCACGACCACGAGACCGTCGTCGGTGGCCAGTTCGTCGCGCGACTGCGACAACCGTCGCGCGGTGTCGACGACGGTCTTGGTGAGCCTCGAGACGTCCGCCGTCGTCGGCGCGAGCCGACGACCCGCCTCGAGAATCCAGTCCTCGGTGCGCGGTTCGGCGGTGTGCATGTCGACCATCACACACCCGCTTCCTGTGCTGCGCCCGCCGGGACCACCGTCCGCTCCGGTCCGGACGGTCGGGGCCGCCAGGGCTCGAGTCGTTCCGCCAGCCGCGCCCGGGTCCGCTGCAGGTGTCCCCGAACAGAATTCGGCGAGATCGACAGGATCTCACCGATCTCCGGATGCGACAGGCCCTCCATCTCGCGCAACCACCAGACGGCGCGCGCCGTCGGGGTGAGCGCGCCCAGTTCGGATTCGAGAGCCTCGTGCAACGACTGTCCGACCGCTGCGTCGGCAGGTCCGGGGCGACGGTCCGGGAGGGCGATCATCACCTCGTCGTCGAACGGTGCCTCGACCCGCCTGCGGCGCAGATCGATGATCTTCCGGTGCGCGATGGAGAAGACCCACGTGCGAAAACTGCTCTGGAAGCCGAACTTCGGCAAGCTCTTCCACGCCGCGACCAGCGTCTCCTGGACCACGTCCTCGGCGTTCTGTGCATCGGGGGTCAGGCGGCGTGCGTATCGCAAGAGCAGCGGGAGTGTCCGGCGGACCAGCTCCTCGAACGCGGCACGGTCGCCGACCGCGGCACTCGCCGCGAGCGATTCGTCGGTCTCCTCGGCGAGACGACCACGAAAGGCGCCGCTGTCGCCGGCACTCTGTTCACTGGCCACGTCATCTCCGTTCGGCGGGGCCCGTTCCCGGCCCGTCTCGTACCGCCTCAACGGACCGAGCCCTCAAGCCTATCCCCGTGTGACTCACATCACAGCACGCATACGTGCATTCCCCGGTGGTCGCTCGACTACACAGATGCATCGGTTGAGTTGCCGTGACAGGGGAACCCGAGCGGTGCGACCGCGTCCACCGAATCGTGCGAGTCGACCCGATCGGTCGGCTCATGTGTTGACATGAAGGAGTGCAGATGAGCACCGAGACCACCACCACCAGCAGCGCAGCGGCGAAGATCAGCCCCAGCAAGGAGATCTCGCCCGAGCACCGCGACCTCGTCGGTGACCACGGACGTACGACCATCGCCGACCAGGTCGTCGCCAAGATCGCCGGCATCGCGACCCGCGAGATCGACGGCGTGTACGCCCTCGGTGGTCAGGCAGCCCGCATCGTCGGGCGCGTCCGCGAGGCCATCCCGGGCGGCCAGCAGAGCATCACGCAGGGCATCTCCGTCGAGGTCGGCGAGAAGCAGGCCGCCGTCGATCTCGGGCTCGTCGCCGAGTACGGCGTCGCCATCCACGATCTCGCCGCCGCCGTGCGGTCGAACGTCACCGACTCGATCCAGCAGATGACCGGCCTCGAGGTCACCGAGGTCAACGTCGCGGTCCACGACGTCCACTTCGAGGACGAGGACGACGACGAGACCACTGCCGAGCCGCGGGTCCAGTGACCTCCGACGCCGACCTGGCCGAGGCGGTGGCGTCCGCCGCCGCATCGGTCCCCGGTGTCACCGGGCTGAACGCGGGTCGGTTCGGTGAGGTGGCCACGTTCGCGGCCGGGCGTCGCATCGTGGGCGTGCGCATGCACGACCACAGCGGCGAGGTCCACATCGAGGTCACGTTGGACCGCGCGGTCATGGACACCGCCGAGGACGTCCGTCGCGTCACCGAGGAAGTCGCCTCGCGGCCGATGACGGTCGTCGTCGAAGACGTGTCCATCGCCGAGGACGTCGGGCCCGAGTCGGCAGACGTCCCCGCAGCCGGGACCTGACCGTCCCGTGCCGGTCCCGTCCGAGTACGCCGCCCGGCGGCGAGCGCTGATCCGGCGTCACCACCCCGACGTGGGTGGTGACGCCGATGTGCTCGCCGCCGAACTCGACGCACTCGACCGCGAGTTCGCGGTACGACGCGCCGTCGTACCACCACGCATCACCGGCAACCCGCCGGTCCGTGTGCGACCGACCGGTCGCGTGCGGCGGATGCGTCGATCCGCGGGACGAGCCGTCACACGTCTGCGTGCTCGTCTGCCCCGGTCCGTGCCCGGTAGTCGCCGGTACTTCGAGATCTGACCCGACACCCCATCCATCGCATCGAAGAGAGACGCCATGAACAACAACGCCACCATCGGACTCCTCGTCGGACTGCTGCTCGCCATCGCGGCGACCACCGGCGGTTTCGGCGGTTTCATCCTCGCGATCGTGCTCGGCGCGGTCGGTCTGGCCATCGGCCTGCAGCGTGACGGGACGATCGACCTGTCCGGTCTGCTGCGGAGCCGGAACCGTGGCTGATCGCCACCTCCCCGTCGCGCGACCGGACCTGACCGTCCGCCCGCCCACCGAGCCGAACGGCGGACCGGGCACCACGACGATCCACGACCGGGTCGGGGAGAGCATCGCGAAGAAGGCGGCTCTGTCGATCGAGGGGGTGCTGCGCCACCGCAGTTCGCTGGGCCTCATCACCGGCGGCGACCATCCCAAGGTGTCGGTCGACATGTCGCGTCCCCACCCCGACGTCAAGGTCGACGTCGCGGTGCGCTGGCCGACCCAGGTGACCGCCCTGTGCCAGGAGGTGCGGGCGCTCGTGCACACCGAACTCGCCCGGCTCACCGGCACCACGCCCCACCGCGTCGACGTCACGATCGCCGACGTCGTCGTCGGTGACGAGGGATCGCAGAGGAGAGTGCGATGACCACACCAGGACCCGGGCCCGCGACGGGCCTGAAGAAGATCGTCCCGCCGACCGCCACACCCGGCGCCGTCTGGATCACGTCGTTGTTCGCCCTGGCACTGATCGCCGTGGGCGCCATCGCCATCCGGGACATCAGCGTCGACCAGAAGTGGATCACCGGGTCGCAGTGGATCGCCGCCGCCTCGCGGTGGATCGCGAAGCTGTCGTGGCAGGGATGGTTCTGGGCGGTCGCCGTCGCGCTGATCGTCGTCGGGGTGCTGCTGGTGTTCACTGCCATCCGGCCGCGCTCGAGGACGCACATCCCCCTCGACGGGGCCGGCACCGTGGACGGGTACTCCCCGAGCACCTGGACCCGCAAGGTCGACGTCGCCCGTCGCGCGAGCGCCGTCGCCCGTCAGGCCAAGGGTGTCACCAAGGCGGACAGCACCGTGAAGCGCAGGAAGGTCATCACCCGGATCACCACCTCCGACGAGGCACCGGCATCGGCCGACGCCGTGCGTGACGCGATCACGGCCGCCATCGCCCCGGTCCTGCCGAAGCACACGGTGCGGGTGAAGACCATCGTCGTGCGCATCCCGAAGTCGCAGACACCGCCTCCCCCGAGCGGCCGGCCGGTCCTGCCGGAGCCGATCGTGGGCGACGCCGACGACGACCGCGACGGGGACACCTCGGAGACGGCCTCTGCGGCCGCCGCGTCTGCCCCGTCGACGACGAAGGAGGTGCGCTCGTGAACGCATTGCCCGCCGGCGTGAACCGGCTCATCACGTTCCTGCTCGGCGTGGTCTTCATCGTCGTCGGCGCCGTCGCGATCGCGTGGGAACTCAAGATCCAGCAGGTCCGCGACCAGCTCGACAAGATCGACCTGTCGTGGTTCGACCGCACGCCCGACCAGAGCTGGTGGCTGTACGTCCTGATCGGGATCGCCGTCGTCGGCATCTTGGTGGGGCTGCTGCTCCTGGGGATGAACAGCCGTCCGCGGAGAACCGGACCGGTCGTCCTGCCGGGCAGCGACGAGTCCGGCACGTTGTCGGTGAACCCGTCGAAGATCGCCGCTGCAGTCGCCGACGACCTCGAGCGTCACCGCCTGGTCACCTCGACCCGCTCCCGCGCTGTCGACGACCGCAAGCGAAAGATGCTCGAGATCACCGTCGAGGCCGACTCGAATCGCGACTTCGCCGAGATCGTCGAGGTGGTCGGCAAGGCCGAGCAGCAGGTCGCCGCGGCACTGCCGGGCAGCGAGATCCGCCCGCGGTTCCAGATCCATCTGTCGACGCCGAAGAAGAGCACGCGCGTCGACTGACGACTCACACCACCAGACGGGCCCCGGGGCATGCTGCCTCGGGGCCCGTGTGGTGTCCGTGATCTATCGGAAGCGCCGGAGCCGCAGGCTGTTCGTGACGACGAAGACCGACGAGAATGCCATCGCCGCGCCCGCGAACATCGGGTTCAGCAGACCCGACGCGGCCAACGGCAGAGCCGCCAGGTTGTAGGCGAACGCCCAGAACAGGTTGGCGTGGATCGTCCTGCGGGTGGCCCGCGCCAACCGGACGGCGTCCACGGCGGAGGCGAGGTCACCCGACATCACGGTGATGTCCGACGACTCGATGGCCGCGTCGGTCCCCGTCCCCATCGCCAGGCCGAGGTCGGCCGTGGCGAGAGCAGCGGCGTCGTTGACGCCGTCGCCGATCATGGCGACCCGGGCACCGTCGCGGCGCAGGGACTGCACCACCGACGCCTTGTCGGCCGGCATGACCCCGGCGATCACCTCGTCGATGCCGACCCGGGCGGCGACGGTCCGTGCCGCGCCCTCGTTGTCGCCGGTCAGCAACACGGGGGTGAGGCCCAGTTCGCGGAACGCGGCGATCGCCTCGGCGGACGACGTCTTCACCTCGTCGGAGACGACGACCACGCCCCGGACGACCCCGTCCCATCCCGCCACGACGGCCGTCGCGCCGGAGGACTCGGCGTCCGAGACCGCACGGACGATCGCGTCGTCCGCCGACAGTCCCTCGTCCTGGAGCCACCGGAGTCGGCCGGCCACGACGGCTCTCCCGTCGACACTCCCCCGCACCCCGCGACCCGGTTCCGCGGAGAAGTCACGCACCGCGGGGAGATCACCGTCGGACCGAGCAGCGGCACCCGTCACGATCGCGCGGGCGATGGGATGCTCGGACCGGGCCTCGACCGCCGCCGTCGTACGGAGGAGTTCGTCGGTGTCGACACCGGCGGCGGGCACCACGTCGACGAGGGTCATCACGCCGGTGGTGACGGTGCCGGTCTTGTCGAGCACGACGGTGTCGATCCGGCCGGCGCGTTCGAGCGCCTCCTGCCCGCGGATGAGCACGCCGAGTTGCGCGCCCCGTCCGGTCCCGGCCATCAGGGCGGTCGGGGTCGCGAGGCCCAGTGCGCACGGGCAGGCGATGATCAGCACGGCGACGGCGGCGGTGAACGCGGCCGACACCCCGCCTCCCGCGAGCAGCCAGGCCGCGAGGGTGACGACGGCGAGCCCCAGCACGACGGGCACGAAGAACGCGGAGATGGTGTCCGCGATGCGCTGCAGTCCCGCGCTGCCCTCCTGTGCGCGCTGGACCAGCTGCGCGATCTGGGCGATCTGGGTGTCCGCGCCGACCGTGGTCGCGCGGACGGTCAGCGTGCCGTCGACGACGATCGAGGCACCGACGACGCGATCGCCCGGCCCGACGTCGACCGGTACGGACTCACCGGTGACCACCGATGCGTCGACCGAGGACCGTCCGTCCTCGACCGTCCCGTCGACGGGGATCTTCCCGCCGGGTCGGACGACGACGAGGTCGCCGACGGCGACCTCGCCGACGGGGACGGTACGTTCCCGTCCGTCGACCACGAGGGTGGCCTCCTTGGCGCCGACCTCGGCCAGCGCCCGCATCGCCGCACCCGCCTCGCGGGTCGACCGCGCCTCCAGATACCGGCCGGCCAGCAGGAACACCGTCACCCCGGCCGCGACCTCGAGGTAGATCGACGACGGGGCGTCGCCCCGGTCGAGCGTGAACGAGAAGCCGTGCCGCATGCCGGGCATCCCCGCGTGCCCGAGGAACAGCGCGTACAACGACCACCCGAACGCGGCGGTGATGCCGATCGACACCAGCGTGTCCATCGTCGTGGCCAGGTGACGCGCGTTGCGGACGGTCGCGACGTGGAGCGGCCATGCGCCCCAGATGACCACCGGCGCAGCGAGGGTCAGCGACAACCACTGCCAGTTGTCGAACTGCAGCGCCGGGATCATCGCCAGCGCGATGACCGGGATGCCGAGCAGCGCGGACACCCGCAACCGGTGGCGGAGGTCGGCGGCGTCGCCTCCGTGGGACATGTGATCGTGACCGCCGCCGTTGTGGTCGGTGCCGCCGTCGTGATCGGCGTGGCCGACATGGGTCGACCCGCCGTGCTCGTCACGGGCGATGGCGCGGTACCCGGCGGCGGCCACCTGACCGGCGAGATCCGACACGCTGACACCGGTCGGGTGGTCGACGCGGGCGCTGCCGGTCGCGAAGTTCACCGTCGCCTCGACACCGTCGATCTTGTTGAGGCGCCGCTGGATCCGGGCCGCACACGACGCGCACGTCATGCCCTCGATGTCGAACCGTGCCGTCGTGGTCGGCAGGTCGACCACGGTGTCGGCGTCTGCCGGCGTCATGACGCCAGCTCGTAGCCCGCCTCGTCGACCGCGGCCGCGACGGCGGTCCGGTCCGGCTCGGCGTCGGCGTGGACGGTGAGGCCGCCGGAGGCCAGGTCGACCTCGACGTCGGTGACACCCGGGATCTGTGACACCTCCTCGGTGACGGCGCGCACGCAGTGCTCGCAGGTCATCCCGCTGACGGTGTAGGTGCTGACGGACATGATGGTTCCTTCTCCTGAATGTTCGGGGCGGATCAGGACCGGACCAGACGGGTGATGGCGTCCATCGCCTCGTCGACCTTGGCCTGACCGAGTTGCGGGTCCTCTCGCGCGGCGTCGACCACGCAGTGGCTCATGTGTTCCTCGAGCAGGCCGAGGCTGACGGCGTGCAGGGCCTTCGTCATGGCCGTCACCTGCGTGAGGATGTCGATGCAGTAGGCCTCGTCGTCGACCATGCGCTGCAGACCACGAGCCTGGCCCTCGATGCGTCGGAGCCGCTTGAGGTAGTCGTCCTTGCGGTGGATGTAGCCGTGCTGGTGCGTCTCGTCCATTGCAACTCCTGACAGGCCGCGCAACTCGTGGAGCTCGGGGATACCCCCACCAGGTATACGCCGATCGGGGTGTTCCCGCTACCCCCTGGGGGTATGCGCGACGCTCGGACGTCCCGCCTCCCCGAGGCCTCGAGGCCGGATCCCGCACCTCTCGACCGGCGCGGAATCGGACATGATGTCTATCGTCGTCGGGTGCGCATCTCCGTCGTCCTGCCCGCCCACGACGAGGCGGAGGGGATCCTGGACTGTCTGGGCCGCCTGACGGCCCAGGACGGTCCGATCGCGGAGATCATCGTCGTGGACAACAACAGCACCGACGCGACGGCCGATCTCGTCGCCGGGGCGGCCGCCCGCGACCCCCGGATCGTCCTGGTCTCCGAGTCACGACCTGGCGTGGCCTTCGCACGGTACGCGGGATTCCGGGCGGCGACGGGAGACGTCATCGCCAGCATCGACAGCGACACCCTGGTCGAACCCGGATGGGCCGCCGCGATCGACAGTGCCCTCACCGCCCACCCCGAGATCGTCGCCGGCACCTGTCCGATGCTCATGTTCGACCTGCCCTTCCAGTCGGTCTTCGCCCGCCGTCACCGACGGGTGGAGGCGCGGGCCCGCCGTCGACTGCAGCACGGACAGATCACCCCGGCCGTCGCGCTGTCCGGCGCCAACTCGGTCATCCGGCGCGGGGCGTGGGAGGAGATCGCCGACCAGGTCAGCTACCGCGGCGATGTGTTCGAGGACCTCGACCGGTCCCTGCTCCTGCAGGAGGCCGGACACCACCTGGCCGTGGTGCCCGGGATGGTGGCCACCGTCTCCGGGCGCCGTCTGTTGTCCGGCCCCCGGAGCATGTTCCGATACGCCGCCTGCGGCCCCCGCACGTACGCGGCGCACGGCCGGAGAGGCATGGTTGTCGCGGCGTGGGCGGTGAACCTGGTGATCCTGGCCCGCTCGACGCTGCTGTTGCCCGCGAACCGGGCCTGGGACCCCGACCGCGGGCGTTTCTCCCTCCGACGCCTGCTGCGTGGCGAGTGGGATGTCCGGCACTCACCCATCGGGTGACGGTCCACCGGCACGCACTTTCCGCCGAAGGGACGACTTGCCGGATTCGTGTCCGAATGATGCGATCGAGACGTGAGCAGACCGCAGTTGTCGGTGATCGTGCCCGTCTACAACGAGGAGGAGATGCTCGCCGACTGTCTCCGCACACTCGTGGACCAGGACGATCCCGTGGACGAGATCGTCGTCGTCGACAACAACTCGACGGATGCGTCGGTCGCGGTCGCCGAGGCACTCGCCGACCAGTTCCCTGTCATACGGGTGATGCGGGCTCGGGAACAGGGCGTGATCAACGCCCGGTCCGAGGGGTTCGACGAGGCGGTGGGGGACGTCCTGGCCCGCGTCGACGCGGACACACGCGTGACCCCGTCGTGGGCGCGGACCGTGCGGGACTTCTTCCTCTCTCACGGGAACCGGTTCGCGGCCGGTTCGGGCCTGTGTTCGTGTCACGACCTGCCGTGGCAGGGGGTCTTCCGACGCCAGCAGCGACGGATCTCCGATTCCGTCGCGGCATCCCTCGCCGACGGCGACGAGTCGGCGGCCGAGTCCCCGCGACTGTTCGGGTCGAACATGGCCATCGACCGTCAGGCGTGGGAGACCGTCCGTGCCGACCGCTCCCGGAGCACGGACGTCTTCGAGGACCTCGATCTGAGCCTGACCCTCGAGGCCGCGGGATATCGGATGGGTCTCATCCCGCACGCCGACGCACAGATCTCCGGGCGCCGGTTCCTCTCACCGCCGAGGGCGTACCTGCGGTATTGCTGGCGCGATCAGCGGACCCTGCGCCGCCGCGGTCACATCCGCCGGGCGTGGCGCGCGGTGGGGGACGACCGTGCTCGTGCAGATGCCGTTCTACTTCCTCATGTGGATCCCGTTCCGTGCGTTCGGACCCCCACACCCAACGGATGCGACCGAGTCGACTGCTGCGCCGCGACGAGCACAGGGTGCTCCCCAGCGGGGATTGACCGGGCCGGGTCTGCCGTCACGTCACCGACGCGGCAGCTCGATGCGCGGCCACCGACTCCTCGATGAACCCGAGGTAGACGCTCGGGTCGGCCATCACCCCGTCGTCGGTGGTGACCGAGACGACCAGCCGGTCTCGTACGGTGCGGATCGAGTGCGCCAGGAGGCACCCCGGGCCGAGCGTCTGCATGCCGTACATCGCGTCGACCCAGGAACCCGCCATCGTGTCGACGCCTCGGGTGGGACCGATGTTGGTGATGGCCACCGTCGCCACAGCGGATCTGGCGTTCAGTCGGCTCGTTCGGGACAGACCGCCGAGCAATCGCAACAGCGGTCCGGGCAACTCCGGCGACCGTGCCGACTGTGTCGCCCGGACACGTGCCTTGGCCGCGGTCGCCGAGTCGCTCACGGCCGCGACACGTTCCAGTGGGTCGTCGATGTCGGTGTGCAGGTCGACGATCGACGCGGCGAACTGGTTCACGGGGCCCGCGCTGCGGTGCGTGTCGAGATGGGGACGAGAGCCGGGAGGGTGGACGCCGGCGGTTCACCCAGAGAGACCAGGTAGTCACGGAGCGCACCGCGATCACCGACAGCATCACGTCGTTGACCGTCGCACCCGGGCACACGCGCCGGATGTCGAGGACGGCGGACAACGGCAACGGCACGTACGAGCACACGCGCGTTCCCCGGTCGGCAGTGTGGTGAACCGGGTGGGCGGGCACGGGGATGGCGGGCGCGTGCCCCGCGGGGTCGGCCTGCCGTCCACCTCGGAACAGGCCCCCGAGGATGCCGAGAAGGAACCGCGTCCACGTCACCGGTGCCAGGACGACCTCGCGCACCGCGGCGGTCATGGGGCCGATCCGGCGGTCGTCGACCCGCCAGCCGTCGGGGGCGGGGCCCCGATCGTCACCGGCATCGGCGAGGGCGTACCGGGTGAGTTCCGTCCAGCGCATCCCGTCGAAGGCGGCGTGGTGCCACATGATCGCCAGGAGACTGGACCGACCGGGTTGGCCGGGCACCCCGTCGACCCCGCGCAACAGATGTGCCCGCCCACAGGGGCCTGTCCGGTGCGAGCGACCGTGCACCGATCCGAGTGATCTCCTCGGTCGCCGCCGACCACGTGAGAACGTCGTCGTGGGAGACATAGTGTCTGACGACGTCGAACTCCGGGTCGCGCTGCCAGAAGGGTCGGCCCAGGGAGAGCGGGACATGGTGCACCCGCGAGACGAAATGGTCGTCCAGCGCGGCCAACGCCCGCAGCCGGGACAGCACCTCGTCGTCGGACACGCTGGTGCCGTCGGCACGAGCACGGAGCACCCAGACGGAGACGACGGTCGCCGAGTCGTGTCGGTCGCCGAGGAACAGGTATGCGGCGTCCCGCGACGACAACTGGTCCATCGGTCCTGCCTCCACGTGCATCAGGCAGGGTCGCACCGCACGGTGGGTCCCACGGCCCCTGGCTGTTGCGGGATCGTAACGGCGGACCGTCGTCGACCCATGGCCGAATGCGACGAAACCGTCGCGCTCGATCAACCGTGCGCACGTCGTCCGTCTGTCAGTCTTGACCCCATGCACGACCGGGGTGCGACACCGTTCGTCGCCGATGTCGACCGCTCCGCGCGATGGCT